>NZ_CAJYTV010000011.1:0-607407 GCF_913777885.1 uncultured Agrobacterium sp. | reverse complement strand
AAACGGGCCACCTGCTTGCCCGGACGGCTTGGCCGTATGCGTTGGCTACGGCACGCGCCGCCCGGACAATCAGTCGATCCCGTTTGAACCAACAGAACTGTTTCTATTTAACAAGGAAACGCTCTAGGCAAGAGTGCGATGCATCCTCGCGGTAAAGTGCGCTGGCGAACTGAAGCCGTCCACGTCTGTGGAGACTCTAAGTCATCGCTCGACGCTAAAGGATCGCTCAGTCAGAGGTCTCTCCGGTCAACGTCGGTTGGCTGGAGTTCCTCTGGCGAGGAGACAATCGTGTCGCGATCTTGCTTTCGATGTCTGCTTTTTTCGCAGGTCGGCTTCCAAAACCACTGCATGCTTTTGCGGGACGGGCTTCAAGCCCTCACGCTATTCTTGCTGTGGCTGGGCACCTTTCAATGCGGGATTTTTCAAGTCGATGCGGCTGGTTTCTTCCGGGAGAAACTGGGGGCCGACAACGCGGACCTTGCTGTTCTTCGGATCGTAATCGCGTTCTGGAACAGGGGCAGCCTTGGCTTCCTCTTGTGAGGATGCAGGATGATCTGCGGGCTTTTTGGTCTCAGGCTGGGGGGAGGGAATGCGGGTGATACCCGAGTAGGGCTGGGTGGACGGCGTCTCGTTGAAAGAGGAATGATTTGGCAGAGATTGAGGTGCGCTCGCCTGCTGCTCCTGCCGCTTCATTTCCTGATGATAGGCTGCCATGTTGCAACTGCATGACGCAGAGCGCGAAGACGGCGAGCCGTTCCGGTAGGCGAAGGCGGTCGGCATGGACTTATAGGGCTGGCCAGTCTTTGCCGAAACCATGTCGGAGCTCTCCTGTCCCACCATGGCATGATAGAAAAGTTCAGTTTCGGTTCCCGGGCACATCCGCTCGCATTGCGCCGCCTGCTCCGGGAAATCCTGCGGAGATGCATTGGACGAGATCGGGAAGAAGGCACCGTCGCATGTGCGTACACAAAGCGTCCTCAGCTCGCCTTGAACCTGTATGTCGGGACCGGGCGCATAGCCATTGCCCCAGCCATCATCGTCGCGAAGCGGGTCAGTATAGTCGCGCGGCTGTGTATCGGGCACAGGATCTATGGCGGCATAATCGGACGGACGTCTGTCAAGGCAACCTTCTGCCTCAAGTGCCGCCATGATGCGGTCTTGTCGGTCCGCGTCAACGGTGCGCCGTTGCGAAAGCGCATGATTGCGGTCTTGCTCGATCATGTCCCGCTCGGCTTCGGCCTGCGTCAGCGCATCGGTGATTTCCAGGCACAGATCGGTGTTGGGGTTGCCATAAACGATGACGCTGCCGGATGAGCAGCCATAGCGTCGCAGATCGTTCTTGATGCGGCGTATGACGAGATTCTGCTGCGTCAGCGCATTGGCGAACCGTCGCACCTCCGACGTGTTGCCGATGACCTGCCTGGAGTTTGAGGGTTGTCTAAGCTGTGCCTCGAGCGTTTGGCAGATGTCCTGTGCCTGCGTCGTAAGCGGGGCAACGAGGCAGGCGGCCAGCACAGAGCCGATAAGCCGGATGCTGCGTGGCGAAACAGGTAAGGCGGATTTATGCAGGCCCGTCAGCATTCAGTCGGCATCCTTCTCAACATCAATCACGAACGCGCGCAGCATGATTAAGTTCAGGATAGCATAGGGCTGTGCCGCAATGCGGCAACAGCAGTTTCAAAATTGCGTTAATTGGAAATAACGCAATGCCGGCCGGCCAAAGTCCTCACGCAGAGGGATGAGACGCCTGCACGGCGGCGAGCGCTGCCATATTGACCACACCGCGAGACGTGACGGTCGGTGACAGGATGTGGGCCGGAAGCGCGGTACCGAGCAGGATCGGGCCGACATGCAGCCCTTCCGTCATGGTGCGGACGATGCCAAGCGAGATATTGGCCGAATCGAGGTTCGGAAACACCAGGAGGTTCGCCTCGCCGGAAAGCGCGCTGTTCGGCATGGCGCGTTTGCGCAGAATTTCCGAAAGCGCTGAGCCACCCTGCATTTCGCCATCGATTTCCAGATGCGGCGCTGCATCGCGAACGAGTTGCAACGCAGCGCGCATCTTGCGGGCGCTGGCAGAATCACGCGATCCGAAGTTTGAATGGCTGGCAAGCGCGATCTTTGGCGTGATGCCGAAGCGCTTGATTTCCTTGGCCGCCAGCATCGCCATTTCAGCAATGTCTTCAGAGCTTGGATCGTAGTTGACGAAGGTGTCCGTCATGAACAGCGCGCCGCGCTGTGTGATCAGCAGACTGAGGCCAGCGAAGGACTGCACGCCTTCTTGCTTGCCGATGATCTGGTTCACGTCACGCAAGTGCCGGTCGAACCGGCCTTCAAGACCGCAGATCAACGCATCCGCCTCGCCGCGCTTGACGGAAAGCGCGCCGATGACCGTGCTGTTCGTGCGTATGATCGTGCGGGCTGCTTCCGGATTGATGCCGGCGCGACCGACAAGCGCGAAGTAGTCGTCGACATATTCACGGTAGCGCGGATCGTCTTCGGGATTGACGACGGCGAAATCGGCATTCGGACGAATGCGCAGGCCAAAGCGCTTCAGGCGCGTTTCGATAATCTGCGGACGCCCGATCAGGATCGGAACACCTGTTCCTTCTTCGAGGAGAACCTGGGCTGCGCGCAGCACGCGCTCGTCTTCGCCCTCCGCAAAGATGATGCGCTTCTTTTCCGCGCTCTTGGCGCTGTTGAAGATCGGCTTCATGATGAAGCCGGAGCGCCACACGAACCGGTTCAACTGGTCGAGATAGGCATCGAAATCCGTGATCGGTCGCGAAGCGACACCGCTTGCGGCAGCTGCGCGGGCAACCGCCGGCGCGATACGCAGGATGAGGCGCGGATCGAACGGTGACGGAATGAGGTAGTTCGGGCCGAAGACCGGAGTTTCTTCGCTGTAGGCCTTTGCTGCGACTTCGGAGACTTCTTCGCGGGCCAGCTCGGCGATGGCGCGAACGGCTGCCATTTTCATTTCTTCATTGATGCTGGTTGCGCCACAATCCAGCGCACCGCGGAAGATGTAAGGGAAGCAGAGGACGTTATTGACCTGGTTCGGGAAGTCGGAACGGCCCGTGCAGATCATCGCGTCAGGGCGGGCAGCGCGCGCTTCATCCGGCATGATCTCAGGCTTTGGGTTGGCCAATGCCAGAATCAGCGGCTTTTCCGCCATCTTGGCCAGAAGCTCGGGCTTGAGAACGCCAGCAGCCGACAGACCAAGGAAAACATCGGCGCCTTCGATGGATTCGGCCAGCACGCGTTTTTCGGTCTTCTGCGCGTAGATTTCCTTCCACTCGTCCATCAGTGTGTTGCGGCCTTCGTAGACGAGGCCCTCAATATCATGGACCCAGATGTTTTCCCGCTTTGCGCCCATCTCAACAAGTAGGTTGAGGCAGGCGAGAGCCGCCGCACCGGCACCGGAGGCAACGATCTTGACGTCGGAAAGAGACTTGCCTGCAAGTTCCAGAGCATTGGTCACGGCTGCGGCAACGATGATGGCCGTACCATGCTGATCGTCGTGGAAGACCGGGATGTTCATCTTAGCGCGCAGCTGGCGCTCGACTTCGAAGCACTCCGGCGCCTTGATATCTTCGAGATTGATACCGCCAAAGGTCGGCTCCAGCGCCGAAATGGTAGACACCATGTCGTTGATGCCGGGCGCCTCGATTTCGATATCGAAGACGTCGATGCCGGCGAATTTCTTGAAGAGGACGGCTTTGCCTTCCATGACGGGCTTTGATGCCAACGGCCCGATATTGCCCAGACCGAGGACGGCGGTGCCGTTGGAAATCACCGCCACAAGGTTGGCGCGTGCAGTATATTCCGCTGCCGTTTCAGGATTCTCATGGATAGCAAGACACGGGGCTGCAACCCCTGGCGAATAGGCAAGTGCCAGATCTCGCTGGTTGCCGAGCGGTTTGGATGCCTGGATTTCAAGTTTTCCGGGGCGAGGATAGCGGTGGTAGAAAAGCGCCTGCTCATCCAGATCCGCATTGCTCGTGCTCTTGCTTGGCGTCGTGCCCTTGTCCTGAGAACTCATCTTTTCACCGCTTATTTCAATTATCGTGAAGGTCTTTGCATACAACAAACATACCGGTGGTACAGCCGTTTATTTGGGGGGTGGTATGCAAAAGCGTAAATGTCGCTATTCGCAAAAAGCCAGGACCCCGGCCATCGAAGTGCCGCTTTGTCATCTTGCTGAAACACGAGTCTGGTTTTCCAAGAGCTGAAAGATTTCCAAACGCCTTTCCTGAGACGAGGGGACGAATTCATGGCTGCTGAGACCGAAACCAGACACTTCCGGACGCTCTTCATTTCCGATGTGCATCTTGGCTCGAAAGCAGCCAAGACGGATTTTCTCTTGGACTTTCTGAAGTATCACGAGGCGGATACGATCGTTCTCGTCGGCGATATCATCGATGGCTGGCGTCTTCGCCGCAGCTGGTACTGGCCGCAGGGCTGCAACGACGTGGTCCAGAAGCTTCTGCGCAAAGCGCGTAAGGGTGCGCGCATCGTCTACATTCCCGGAAACCATGACGAATTCCTGCGCGAATTCCCCGGTACGCATTTCGGCGGCATCGAAGTCGCCGAGCGCATGATCCATGAGGCTGCAGATGGACGAAAATATCTCGTGCTGCATGGAGACGAGTTTGATGTCGTGGTGCGCAATGCGCGTCTTCTCGCCTATCTTGGTGACTGGGCTTACGATGCCGCCATTGCCGTCAATGTCGCTATTGCTGCCGTGCGCCGCCGCGTTGGCCTGCCATATTGGTCTTTTTCGGCCTGGGCAAAGCTGCAGGTGAAGCACGCGGTGAATTTCATCGGTGAGTTCCAGCGCGTCGTGGCGGATGAGGCGCGCCGCAACAAGGTCGATGGCGTGATCTGCGGTCATATTCACCATGCAGTGATGGAGGATATCGACGGTATCCGCTACATCAACACCGGCGACTGGGTGGAAAGCTGCACTGCGATTGCCGAAAACATGGACGGCACCTTCGAACTTATCACTTGGATGCAGACCAGCGACAAAACCGTAGAGCCAAAGCTTGGCCAGTTGGAGCCGGTCGCATTTCCCAAGATGATCAGTTCGAAAGCCGCATAAGAAGGTCTTCCGCGGCTCGCGTTTTTATCCCCAAAGTTCCGGCCGCGGAGGATGTACGAGCGATCCTTCATAGACAAGACTTGGTTCGCGTTCCCTTGCAAGCAGCAGCGGACCGTCGAGATCTGCGAACGCCGCATCCTGAGCCAGTAAAACGGCGGGCGCCATGGCGAGAGATGTGCCCAGCATGCAGCCAACCATGATCGTGTAGCCCAGCCGTTCGGCCTCCTGTTTCATCACGATCGCTTCTGTAAGACCACCTGTTTTGTCGAGCTTGATATTGATCGCGTCGTAACGATCTTTCAGCGACGCCAGATCCTTTGTCAGATGAACGCTTTCATCGGCGCAGATCGCCACAGGGCGGCGGATTTTCGCCAGAATATCGTCTTTACCAGCAGGCAGAGGTTGTTCGATGAGAGAGATTTCGAGTTCCGCGGCAATAGCCATGTGGCGCTCGATATTGTCTTCATCCCATCCTTCGTTTGCATCCACGATGATTTTCGCGTCAGGCGCCGCCGCACGGACGGCGCGCAGTCGAGCCTCGTCATCCTGCGTTCCCGTCTTGATTTTCAGCAAGGGGCGATGGGCGTTTTCTCTGGTCTTCGCCGCCATGGTTTCCGCATCCGCGAGCGAAATCGTATAGGCAGTCAGAATCGGCTTTGGCGGCGCAGGAAGAATGAGCGAGGAGGCAGGTTGACCCGTGAGCTTTGCGTCCAAGTCCCATAAAGCGCAATCCACGGCGTTGCGCGCGGCGCCCGGTTTCATCGCCTGCTGCAGGTGTTGTCTGTCCAGGCCCGATGCAATTGCTTTTGCGGCCGCGTCGATATCTGCCAGAACCCCTTCTATCGTCTCGCCATAGCGGGCATAGGGTACGCATTCGCCCTGACCTTTGATGCCATCCTGCGTAATAGCGCAGGTGACGACGTGGATTTCCGTGCGGCTTCCCCGGGAAATGGTGAAGCTTCCTGCAACTGGAAAGGTATGTGCTGTGGCTTCGAGGTAACGGCCCATAAAAATTGCCTTATAGTTGGGGTTAAATGCGTGGAACCCGCAAAATTTCTATCCATTTACGGAGCACCGCTGTGGCTTGCTGGTCCGGCAAACGATATGAATCGTTAAGAGAATCTTTCAATAAGCTGCATTCGCGCGGAGAAATATGCAAGAACAGCAACCAGGCAAGCAGGTGGAACCGGCTGCAATCTCGGCGGATGACGGCGCGGAACGCGGCGGCGCGCGCTATGTGCTGACCGGATCCTGGCGTAATGCCAATATCTCTGCCGTACTGCCTGAACTCGACAAGCTCGAAAAAGCTGCATCCGGCGCAATCAAGATTGACCTTTCCGGCATCGACAATATCGATACGACGGGCGCCTGGGTTTTGCATCGCCTGCGCAGTCGTTTGGAAGCATCTGGCTCTGAGGTGAGCTTCGAGGGCAACGAGAAGGTCGAGGAGATCATTACCTCGCTTCCCGATGAAGCGCCGCTGCCGCCGAAGGATACGCAAAAGCGCAGCATTGCCAGCCGTATCTTCGATCCGGTCGGACGCAATGTCGTGCAGGCAGGTTCTGACTTTCTGGCGGGCATGTATATTCTGGGTTCCGCGGTGCGTGGCGCGCAGATGAAGCTCGGACGAGGGCGCGGCGTATCGCCTGCCGCCATCGTCAACCAGGTTGATAATATGGGCGTGCGCGCCGTGCCGATCATCGTGCTGATGTCGTTTCTGATCGGCGCGATCATCGCGCAACAGGGTGCTTTTCAGCTTCGCTATTTCGGCGCTGAAGTGTTCGTCGTCGATCTCGTCGGCATTTTGCAGTTGCGCGAAATCGGTGTCCTGTTGACTGCCATCATGATCGCTGGCCGTTCAGGCAGCGCCATTACCGCCGAAATCGGCTCGATGAAGATGCGTGAGGAAATCGACGCGTTGAAGGTCATCGGTCTCAATCCCGTTGGCGTCCTCGTCTTTCCGCGTCTCGTGGCGCTGACAATCGCTCTGCCGCTTTTGACGATCATCGCAAACTTTTCCGCACTGTTTGGCGCCGCGGTGGTGTCGCTCCTTTATTCTGGCATTACTTTTGAGGTCTTCCTGTCGCGTCTTCACGCCGCCGTCGAAAGCTCAACGATTGCGTCCGGCATGATCAAGGCGCCATTCATGGCACTGATCATCGGAATCGTAGCGGCTGTTGAGGGCATGAAGGTCGGTGGTAGCGCGGAATCGCTCGGCAAGCACGTCACGTCGTCCGTGGTGAAGTCGATCTTCGTGGTTATTCTTGTGGATGGCCTCTTCGCCATCTTCTACGCAGCCATCGATTTTTAAGGAGAAGGCTGTGGATCAACCAGAACAAGCCCCCGATAGCAAAGAGAGCAAGAAGGACCGCGAGGTCGTCCTGTCCGTCGAGGGCGTGACCGTCAGCTTCGGCGACAAGGTCGTGCTCGACAATCTCGATCTCGATGTCTATCGCGGTGAAATTCTAGGCTTCATCGGGCCGTCCGGTGCGGGCAAGTCGGTGTTGATGCGCACTGTGCTGCGGCTCTTGCCGCGCCAGGGCGGAACCATCAAGATTCTCGGGACTGATTATGACAAGGCATCGGACGAGGAGCGCATGTCGCTCGACACGCGTCTTGGCGTGCTTTTCCAGCAGGGTGCTCTCTTCTCCGGTCTGACTGTGAAGGAAAACATTCAGCTGCCGATGCGCGAATATCTCGACCTCCCGCAGAAGCTCATGGATGAGCTTGCTGCGTTGAAGATCGAAATGGTGGGGCTGAAGCCGGATGCCGGTGACAAATTTCCATCTGAACTTTCAGGCGGCATGATCAAGCGCGCCGCGCTTGCGCGCGCATTGGCGCTCGATCCCGATCTGGTTTTTCTGGACGAGCCGACATCGGGTCTCGATCCGATCGGTGCTGCAGAATTTGATATGCTGATTGCGCGCTTGCGCGATTCGATGGGGCTGACCGTCTATATGGTGACCCACGATCTCGACAGTCTGTTTTCAGTCTGCGACCGCATTGCCGTTCTCGGCAACAACAAGGTGGCAGTCGAAGGTACACTCGAGGATATGTTCAACAACGACGATCCCTGGGTCCAATCATATTTCCGCGGAAAGCGGGCTCGCGCAGTCGTCCTTCCGGATGGCACGCAACAGATTCCGGGGAGTAACGGATAGGCATGGAAACCAAGGCGAATTACACCATTGTTGGTATTTTCACGCTGATCGTGGTCGCGGCAGCATTCGGCTTCGTCTACTGGATGGCCGAGTTCGGTCGCGGCGGTCCGACGGCTCAGTTGACGATCCGTATTCCCGGATCGGCAAACGGCTTGTCCGTTGGTTCGCCGGTGCGGTTCAACGGTATCCCGGTGGGTACGGTGCGTGGTCTTTCGATCGACCGGGACGATCCGGCCTACTCGATTGCCTATACGGAAGTGCAGGCAGATGCACCCGTGTTCCCATCGACCCGCGCCGTCCTTGAAATTCAGGGCCTGACGGGTGCTGCCTATATCGAGCTTTCCGGCGGTCGCAGCAATGAGGAACGCATTCTCCAGAAATCCTTCGAAACCGGCGTACCTGCCGAACTGACGGCGGATCTGTCGAGTGTGACGAACCTGTTGGCCACAGCCGATAAGATATTGAAGCGTGCCGATGGCGCGATCGGTGAATTGCAGGGCTTCGTTCAGGACGCTCGTGGTCCCCTGACGGAAACTGTTCGCAACGCCGAGAAGTTTTCCGCTGCGCTCGCTTCCAACTCCGATGGTATCGAAAACTTTCTGGAAAGCCTGAGTTCTCTTTCGACGACGGTTCAGTCCGTCTCCGTTCGCCTGGACGGTACGCTGACGGCGGTCGAAGATCTGGTGAAGGCGGTGGATTCGCAAAAGATCGATTCGATCCTGACCAATGTCGACAAGGTTACAGCCGACGTGGCTGCTTCCTCCAGCGGCATTCAGACAGTGATGGAGACAGTGCAGCGCACCTCGGCCAATTTCGAACAGGCAAGTGCTGACGTGCAGACCGTGATCAAGCGCGCCGACGCGTTGTTGGCCTCTGTCGATGCGGCGAAGGTGAGCAATACCGTGGAAGATGTTTCGGCAGCGACCGCCGATGCCCGCCAGGCCATCTCCACCTTCCGCCAGATTGCCGATGACGTGGGAACACGTCGTCAGGACATCGATCAGGCTATTGCCGACTTTACCGACATGTCTCGCAAGCTGAACATGGCATCGAACCGCGTTGACGGAATTCTGGCGAAAGTCGACGGCATGCTCGGAACCGATGACGCCAATTCGCTTTTTGCCAAGGCGCGCGAGACACTCACCTCGTTCAAGGCTGTGGCCGACAACCTCAATGCGCGTATCGGTCCGATTGCCGACAATCTGGCGCGGTTCTCGAATGGGGGTCTGAGAGATTTGCAGGCGCTGATCAGCAGCACACGGCAGACGGTGGACAATCTGAACAGCACGATCACCAATTTCGACCGCGATCCGCAGCGTCTGATTTTCGGTGGCGAGAACGTAAAACAATATGATGGCCGGACACGGCGCTGATGGGGGTTAGTGATTCCATGATTTTGCAGATGCCTCGCCGGAAAAACGCCCCGGTCTCGACGAAGTTTGCCGTGATGATGCCTCTGCTGGGAGCGCTTTTGGCTGGATGCGGCGGCGGTGCGACGAACGATACGTTCGATCTCTCGGTTTCACCCGCGCCAGTCACGCAGGCGCCATCACTGAAATCGCGCCAGTTGCTGGTCGCTGAGCCGACAGCTCTCAAGGCGCTCGACAGCGAGAACATCGTCGTGAGGCTGTCGAACTCCGAAGTCCAGTATTTGGCCAAGTCGCAATGGAGCGACCGTCTTCCGCGCATGGTGCAATCCAAGCTGGTCGAAGCCTTCCAGGATACCGGCAGGCTGGGCGGCGTGGGACGTCCGGGGCAGGGGCTTGCAATCGACTATCAGGTTGTGACGGATATTCGTGCCTTTGAAGTCGACACAAAGAACAACGTCGCCAACATTGAGATTTCGGTACAGTTGTTGAATGATCGCAACGGGACGGTTCGGGCACAGGATGTGTTCCGTGCAAGCGCTCGCGTCAGCGGTACGGGGAACGCCAACTTCGTCAAGGCCCTGGACGCGGCCTTTGCATCTGCATCTCGCGAGATCGTTGCCTGGACGTTGAAGGCTCTGTAATCGGCACCTGAGGTCTCAGAATTAACGCCGCGACATCATCGGATGCGCGGCGTTTTTCTGTACAATTCCCTATACGGTGAGCCCGAAAGCATTACTTGGCCGCGGCTTCCTTCTGCCATTCCGGCAGGGGAAAGATCGCATCATAGGCCCAGTTGAAGACGAAGGCGTAGACCACGTAGAACAAGGCAAAGGACACGTCCATGATGAGCGCGTGGATAATGCCGATGCCGAGGTACCAGGCGATAAAGGGCATCAGGACGATCAGAAGTCCGAGCTCGAAAAGAGCGGCATGGACAACTCTTATGGGTGTCGTCTTCAGCGTGGTGCCACGCAGGCGCTGCAAGATATGATCGAAACCCAGATTGTAGAGATAATTCCAAGCCGTCGCGACGGTTGCGCTGACAACACCGACGATGCCGATGTCGCTCATTGGCATGCCGAAAACAAGCGCGCCGAGCGGGACGACCAGAGCAAGGCCAATAATTTCGAAGCTAAGAGCGTGGCGGATACGATCGCCTATGCTGCGCATGGGAAACTCCCGAGATAATCACCGGGCCGTCCCGAATGCTCTTGCCGACATGGCCGAGGTCGTCCTCACAGGCCCGATATAAGGGCAAGCGGTTTTTGCTTCAAGTCTCTGCCTGTGCGGCGAACCACTCTGACAGCGTCAGAAACATAAAAAAAGCGCCCCATGAGAGACGCTTTTTTGTTTGGATTGTCCGAACGGTTTAGCGCTTGGAAACCGGAAGATAGTCGCGCTTGGGTGCGCCGGTGTAAAGCTGACGCGGACGACCGATACGCTGCTGCGGATCTTCGATCATTTCGTTCCACTGAGCGATCCAGCCGACTGTGCGGGCAAGAGCGAAAAGAACGGTAAACATGGTCGTGGGGAAGCCCAGAGCCTTCAGCGTGATGCCGGAATAGAAGTCGACATTCGGATAAAGCTTCTTCTCGACGAAGTAGGGGTCCGAGAGAGCGATCTTTTCCAGTTCGAGTGCGACCTGCATGATCGGATCGTCGGAATTTCCGGTCGCTTCCAGCACTTCATACATCGTCTTCTGCATGAGCTTGGCGCGAGGATCGTAGTTCTTGTAGACGCGGTGACCAAAGCCCATCAGGCGGAACGGATCGTTCTTGTCCTTGGCGCGAGCGATGTATTCCGGAATACGATCAACGGTGCCGATTTCGTTCAACATGTTGAGCGCTGCTTCGTTTGCGCCGCCGTGGGCAGGGCCCCAGAGGCATGCAATGCCGGCTGCGATACATGCGAAGGGATTTGCGCCCGAGGAACCGGCAAGACGAACGGTCGAGGTGGACGCGTTCTGCTCGTGATCGGCATGGAGAATGAAGATGCGATCCATGGCGCGTGCCAGAACCGGATCGACCTTATATTCTTCGCACGGCACCGCAAAGCACATGTGCAGGAAGTTCGATGCGTAATCGAGGTCATTCTTCGGGTAAACGAAGGGCTGGCCGATGTGATACTTGTAGGCCATGGCCGCGATCGTCGGCATCTTGGCGATCATGCGCAGCGAAGCGACCATGCGCTGGTGTGGATCGGTGATGTCTGTCGAGTCGTGGTAGAATGCGGACAGAGCGCCAACTGTGCCACACATGACGGCCATCGGGTGGGCGTCGCGACGGTAGCCGGTGAAGAAGCGGCTCATCTGCTCATGCACCATGGTGTGACGCGTCACACGGGTGTCGAAGTCCTTCTTCTGTGCGGCTGTCGGCAATTCGCCGTAAAGCAGGAGATAGCAGGTTTCGAGAAAGTCGCCCTGTTCGGCAAGCTGCTCGATCGGGTAACCACGGTGCAGCAGAACGCCTTCGTCACCATCGATGTAGGTTATTTTGGATTCGCATGAAGCGGTCGAGGTAAAACCGGGATCGTAGGTGAAGGAGCCGGTGTGTTTGTACAGGGTGCCGATATCGACGACGTTCGGACCGATCGTACCTTCTCGTACTGGCAGATCGACCGTCTTGTCGCCGAGGGTCACTGTCGCGCTTTTTTCCGTCATACCATACCTCCGAATATGCAGGCGATGCGGGAGTGACGCATCGGCCAATTAAGCGTCAGGGATTTAGCTATATGATCCGCGCCAAGATGCCAAGCTATCCAAAAGGCAAATTGTGCATTGCAGAATTGGAATATGCTGATCTAATCGTTTCGCGCCTCAACTGTTTCATTTTAAGTCAATGCTTCCTTAATCGCTGCAGGCGATTGCAATCCGAATCTGCAAGCTGCAAACTGCTTGCAGGGGCTTAAGAGGGCGGCCATTGCAGGATTTGGGGGAACGGCAGCATTTTCGCTTGCTCGACACGCGCACGCCCGCAACGGGCGCGCCGGACGCATCGAGCTTACCCGTGACGGTGACCCTCAACGATATCGGGTCTTACGACACGGTGCTCAGCCTGCCGCAGAACCCAGTCCAACGTATCGGCGCGGCTTTGTCGCGTTATGTGATCGAGGAACTACAGTACCGGCATGTCTTTCTATTCGTCCCGGTCTTCATTGCGGCCGGAGCGGCGCTTTGGTTTTCTTTGCCGGTTGCGCTCTCAGGTATCGCCCTATTCACAAGCGGTCTCTTCATCATACCGGCTGCGGTCGTCACACGTCACCGTCAGAGCGTTCTGTCATATCTGCTGGCTGCAGCAGCGCTTCTGTTGCTTGGAATGATACTCGCCGACCTGGAGACGCGCCGGGTGGGAACGGTCGTTCTGGACGGTGCCGTTACCACCACGATCAGTGGCACGGTGGAGCGGCGCGAAGTCGATGCAAAGGGTCACTCGCGCTATGTCATCGCACTGAAATCCACCAGCGATCCGATGCTGGCGCGATTACCTGACCGAATCTCCGTTCTTTCCCGCAGCCGGCATGAGCCTGTTCCGGTCGGTGCAGGTATCAGCGGCAAGGCGCGCCTCTCTCCACCGTCCGGCCCGGCTCTTCCTGGCCTCAATGATTTCGCCTTTTCCGCCTATTTCGATGGCATCGGCGCCACTGGCTTCTTCTACAGCGCACCTGAGTCGTTGCCGCTGCTGGCAAGCGTTGAGGGGAGGTCGGGGTGGGTGGATAGCGTCTCCTCCTGGCTCTATATGCTGCGTTCGGCGATTGCTGATAGGATACGCAGCGTGATCGGCGGCGATGCCGGTGCGTTCGCGGCCTCCGTTATCACCGACGAGAGAAGGGCAATCTCGGAGGAGACGATGGAGGCGCTGCGCGTTTCAGGGCTGGCGCATATTGTTGCCATTTCGGGGCTGAACATGGCGCTCGCATCCGGCATTTTCTTTGTCGGCATGCGTATGGCGTTCAGTCTATTTCCGGCTTTCTCGCAGCGCTGGCCAGTCAAGAAAATCTCCGCATTCGCAGCGCTCATGATGACGCTTGCCTATTACCTGATCTCCGGTTTTGCAGTCTCTGCCGAACGGGCGTGGTTGATGATGTCGATCATGCTGGCGGCCGTCCTGGTCGATAGGCCGTCGATCAGCCTGCGCAATGTGGCGCTGGCGGCGATCGTTATTCTCGTGATGTCTCCGCATGAGATTATGGGGCCCAGTTTCCAGATGTCCTTTGCCGCGACACTGGCGCTGGTTGCCACATATGCGTTCTGGAGTAGATGGCGAGGGGACGGGGAGCGGCTTTTCATCGCGAGGCCACCGTTATGGATGGTGCTTTCCTCCAAACTCGGCGCTATCGTCGGCGGCGTGATCATAACCTCGCTGATCGGCGGGTTTTCCACTGCGATCTACTCCGTGGAGCATTTTCACCGCGTCACGACCTATGGGCTTGCCGCCAATCTTGCGGCCATGCCTGTGATGTCGCTCATCGTCATGCCGTTTGCTCTGGTGGCGATGCTGCTCATGCCATTCGGGCTCGATGCGCCTTTCCTCAAAGTGATGGGCTACGGCATGGCAATCGTTATCGATATTGCCAAAACAGTCGCAAGCTGGGGCGGAGATGCCACTATCGGGCGCCAGCATTCCTGGTTTCTCATCGTGTCGACAACGGGCTTTCTTCTGCTCACGTTGCTGCGCACGCGCCTTGCGCTTTTGGGGCTGCCGGTTCTCATCATAGGTTTTGGCCTTATGATCGCCGAGCAGCGCAAAACCAAGCCCGACCTGTTGATCTATGAGGACGGCGCGCTTGTGGCTTTTCGCAACGACGATGCCATCGCCACGACCAAGAGACAGGCAAGAGGTTTCGTCTATGACCAGTGGGAAAGAGCAGTGCCTTTGCCGCAGAAGCACATTGCCCCGCTTGTGCTGGATGAAAAGGTTGCAAGGGCAGGCAACGACACGCAGCAGAAGGCGACACGTCGCCCGAAACCGCTGAGCGGCGAAGAGAGACAAAGCGCCCAGGCCAGAATGGTCACCGCTTTCGATCGAAGCAATCTCTTCACCTGTCAAAAAGACGCATGGTGCGCCGGACGCCATGGCAGTGGTGTCAAGGTTGCAGTTGTATCCGATACGGCCTTTGCCGGAACGGCTTGCGATGCAGCAGATATTGTCGTCACCACGCGCTTCGTGCCTTTTACCGAGTGCCGCTCAGGCGCGCTGCTGATCAGCGCAGCCACCTTGCGAAAAACGGGATCGCTCGAGCTTTGGCTGAACGTCAGCGAAGCGCCCGTCGCCAAAGCCCGGGCGTCGATGAATAGCCTGGAAAGAGCGTGGTCCGTGCATCGCGCTTATGACTGGCGCAGCAAGACGTTCGATACACAGTTGCCGGACCATATCCGAAAGATGCTTGAGAAGCAGCCCTAGGTCCTTCGGTGTCAATTTGGAGATGAGCGCAAATCCTGGATGATTTCGCCTGACGCCAGGACTTCCTCTTCATGATCTGGATCACGCCATTGCTCTGAGAGCGCTGCTTGTTCCCATGCTTTCATCGCTGGCAGTGCGAGAAGGCGGGCTTTGTAGGCCTCAGCCTCCGGTGACAGAGCCGTTTCATAGGTCTGGAAGCGAAACGCGACTGGGCAGAAGAAGGCATCGACGGCTGTGAAGTTCTGGCCCGCCAAAAACGGTCCGCGGAACGTTTCAAGCCCCTGCTGCCAGAGGCCGTCGATGCGGGCTATGTCCTTCGTCAGCGCCTCAGTCTGTGCTTTTGATCTCACCCGCAGGCCAACATTCATGGGATGAAGATTGCGCAAGGCTTGAAAGCCCGAATGCATCTCAGCACTTGCAGAGCGCGACCATGCTCTGGCCTTGGCATCGTGTGCCCACACGCCGTCATGACGTTCGGAGAGGTATTCGACGATCGCGAGCGAATCCCAGACGGTGATGTTTCCATCCACCAGACAGGGTACCTTACCTGTGGGCGAGAAGTGGGTGAAGCGGTTCACTGGATCGGGATCGTTGAAGGGCACGAGCCTCTCTGCGAATGCGATTTGCAAGGTCTCCATCAGCACCCAGGGCCGAAGCGACCAAGACGAGTAGTTCTTGTTGGCTATGTAGAGTTCGTACATCCTTTTGTCTCCAAATGGTGATGCGTTTGTTCGCATGGCTTGATGGATTCCGGCGCTGGTTCACGTTGAAGCGCGTCCCAATCATTCAGATCCGCGCATATTCCCTCGTTCGATATTAGAGCGCCTCTCACTGCTGCACACCGTTGCGCAGTCTCATGCGGACAATGCTTGGGTTTTCTCGGTTGACAACATTTGTCAGTAATCTCGTAGCGCGGTCCCACAGGGAGTTACAGGCCGGATCACGAATGGCGGTCTTCACATTATTTGATGTGTCGGTCTGTCGAAGAGCAAAAACAGTCGCCGTGAGTGGTGGGATTTGAACTTCATTCGAAGTTCGGTGTTCGGTGGCTAGGTATCGTGGAGTAGGAGGAATAACATGGTGGTGAGGTCTGGTGGCTGTGCCTGCGGCAAGGTAAGGCTATCTCTTGTCGGTCAGCCTTATCGTGTCGGGATTTGTCATTGCATGGATTGTCGCAAACATCATGGTGCGCTCTTTCTTGCCTCGGCAATTTTTCCAGAGGATGCCGTAACGATCGATGGAGACACTCGCAGCTACAATGGCCGCTTTTTTTGCCCCGATTGCGGTTCACCGGTTTTTGGCCGGAGCGGCGACGAAGTAGAGGTCAATCTCGGTTCACTCGACGAGCCGGATCAATTTGAGCCGACCTACGAGCTTTGGACAATCCGCCGTGAGGCATGGCTTCCGGATTACCCCGCATTGCGCCGTTTCGATCGCGATCGGAAATCGACAGGCCGAACCGAAGAAGGGCGATAGACCCGTGCAGTTTCATTGTCCCATCATTGCTTTTGTCTCCGTTGAGGCGCGGAATACAAAAAAAGCAGGCGATGACCTGCCTTTTTGATTTTGTTCTGAGATTACTGCGCTCAACCGATCCGATGTAGGGTGCCTTCAGTCACCGGTCAGTGATAACGGCGAATGAGACCCACAAGTTTGCCCTGAATTTTGACCCTGTCGGGCCCAAAGATACGGGTTTCATAGGCCGGGTTCGCGGCCTCCAGGGCTATCGAAGCACCCTTGCGGCGGAACCGTTTCAACGTTGCTTCCTCATCATCCACAAGAGCGACGATGATGTCTCCAGGATTGGCCGTGCTGCCATTGCGGATGATCACGGTGTCTCCATCGAAGATGCCGGCCTCGATCATGGAGTCACCCTTGACTTCCAATGCGTAATGTTCACCCGTCCCGATCATGTCCACCGGCACGGCAACATCGTGGGTATTGTTCTGAATGGCGGAGATCGGAACACCGGCAGCGATGCGTCCCATCACAGGAACGGTGACCGCGCTTGAAATCGCATCATTTACGGGTTTTGAAGCAGGGGCAGGTTCCGGCGCTTTCGGCTTTCCGAGGCTACCCTCGATCACGCTTGGGGCGAATCCACGTACGGGCTTCTGCGCGGGTGCGGAATAGGCTTCCGGGAGTTTGATAACCTCCAGCGCTCTTGCCCGGTTCGGCAGACGGCGGATGAAGCCGCGCTCCTCCAAGGCGGTGATCAGACGGTGAATACCGGATTTGGAAGCGAGGTCCAGGGCATCTTTCATCTCATCGAAAGACGGGGGCACGCCGGACTCTTTCATTCGTTCATGAATGAATAGGAGCAGTTCCTGCTGTTTGCGCGTGAGCATGAGAAAACCCTTGGAATGCGTTGCGAGAATTCGCGAAACAAATACAGAACGAACACTATATGTTCCATATGTGTTCTGCAATCCCTTAAAATTCCGCAAACGTTCCGGCTTGCCGTTTCGCTGTCCTGTTTCCGCGCAAATGTGGAAGCTTGCCGCTAGGAATATGACAGCATCCTCCTGAACACGACGATGGCGAGCAGCAGGTTGATCGCTCAGCTTGGTTAGAACCGCGTCTCGCAGGAGAAGGAGCCGACCGAAGCCAGCGTGCGAGGAAGGCCTGGAAGGCGTCGAAACCGGTCCGGGTTTCCTCTGGAGGTGAGAACAGCGAGAATGTTTGTCGCATTTTGCTGGCGCAAGGTTTCAAGCCTGAAGAGCTGGAAAATCGATTCCGATTTTTGGGCTGATGTTGTAAGGCCTTTGCAAGCTCGCAAGGTTGCGGTTGCCGGCGATGTCTGGCGCATGAGTCGTGAGGAATGAGATGACTGTAAAAAACAATTTGAAAGTGGTGGCTGGCGAGGGAAAAGGCGCTGTCTCCTTCTCCAATACGGAACGGTTTTCGCTGATTGCCGGCCCGTGCCAGATGGAAAGCCGCGACCATGCTTTCATGATTGCCGGCACGCTTCACGAATTGTGCGCCAAGCTCGGCATCGGGCTGGTTTACAAGTCCTCTTTCGATAAAGCGAACCGTACTTCTCTTTCCGGCAAGCGCGGTATCGGCCTCGACAGGGCCATGGAAATCTTCACCGACCTCAAGAAAGAGTTCGGCTTTCCGGTGCTGACCGATATCCACACGGAAGAGCAGTGCGCCGTTGTAGCGGAGACCGTCGATGTCCTGCAAATCCCGGCGTTTCTCAGCCGTCAGACCGATCTTCTGGTGGCCGCCGCAAAGACCGGACGGGTCATCAACGTGAAAAAGGGGCAGTTTCTGGCGCCCTGGGATATGAAGAACGTCCTTTCAAAATTGAATGAGAGCGGCAATCCAAATGTTCTTCTCTGCGAACGTGGCGCGTCTTTTGGCTACAATACGCTGGTGTCCGACATGCGGTCGCTGCCGATCATGGCCTCGCTTGGTGCGCCCGTGGTTTTCGATGCGACGCATTCCGTGCAGCAACCAGGAGGGCAGGGCGGGTCCACCGGCGGCCAGCGCGAATTCGTCGATACATTGTCGCGTGCGGCTGTCGCCGTCGGCATTGCCGGCCTCTTCGTCGAAACTCATGAAGACCCGGACAATGCGCCGTCTGACGGACCGAACATGGTTCATCTGAAGGATATGCCGAAGCTTCTGGAAAAGCTTCTGGCGTTTGACGCCATCGCCAAGACCGCCTGATTTTGGCCTAATCGATTTTTATAGGTGGGGCGGCGCGTAGGACGACGCCTCGTCATTGTAATTTCTCACGCTTCGTCTACAGCGAAGTGGCAATGACCTTTCACATATTTCAGTATCGCTTATCCGCTATCCGGCTCAAAAACGGCTTCACAGCTTTGCCGATGCGCTCTAAGACAAGCGACTGAAATCCTCTGTTCCAGTCCCAAGGGAGAGACCATGACAGCCATTACCGACATCATCGCACGCGAAATCCTCGACAGCCGTGGCAATCCCACGGTCGAGGTCGATGTGTACCTCGAAGACGGCTCCTTCGGTCGCGCCGCCGTTCCATCTGGCGCATCCACCGGCGCTCACGAGGCTGTCGAGCTGCGCGATGGCGGACAGCGCTATCTCGGAAAAGGCGTTGAAAAGGCTGTTGAAGCCGTCAACACCGAAATCTTCGATGCGCTTGGCGGTTTCGATGCTGAAAGCCAGATCCATGTCGATCAGACACTGATCGCGCTTGACGGCACGCCGAACAAGTCCCGCCTCGGCGCCAACGCCATTCTCGGCGTTTCGCTTGCCGTCGCCAAGGCTGCTGCCGAAACCACTGGCCTGCCGCTTTACCGTTACGTCGGTGGCCCGAATGCCCACCTGCTGCCCGTTCCAATGATGAACATCATCAATGGTGGTGCGCATGCCGACAACCCAATCGACTTCCAGGAATTCATGATCATGCCGGTCGGCGCGGAAAGTATCCGTGACGCAGTGCGTATCGGCGCGGAAATCTTCCACGTTCTGAAGAAGGAACTGGCAGCCCAGGGCCACAACACCAATGTCGGCGACGAAGGCGGCTTTGCGCCAGGCCTGAAGAGCGCGCCGGAAGCGCTGGACTTCATCATGAAGTCGGTTGAAAAGGCCGGTTACAGGCCGGGCGACGACGTCGCGCTTGCTCTCGACTGCGCCTCGACCGAGTTCTTCAAAAACGGCAAGTACGAGATGGAAGGCGAAGGCCGCACGCTCGAGCCGGAAGCCATGGCCGATTACCTCGCAGAACTTGCGGCAAAGTACCCGATCATCTCCATCGAAGACGGCATGGCCGAAGACGACTGGGATGGCTGGAAGTACCTGACCGACAAGATCGGCTCCAAGGTTCAGCTCGTTGGAGATGATCTTTTCGTCACCAACTCTTCGCGCCTGCGCGACGGTATCAAGATGGGCGTTGCCAATTCGATCCTCGTCAAGGTCAACCAGATCGGCTCTCTGACCGAGACGCTTGATGCTGTGGAGACGGCACACAAGGCTGGCTACACCGCGGTCATGTCTCACCGCTCTGGAGAGACGGAAGATTCGACGATTGCCGATCTCGCAGTTGCCACCAACTGCGGTCAGATCAAGACCGGCTCGCTGTCGCGCTCCGACCGTCTGGCCAAGTACAACCAGCTGATCCGCATCGAAGAGATGCTGGGTCCGCAGGCTGCCTATGCCGGTCGTTCGATCCTGCGCGGCTGATTTGAAGCTCCGATGATCTGGAGTGGCTTTCCATAAGCCCGTTAACAGAAAAACCCGCCGATGGACTCGGCGGGTTTTTTCGTGAGCGATGCGGTCTTTGTTCTCGACGATCGGAACGTCGAGATTCGCACTTACAGTGCCTGTTTGATCTTCTCGGCGTGAGCCTTCAACATCTCCACATCCGCCATCGCGCCGCTGTGCGGCTTTAATGGCTCGCCGTCCTTGCGCGGGACAACGTGGAAGTGCAAGTGGAAGACGGTCTGGCCAGCGGCCGGCTCGTTGAACTGCGAAATGTAAATGCCATCCGCATCGAAGGCTTCCTTAGCGGCAACCGCGAGCTTCTGGACGACCGGAATCGTCTTCATCAAGACTTCGGGATCGGCGTCCAGAATGTTGCGCGAACCGCTTTTCGGGATCACCAGCAGGTGGCCGGGTGCCTGGGGCATCACGTCCATGAAGGCCAGCGTGTGGTCGTCTTCGTAGACCTTGACGCAAGGGATTTCCCCACGCAGGATTTTTGCGAAGATGTTGTTGTCGTCATAGACGGCCATTGAGCGCTCCCTTACAATTTTCTAGACGTCGTCTTCCTGCCGTTCGCCTTTGCGAAACGGGCTGTGGTCTTCAAGATAGTCGTTGATTTGTTCGACCTCGCTACGCTCACGCTCCAGATAATCGGCAATGGCGTGGCGAAGGCCGGGATGGGCGATGTAGTGGGCGGAGTGGGTGGTGACCGGCGTGTAGCCGCGGGCCAGTTTGTGCTCGCCCTGGGCGCCGGCTTCCACACGCTTCAAGCCTTTGGAAAGCGCGAAGTCGATCGCCTGATGGTAGCAGACTTCAAAATGCAGGAAGGGATGATCTTCAATGCAGCCCCAGTGGCGTCCGTAAAGCGCATCCCCACCGATGAAGTTGATGGCGCCGGCAACGTACCTGCCGTCCCGCTTTGCCATCACCAGCAGGATATCGTCTGCCATCCGCTCGCCGATGAGGGAATAGAAATTGCGGGTGAGGTAAGGCTTGCCCCATTTGCGGCTGCCGGTATCCATGTAGAAGGTGAAGAACTGATCCCAGATATCTTCCGTCAAATCGCTGCCGGTCAGCCAGTCGATTTCGATGCCGTTTTCCAGCGCTGCGCGCCGTTCCTTCTTCAGGCTCTTGCGCTTGCGCGATGAAAGGGCATCAAGAAAATCGGCGTGATCTCGGTAGCCTTGATTGATGAAATGAAACTGCTGGTCGGTGCGATGCAGAAAACCTTCATCCTGCAGCGCTTCGATTTCGTCTTCCGGCGCGAAGGTGATATGCGCGGAAGATATTCCGAGTTTCTCTGTCACCTGCCGGAGACCTGATGCGAGGACCTGCTGAAACGCGGCTACGTCCACGCCACTGGTCAGAAGGCGTGGGCCGGTTGCAGGCGTGAAGGGGACGGAGCACTGGAGCTTAGGGTAGTAGCGCCCGCCCGCTCGCTCGAAAGCATCGGCCCAGCCGTGGTCGAAGACATATTCACCGCGGCTGTGATTCTTCAAATAGCCCGCAACGGCGCCTATCAATTCACCATCGCCGCGCTCCAGCAACAGATGTTGACCGAGCCAACCGGTCTTGGCCGTGGCCGAGCCGGAATCCTCAAGCGAGGCGAGGTAGGCGTGGGAGGTGAATGGATTATAGGGATTGGCGATAGCCGATCTGGATGCTCCGGAAAGCCTGTTCCAGCTTTCCGGAGCAATGTCCTTGAAGGACTGTGCAACGCGAATGGTGTATTCGTCGCTCATGCGGTAGCTGGCCGGTCCTTCACGTCGGGAACGAAACCCTCGAATGTTATCTGATCAGCATAAGTATAGGACTTCTCCAAGGCATTTTCATCCCGTACCGTCCAGGTAATTACCGGTACGCCAAGCTTCCGCTGCGCTTCAATGAAGCTGTTCGGTAGGTGGCCCCAGAAATAGGAGATGAAATCGAGGCCGATCTGCATTGCCTCGTCGTGTTTGAAGAAGTCTTCCGGATCAGCGCCTTCTGCGGTCAGCCCCAAAGGCCAGGGGGAGCCTGCAGTCTTCAAAGCCTTCAGCAGATGGTGGTCGAAGCTCATCAGCGCCACTTGGCCCCGGTAGCCTTCGAGATCATCCAGAACGGCTTCGGCGAAGCCATCATCGACGCCTTCGCCCTCCCGACCTTTCAACTCGATGACAAGCGGCACCTTGCCAGCACACAGCTGTAGTAGCTGCTTCAGCGTCGGTACGCGATCTCTTGTCTGACCGATCGACAACATCCCGAGTTCGGCGGAGGTGCGTTCGCGCACATCGCCCCTGATGCCCGTAAGACGGGTCATCTCATCGTCATGAAAAACGACCGGAACGCTGTCTGCGGCCAGTTGCACATCGCATTCGATGGCATAACCGCCCTCGATGGCTCGGGAGAAGGCTGAAAGCGTGTTCTCCCAGACTTGCTTGTTCAGATCGTGGTAGCCGCGATGGGCGACGGGCTGCGCCGTCAACCAGGACAGTTTCAGTGTCATACGTCGATTTCCACGATGGCGTCGATTTCGACGGCGGCATTGAAAGGAAGCGATGCCATTCCGACCGCTGCGCGCGCGTGCTTGCCTGCGTCACCCAGAACATTGGCGATCAGGTTAGAAGCGCCGTTGATGACGAGGTGCTGTTCCGTGAACTCCGGGACGGAGGCAACGAATCCGTTCAGCTTCAGCACACGACGGACCTTGGACAGATCGCCGTTCAACGCCGCTTTGACCTGCGCTAGAATATTAACGGCGCAAAGCTCTGCCGCTTTTTGCGCGCTGGCAACATCAACGTCGCGACCGACGTGCCCGGTGACCGCAATCTTGCCGGATTCCATCGGCAATTGGCCAGAAATATAGAGCAGATTGCCGCTGATGGTGAAGGGAACATAGTTGGCGGCAGGGGCTGCTGCGGCGGGAAGAGTGTATCCGAGTTCCTTGAGGCGGGCTTCGATTGCGTCCGACATTTTTTCCGTTTCCGCTTTGGTTGTAAAACTTTCAAAAATCCGGCATTCAGGGCATGATGTCCAAAAGCCGGACGGTTGCTTGTACAGTATGAGCGATGAGTCCAACAGGAGATATTGAATGATCGTCAGGAACCTTGCTCTCGTTCTTGCCGCTGGCGTGGGCCTCATGCCCTGCATCGCAAGTGCCGTGCCTGCCAGCGTTCCCAATCTGATCTCCCACCGCGCCGTCTATGATCTTGAGCTGAAGGACGCGTCCGACCGCTCCGGCATCGAAGGTATGACCGGACGTATGGTCTATGAATTCACCGGCTCGTCCTGCAAGGGCTACAAGACGGATTTTCGTTTTGTCACCCAGATCAATACCGGTGACGCGGTGCGGATGACCGACCAGCAGACGACGACCTACGAGGACGCGGCATCGAAGAAATTCACCTTCGAAACCAAGTCCTTCACCGACGACAAGCTCGACAAGGAAGTTATCGGTTCTGCCGCTGACGTCGAAGGCAAGATGAAAGTCGACCTCTCGAAGCCGGATCCGCGTGAAATCGATCTCGTACCTGGTGAATTCCCTACGGAGCATATGTTCCAGGTCATCGAGAATGCCAAGATGGGCAAGCGTATCTTCGAATCGCGCGTCTTCGACGGTTCCGATGACGGTGATCAAAGCCTGATCACATCCACACTCGTCGGAAAGCAGCAGACTCCCAAAGACGGCGATGCCGATGCCAGTATGGCGGGAGACTTTGCCAAGGCGCCATTCTGGCCAGTCACGATTGCCTATTATAACGACAAAACGGGAACGGACTCGCTGCCGATCTATCGCATGTCGTTCAAGCTTTACGAGAACGGAATCACCCGAGACCTGACAATGGACTATGGCGACTTCGTCTTGACCGGCAAGCTTGCAAAGCTCGATGTTCTCAAGCCTGAAACCTGCGAAGCGCCACAAGTGCGCTGAAATCTGACGATGCCGGCGTTTTTTCATGCCGGATGCTTGCAATTTGGGTGAGCTCGCTGTATGCGGCTCACCATTCCACACGCGAAGCTTGGGGTGTTCCGGGAGAAATCCGGTTCATTCCGCCCGGTGGTGCCGCTCAAACGGCGCTGTTCGCTTCGCGGGGGTTCAACCGGAAAAGGAGTAACTAGGCATGGCATTGCCCGATTTTTCTATGCGCCAGCTTCTGGAAGCTGGTGTTCACTTCGGCCACCAGACACATCGCTGGAACCCGAAGATGAAGCCGTACATCTTCGGCGATCGTAACAACATCCACATCATCGACCTGGCTCAGACCGTTCCAATGCTGTCTCGCGCGCTTCAGGTCGTTTCCGACACCGTTGCTCGTGGTGGCCGCGTTCTGTTCGTCGGCACGAAGCGTCAGGCTTCCGAAATCATTGCAGACAGCGCAAAGCGCTCCGCTCAGTACTACGTCAACTCGCGTTGGCTCGGCGGCATGATGACCAACTGGAAGACGATTTCGAACTCGATCCAGCGTCTTCGCAAGGTCGACGAAATCCTCAACTCGGAAGCTTCTGGCTACTCCAAGAAGGAGCGTCTGAACCTCGAGCGCGAGCGCGAAAAGCTTGAAAAGGCTCTCGGCGGTATCCGCGATATGGGTGGCGTTCCGGACCTGATGTTCATCGTCGATACCAACAAGGAAAAGATCGCGATCGAAGAAGCCAAGCGTCTTGGCATTCCGGTTGTCGCCATCATCGACTCCAACTGCGATCCGGACCACATCGACTTCCCGATCCCCGGTAACGACGACGCTTCGCGCGCCATTTCGCTTTACTGCGATCTGATCGCCCGCGCTGCCATCGACGGCATCGCACGTCAGCAGGGCGCTTCCGGCCGCGACATCGGCGCTGCTGAAGAAGCTCCGATCGAGCCTGCTCTCGAAGACGAAGCCAACGCCTGATATTGGCCTTCGGCGGCGCTCACTGCGCCGCCTTCTCATCAGGATAAGACAAGGCCGTTCTGGACTGCACGTTCGACGGCCTTGTTCGTTTCAAGCCGCAGCACACCGTTGACCGAGCAATTGGCCCAAACGGGAACAGCGGCTGGTTTCACAAGTTTCGTGGCGGCTGTTTCATCAGCCTGTCACAGTTCCGGGTACATTCGTTCCCACAATCCGATTTCGGCCTGGCAAGACTGCCGTGGCCGACCGAACCGACAAGAGGCACACAATGAGCGAAATCACCGCCGCAATGGTAAAGGAACTGCGCGAAAAGTCTGGCGCAGGCATGATGGATTGCAAGAAGGCCCTGGCTGAAACCAATGGCGACATGGAAGCGGCAATCGACTGGCTGCGCGCCAAGGGTATTGCAAAGGCTGACAAGAAGTCTGGCCGTACCGCTGCTGAAGGCCTCATCGGTATTGCGTCTGCCGGCCACAAGGCTGTCGTCGTCGAAATCAACTCCGAAACCGACTTCGTTGCTCGCAACGACGCCTTCCAGGACATCGTTCGTGGCGTTGCTTCCGTCGCTCTGACGACCGATGGCTCCGTCGATGCGATCGCTGCCGCCACCTATCCTGCGACCGGCAAGTCCGTTTCCGACACGATCAAGGACGCTATCGCCACAATCGGCGAAAACATGGCTCTTCGCCGCGCAGCGCTGCTCGAAGTCGAGCACGGCGTTGTTGCGACCTACGTTCACAACGCTGCTGGCGACGGCATTGGCAAGCTCGGCGTTCTGGTTGCTCTGAAGTCTGAGGGCGACAAGGCTGTTCTGACCTCGATTGGTCGTCAGGTCGCCATGCACGTTGCTGCAACCAACCCGCTCGCGATCCGCGCTGAAGAAGTCGACGCAGCTGTTGCTGAGCGCGAACGCAACGTCTTCATCGAACAGGCTCGTGAATCCGGCAAGCCGGAAGCCATCATCGAAAAGATGGTAGATGGTCGCATGCGCAAGTTCTTCGAAGAAGTTGCTCTTCTGTCTCAGGCTTTCGTTATCAACCCCGACCTCACGGTTGAGGCTGCTATCAAAGAAGCCGAAAAGGAAGCTGGCGCCAAGATCGAAGTTGTGGGCATGGCTCGCCTGCTTCTCGGCGAAGGCATCGAGAAGGAAGAAAGCGATTTCGCTGCAGAAGTTGCGGCCGTCGCAAAGGGCTGATCCCTTTACCCAAATATTGGAAAACTCCGGGGCATCGCGTGACAACGCGGTGCCCTTCGTGTATCGGCGTTCCGGTTATCGTTCGGTTTGCCCGCAAAATCTTTACAGATGTTCTTGCGATGTCGAACCAAGTATGTTTCGCCTGCCATTGCCGCTAAGCCGCTCCTGGCTTTTGCGTTGCCTGCTAAAGGAGTCATGATGTCTTCCAAGCCGCTCTATAAACGTGTTCTTCTCAAGGCATCCGGCGAAGCCCTCATGGGCGACCAAGGCTTCGGCATCGATGTCGCCGTCGCGGATCGTATCGCGTCCGATATCGCCGAAGCGCGGGCCATGGGCGTTGAGGTCGGGGTCGTTGTTGGCGGTGGAAACATCTTCCGCGGCGTGGCCGTTGCCTCCAAGGGTGGCGACCGCGTGACCGGTGACCACATGGGCATGCTGGCAACCGTGATCAATGCTCTGGCGCTCGCCACGTCCCTTCGCAAGCTCAACATCGACACCGTCGTTCTTTCCGCTATCGCCATGCCGGAGATCTGCGAAAGCTTCTCGCAGCGTGCTGCGATCCATCATCTGTCGCAGGGCAGGGTGGTGATTTTTGCCGGCGGCACCGGCAATCCGTTCTTCACCACTGATTCTGCCGCAGCTCTACGCGCTGCGGAAATGGGAGCAGAGGCAATCTTCAAGGGCACGCAGGTCGACGGTATCTACTCAGCCGATCCCAAGAAAGACCCTACAGCGACGCGTTTCGATGAACTCACCCACTCGGAAGTGCTGGCGAAGGGCCTTGCGGTGATGGATGTAGCGGCTGTTGCGCTGGCGCGGGAAAATCACATTCCTATCATCGTGTTCTCTATCCACGAAAAGGGCGGTTTCGCGCAAATATTGACGGGCGGCGGTCTCAAGACCATCGTTCACGACGCATAATTGCCGGACGCCTTATTGCGCCGGTAAAGATAATGGGCCGCCAAGGCCAGAACGAAAATGGAGTATGAAGATGAGTGGTGTTGACCTCAATGACATCAAGCGCCGCATGGACGGTGCCATCAACGCGTTCAAGAACGATATCGCGTCGCTCAGAACCGGACGCGCTTCCGCCAACATTCTCGATCCCGTCACGGTCGATGCCTATGGTTCCCGCGTTCCGCTCTCCCAGGTGGCCAATATCACCGTGCCGGAGCCGCGCATGCTTGGCGTCAATATCTGGGACAAGTCTATGGTCGGCGCGGTCGACCGCGCCATTCGCGAGTCCAATCTTGGGCTCAACCCGATTGTCGACGGCCAGAATCTGCGTATTCCTCTTCCAGAGCTCAACGAAGAGCGTCGCAAGTCGCTCGTGAAAGTTGCGCACGACTATGCCGAGAAGGCCAAGGTCGCCATCCGCCACGTTCGCCGCGATGGTATGGACGGTCTCAAAAAGGCCGAAAAGGATGGAGACATCGGGCAGGACGAAAGCCGTGCCAAATCCGACAAGGTTCAGAAAATGACGGACGACACGATTTCTGAAATTGATCGCTTGCTTGCGGAGAAGGAAAAGGAAATCATGCAGGTATAATCGGTTTAACCGATCACTGCCTCTGTCATGGCATAGACTTGCTGTCTTGAACTCCGCACACCCTGAAATGGATTGAGATGTCGGAAATCGCACCTTCACCGTTACCTGAGCACGTCGCTATCATCATGGATGGTAACGGTCGCTGGGCCAAGCAGCGTGGCTTGCCACGCATCATGGGCCACAGACGGGGCGTCGATGCCGTGCGCGAAACGGTGAAGGCGGCTGGCCAGTGCGGCTTGAAGTATCTGACGCTCTTCGCCTTCTCCTCGGAAAACTGGCGCCGGCCACAATCTGAGGTTTCCGACCTTCTTGGATTGCTGAAGGCTTTCATTCGTCGCGACCTTGCGGAGTTGCACGAGGAAAATGTTCGGGTACGTATCATCGGTGACAGAGCAGGACTGAAGGCCGATGTCCGAGCCCTGCTTGAAGAGGCGGAGCAGACAACACGCGATAATACGGCGCTGACACTGATCATTGCCTTTAACTACGGCTCGCGCAACGAGATTGCCCGCGCTGCCGCGTCGCTTGCGCTGGATGTTGCGGAAGGCCGGCTCGACGCTTCCGCGATCACGCCAGAGGCGATTTCCGCCCGGCTTGATACGGCAGGTATTCCCGATCCAGACCTTATCATCCGAACCAGCGGCGAGGAGCGGCTGTCAAACTTCCTGTTGTGGCAAGCCGCTTACTCTGAGTTTCTCTTCATTCCGGACTACTGGCCTGATTTCGATCGCCAGACACTGATGGCTGCGATCGATCAATACATGACGCGCGATCGTCGGTTCGGTGGCCTCTCCACTCAAATTGCTATGGCGGGCGCCTGATGAGCCGCGAATTGAAGCTGCGGATCATTTCGGGCATCGTGATGGCCGTCGTCATTTTGACGGCGACATGGTATGGCGGGATCATGTTCCGCGCTATCGCCGGACTTCTGTCGCTTCTCATCTTTTATGAGTGGAGCACGATCACCCGACTTTCTGACAGCAATCCGACGGGTTATGCCTGGGGCTGGTTCTCTGTCGCGGTGATGAGTGGCAATACGATCTTTGGCGAAAGCTCGCTTGATCTTCCTCTGCTATCCGGCTTTACGATCACTGCTGCTCTGTTTCCGATCCTGCGGGGTCCAAACTGGTGGCTTGTTGGCGGCATCGTCTACTCTTCTCTCAGCGGCATTTCGCTCGCGGCCATTCGTGGCGAGGAATCGACTGGCCTCGTCGGCATGCTTTTCGTCTTCTCGATCGTCTGGGCGACTGACATTCTTGCCTATTTCGTCGGGCGCGCTGTCGGTGGTCCAAAGCTCGCGCCATCGATCTCTCCCGGAAAGACCTGGTCGGGTGCTGCTGGCGGCACGTTTTTTGGCCTGGTTGCGGGCGGCGCTGTAGCGCTGGCCTATCATGGCGCCATCTCGCTGACCGTACTTTCGCTGGCGCTTGCGCTCTCCATCTTCAGCCAGATTGGCGATCTGTTTGAATCCTTCATCAAACGCCGGTTCGGGGTGAAGGATTCCAGTCATCTTATTCCGGGTCATGGCGGTTTCATGGACCGGGTTGACGGTCTTGTTTTCGCCTGCTTTACCGTATTCCTGATTGCGGTGGTTCACGCAGCAGTAACTGGTGATGTGCCAGGATCGGGCGATGGTATCTTGCTCGGTTTCTGATCTGACCAGACGGATGACAAGAGACGCTATATAGGGAATCGGGAATAATATGGACACTGTGATGGCTGCGGTTAATTTTCTAACCGGTTATATGGTGCCATTTATCCTCGTGATCTCGCTGCTGGTCTTCGTCCACGAAATGGGCCATTACCTCGTCGGACGCTGGTGTGGGATTCGCTCGACCGCATTTTCCGTCGGCTTTGGTCCGGAACTGATCGGCTTCACCGACAAGCGTGGGACACGCTGGAAGATCTCGGCTGTGCCACTTGGTGGCTACGTCAAATTCTTCGGCGATGAGGATGTGTCCAGCAAGCCGGACAGCGACGGCCTTTCCGGTCTTACGCTTGAGGAGAGGGCGCAGACGCTCGCCGGTGCGAAGCTCTGGAAGAGGGCTGCGACGGTAGCAGCCGGTCCCATTGCCAATTTCATCCTGGCGATCCTGATCTTTATGGTCCTTTTCACGGTCTACGGCCGGATGATTTCCGATCCTGTGGTTTCCGAAGTGCGCCCTGACAGCGCCGCCCAGACGGCAGGCATTCTGCCGGGTGACCGGCTGATCGCAATCGATGGCGAAAAGGTGCAGACGTTTGAAGACGTCCGCCGCTATGTCTCCATCCGTCCGGGAACGCAAATCAATGTCACCGTCGAGAGAGATGGCCGCGATCTGTCGCTGCCTATGGTTCCGACGCGCACGGAAACGACCGACCAGTTCGGTAACAAGATCGAGCTTGGAATTATAGGCATCACCACGGATCAGACGCGGGGCAATTTCCGTCATGTGAGCTACACGCCTGTGGAAGCGCTGGTCGAGGGTGTGCGAGAGACCGGCCACGTCATCACAGGAACCTTCAACTATATCGGCAACCTCGTCACGGGACGGATGAATGCTGATCAGTTGGGCGGGCCGGTGCGTGTTGCGCAGGCCTCCGGGCAGGTTGCTACACTGGGATTCGGAGCGCTGATCCAACTGGCGGCGGTTCTGTCAATTTCGATTGGACTACTCAATCTCATGCCCGTGCCCATTCTGGACGGCGGCCATCTGGTGTTCTATGCGATAGAGGCGGTGCGCGGCAGGCCGGTTGGATCCGGTGCGCAGGAGGTGGCCTTTCGTATCGGGTTGGCGATGATTTTCAGTCTGATGGTTTTTGCCACGTGGAACGATATCAGCAGCTTGATCGGCTAAAGGGCCATTTCGAGCTGTTTTTTTAAGAGGGTGTTTACCTTGTTTTGAAGCCAAAGTGGCGATTGGGTCACGGTGGCTTGCGAAGTAAACAGAAATTAACGGTCGGGCTTGCTTGTAGAGGAAAAGCAGGTAAAACGACGCAGATGGCCGGAGTCGGGTTCCGCCCGCTGAGGGACAACGGGAAAAGGTAAGAATTGAAATGAAGGCTGGTTCAAGATTTTTGAACGCGGTATCGGCGGTTGCGCTGTCTGCTGGTGTTTCTTCGATTGCAGCTATGGGGGTGCTTGCTTCTGCCGGTGTTGCCAATGCAGCTGTAGTCAGCAGGATCGATGTTCGCGGTGCAGAGCGCGCTGGCGCGGATGCTGTTCGCTCCAACATCACGATCGCTCCCGGTCGTAACTTCTCCAATTCCGATATCGATGAATCGGTGAAGCGCCTTTATGCAACGGGCTATTTCTCCAACGTCAGCATGCGTGTCGCAGGCAATGCGCTCGTGGTGACCGTCAGCGAGAACAATCTCGTCAATCAAGTGGTTTTCAACGGCAACCGCAAGATCAAGGACGACAAGCTGCAGGGCATCGTCCAGACGCAGTCTCTCGGACCATACGATCAGACAGTCGTGACGGCGGATATCGCCCGTATCAAGGATGCCTATGCTGCCATCGGTCGCAGCGACGTCCAGGTAACCACGCAGGTCGTTCCTGTTGCCCAGGGTCGCGTCAACCTCGCTTTCCAGATCAATGAAGGCGAGCGCACCAAGATCGCGCGTATCGATTTTGTCGGCAACAACGCCTATAGCGATGGCCGTCTGGCTGCCGTCATCAATACCAAGAAGTCCAACATGCTGTCGTTCCTGACACGCAAGGACGTCTATAATGAAGACAAGCTGCGCGCCGATGAAGAGGCGTTGCGCCAGTTCTATTACAACCGCGGCTACGCCGATTTCCGTGTCGTGTCCTCCAACGCCGTCCTCGATGAGGCGACCAACGAGTACACCATCACCATTACGGTTGATGAGGGTCAGCGCTACAATTTCGGCAATGTCGCAGTTGAATCCACGGTGCCTGGTATTGATGGTTCGCAGCTTCAGGGTCTCGTCGATACGCGCTCTGGCTCCTATTACAGTGCCAAGGAAGTTCAGCAGAGCATGGAAGCCATTTCCAAACGTGTCGCGGCAGAAGGTTATCCTTTTGCCCGCGTGACGCCGCGTGGCGACCGCGATCTGGCTGGCAACAAGATCGGTGTCACCTACATCGTCGATCAGGGCGAGCGCGCCTATGTCGAACGTATCGAAATCCGTGGCAACACGCGTACACGTGACTATGTCATTCGTCGCGAATTCGATATCAGCGAAGGCGATGCGTTCAACCAGACGGTCGTCAGCGCTGCCAAGCGTCGTCTTGAGGCTCTCGGTTACTTCTCCAAGGTCAATATCAGCACCTCTCAGGGTAGCGCTGCCGACCGCGTCGTAATCGTCGTTGATGTCGAAGATCAGCCAACGGGCTCGTTCGGTATCGGTGCAGGCTACTCGCAGAACGACGGTGCTCTTCTGGAAGCGTCCATCGAAGAGAAGAACTTCCTCGGTCGCGGTCAGTATATCCGTGTTGCCGCTGGTGCAGGCCAGGATGATGCGCGCAGCTACACGCTGTCCTTCACCGAGCCTTACTTCCTCGGTTACCGTCTCGCCGCAGGCTTCGACCTGTTCAAGAGCCAGACGAAGAATGAAGACTATTATGACTATGACGAACAGGGCTTCGCGCTTCGCGTGACCGCGCCGATTACTGAAGAGCTCAGTACCACGTTCAAGTACACCTACAAGCAGTTCAACTACGACGGTAAGAATGACTGGACTAATCCTGCAAACCTGGCGGGCCCATATCGCGATTTGATCGCCGGTGGTGATTGGACTCAGTCGATCATTTCCAATACGCTGAACTATAACACGCTGGACGACCGCAACATGCCACGCGAAGGCTGGCAGGCTGCGTTGACAAATGAGTTTGCGGGTCTGGGTGGCGATTCCGAATACTACAAGATTTACGGTAAGATTCGTTACTACCACACCCTTTCGGATGAGTACGATATTATCGGCTCTCTCACGGGTCAGGCAGGTCATGTCGTTCCGACGGGCGACAATCTCTACGTCTTCGATCAGTTCAAGATCGGCGGACGTGTGATCCGTGGCTTCAAGAATGACGGCATCGGTCCACGTATTGGTTCGGATGCGATTGGTGGTACGACATATTTCGCAGCTTCGGCTGAAGTGACTGCACCAATGCCGCTCGTTCCGGAAGATGTCGGTCTGCGCCTTGCTGGCTTCGTCGATGCGGGTACGCTCTACGGCAGCAAGGTCTCGAATGCAGCCGGCGTCCAGGATGACAGCTCCATCCGTGCGTCTGCAGGTATCGGCATCATGTGGGCTTCGCCGTTCGGTCCGCTGCGCGTCGACTATGCAGTTCCGATTGCCAAGGAAAGCTACGACGAGGAACAGCGTTTCCGGTTTGGCATGTCCAACACTTTCTGATATCGGCAGTCCAGAACTGCGAGTTTGAATGTTCTGGAGTTTCCGCGTCATGGAATACAATGCTTTTTTTCCGCCCCACGAAGGCCTGCGATTGCAAGACATCGCAGCCCGTCTTGGGGCGGAACTGTCTGATCAGGCTTTTGCTGACCGTATGGTGCGTTCCATCGCTCCTGTGTCGCGGGCCAAGCAGGACCAGCTCTGCTACATCTTGTCCCGCAGGAACAGGGATGAGCTGCTGACATGTGATGCAGCCGCCGTCATCTGCGACGAGTCGCTCAAGAGCATCGTGCCGGGGCATATTCCGGCTCTTATCTGCAAGAACCCCCATACGATCTTCGCGCAGGCCGGTGAGCTTTTGCATCCGTCGGCGATGCGGCCTTCTGCCGTCGCCGAGGGCACATCTGTATCGGCCTCCGCTCACGTCGATCCGACTGCTAGTCTGGAACCCGGCGTCATCGTCGAGCCTTTTGCGGTTATCGGCGCGCATGTGCAAATTGGTGCGGGCACACGCATCGGGCCCGGCGCCATTATCGGAGCCGAGGTTCAGATCGGTCGTGACTGCACCATTGCCGGGGGTGCCAGTATTCTCTCTGCCCTCCTTGGTAACGGGGTGATCATCCATAATGGTGTGCGGATCGGGCAAGATGGTTTCGGCTATGCCCCCGGACCGCGTGGTATGATCAAGATCGTGCAGATCGGTCGTGTCATTATTCAGGATCATGTCGAGATCGGCGCCAATACGACTGTCGATCGCGGCACGATGGATGATACCGTCATTGGCGAGGGCACCAAAATTGATAACCAGGTTCAGATCGGTCATAACGTCCGGATCGGTCGTCACTGCGGCATCGTCAGCAAGGTCGGCATCGCAGGAAGCACACGCATTGGCGATGGCGTGATGATTGGCGGTGCGGCCGGTATCAATGGTCACATCACGATTGGCGATGGCGCGCAGATTGCGGCTATGAGCGGGGTTGTGTCCGACGTGCCAGCGGGCGCTAAGGTCGGTGGTACGCCTGCCCGTCCAATCAAACATTTCCTGCGTGACATGGCCGACATTCTCGCCCGCGCAGAAGAACGCGATAGAAAAACAGGAGACAAGAATGTCTGAAGAGACGAAGACGACGCTTGGCGCGGCTGACATCCTTGAAGTGATGAAGCTGCTGCCGCATCGTTATCCCTTTCTGCTGATCGACAAGATCATCGACATTGATGGCGATAATTCTGCGATCGGTATAAAGAACGTTACCGTCAATGAACCGCATTTCACTGGCCATTTTCCTGACCGTCCCATCATGCCAGGTGTTTTGATCGTCGAAGCCATGGCGCAGACGGCTGGCGCGATCTGCGCTCGAAACCAGGACGGCGGAGGCTATCTCGTCTATTTCATGACGATCGACAATGCCCGCTTCCGCAAGCCCGTCGTGCCGGGTGATCGTCTGGAGATCCACGTCGTCAAGCAGCGCCAGCGCGGCAATGTCTGGAAATTCCATTGCGAAGCCAAGGTGGATGGCACTCTCGTGGCCGAGGCTGATGTCGGTGCGATGATGATCCCAGAGGACCAGCAATGAGTGCGGTTTCGGCTTCTGCCAAAATCCATCCCATGGCGATTGTTGAGGATGGCGCGATCATCGGCGAGAATGTCGAAATCGGGGCATTCGCTCATGTCGGCGCAAAGGTGACTTTGCGCGACGGTGTCAAGCTGTTGAACCACGCTGTCGTGGCAGGTCGCACAGTGGTGGGTGAGGGTACCGTCATCCACCCGATGGCTATTATTGGCGGTCAACCGCAGGCGATCCGCCACGATGGCTCTGAAACGACGCTCGACATCGGCGCGCGTTGCACGATCCGCGAAGGCGTGACGATGAATACCGGCAGTTCGGATGGCGGCGGCAGAACGGTGGTTGGTGACGACAACCTATTTCTTGCCAACTCCCATGTGGCGCACGATTGCATTCTCGGCAACGAGATCATCCTGTCGAACAATGTGATGCTGGCTGGCCATGTGCACATTCAGGACAAGGCTATTCTGGGCGGTGGCTGCGCGGTGCACCAGTTTACCCGCATCGGTCGCCAAGCCTTCATCGGCGGCCTGTCTGCTGTGAGCTATGACGTGATTCCCTATGGTATGTTGAACGGTAATCCGGGGGTATTGAGCGGGCTTAACGTTGTCGGCATGACGCGTGCAGGCATAGAGCGCGCAGATATTCACACTGTTCGCCGCGCCTACAAGCAAATCTTCGAAAGCGAAGGCAACGTACGCGCCAACGCTGCGGCCATCCGCGAAGACTATCTCGATTGCCCACAAGCGCTGGAGATCGTCGACTTTATAGCCGCCGCCAATGACCGGGCGATCTCATCGCCGAACCGCGGCAAGTAACGCGGTGGCTGCGGGCGCCCAGCGTCTGGCGATCATCGCCGGTAGCGGTTCTCTTCCCCTGTATGTGGCGATTGCCGCACGATCTGCGGGAGAGGACCCGCTGATCATCCGCCTGAAGGATGAAGCCGATCTGGACTGGTCACAGTTCGAAAGTGCCTCGATCAGTGTTGGCGATGTCAAAGGGCTGGGTCTCCTCCTGAGCCATCATGGCATCGATCGCGTGGTTCTGTCGGGTGGTGTAGCACGGCGCCCAGAGTGGCGGGAAATTCGCCCGAACCTGAAAATGATCGCCCAAATGCCCTCGATTATCCGCACGCTGTTGTCGGGCGGTGATGACACGGTGCTGCAGATGGTGATCGGCTTGATTGAAGCGCAGGGCGTGCGCGTTATCGGCGCTCACGAGATTGCACCTCGACTTCTTGCGACCACGGGTCCGCTAGGCAAGATCAAGCCGACTGATGATGACCGCAAAGATATCGTGAAAGCCGCACGCGCGGCGCTGGCACTCGGTGTGCTGGATGTTGGCCAGGGTGCTGTTTCTGTCAGTGGACGCATCGTTGCTCTGGAAGGGGTCGAGGGTACCGATGGCATGCTGGAGCGGGTGGCTGATCTTCGTACTGCCGGCCGCATCTCGCAGCGCCGCAAGGGCGTGCTCGTCAAACTCTGCAAGCCGCAGCAGGATATCCGCGCCGATCTCCCCACGATCGGCCCCTCGACCGTCGAGAACGCCTCAAAGGCCGGACTGGCCGGCATAGCCGTAGAGGCGGGCAGGGCCTTCATTCTTGATCGAGAAGCGATGTTGAAAGCTGCTGATGAGGCAGGCCTTTTCGTGTGCGGCATAGATACGGCGCTTGAAGGAGATATGATGTGACAGACGGCGTGCTGAAACTTGCTGTCGTGGCGGGCGAGGTGTCCGGTGATCTCCTCGGTGCTGACCTTGTACGCGCGCTTAAGAAACAGTATCCGGGGCAGGTGGAACTCTTTGGCGTCGGCGGTGAACAGCTGACGGCTGAGGGACTGAGTTCTCTGTTCGACTATTCCGAACTCTCGATCATGGGCTTCACTCAGGTTCTGAAGAAACTGCCGCAACTAATTTCCCGCATCAGGGAAACGGCAAATGCCATTATTGCCTATCGGCCGGACGCGCTGCTGATCATCGACAGTCCCGATTTCACGCATCGCGTCGCCAAGCGCGTGCGAAAAGTGCTGCCAGATCTGCCGGTGGTAAACTATGTTTGTCCGAGTGTGTGGGCTTGGAAAGAGTACCGGGCGACGGCGATGCTGTCTTATGTCGACCACGTGTTAGCGCTGTTGCCGTTCGAACCGGAGGCGATGCAGCGGCTTGGCGGTCCGGCAACGACTTTCGTAGGCCACCGTTTAAGTGTCGATGCGGATGTGCTGGCAGTGCGCGGGCAACGGGCTCTGCGTCCCGCCCCTTCCGCTTGTGATAGGCGGACAATCCTCCTCCTGCCGGGCTCTCGCTCGACGGAAACGAGCCGCCTGATGGAGCCATTCGAGCAGGCTGCAAGCGCATTCGTGGCGCGGAATGGGCCAACGCGATTCGTCCTGCCAACTGTGCTGCGACAGGAAAAGAGGATCAGGGACCTAGCGGCCTCTTGGCCGGAGGCTATTCGCCCCGAGATCGGCACCGATCATACGTTCAAGTGGCGCTGCTTTGCTGATGCAGATGCAGCGATTGCGGCCTCCGGCACGGTCATTCTGGAACTCGCGCTGTGCCATGTTCCGGTCGTGTCCGTCTATAAGACCGATTGGATTTTCACGATGCTGAGCAAGCGAGTGAAGACATGGACAGGCGCGTTACCCAATTTGATCGCCGACTACGCCGTTGTGCCCGAATATTTCAACGAGGTCGTCCGCGCCGGCTCGATGCTACGCTGGGCGGAGCGGTTGTCGTCCGACACCATCCAACGCCGCGCCATGCTGGAAGGGTTCGAGCTGGTGCAGGAACGGCTGAGGACAGACGTGCCGCCTGGCGAACGCGGGGCAGCGATACTGCTTGAGACCATCAAAGAAAAGAGCGGCCAGAACGATCACTAAGGCGTGACGAGTGGATGAATTCCTTCCGTATTCAAAATATCGTCCCTCGTTCTTAACTCGCGCTCCTCGATCTATTTATTCCGACAGCTCCGGTCCGCATGTTGATACATGTGAGGCGAGACAGGCAGTTCGAAGTAAGCTATTTTTCTTTGAATACGAAGCAGCCGATGCTTGATAAGATCGCCTTCAAAGAAATCATCGACATCCGACGGCTGCTCATCATGAATTTTTTTCGTAGATTTTTCGGCGGTCTCAAGCAGCAGGCGAAGCGCGGCGTCTATGGCGGAGAGCTGATCTATCAAATAGATATATCACACAACCAAAGTCGCCGGGGTCTCGTTCATTTAATCAGGTTGCCCAATTTCACCTACACCGGACGGATTCGACTGCACCTCAATGAAGCTTCCCTTATATACGGGATGTCTCTCGTGGAGTTAAAACACCTATCGCAGGAAATAGTGAAAGCGCTCGACGCCGTCGAAAAAGACCGAGCTTTGATGGCTGAAGAAAGAACTGAGGGCAGTTCTTCCAGCACTCGATGAGAAAGTAGCTCGTTCCAAGCTTGCGTTATTGGCAGGCTATCGCATCGACAGCGCCTTTTCGCGCTATTTTGCATCGCGTCGGAACAACGAGCGAAATCAAAAAGTAAGCTCACTGGTTTTCTACGTGGTCTCGCTTACTAATCTCCGTCCGAAACGAGGCGAGCCTCGATTCTTCACCGCTCAACCTCGATGACATCGGCCTGATCTCGCCTTGGACACCGCAGAATTTTGTCGCCATCAAACGAAAAACCCCGAGATTGGCTCTCCAATCTCGGGGTCTCGATTCTACTGCGTGTGCTTCAAGGCTTAGAAAAAGCCTTTACGCTGCCACCAGCCGCCCTTGCGCGGCTTCGGTTCTTCGCCATCGGCGTTGTCGCTCTTACCGGACGAGGTGACAACGGGCTCGGACGAGGAAACGTTATCGCCGCGGTTGGCGCGGGCTGGCTTTGCAGCGTCGTCCGCTTCTTCTCGAGCCGGTTCGACAGCAGGTTCAGCAGCCTGTGGAGCAGGTGACGGCACTGCAGTTGCTTCGGCCGCGGGTGCTTCGTGCGGAGCAGGGGCGGCGTCTGTAACGGCTGTCTGAGCGGCGGGAGCTCCTGCCTCAACCTTCGCCTCGGCAACCGCTTCAGTCTTTTCCTTGGCCTTGCGGGTACGGCGTGGCTTCTTCGGCTTTTCAGCCTCTTCAACCTCAGGCGCTTCGGCTTCGCTCGCCTCGACAGCGGCGGTCGGCTCTACGCCTTCAACAGCAGCAGCTTCACCATCTTCAACGCCGTCATCAGAACCATCCTGATCGCCGTCACCATTTTCGGCATCCAGCAGTTCACCGTTTTCGTCGCGGTTGCGACGACCGCCACGCTTGCCGCGACGACGACGCTTGCGCTTGCCCTCGTCCTGGCCAGCATTGTCGCCTTCGCCACGTGCTTCAATAGCCTCAGCTTGATCTTCGGAGGCATCGTCGCCATCCTCGTCATCGCCTTCGCCGGATGTGTCGTCATTGGCATCAGCCTGAACGTCGCCGTTCTGGCCGTTGCCCTTTCCACGACGGCGGCGGCGGCGCTTGCGCTTGCGCTTGCCGTCTTCGCCGTTCTCAGCTTGAGGCTGCCGAGGCTCGTTGTTCTGAGCCTTTGCTACGACTTCTTCTTCGTCTTCTTCTTCCTCGGCTTCGATGACGATATCGTCCTCGTCTTCTTCGAAGGTTGGAAGGGCTTGCAGAAGGCTTTCGATTTTCACTGGGTTTTCGACGGCCTCACCACGGTCAATGGCGAAGTGCTGGGCACCGACGCTGGCATCTGCTGCGATGATGATTGCGACGCCGAAGCGCTCTTCATAATCAACGATCGTGCCACGCTTGTGGTTGAGCAGGTAGAGCGCCGTTTCAGGCGTTGTGCGAACCGTGATGTTGTGCGTCGTGTTGCGCAGCAGGTATTCCTCAACACCACGCAGAACGTGAAGCGCGATGGAGGATTCCGAGCGCACATGGCCCGTGCCGCCGCAATGCGAGCAGATCTGAGTGGTGGATTCGAGCACCGAAGCGCGGATGCGCTGGCGCGACATTTCAAGAAGACCGAAATGCGAGATGCGGCCGACTTGAATGCGAGCGCGATCGTTTTTCAGGCAATCCTTCAGCTTCTTTTCGACAGAGCGATTATTACGCTTCTCTTCCATGTCGATGAAGTCGATGACGACCAGACCGGCAAGGTCACGCAGTCGAAGCTGACGGGCAACTTCTTCTGCAGCCTCGAGATTGGTTGCGAGTGCCGTTTCTTCGATCGAATGTTCGCGGGTCGAGCGACCGGAGTTCACGTCGATCGAAACCAGGGCTTCGGTCTGATTGATGATCAGATAGCCACCGGATTTCAGCGTGACCTGCGGCTGAAGCATGCGGTCGAGCTGCGCTTCGATACCGGAGCGCGAGAAGATCGGATGAATGTCGCGGTAGGGCTGAACCACTTTGGCGTGGCTCGGCATCAGCATCTTCATGAAGTCTTTCGCTTCGCGATAGCCTTCCTCACCGGAAACGATGATTTCGCTGATGTCCTTGTTGTAGAGGTCGCGGATCGAACGCTTGATCAGCGAGCCTTCCTCATAGACGAGGCAAGGTGCCGTAGAGTTCAGCGTCAGTGTGCGGACGTTCTCCCACAGTCGCATTAGATATTCGAAGTCGCGCTTAATTTCGACGCGTGTGCGGTTGGCGCCAGCGGTGCGCAGAATAACGCCCATGCCGTTCGGAACCTCGAGATCGCGGGCAATCTCCTTCAGGCGCTTGCGGTCTGCAGGCTGTGTGATTTTGCGCGAAATTCCACCACCACGTGCCGTGTTTGGCATCAGAACGGAATAACGTCCGGCGAGCGACAGGTAAGTCGTCAGCGCAGCACCCTTGTTGCCGCGTTCTTCCTTGGCAACCTGCACAAGCAGGATCTGGCGGCGCTTGATGACTTCCTGGATACGATATTGCTTGCGCGGCTTGCGCATGGCGCGGTCTGGAACTTCTTCCATCGCGTCTTCAGCGCCGACAGACTCGATGACCTCCTTCTCATGATGATCGTCGTCGTCGTCATCATCATCATCGCCGACGCGTTCAACGTCCTCGGAAATCGTGTCCGTGTCGACCATGGCCGCCATTTCGCCGCCCTTGGAGCCGTCCTCGTCGGAGGCTTCATCGGCCGGCGCTTCGGCAGAAGCCTCTTCGGCGTCGGTCTTTTTCTTCGCACGGGGACGACGGGTGCGCTTCTTTGGCTTTTCTTCTTCCGCAGACTGCTCTTCGGCAATCGCTTCTTCCGCAACGGCGATGGTCTCTTCCGCGACTACGACGTCTTCGGACGCCGCGGCTTCTTCGGCCTTTTCCTCAGCTGCCGGAACGATGCCGATATCCGGCTGGTCCGCCTTGGAGAGATCGATAGCAGGCCCGTTGGGCGCATCGGCCGGCTCGAAGTCATCGCCGCGGCGATGCTCCTCGGCTTCCGCCTTCAGAAGCGCTTGCCTGTCGGCCAGAGGGATCTGGTAATAGTCGGGGTGAATTTCGGCGAAGGCCAGAAATCCGTGACGATTGCCGCCGTAATCAACGAAAGCTGCCTGAAGCGACGGTTCGACGCGCGTCACTTTTGCCAGATAAATATTGCCGCGTATCTGCTTCTTATGTTCGGACTCGAAATCGAATTCTTCTATGCGATTTCCGCGAACAACGACTACGCGCGTCTCCTCTTCGTGGGAGGCGTCGATAAGCATTTTGTCTGCCATGTAAGCTGTGCTCCTCGGCGCAGCCTTGTCCCATACGAGAACAGGCCTGCCGCAGGGACAGGCCTTTCATATTTTTTCAAGGGTGTGCCGGAAATGAAGTGTCCTGCCCGACGCATGTAAACTGGCAGCATCCGGACAACGTACAGGGCAATTTGCCTGCTTCCTGTGTCCGGTTCGTATGAAAGCTGCTGCAACGACATCATTGTCCAAGCTAGAACGACTATAATAAATAGACTCCTTAGAGTCCGATGAAAATGCTCTCCACAGAGCGATCGGTGGCATGCCACCGGGTATGTCTCCGGCCGCGGCCGGATTGATCCAGTTTCAGGATAAAAATGAAGCGACGGCAGATGATTGCCCGTAATTCAGCGCCAGAGTCATTCTCGATTGGCAGCCGGCGGGAATCTATCCCGTCAACATTTTTAACCCTCAATCGTGTTGTATGGTTTATCCGTCACAATAGCAATAGGCAGGCTAAATATGCCATATCATTGATGGAATTTCGCAGTTAAGAATTGCTTCATCAAGGCTTGCGAATGTTGCCCCAGGGCTCAAGTAGGGTCATTCTTATCCGAGGAAATGCGCGTTTTGTCTAACTAGCCGGCAAAGTTCGTGCGAAACGATGAAAATTTAAAGATATTGACGACGATGAAAAATTGGCTGGCTACGGTGGCAGAATTGAACCGGGAGAGCATTCTCCCACGAATCACTCGTTATGCGGGTGTTGTTGTTCCGGCTCTGCTGATGACGTTTATGTCGAGCATTCACGTTCATGCCGCACCTGAGTTTGTCGCGAAGGCCGCGCGTATCATTGGCGATGAGGCTCGCACACGCGTCGTTCTCGATTTCAACGCCGAACCCGAGTTTGAGGTTCACTATCTGGATTCGCCAGTGCGTGTCGTGATCGACATGCCAGCGGTCAACTTTGCCTTTCCTGCCCATGAGTTGAAACCCACGGGCCTCTTCAGCGATATCCGTTTCGGCAGTATGGGCGAGGGGAGTGCGCGGCTGGTGCTGACGGCCCGAAAGCCGGTCCAGGTTGCGATTGCCAAGGTTGAAGCGGAAGAGGATGGCAAGCTGTTCCGTTTCGTTCTCGATACGGAAATTGCTTCCAAACAGAAGTTTGGGGAACTTTTGAAGCAACAGGACTGGCAATCGCTGGCGCCTGCCACAACCGCATCCGTCACGCCGGATATCATCGAAAAATCACCACGGCAGTCCGATTTCGTTATTGCGGTTGATGCCGGTCACGGCGGTATCGATGCGGGCGCCACAGGGGGGGTCAGCGGAACGGACGAAAAGGTCATCACCTTGGCCTTTGCCAAGCAACTGGCAGATCGTCTGAACAAGATTGCCGGTATAAAAGCGTTCCTGACCCGAGATGACGATACGTTTCTGGCGCTTTCCGAGCGCGTCACCATTGCTCGCCAGCACAGCGCCAATCTTTTCGTTTCGGTTCATGCCGACACACTGAGCCAGAAGGGCATTCGAGGTGCCACAGTCTACACAATCTCTGACAGGGCTTCTGACAGAATGGCGCAGAATCTGGCGGAGCGCGAAAACCTCTCCGATCAAATTGCAGGTGTGACGGTCTCAAACGCGCAGCCAGAGGTCGCCGATATCCTGCTCGATCTGACGCGGAGAGAAACTCAAGCTTTTTCGGTAACGCTTGCGGAGAATATAGTCTCCTCATTCGAGGGGCAGGTGGGGCTGATCAACAATCCCCATCGTTATGCGGGTTTCCAGGTTCTGCGTGCGCATGATGTCCCTTCGGTCCTCGTCGAACTCGGCTTCCTTTCAAATCCGGAAGATGAGAAGCTTCTTCTTGATGAGAAATGGCGCGACAAGGTGGCCGAGAGGTTGTCGGAAGCGGTCACCAAATATCGCGCTCAGGCTCTTGCCAATGGTGGTTGATCGCTGATGGGTCAGTCTACCCGGCGGGCCAGTCCTGCATGGCTGTGTTGCTTTTGTGACGGTAGCTGGAAAGCGACGTCTAGCAACCCTAAAGCTGCGGGATTTGTCAGCAAGAGCCCTATTTTACTCACATTCCCCGCGTTACTGCGATAGATGGATTCGGTATGGTAGCGGGCTCTTTACTCGTTGCGCGAACTCCATCTCCCGGTAACATGAACGCGAATGGTAATATCCGCGACTTGTCATCGGTTAAGCGGTGTGCAAAACGGCACGCTCCATATAAATTTGCGCGCCTACGGGCAGGCGCAAAGTGCGATTCGAAGTATCGGTAGCCTCATATGATCAGACTGATTGGATATTTCTTCGGCTTGGCAAGCACGCTTTTTCTCGTGGTCGCTGCTGGCGTTGCCATTTACCTGGTGACGATAACGAAGGACTTGCCTGACTATGCGGTTCTGAACAGCTACGAACCGCCGGTGACGACGCGTGTCCACGCCGGCAATGGCGCGCTCATGACGGAATATGCGGAACAGCGGCGCCTGTTCCTGCCGATCCAGGCCATTCCTGACCGGGTGAAGGCTGCCTTCCTTTCGGCGGAAGACAAGAATTTCTATCAGCATCCCGGCATAGACGTGACTGGTTTCGCGCGTGCGGCACTCGCTTATGTAACAGGCGGACCGACGCAAGGCGGTTCGACGATTACCCAGCAGGTGGCGAAGAACTTTCTGTTGACGAACGAGCAGACGATGGAGCGTAAGGCCAAGGAGGCCATTCTCTCCTTCCGTATCGAGCAGGCCTACAGCAAGGATAAGATCCTCGAGCTTTATCTCAACGAGATTTTCTTCGGTCTGAACTCATACGGCATTGCCAGCGCCTCGCTGACCTATTTCAACAAGTCCGTGACGGAATTGACCATCGCGGAGACGGCCTATCTTGCTGCTCTGCCGAAGGGGCCGGCCAACTATCATCCTTTCCGTCGAGAAAAGGCCGCTGTCGAGCGCCGTAACTGGGTGATCGATCGTATGGCCGAGAATGGCTATATTACCAAGGCGGATGCCGAAGAAGCCAAGCAACAGCCGCTTGGCGTCAACGTCCGTCGCAGTGGCCCACAGCTTGCCGGTTCGGATTACTTCGCAGAAGAAGTGCGTCGCCAGATCGTCGATCAGTTCGGCGCAGACAAGTTGCTCAAAGGCGGCCTTTCGGTGCGCACCTCTTTCGATCCTGAAATCCAGATGGAAGCGCGTAAAGCGCTGCAGGACGGTCTCATCGATTATGATGAGCGCCGTGGTTTCCATGGCCCGATCGATCAGATCGACATCAATGGCGACTGGGCGGCGCTCCTTTCCAAAATGAAACCTCTGCGCGACGTTCCCGAGTGGAGGCTTGCCGTGGTGCTGGATGCGAGTGCCGGTGGCGTCGATATCGGCCTGCGTCCGGATCCCGACAGCGACACCCCTGATAAGGGGAGCCGCGGCTCCATCAAGCCAGAGAACATGAAGTGGGCTTATCGCGACTCCAAAGGGCAGCGCAGCACAGCAAAGTCTCCGACCGGAGTGCTGAAACCCGGAGATGTCGTTTATGTCGAGCCCATCGCAGCACAGGGTACGTCCTATCGTCTTCGTCAGCCACCGAAAGTGCAAGGTGGAATGGTTGTGATGGACCCGCATACGGGTCGTGTTCTGGCAATCGTCGGCGGTTTTTCCTACGCGCAGTCCGAGTTCAACCGCGCCACGCAGGCCATGCGTCAACCGGGATCGTCCTTCAAACCGTTTATCTACGCAGCAGCACTCGATAACGGCTATACACCGGCATCCGTTATTATGGATGCGCCACTTGAAGTGGTATCCGGTGGCGAGGTCTGGAGGCCGCAGAACTATGGTGGCGAGGTTGCCGGCCCATCCACGCTGCGACTTGGCATCGAAAAATCGCGTAACCTAATGACGGTGCGTCTTGCGCAGGACATGGGCATGAATCTGGTCGCGGAGTATGCGGAGAGATTCGGCATCTATGACAAGATGCCGCCTCTGCTTTCCATGTCGCTCGGTTCCGGTGAAACCAGCGTCATGCGTATGGTCTCTGCCTATTCGGTCATTGCCAATGGTGGCAAGCAGATCAAGCCGACAGTGATCGACCGCATTCAGGATCGTTATGGCAAGACCATTTTCCGCCATGAGGATCGCGCCTGCGAAGGCTGTAACGCGACGGTGTGGCAAGATCAGAACGAGCCGACCATCCTCGACAAGCGGGAGCAGGTTCTCGATCCGATGACCGCCTATCAGGTCACCTCGATGATGGAAGGCGTCGTTCAGCGCGGTACGGCTGCTGGCAAGATCAAGGTCGATCTCCCAGTTGCAGGCAAGACCGGCACTACCAATGACGAGAAGGACGCCTGGTTTGTCGGTTATACGCCAGACCTGGTTGCCGGGCTTTACATCGGTTTCGATAGCCCGGCACCGCTTGGTCGTGGCGGTACGGGCGGCTCGCTTGCAGCACCAATCTTCGGCGAGTTCATCTCGCAGGCTGCCAAGCACCTGCCGCACAGCAAGTTCATTGTGCCGAACGGCATGAACTTCGTTGCCGTCAACCGCAAGACGGGTATGGCGGCGATGGAAGGCGAGCCTGATACGATCATGGAAGCCTTCAAGCCGGGTACCGGCCCCGCATCGAGCTTCAATGTCATCGGTATGGACGGCAACATGTCGCAGGAAGACATTTTGCGGGAATCTCCACAGGCTCAGCAGGCCATCACTGGCGGCGGCGGCGGACTTTACTGAAATCAATTCCGTACGAAGTCGAGGGGCGCGGGTCTTTACATCCGCGCCCCTCGCATTTATTCACCCAGGCAGTTTTTTAAAAAGGCGAAGAATCTGCGAAATGCGCAATGAAATCGTAAATGTAGTCGACGAAATCAAGCAGGCCATAAGCCTGCTGAGGAGGCATCTTTGACTGGGACCAGGCGATAAGGCGACTGGACTGGTTGAACAACAAGGCAGAGGATCCGACCCTCTGGAACGATGCCGGTGAAGCGCAGAAGCTGATGCGCGAACGCCAGCAACTGGACGAATCCATCACGGGCGTTCGCTCGCTCGAGCAGCAGGTCAACGACAATATCGAGTTGATCGAGATGGGTGAGGCTGAAGGCGACGACGAAATCGTACGTGAAGCGGAAGAGGCGCTTAAGGCGCTCAGAAGCGAGGCGAACCGTCGTCAGGTGGAAGCGATGCTTTCCGGCGAGGCCGATTCCAACGATACATATGTCGAAGTGCATTCCGGTGCCGGCGGTACGGAAAGCCAGGATTGGGCGAGCATGCTGCTGCGCATGTATACGCGCTGGGCCGAGCGCCAGGGTTTCAAGGTCGAAGTTCTGGAAGTGCATGATGGCGAAGAAGCCGGAATCAAGTCTGCGACAATTCTCGTTAAGGGCCATAATGCCTTTGGCTGGATGAAGACCGAGTCCGGGGTTCACCGTCTTGTGCGTATCTCACCTTACGACAGCAACGCACGCCGCCACACGTCGTTTTCTTCCATCTGGGTCTATCCGGTGGTGGATGACTCGATCCAGATCGACATCAACGAAAGCGATTGCCGTATCGACACCTACCGGTCGTCCGGCGCCGGCGGTCAGCACGTCAACACGACCGACTCGGCGGTGCGTATCACTCACATTCCTACCGGTATTGCCGTTGCCTGCCAGCAGGAGCGGTCTCAGCACAAGAACCGCGCCAAGGCGTGGGAAATGCTGCGGTCGCGTCTTTACGAAGTCGAGCTGCAAAAGCGCGAAGAGGCCGCCAATGCGCAGGCCGCGTCCAAGACGGATATTGGCTGGGGTCACCAGATCCGCTCCTACGTTCTGCAGCCGTATCAGCTGGTCAAGGATCTGCGCACCGGAGTGGAAAGCACCTCGCCAAGCAGCGTTCTCGATGGCGATCTCAACGAGTTCATGGAGGCTGCGCTTGCTCACCGCATCAGCGGCGGCGCGGGAGTGGAAGTTTCCGATATCGATTGATCGTTGCTTTAAAGGGCTATGAGATCATGACCTCTCGCGGCATACGCTGCGGGAGGTCTTTTTACGGCATCTGGCTGGCAATTTTCTACCATCTGCCCGGCGATCGGAATATTGAAAAGCTCGATGAGCCGATTAGAGCGTTCTATATGATACGGAAATGTCTTAGGAGTTCCGTGAGGACGAATGGTGCCTTGGCCGCACCGTAGTTTTGCAGGGCGCACATTGGTAGATCCAGACAACTTGGCAGGAGATTGACGTTGAGACAGGCTCTTTACATCGTCGATGTTCAACTGAGCTTTAATCCCCCGCAGCGCCTCGTCGAGGACATCGCGGCTCTTGCTCTGAAAATGCCGAGCATTGCAAGCGTCGAGCGGCATGATGAAAAGATCACACCCTTTGAACGGCAATTGGGTTGGAAACCGGCCAAAGACGATGAGTCACTGGTGGCTGCGGATCGAGTCTTCGTCAAGCATGGTTATTCGCCGCCAAGGGACGCCATCGACTATCTTCTGTCGCTGGAACTCGATCGGGTTTTGGTTTGTGGTATCCAGACCGATACTTGCGTTCTGGCTGCCGGTTTCTGTCTATTCGACGCTGGCCTTTCGCCCACTCTCTTGCCGTGGCTGACCGTTGGCTCCAGTCTGGACCGGTCGGGCGCACTGGGTGTAAGGCTGTGGAAGCACCATTTCGGCGCAGTTCTAAGCGGACCCGAAGAACTTTAGGCGCTCTCTATCGATTTCCGACAGATTGTGACGAAAGCGGCCATTATGGTCCTAAGCTGCATTTAGGCAAGGGGCGAGACACAGCGACCCGTTCTAATTGGACGCCTTTTCGATCTTCATGTCACCCAGTTCGTCGATGAGGATGGTCCATGCATCGGGCTCTTTCTGAGCCGGATCGGTCTTCAGATGCACCGTGACGAATAGGCCAGGCAAGCTGGATGCGCCTGCTGAGCTTTCCGGACGGATGTCGGTGACGTAAGCTTTCATCTGGGTAAACTCTTCCAGCTCGAGCGTATCGACCAAAGCGGGGCCATCTGCAGTGTAGGCGATCTGTTGGAGGTAGATTTTCGCCGTACCGTCTCCCTGACGCATGGCGACGACCTTGTAATAGCCGCGCGTGGGCTCGGCGCGCGCAGTCGGGTTGTTTTGCGCAGGCTCGCTCGGCTTGGCTGCGTCATCCGCTGGTTCACGCTCCCACATGCCGCTGCTGGTGACGAAGATCGTCGAGACGGGCAGGGCTTCAATGTCCGGAGTTTGAGCGAAGGCCTGACTGAAGCTGCCAAGCAGGAGCGCTGCCGCAAAAAGAGCTTTCATGGTCACGTCCTTTATCAATTGGTGAACTGCTCTGCGAGAATGCGGTCAGACCAGGAACGATCCGGATCCGAAAGAATTCTTGCCGTTCTGTCCTGAGAAAGCGCAATTTTGACGCTGCGAACGGATTTGACCTCACGATGATCAGCAACTGCGTTCACGGGGCGCTTTTCAAATTCATGGACATGAATATCCACCGTGACCTGGTTGGGTAACAGCGCACCGCGCCAGCGTCTTGGGCGGAAGGCGCTGACGGGGGTCAGCGCAAGAAGCGGAGATTCGAGAGGCAGGATCGGGCCATGGGCAGAGAAGTTATATGCCGTTGAACCCGCAGGCGTAGCAACCATCACTCCGTCGCAGATCAACTCTTCCAGTCTCGTCTTGCCATCGATATCGACGCGAAGCTTTGCGGCTTGGTGAGATTGGCGAAATAGGCTGACCTCATTCATTGCAAGTGCCGAAACTTCATTGCCAGTATCGTCCACTGCGGTCATTTTAAGGGGGTGGAAATCGTTGCCGGTGGCAACCTCGATCCGCTCATGCAGCCGTCCCACTCTGTAATCATTCATCAGGAAGCCGACCGAGCCACGGTTCATACCATAGACGTGCTTTCCAAGGTTCATCGTCTCGTTCAGAACCTGTAGCATAAATCCGTCGCCCCCAAGTGCGACGATCACCTCCGCCTCTTCGAAAGAGGCATTGCCATATTCGCGGATGAGGTCTTCTCTTGCTGCCTGCGCATGATCTGCGGGGGATGCAACGAAGGAAATTTTGTATACTGAGCGCGACATACGGTCATCCCGATTGATGCTCTCTGGTACATGAAGAAATGCATCATGGACAAGCTCTTTCGGACCGCAAGCGCCAACTCGCGATTCACACCTCCACGGACTGGTAATTGTTTTTCTTCGGTGCGGGAGAAGCGGTGGCGCGAGCCATGCCTTAAATATTAACGACGGACCATCGACGGTTGGAACAAAAGGAATTTCTCTCCGTTCTCTCCGCTCAATGGAGATTGTAACATGACGTCGCAAGGTACTTCCGGTCGCCGAAGAGTTCTTGAGGCCGCAAACAAGGCCTCCGCTACTACCTATAAGCCGATCATCATGCCGCTTGCTGGAACTTATGTTGCCATGATCTTCCGCAGGGGGATCAAGAGTGCATCTAAACTGGTAAAAACTTGAACGTAGCCTGGCGTTACTACGCTTTGCCGATGAGCGGCAGCGCGACGCACACATTTACAGTCCACGGATCTGATTTTAGAAAAATCGACCGTCGATCACCGCGAGAGGAGAATGACATGAAGGAAATTCTCATAACCGCCGCAGCCTTGGTTTTTACTGCCGGTACGGCCTTCGCTGACTGTGTCAAAAATATCGAGACCACGGCGGTGCCGCCCGGTATCGACCGCGAGTTCACGACAGCGAGCATTTCAGCTCCGTCTGAGATGTATCAAAAGACCGCTCTTGTGTTGAAGAAGACCGATAGGCTTCCTGGAAACGCCGAAACAACTGTTGCCTCACCAGAAAGCGCAGTGGCAAGAATGCAGTAAGAGTGCGATTCCGAAGCAAAAAGGCCGCGCTACGGACGAACGGGCGTGGCCTTTTTTCGAGTCTGGAAGGAACGGCGCCTTTTGCCAGACCTTACGAATCAAGCCGTAGCGTGAGCTGACGGCTACTCTTTTTCTTCAAGTTGTAGAGAGGCTTCGTCGTCATCATCTCCGTCTTTCGGCGGAGGTCTCGTCGGCGCTCTTCTGCGCGCTCTCTCAAGCTTCTGGATTGCGCTACGAGCGCAAGTGCCTGTTCTATCGATCTTTATGACGTCGTCATCCAAATCTCCTTTGTTCACTTTATGTTCTTTTTTGAATGATTCGTCAATATCGTCCAGTTCAGACGTTTCAGTGGGTCTACGCGAAGCATCATCGTACCCTCCAGTCTGAGGCCTAATCTTCGTCGTCGCTCTCACCGCGGCGGGCGGTTTCGCGAGCAAACGAAAAAAGGCCCGGCAGAGCCGGACCTTTTTTTTAATAAAGACAGCGTTTTCGTGTCAGGAAAGAGCGCGTTCTTCTGTGAAGCTATCCGCAGAAAGCCGACCGCTTGCGAGCGCCACGATGGCGAGCGCGGCGTGCTGGCGGTCCCAGCCAGCACTTTCGGCTATTTCAAGCAACCCATTGATGGAAGGCTCGAGAGCGAACTGGCATTCCGCCTGGTAGTCCATTGTGTCGATCGTGAGCGAAGGCGGATTGATCAAAGCGCGCATGCAGCACTCCATTATATCGCATATCCTGCTCCCCATTGCAGAACATGCGCGAAATTCATTAGCTTTTTGAAGCCGAACGTCGTTACGACGTCAAGCAGTATCAAGCGACGAATCCCCAGCGTGGGGAGATTCTTTTATCTTAGCTGGCATGTCAACCAGTCGGGAGGACTATGCATCTTTTCGATTGTGCCTGAAGGGTCGCTTTCGCCAGACGAGAAGCGCCATGAGATAGAGCGCGAAGGTCACGAACCAAACGAGCGGAAACGCCAGGAACACAGCCCCATACCCGCAGCCGCCGTCGAAACAGGTTCCGAAGGTCGCGGCTTGCACCACAGTCCTTCCTATAAAGAAAGAGACGAGGCCGGTTCCCACGACGCCTCCAAGCAACAACACGATATTGGTGAACAGTCTCATGGCGCCGGAGTATGATCAAGAATAAGACGTCTTTGCGGACATCTAGGAAGAAGCAGCTCTAGCAGCACTATTTTGATGGAGTGGGTGGCGCTCACTCGGTCCTGTGGCATCGGTAGGTCCTTCTAGCCCTCCAGCGCTCGCTCACAGTCCGGTAGGAATCGTCTGAAGACTCACTCAGAGGAGCGGTGCAGCCTGTGCCTATCGTCTTGCCCGCGCCCCTAGAACCCAGTGTGCGAGCCGAGACTTTCGGGTCGTGCGTTCTCCGATCAAAACTGTCGAGAGAGTGTTCAAGCGTCGCGCAGCCTTTTTGCTTGCCTGAACCGTATCCGCCTATCTTACTCGATACAGATTGTAATGCGCGTAGTTTACGGCGTTCTCTGCGCCACGAGAGGCGCTATATCTTGCGCAGATACCTAACTTGATGTGTGAGAAACAGGCTGTAAGCCTTTGAAAGAATGGTGGGTGATGTAGGGCTCGAACCTACGACCCGCTGATTAAGAGTCAGCTGCTCTACCAACTGAGCTAATCACCCGACCGGCACCGTGTGGCGGTGTGAGGGGGCGTATAAAGGGGTTCATTTCCCTTGTCTAGCGCCAAAGACGAAATATTGCGATTTTTCTTCTGGGAGTGATGCTCTTTCAATGAAAAAGCCCGGAAAACCGGGCTTTTAAAAAGAAAGTTTTTTTGACGCGTTTCAGCGCCTTATCGCTCTCGCGACTGCAATGAGGATGCAGGCGCCGATGAAACCAGCGATCAGATAGCCAATCCAGCCGCCCAAAACGATTCCGAACACCGACAGGATGGCGTTGGCGATCACTGCGCCCACGATCCCGAGGATGATGTTCATCAAAACACCCATATTGCTCTTCATGAACTGCTCTGCGAGCCACCCGGCGATGCCACCGATGATGATTGCTGCGAGCCAACCGATACCTGCTGCTTCCATGATTACCCTCCATCTATGGACACTATTTGCTTGTGCACACTCTAATGGCTGAAACCGAAAGAAGTTCCACATCTTAGGCGTAACGCCGCTGTTGAATTGCCTTATAGGTCCATTATCTAGGCCCCATGATTCGACAGGAGCAGAAGGGTATCCGTGATGAGGTTTTCGATGAGTGGCACGCGCTGGGTTCGGCCTCTGTCTCTTCTGCCTATTCTGTTGCTTCTGCTATCCTCGTTCGTTTTCGCTCAAGATCAGGGGCAAGGTTCAGCGCCGGTTTCCAATGGGCCTACCGCTGCGGCGCAGCCGGCTGCGGCAACACCTGTCGTTGAGCGCTCTACCAAAGAGCTCGACACGGCTAAGGCCTCCCTTTCCGATATCAGCCGGCAACTCGAAGAGGGCGGTAGAGACGATGCCCGTCTCGTCGATCTGAAAGGCAGGGCGGATGATCTTGCTGCGTCTGTGAACGGCGTCCTCGGCAATCTGCGCGGCCGGCTGGATGAGATCAACGGCCGTATCACATCGCTCGGCGCGCCGCCCAAGGAAGGCGCACCGCCCGAGGCAAGCGTCGTGACGGACGAGCGTGACAAGCTCAATTCTGAAAAGTCCCAGATCAATGCGGTTCTGGGCGAAGCAGAAGCCGTAGCCGGGCGAGCCAATGCTCTGTCCAACAACATCACGTCGATCCGGCGTGCGCTGTTTGCCGCAACTCTGTTCAAGAGAACGGAAATTTCTCTACCGGTGCTCGCGGAGGCTGGCAGGGAGTTCATCGACGAGATCTCGATGGTCAGCAGTTCGCTGACAAGCTGGTCCATATTCGTCTGGAATTACAAGCGGCTTTCGATGTTCGGTGCCGTATCGCTTTCGATACTGGCAGCACTTCTGTTTCTTGTCGGCGGTTATCGGCTTCTTGGACACCGCATGGAGCGACGCGCTTTTTCCGGCGAGCCGTCCTATCTGCGCCGCCTGTCCGTCGCCTTCTGGTCGACGACGGTGCAGTCGATGTCGGTCTTCCTCTTCATGGTGACGTCGGCCTTTTTCCTCGATAATTTTGGTGTCCTGAGACCGGATATCGCGCCCATCGTCTTCGTGGCGATGTCAGTGATTGCCTTCGTGTATTTCATTTCTCGCCTGACTTACGCAATTTTTGCCCCGACACAGCCGGAATGGCGTCTTCTGCGTGTGTCGAACAGCGGCGCGCATACGATATCGTCGGCGATGCTCGTCATGGCGATCGTCAACGGCTTGGATTACCTCTTCAGCACGATCAGCGAGACACTCAATTCGCCGCTCATTCTGACGGTGGCGAAGAGTTTTGTGGCCTCGATTGTCATCGGCGTTATCCTTTTTGGGATTTCTTTCCTCAAGCCTGTGGTCGGAGAAGGTCAGGATGCCGAAACCGGCCACAAGCGCATGCCGCGCTGGCTCGCGATTTTGCTGCGAGTCGGCGGTTTGGTGCTGATCGGTGCCTGTCTGACAGGCTATGTCGGGCTTGCCCGGTTTCTTGCTACACAGATCGTGGCGACAGGTGCGGTCGTGGCGACCGTTTATATCGGCATCCTTTCCGGCAAGGCGATCTCTCGTCAGGGAGCCTTTGGAGAAACGCTTGCGGGACGGTATCTCGGCCGTCGATTCTCTCTCGGCCCCGTGGGTCTGGATCAGACCGGTCTTGTCGCAGGGCTTGGCATCTACGCGATTGCGCTTGCCTTCGGCGTACCGCTCGTTCTGTTCTCCTGGGGTTTCCAGCCCGGCGATATCGAAAACTGGGCGTACAGCCTGCTGACAGGCTTCAAGGTCGGCAACACTTCGATCTCGCTGATCAGCATTTTTAGCGGCATTCTGGTCTTCATCGTCGGTTACGCGGTGACACGGTGGTTCCAGAAATGGCTGGATCGCAATGTCATGGCGCGAGGCCAAGTCGATGCTGGCGTGCGAAACTCGGTCGGCACGGGTATCGGCTATCTGGGGATCGTTGTTGCCGCAATCTTTGGTATCTCGTCTGCCGGTCTTGATCTGTCCAGCCTTGCTCTCGTTGCGTCGGCCCTGTCTGTCGGTATCGGTTTCGGCCTGCAAAACATCGTCTCCAACTTCGTCTCCGGTCTGATCCTTCTTGTCGAGCGTCCATTCAAGGTGGGAGACTGGGTGGTGACGGGCACAGTCGAAGGCACCGTAAAGCGGCTTTCCGTTCGCGCCACCGAGATTGAAACCTTCCGAGGTCAGTCGATCATCGTGCCGAACTCGGAGTTCATCAATTCCTCCGTCGGCAACTGGACGCATCGCAATCGCATTCAGCGTGCTGAAATTCCGGTTTCGGTCGCCTATGAGACGGATCCGCAGAAGGTGATGGATATCCTGCTTGAACTGGTGAAGAAGCAGACGCCGGTCTTGAGAAATCCGGAGCCGCATGTGGAATTCCTGCGCTTTGGCGATTTCTCGCTCGATTTCGAGCTTCGCTTCCATCTTGCCGATCTTTCGCATGGACTAGCCGTAAAAAACAATCTGCGGATGGAAATTCTGAAGCGCTTCCGAGAGGAGGGGATCAGTATTCCGATGCCGCAGCGTAATCTCAACATCCACATGGAAGGCGAGACGAACCCGCAAATCCTCGCGGCACTTCTTTCGGAGGAGGGTGACAAGGCGGTGGTTTCCCATACTGGTGCCGCAGCTGCTCCCAAGCAAGAGATAGCGAAGTCCGAGGCTGCCAAGGTGCAGGCCGAGGAGGAAAAGCCGGGAGAGGCAAAGGTTGGGGAGTTTAAAGCATCAGCTGCAAAGAAGCCAAGCTGAGCATTCTCGCTGCTTGAAAATCGTCAAAAGGCTCGCCGTCGCGGCGAGCCTTTTGCATGTCGTAATCAGGCGTTTGGGCGGCGATGCGACATTGCATAGTCTGCGCCATAGGTTCGGAAAAAGCCGCGTTCATGCGGATGACATGCCTCAAGGGGAACTATGATTATGAAGACACATGCGCGGGCAGTGGTTATCGGTGGTGGCGTTGTCGGCGTTTCGACGCTCTATCATCTGGCCAAAAAGGGCTGGACTGACTCCGTTCTCATCGAGCGTAAAGAGCTGACATCTGGTTCCACATGGCACGCGGCGGGCCTCCTGCCGCTGTTCAACATGAGCTATTCGGTCGGCCAGATTCATAAGTACTCGGTCAAGTTCTACGAGGAATTGCAACAGGAGACCGGCATGAATGTCGGCTTTTCCAAGGTTTCCAACATTCGTCTCGCCCGCACCAAGGATCGCTGGGACGAGTATATGTATTACACCGGTATCGCTGAAACCATTGGCGTCAATGTGAAGATGCTGACGCCGGAAGAAGTCAAGGAAGTCTGGCCGCTCTGTGAGATCGATGGCCTTCTCGGCGCGATCCAGCATCCGGATGACGGCTATATTCAGCCGGCTGACCTCACCCAGGCGCTGGCCAAGGGCGCGCGTGACAAGGGCGCGACTATCTACAGAAACACAACCGTTACTGCGATCGAGCAGACCGAAGACGGTCACTGGAAGGTGACGACTGACAAGGGCGAGATCATTGCCGAGCATGTCATTTCCTGTACGGGTTCATTCGCCCGCAAGACAGGCGAGATGGTCGGCATCAACATTCCGGTCATTCCGGTCGAGCACCAGTATATCGTCACCGAACCGCATCCAGACATTCTGGAGCGCCGCAAGCAGGGCCTTCCGGAAATGGGCGTTCTGCGCGAATCGGATAGCGCTTGGTATATGCGCGAAGAAGCCGGTGGCCTGATCCTTGGTCCGTACGAAGTTGGCGCGCCTGTCTGTTATGTCGACGGCCCTTCCGACGACAGCGAATACGAGTTGTTCCAGGAAGAGCTCGACCGTCTGATGCCGCATATCGAAAGCGCCATCGAGCGCGTTCCGGCTTTCGGCGAAGTCGGCATCAAGAAAGTCTATAACGGCGCGATCGCCTACACCCCGGATGGCAACCCGATCGTCGGTCCAGCGCCTGGCCTGAAGAACTTCTGGCTGAACGAAGGTCACTCGTTCGGCATCACCGCTGCAGGTGGAGCTGGCTGGCAGCTGGCGGAGTGGATCGTCGATGGCGAGCCTACTCTCGATCTAACGGGTGTCGATCCGCGTCGTTTCGGCCCTTATGCAACCGAAGGCTACCTGATTGCCAAGAATGAAGAGGCCTATGCCAACGTCTTCACCATGCACTATCCGGATGAGGAGCGCTCTGCTGCTCGCCCGCTGAAAACGACGCCGGTCTATGATCGCCTCAAGAAACTCGGCGGTGTGTTCGGCTCGGTTTATGGGTGGGAACGCGCCAACTGGTTTGCACCCGAAGGTTATGCGTTGAAGGAAGAAGAACTTGGTGTTGGCGCAGACGTCATTACCAACCACAACTACGCACCACCGCTCGAAGATGGACGCATTGTTGAAAAGTGGTCGTTCCGCCGGTCGAACTACTTCGAGCACGTCGGGAATGAAGTGAAGAACGTTACTCAGAATGTCGGCGTTCTGGACATGTCGGCTTTTGCGAAGATGGAAGTCTCCGGTCCCGGCGCTCGCGCATGGCTCGAGTCGATCCTGGCGAATGCCATTCCAAAGAAGCGTGGCCGTATCGCGCTGACGCATCTCCTGACGCCGAATGGTGGCGTCAAGGCGGAGTTCACGGTCTATGAGTGGGCACCCGGTCGCTTCTATCTGGTTTCCGCAGGTGGTCTTGAATCGGTCGATCACGACACGCTTCGCCGTCTTGCGCCCACCGATGGCTCCGTCACTCTGCAGCAGATCACTCAGAAGTACGGCGTTCTGGCTCTGGCCGGTCCGAAGTCTCGCGAAGTCCTGAAGAAGCTGACGCGCACCAGCCTCGAAAACAAGGATTTCCCGTGGCTCACCGCCAAGGAAATCTCCGTTGGCGTCGCAACCGCACATGCGCTTCGCGTCAACTTCGTCGGTGAACTTGGCTGGGAACTGCATCATCCGATCGAAATGCAGACCTACATTTTCGACCGTCTGATGGAAGCCGGTGCCGAGTTTGGTATCAAGCCATTCGGTATTCGCGCTATGGTGTCCATGTCGCTGGAAAAATCTTACCGCAACATGGGCCGTGAACTTTCGGTCGAGTACAACGCGTACTCGTCAGGTCTCGACCGCTTCATCAAACCGGAGAAGCAATTCATCGGTCGTGACGCAGTGGTTGCTGGCAAGGAAAAGGGTCTGCCGTGGATCTTCTCCACGCTGATCGTCAGCGGCAACACTACCGTTGATGCACGCGGTTCGGAAGCCATCCTGAACGATGCGGGCGAGGTTGTCGGTCGTGCAACGAGCGGTGGTTTCGGCTGGCGTATCGGCAAGTCGGTGGCGCTCGCTATGCTCGCACCAGACTACGCCACGATTGGTACCAAGCTGAAGATCAAGATCCTTGGCGATCTTTATGATGCGGAGGTCGTGGTCGAAAGCCCGTTCGATCCGGACAACGCAGTGCTGCGCGCTTAAGGCGCCAGGTCGCATCTATCAAACAAGGATGGGCTCCGTTACGACGGAGCCCTTTGCATTTATGAGACTATTGTCTTCAGCCTCTTAGCCTGATGGCTGTGCATTCCGCCCCGGCGGGCAGTTCAGGCGCGTGCGGTGGGCGGACGATCAGGCAATTGGACTTCGCCATGATCTTCATCATCGACGAGTCCTGCTTGGTGAAGACTTCTGCGATGGGGAGCCCATTGTCTGTGCCAGTGAAGCGGGCGCGCAGATAATCCTGCCGCATGTCATTGGCCTTGAGAGCGGTTGCCGTCTTGACCGTGATCTCGCGGGATTGGTGTTGGTGGTGGCCAAGCTTGTGGATGAGAGGCTCAAGGAACAGCAGGCTGCAGACAAGACTGGCGACTGGATTTCCCGGCAGGCCCAGCACCTGCATCGCGCCGATAGTACCGACCATAAGCGGTTTACCCGGCCGCATAGCGATGCGCCAGAAGTCCAGTGTCATACCTTCTGCCTTCAGCGCGGCCTGGACGAGATCGTGATCGCCAACCGAGGCGCCACCAAGCGTGACGAGAATATCGGCCTTGGCGGCGATGGCCTTGCCGATTGCGGCGCGGATCAGCGCGTCGTCATCCTTGACGATCCCTAGGTCGAGAATATCCGCGCCGGCCTGACGTGCGAGTGTTGAAACGCCAAAGGTGTTCGATGCGATGATCTGTGCCACCTGCGGATCACCGCCCGGCGGGACGAGTTCATCGCCTGTTGCGAGCACGGCGACAAGCGGCTTGCGATAGACCGTGACCTCGGCATGATTCATTGCGGCAGCAACGGTCAGATCGGCGAAGCTCAAGCAATTGCCTGCATCGAGAACGGCTTCGCTTTCCATGAAGTCCTGGCCGCGCGGGCGGATATGTCGCCCTTGAGTGACATCGAATGTGGTACGGATGTGGTTAGCATCCAGAAGCTCAGCATCCTCCTGGATCAAGACTGTGTCCGCCCCCTTAGGTACTGGCGCGCCTGTGAAGATGCGAACAGCTTGCCCCGGTCCCACCGAACCTTCAAAAGCGTGCCCCGCAGAGGCCGTGCCGATAACAGTCAGTTCGGAGCCGAACGTCGGAGCATCCGCGGCGCGCAGTGCGTACCCGTCCATGGCTGAGGAATCGAAGGGCGGCTGTGTAATCCGTGCAGCAAGGTCAGCGGCCAGGACGCGCCCATCGGCATTGGTGAGGCTGACGCGCTCTGTGACAGTGAGAGGCTGTGCCGCACCTAGCAATCGTTCGAGAGCTTCGTTGACAGGCAGAAGGGGTTTCATACGCTTCCTTTTCGGTCACAAGCATGACCTTCATATATTACTCTATCACAGTGATGAGAATCAGGATGATCAGCAGAGGCCAGTCGGGCTTTTCAAGAAGAGTTGAGTCGGAGACTCAGGCCCGGTAATCGCCGGACTTTCCTCCGCTTTTTTCAAGCAGCCGGATCGAACCGATTTCCATGCCCTTATCAGCGGCTTTGGCCATATCGTAGATCGTCAGGCAGGCAATGGAGACAGCCGTCAGCGCTTCCATTTCCACGCCCGTCTTGCCGGAAAGCTTGACGGTTGCCTGAACACGCAAACCGGGTAGAGCGTCGTCTTCACAGATATCGACGGACACTTTGCTTAGCATCAGAGGATGGCAAAGAGGGATGAGATTGGATGTCTGCTTGGCAGCCATGATACCGGCGAGGCGAGCGGTGCCGATGACGTCACCCTTCTTGGCGTCGCCATCGCGGATCAGCGCCAGTGTCTCCGGTTTCATCCTGACAAAACCCTCAGCCACGGCGGTGCGGACGGTATCCAGCTTGTCGCCGACATCGACCATATGCGCCTCGCCGGAGGCGCCGATATGAGTGAGCTTCGGGGATGAGCTCATTCGGCTGCCATAACGCCGCTCCGGCCCGTGAGCAGGGCGCGTGTCGCAGCCGTGACGTCGTCCTTGCGCATCAGGCTCTCACCAACCAGGAAGGTGCTAATGTTGCATTTTTCCAGCCGCAGGCAGTCCTCATGGGTGAAGATGCCGCTTTCGCCGACCAACAGCTTGTCCGCTGGCACCATCTTCGCCAGCCGCTCGCTGGTTTCGAGGCTGACCTCGAATGTGCGTAGATTGCGGTTGTTGACGCCGAGCATGGGGGAGGCGAGTTTCAGCGCACGCTCCGTTTCCTCTTCATCATGCACCTCGACCAGCACATCCATGCCGAGGGCGAAGGCTTCGGCCTCAAGACGTTTTGCCTCATCGTCGGTAAGCGATGCCATGATCAGCAGGATGCAGTCCGCGCCCCAGGCGCGGGCCTCATGCACCTGATAGGTTTCGAACATGAAGTCCTTGCGCAAGGCGGGCAGGGAGCAAGCGTTGCGGGCAGCGGTCAAAAACTCCGGCGCTCCTTGGAAGCTCGGTGTATCGGTCAAAACCGAGAGACACGCTGCGTTGCCTGCTTCATAGGCTTTTGCAAGCGCCGGTGGATCGAAATCCGGACGGATGAGGCCCTTCGATGGGCTTGCCTTCTTGATCTCCGCAATCAGGCCATAGGTGCCTTCCGCCTGCTTGCGCTTTAAGGCGTTGTAGAAGCCTCGAGGGGCGGCCTGATCGGCGGCCATCGCCTTCAGATCGGCAAGAGACACCTTGGCCTTGGCGGCTGCGATTTCCTCGCGCTTATAGGCTTCGATCTTTCTCAGAATGTCGCTCATCTTCGCTTACTCCTCGTTGGAGACTGCAACCAGCTTATCCAGTGCAGCAGCAGCCTGGCCCTCATCCAGCGAAGCGCTGGCAATCTTCATACCGTCGCTCAGCGTTTCGGCCTTGCCGGCAACGACGAGTGCCGCTGCCGCATTGCAAAGAGAAACGTCGCGATAGGCGTTTTTATGACCGGAGAGCACGCCGCGAAGTGCATTGGCATTGAAGATGCCGTCTCCGCCCTTGAGGTCGTCGATCGTCGTTGATGAGACGCCGAAGTCCTTCGGCGTCAGGTCGAAGGTGCGGATCTTGCCATTTTCCAAAGCCGCGACATGGGTAACGCCTGTGGTGGTGATCTCATCCATGCCATCGCCGTGGACAACCCAGATCGATTCCGATCCAAGATCGCGCAAGACCTCGGCAATTGGCTGAAGCCACCGCGGTGAAAAGACGCCGAGCAGCTGGCGCTTCGCGCCTGCGGGGTTCGATAGCGGGCCGAGCAGGTTAAAAATCGTGCGGGTGCCAAGTTCCACTCTTGTCGGGCCGACATGGCGCATGGCGGAGTGATGCAACTGCGCGAACATGAAGCCGAGGCCAGCTTCGTTTATGCAGCGGCTGATGAGCTCAGGTCCAATATCGAGTTTGACGCCCAGGGCCGAAAGAGCGTCGGCAGTACCAGACTTCGAGCTCAAGGCCTTGTTGCCATGCTTGGCCACTGGAAGGCCGGTGCCTGCAACGATGATCGCGGCGAGGGTGGAGATGTTATACGTGCCGAGACCGTCACCACCCGTTCCGACGATATCCACCGCATGGGCGGGCGCGGAGACAGGAAGCATCCGAGCCCGCATCGACGAGACTGCACCGACGATTTCATCCACGGTTTCGCCACGTACCCGCAGCGCCATAAGAAAACCGCCGATCTGAGACGGCGTGGCCTCGCCGGACATCAGGATATCGAAGGCCTGGCGGGCCTCCTCCCTGTTTAGGCTTTCACCATTTGCAACCTTGGCGATTAGCGGCTTCAGTTCGGCCATGTCCCGTTCCCTATCAGTATGCAGTCATCGCCTGATCTGCGAGCGCCTGATTGATGCTGACACCATAGTCGTTCTGCAGACGGCTGACCATCTGATCCAGCATGTCCTCACCCGCAGCCTTTGCCATGGCCGTGATCTGACGATCGTCGTTGTTCAGGGCATCGACAGGGGCATTGGTGTTGACTTCCGTCACCTTGAAGAGAATCCGACCGGAACCATCCGCATTGACGGCGGTGCCGGCCAAGCCGTCAGCGCCTGCAAAGATCGCCGCAACGGCCTGCTGACCGAAGAGAGCATCGTCACTGTTGCGACGCAGCCCCATCTTGGTTTCAACAGCAAGACCCATTTCGCCGGCAATCGTCTGAAGGCTCTCGCCTTTTTCGATACGAGCCTTCAGCTCTGCTGCCTTGGCTGTCAGGGCATTGCGCTGCTGCTCGGCCGTCCATTCAGCGACGACTCGTTCGCGAACCTCATCCAGCGTGCGGTCACGCGACGGGATGATCTGATCGACATCGAACCAGACGTAACCTTCGCGACCGATGTTAACCGCTGGTGCTTCTGTGCCCGGTTCCGTTTTGAATACCTCTGTCAACAGAGCAGGCGTAGGAAGGCCTTCGACCGGGTTGCCCTTTTCGTCCTCGCCATTGGTGTCGATGGCGTTAATGGTCACTGCCTTGAGGTTCAGCTGGTTTGCCGCATCCGCAAGCGACGAGCCGCCGCCACGCAGGTCTTCGTAGCGATCGTGAACACTGTTGAGTTGCTCAGCAGCATTTGCGGTCGCAAGTTGCGTGCGAATTTCTTCTTTTGCCTCATCCAGTGTCTTCATGCTCTCACCCTTTATGCCGGTGACGCGAAGGATGACTGGGCCAAAGGCTCCATCGACCACAGGCGAAATGCCGCCGTCTTTCTGAACCGCAAAGGCTGCATCGGCGATGGAGGGATCAGGCATCGTTTCCTTGGTAAACTCACCAAGCAGCACGTCTGCCGGCTGCTTGCCCTGATCCTTGATGACCTGATCGTAGGTCGTCGTTCCAGCGCGGATCTGAACAGCAGCAGCTTCCGCCATCTCCTTATTCGGAAAAACCAGCTGCTCGACCGTGCGGCGGCCTGCGGTGCGGAACTTGTCCTTGTTCTTTTCGTAGTATTCGGCGACCTGAGCGTCGGTGATGTCGCTCTGATTTGCGATATCGGACGGCTCAAGCTTCACATATGTGAATTTGCGATATTCGGGTGCGCGGTACTGCGCCTTGTGACTTTCGAACCAGGCAGCCAGCACATCCTCCGCCGGAGCTTTCACCGGATCGATATTGGCGTTGGACAGCAGGAGATAATCGACCGAGCGCTGCTCGTTGCGGTACTGCTTCAATGCATCGACCAGAACCTGTGGCGGCGTGAAACCATCGGAAATGGCATCTACGATCTGGCTGCGGACCGCTACCTTGCTGCGCTCCTTCACATAGTCGTCCTCGTTGAAGCCAGCGCCGCGTAGACGCTGGCTGAAGAGCTGTCGGTCAAACTGGCCAGTGGGCGACTTGAAGGCTGGGTCTTCGGCAATGAGATTCGCCAGACGGTCCTCGGAAAGCCCAAGGTTCATGTTCTCCGCGAGTTGATCAAGCGAAGCGCCCGCTGCAAGCTGGCTGAAGACCTCGCGGTCGATACCGAAAGCTTTCGCCTGTTCCGTTGTCAGACGCGTACCGAACTGTTGGCCGATCTCTCCCATTCGCCGCTGGTAGGCCATGCGAAACTCATTCGGTGTCACCGTCTGATCACCGACCGTCATCACGGCGTGTGAATTGCTCGAAACGAGTGATGCCGACACACCCCATATGCCGAATGAAACGACAAGAAGAAGAAGGAGCAGCTTTGCCGCCATGGTTCTGGAAGCGTTTCTCAGGGAATCGAGCATCGTTATGCAAACCTCACAATATGCGCCCGTTACGCCGGGTCTATCGGGGTTCCTTAGAGCGTTTTATTGGTAAATGGAAGCTGTTCTGTTGAAACCTAAGGGTCAACTGATTGTGCGAACCGCATGCAGATGCCATGGCCTGCGGCGCACAAAAAAGCCGCCTAGGATAAGGCGGCTTTGTGCGGCGATGGAGTTTTGATGCCTATGCTGTCAGAACGACTTGCTGCGTTCCAGCATATCCTTCAACTCCTCATCTTCCTTCTGTAGTTCGGAAACAACCGAGACGACCGATGCCACGAACATGACGCTGATCAAGGCAGAAAGCACTGTCAAAACGAAAATCATGGCGTATTACTCCGGTCTATGTGGGTTTCCCCTGCCGATCAGTAGTAGTTCATATACTGATAGCGGGATGTAAGCTGCGGGAAGCTTGCTTCCTGTTGCTGTGGCTTCTGGGCGTAAAGGCTGAACGTCGTCGCAACCATCGCGATGAGCAGCATTGTCCAGGCGGTGCTGATCACACCGATTTTCGCCGAAGTAGACTGCTTTTCTCTTGCAAACATTTGTCCGTTCCTTTGCCTGCGAATAGAACGCCTGACTTCAAGTCGGGTTCCGAAATACTATTAAAAATCGATTAGCATTGCGCCTGTGAAGCTTCCTTGAATGCCGCGTTCATCTGGCGTTCAGGAAATTGGCAGCTCACGTCAATCCATGAAGAGCTGTTCCACCAAGAATGAAGTGGCGACCGTCAGGATCACCATGAATGCCAGCATTTCCGTCTCCATTGGGATGTCAGACCCGATGCGTTGTCGATGGTTCAACTTATAAGGAGTGGCTTTGAAGCTGTGCTGAATGCTGCATTCATTGGACATTCACTTAAGCGATCGAGGTATAAGTCTTGCAGATGCGATGCTGACGTGACAAAAGGCCCACCGACACGGAAGTATCGAGAGCGGTATGACGATTGCCTTTTATCCTGGATCCTTCGATCCGATGACCAACGGACATCTGGATGTTCTCATCCAGTCATTGAATGTGGCATCGAACGTGATCGTCGCCATTGGCGTTCATCCAGGTAAGGTGCCCATGTTCAGCTTCGAAGAACGTGCGGATCTCATCAGACAATCTCTCAATGACGTGTTGCCGGACGCTATGGACAGGCTGCGTGTCGTTTCCTTCGACAATCTCGTTGTCGATGCGGCCCGCAGTCATGGTGCAACGCTTCTGGTTCGGGGCCTGCGCGACGGTACCGATCTCGATTATGAGATGCAGATGGCGGGGATGAACCGGCAGATGGCGCCGGATATCCAGACCGTTTTCTTACCCGCAGGCACCGCATCGCGGCCTATTACCGCCACATTGGTTCGTCAGATCGCAGCCATGGGCGGCAATGTCGAGGCCTTTGTGCCCAAAGCCGTGCTTGAAGCCCTTAACACGAAGCTGAAACGATAGTTTCGGCATATAGGTGGAGCCAATCCGAATGAAATTGCTCAAATTTGCCTTTGCAGGCGCCATGTTCGTCAGCGCTGTTGCTGCAAGCACGATCGCCTCTGCGGCCGATCTTCTGACGATCCAGTTGAAGGACGGCCCGGTCGTCATCCAGCTTATGCCGGAGGTTGCGCCGAAGCATGTGGCGCAGATCGAGGCACTCGCCAAGAAGGGCGCTTATGATGGCGTTGCTTTCCACCGCGTCATCAACGGCTTCATGGCACAGACCGGCGACGTGCAGTATGGCAATATGAACAAGGGCTTCGATGCGCGCCGTGCCGGTACCGGTGGTTCCGACCTTCCGGACATCCCCGCCGAGTTCTCGAAGGTTCCCTTCGAGCGTGGCACCGTCGGCATGGCCCGCTCCCAGAACCCGAATTCTGCCAATTCTCAATTTTTCATCATGTTCGATCAGGGACCATTTCTCAACGGCCAGTATACCGTGGTCGGCAAGGTCGTTTCGGGCATGGAATTCGTCGACAAGATCAAGCGTGGCGCCGGCGGAAACGGCGAAGTCTCCGATCCTGACCGTATGGTCAAGGTAACGGTGACCAAGAAGTAACGTCGCGACAACCACGTCAAACGGGCGTTGTGCCCCTCTAGCCCAACCTTAGTAAGGAGAGATATCATGGCCGAGATCAAGGATCCGGAAAACACCCTCATCATGGAAACGACGACCGGCAAGGTTGTCATCCAGCTTCTGCCAGAAGTTGCTCCAGGCCATGTTGCCCGCATCAAGGAACTGGTGTCCGAGCAGGCTTATGACGGCGTCGTATTCCACCGCGTCATCGCAGACTTCATGGCACAGACCGGCGACGTGAAGTTCGGCAAGAAGGGTTCTGCCGATTTTAACCCGGCACGTGCCGGTATGGGCGGTTCTGAGAAGCCTGACCTGAAGGCTGAATTCTCCGCCATTCCGCATGTTCGCGGCACGTGCTCCATGGCCCGTTCGCAGAGCCCGAACTCCGCCAACTCGCAGTTCTTCATCTGCTTTACGGATTCTCCGTGGCTGAACAAGCAGTACACGGTCTGGGGCCAGGTCATCGAGGGCATGGAAGCCATCGACAAGATCAAGAAGGGCGAGCCTGTGAAGGACCCCGATTCGATCGTGTCGATCCGACTGGCGTCTGCAGCCTAAGGAGTTCTCGCCTTGCCGAGAGGCAGGGCGGGCTGCCGACGTTGTAAATCCTCGGCGCACTCTTGGGCTTGACCCCGGGGCCGAGGATCACGTCGAGGAAAAGGCATCCTTCCTGCCAACCATGACCCGCCGGCAGTTCGCTGCGAGGCGGGTTTTGATATTCTGAGCTTTTCGCTTTTCTCTGCGGCGAGAGAGGTGAAAGTGACAATAGACGAATTTTATAAGAGCTTCCGAATGCGTGTTGACCTGTTCGATTTCGATCTCCCCGAGGAAAATATTGCGTTGCGCCCGGCCAATCCGCGTGACAGCGCCCGACTACTCGTGGTCGATCCCAATACGGACCGGATGACGGACCATCAGGTCTTTGATCTTGCGAGCTTCCTGAAGCCCGGCGACGCGCTGGTGTTCAACGATACACGCGTCATTCCCGCACAGCTCGAAGGCATACGCTTGCGCGAGGGTGCGCAGGAGACCTCGGTTTCCGCGACACTGCACATGCGCGCCGATGCCAGCCGGTGGAAGGCCTTTGCGCGACCGGGCAAACGCATCAAGGCGGGCGACCGCATTCGCTTCGGCTATGAGCGCGACAATGCCTGCGGCCTTGCCTGTCTGGAAGCGACGGTGGAGGAAAAGGGCGAGGAGGGTGAAATCACTCTGCTGTTCGACGTATCCGGTCCCGCACTCGATGAGGCGATTGCCTCTGTCGGGCATATTCCGCTGCCTCCCTATATCGCTGCGAAGCGGCCCGAGGATATGCAGGATCAGGAAGATTATCAGACGATCTATGCGCGGGAAAAAGGTGCCGTTGCCGCACCGACGGCTGGCCTGCATTTTACGCCAGCACTCTTCGAAGCGCTGGACAAGGCTGGCATCGAGCGCCACTTCGTCACGCTGCATGTCGGTGCCGGAACATTTCTGCCGGTCAAGGCCGATGACACCGAAGACCACAAGATGCATCTCGAAATCGGCTATGTGTCGGACGAAACGGCGCAGAAGCTGAATGCGGTGAAGGCGAGAGGCGGACGGATCGTCTGCGTTGGCACGACATCGCTGCGGCTGATCGAAAGTGCTGCCGGCGACGACGGGCAGATCCGCCCATGGTCAGGTGCGACCGGCATCTTCATCACGCCAGGCTATCGCTTCAAGGCGGTCGATATTCTGATGACCAATTTTCACCTGCCGAAATCCACTCTTTTTATGCTGGTTTCGGCCTTCTGCGGTCTGGAGACGATGCGAGCGGCTTACGCCCATGCCATCGAAACAGGCTACCGTTTCTATTCCTATGGCGATTCCAGCCTGCTCTTCCGGAAAGTCTGATGCACGAAAACTTCACCTTCACCCTTAAAGCAACCAGCGGCGGCGCGCGCCTCGGCGAAGTGGCGATGCCGCGCGGCGTGATCCGCACGCCCGCCTTCATGCCGGTCGGCACAGTCGGTACTGTCAAGGCCATGTATCTGGATCAGGTGCGCGAGCTCGGCGCCGATATCATTCTCGGCAATACCTATCACCTGATGCTGCGCCCTGGCCCGGAGCGTGTGGCGCGTTTGGGCGGCCTGCATGAGCTGATCCGCTGGCCTCATCCGATCCTCACCGATAGCGGCGGCTTCCAGGTCATGTCGCTGTCTGGCCTGCGTAAGCTCGATGAAAAAGGTGTGACCTTCAAGAGCCATGTCGATGGTTCGCTGCATCATATGTCTCCGGAGCGCTCCATCGAGATCCAGGGTCTGCTCGATTCGGATATCCAGATGCAGCTCGATGAATGCGTGGCGCTTCCCGCCGAACGCAAGGAAATCGAGCGGGCCATGGAAATGTCTCTGCGCTGGGCGGAACGCTGCCGTGTGGCCTTTGGCGAGCAGAAGGGCAAGGCAATGTTCGGTATCGTCCAGGGCGGCGACCAGCCGGACTTGCGCATCCGGTCTGCCGAGGGATTGAAGCAGCTTGATCTCAAGGGCTACGCCGTTGGTGGCTTGGCAGTCGGCGAGCCGCAAGACGTGATGCTGGCCATGCTCGACACGACGCTGCCGGTTCTGCCGACGGAAAAGCCGCGCTATCTGATGGGTGTGGGTACGCCGGACGATATCCTGAAATCCGTGGCGCGCGGCATCGACATGTTCGACTGCGTGATGCCGACTCGTTCTGGCCGCCACGGCCTTGCCTTTACCCGCAGGGGCAGGGTCAATATTCGCAATGCGCGCCACGCCGAAGATATGCGTCCGCTTGATGAGCAGTCCAACTGCCCGGCATCGCGCGATTATTCCCGCGCTTATCTGCATCATCTGGTCCGATCCAATGAAGCGCTGGGCGGCATGCTTCTTTCCTGGCACAATCTCGCCTATTATCAGGAGTTGGTGCAGGGGATTCGCAAATCGATTGAAGAAGGTCGCTTTGCGGATTTCTACGCGGAGACCATTGAAATGTGGGCGAAAGGCGATATCGATCCGGTGTGATAAACATCATCGGATCGCCGAATGCTAGATGCGCCTTACGTTCTTTTTCGTGACGATACGACCGGCACCGTGACACTGTTTACGGAGCCGGAGGAGATTATCGTTGCGCATGAGATTGACGCATTCTTTCCCGCCCTTGCACGGATGGAGGCGGTCAGGGCTGAGGGCAAGTATTTAGCCGGCTATATGTCCTATGAGGCAGGATACCTTTTCGAGCCGAAGCTTGCACCCTTGGCAGAGGGGAGCCGACAGACACCGTTCCTGTGTTTTGGTGTCTTCAGCTCACCAGCCGGTGACATGACCCGTATGCCTAAGCCATTGAATATCCTGGCGGCTGACGCTTTGTTGAGCGATCTCAAACCCTCCTGGTCTTTCGCGGATTATGAAACGCAGTTCAACAGATTGCACCAGCATCTGCGCCAGGGAGATTGTTACCAGGCTAATCTTACTATGCCTGTCACCGGTCGGTGGCACGGTGATCCGCTTGCCGGGTTCTGGTCTCTGATCGACCGTCAGCCGGTGAAATATGGCGCCTTGATCGATCTTGGTGGGCCTGTGATTCTGTCGCGCTCTCCCGAACTGTTTTTCTCGGTCGATGCGGAGGGCTGGATCGCGACCCATCCGATGAAGGGCACCGTCAAGCGCGGATCGTCGGCGGAGGAAGATGCGGCTCTGATTGAGGCCATGGGCAAGGATGAGAAAACGCTTGCCGAAAATCGCATGATTGTCGATCTGCTGCGCAATGATATTTCACGGATCACGGAAGTCGGCACGCTACATGTGCCGAAGCTTTTCGAGATCGAGACCTATCCAACCGTCCACCAGATGGTCAGCCATGTGCGGGCCAAGCTGTTACCCGATGTGAGCATTGGTGATATCTTCGCCGCTCTCTTTCCCTGCGGTTCGGTGACGGGTGCGCCGAAAATGCGGGCGATGGAAATCCTGCACGATCTGGAAATCGGCCTACGCGATGTCTATTGCGGTGCCATTGGACTCATATCGCCAAAGGGGGAAATGCGCTTTTCCGTGGCGATCCGCACCATTACTTTGTTCGACGATGGACGAGCGACCTTCAATGTCGGAGGCGGGATCGTTTTCGATTCCACTGCGCAGTCCGAATATGACGAGTGCTTGCTGAAGGCGAAGTTCGCAGCTGGTAAGCGAAAACTCGGCTGAGCTGGTCAAACGCATGAAGGTCGGATGAAGAGACGGCATCGCCGTCATGCAAGTGTCATATCCTGCTCTTAGAGACAGTGCGCAGAAGGTACGCTTCGACATGCACCAAAACCATGCGCGGCTGCGCGATGGGACATGTCGGAGAGACCATCTTTCTTTGTTTCTCAAGGATATCGCTCCATGACATCATTCCGTTCCGTGACCTCTCGCGGGCTTGCCGCCGCGCTGGCGACATCGATCTTCATCTTTCCTGCCGCTGCGATGGCTGAAAGCAGCGCCACCGCAAATGGCGTCAGCTATGCTAACAAGGGTCTCGTCGCCATCGGGCGCATTCCCGCCAGCCAGCGCGACAAGTTGGGTGAAACCTTCGGCTCAGGTTCCGGCATGGCGATCGATGCCACCAGCTGGAAGAAGGATGGCGATGCCTATCGCGGTTCGCTATGGCTGTTGCCGGACCGTGGCTACAACGTCGAAGGCACGACGGATTATGATGCCCGCATCAACAAGATCGATGTCACGCTGATGCCCGCAACGGGCGGCGATGTGGCTGCGGACAAGCAGCAGACGGGTGTTCAGGCGAAACTTGCCGATACGCTGCTTTTGACCGATGAGCAGGGCAAGAACATGACAGGCCTCGACCCGGAGGCAGGTACCCGTCCGGCGAGCGGCGCAACGCCAGTGCTGCCTTTTGCCTCTACCGGTAAGGTCTCTCTCGATGCCGAGGCTGTTGTGCGCCTAGCGGATGGCTCGTTCCTCATCAGCGACGAGTACGGACCCTATATCTATCATTTCTCTGCCGATGGTAAGATGATCTCGGCCACGCAGCCGCCAAAGGCGCTGCTGCCGATGCGCAAGGGTGAGATCAACTTCTCGTCCAACAATGTTGGCGAAGGCGGCAAGAAGCCTGATCCGAAGGATCCCGAAACCGGGCGCCAGAACAATCAGGGTCTTGAAGGCATGTCACTAACCCCGGATGGCAAATACCTCATTGCCGTTCTGCAATCGGCGACCCGTCAGGATGGTGGTGATTCCTCGTCGACTCGCGATCATACCCGCGCACTGGTCTACGATGCGAGCGATGTCGACCACCTGAAGCTTGCGCATGAATATGTCGTGCCGCTGCCGAAGTTCGAAGGCAAGGACAAGAAGCTCGTGGCAGCCCAGAGCGAAATTTTGGCGCTGTCCGACAAGGCCTTCCTGATGCTGGCGCGTGACAGCAACAACGGTCAGGGCCTGAAGGGCGATACGTCTGTCTACCGTAAAATCGAACTCGTTGATCTTTCCGGCGCCACTGATATTGCCGGCGGCGAGTATGATGACGTGAAAGCGGTTGCGCCCAAGGGCGTTCTGGACAGCGCCGTCAAACCCGCTCTTCTGCATGACTTCATCGATCTGAATGACAGCAAGGAGCTTGCTCGTTTCGGCCTGCACAACGGCGCGCCGAACGACAAGAACAACCTGTCGGAAAAGTGGGAAGCCATGTCAATTGCCAGCGCCATCGACGCGTCCGCACCGGACGACTACTTCCTCTTCGTTGCCAATGACAACGACTTCCTGACGCAAGACGGATTCCAGGTCGGAAAGTCCTACAAGGCGGAAGGTGATGCGGATGTGGACACCATGTTCCAGGTGTTTCGCGTGACGCTGCCGGGCGTTACCAAGCGCTAGAGACAGATCGCTTTACAAGGGCCACGCCGAACACAATCGGCGCGGCTTTTTTTATGCGTCTCAGTCGTCTTCGACGTCGTTGAATTCCTGCGTGCCGGATGCAGTGGAATGGAACACCGGCACAAAGAGCCGCATATAGACGAGCTTGACGCTCCAGCCCTGTTCCAGGGCGTCCGCCCATGCTTGCTTGCGACCGGGCTTCTTGAAGCCTTTGGCAATCGCCTTCTTCTCGCTCTTGGCGAATGTCTTCGGTTGGAGAATGTTTTCAGGTGAGCAAAGGGCAAAACCCTTCTGAAAGGCCGGTGGCGGATTGGGTGTGATTGTCATGTCTATCAGCCTGCGTGGAGGAAGCGGATGGCTTCGTCCCTGCGATGGAGGTAAAGCAGGGTTCTCAGGTTCCTGCCGCGCTCGCTGACGAGCTCGGCATCTTTTTCGATCATATAGGCGGCGTCCTTGCGGGCGATTTCAAGCAAGTCTGCATGGGCCTCGAGACTGGCGATACGAAAGCCCGGCGTTCCGGATTGGCGCGTGCCGAGAAGTTCGCCTTCGCCGCGCAGCTTCAGATCCTCTTCGGCAATCAGGAAGCCGTCTTCACTGTCGCGCAGGATGGAGAGCCGCGCCTTGCCGTTTTCGCTGAGTGGACCCTTGTACAGCAATATGCAGGTGGAGGCCTCGTCGCCACGGCCGACACGACCGCGCAACTGGTGAAGCTGTGCAAGGCCAAAACGTTCGGCGTGCTCAATGACCATGATCGTTGCATCGGGCACATCCACGCCTACTTCGACGACAGTGGTTGCCACAAGCAGGCGCGTTTCGCCACTCTTGAAGGCCAGCATAGCGGCATCCTTTTCAGGCCCGCTCATGCGGCCATGGATGAGGCCGATATTGGCGCGCAAGGATTGCGATAGCACCGCATGTCTTTCCTCCGCCGACATGAGATCGGATTCCTCCGATTCCTCCACCAGCGGGCAAATCCAGTAGGCTTTCTTGCCTTCGGCCAGAGCGCTTCGCAGCCTGTCGACAATATCGCCGATCCGCTCATTGGGAATGGTGACCGTCTGGATGGGCTTTCGGCCTGCGGGCTTTTCCGTCAACTTGGAGACATCCATGTCACCAAAGGCGGCGAGAACGAGCGTTCGCGGGATGGGCGTTGCCGTCATCACCAGCATATGCGGTGTGATGCCCTTGGCGGTGAGGCGCAGCCGCTGATGTACCCCGAAGCGATGCTGCTCATCCACCACGGCCAGAACGAGGTTCTTGTAAGTGACGCTGTCCTGAAACAGAGCGTGCGTGCCGATAACAATCTGTGCTTCGCCGGATGCGATGCGCTCCTCGATTTCGCGGCGCTCCTTGCCCTTGGTTCTGCCGGTCAGAACCTCGCAGGAGATGCCCGCAGCCGCTGCATATTTCGAGATCGTCGCGAAATGCTGGCGCGCCAGAATTTCCGTCGGCGCCATCAGCACGGCCTGACCGCCAGCTTCAACGGCGGTTGCCATCGCCATCAGCGCCACCAGCGTCTTGCCCGCGCCGACATCGCCCTGAAGCAGCCTCAGCATTCGGTCCTCGCCCGCCATATCGGTCAGAATATCCGTCACTGCTGCACTCTGGCTGTTGGTCAGCGAGAAGGGCAGGCCCGCCAAAATCCGCGCCGCATAATCGCCCCTGGCGCGGATCGGCTGGCCCGCGACCTTTCGCAGTCTTTGGCGAACGAGCGCGAGTGAAAGCTGGCCTGCCAGAAACTCGTCATAGGCGAGCCTGCGGCGGGCAGGGGCTTGCGGATCGATATCGGCCCCATCGCGTGGATCGTGCAGTTCTCGGAAGGCATCCGCCACATGCGGAAAGCTCTGGCGCGTGGCAAGCGTCTCGTCAATCCATTCGGCAAAGACCGGCAGGCGCTGCAAAGCCGTATCGATGGCGCGTTTCAGTACCTTGGGCGAAAGGCCCGCCGTCATCGGATAGACCGCTTCCACCAGCGGCAGATTATCCGCCTCCGAGACCTTCACCATGAAGTCCGGGTGAACCATGGAGGCGCGGCCATTGAACCAGTCGATCTTGCCGCTGACCATTACCTCCTCATCGATTGGAAGCGCCTTTGAGAGCCAGTCGCCGCGGGCGCGGAAGAAGGTCAGTGCCAGTTCGCCGGTATCGTCATGCAGGAAGACGCGATAGGGTGCGGAGCGATTGCCGGGGGGCGCAGGCTGGTGCCTGTCGATCCGTCCCTGAATGGTGACAATAGCCCCTTGGGGTGCAAGCGCGATACCCGGACGATTGCGCCGGTCGATGATATTGGACGGCGCGTGAAACAGAAGGTCGATAACACGCGTGTCCTCGGCGTTCTCCCGGCCCAGAAGTTTCGCCAAGAGATCGGCAAGCTTTGGGCCAACGCCTGCAAGCGAAGAGACTGTGGCAAAAAGGGGATCGAGGATGGCGGGGCGCATGGGCTGCAAAATCGGGTAAGGCTGCGCCCATTGCAAGAGTGCTAGACGGATAAAGAGCGTTTATCACCGGCAGTTTTTATGCCCAATGCCGCATATTTGCACAAATAGCGGTTCCCAAGCGTTCCTGTCCTGTTCTATAGGAATGCGAAACCAACAAACAGGTGAATGCGATGACTGGACTGGTGCGCACGAGTGCCGACCTCGAACCGAGGCGCCGGCGGATTCTCTATCGTTGCTGGCATCGCGGGATTCGCGAGATGGACCTGGTGCTGGGGCAGTTCGCCGAAGACAATATCGCCGATCTTTCGGACGCGGACCTCGATGAGCTGGAAGTCATCATGGCCGAGGAAGATAACGACCTCGTCAAGATGGTGACGGGCGCTCTGCCGATCCCTGAAAAATTCCAGACACCTCTCTTCATGAAAATCGCCTCTTATCGCCCGGACTTCGATCCGGTCACATCCGAGACAACGAAAGCCTGATTTATGATCGCCGGGATTGATGTGAAGCTGGTGGCATCGGCCGATACGCCGCTGACCATTGGAAATGTGCCATCCGGAATGGAGGCGCTTCTCCTGGCGGATATGGCGCGGGCGGGAACGTCTGTCGCCTATGTCATATCGGACGGGCACCGTATTGCCGATCTCGAGCAGATCCTGGGCTTCGTTGCGCCGGAAATCCCGGTGCTGACACTACCTGCCTGGGACTGCCTTCCCTATGACCGCGTGTCACCAAGTGCGGACACCTCTGCGCGCAGGCTTGCGGCGCTGTCGGGGCTGATCCAGCATCAGAAGAAGCCGCATCCGGCCATCGTTCTCGTCACCGTCAACGCCATGCTGCAAAAGATGGCGCCGCGCGACATTATCGAGAGTCTGGCCTTTTCCGCCAAGCCGGGCAACCAGATCCGCATGGAAGACATTGCCGCGCGCCTCGAGCGTAACGGCTTTGATCGCGTGGCGACGGTGCGCGAAGTCGGCGAGTTTGCCGTGCGCGGTGGCATTCTCGATGTTTTCGTTCCCGGCACGGAAGAGCCGGTGCGTCTTGATTTCTTCGGCGATACGCTTGAGAGCATCCGCACCTTCGATCCCGCCAGCCAGCGCACCATCGGCCAAGCCCGGTCGCTCGATCTCAACCCGATGAGCGAAGTGACGCTGACGCCCGATACGATCAGCCGCTTCCGCAAGAATTACCTGTCGCTCTTTGGTGCCGCGACGCGAGACGATGCGCTCTATCAGGCCGTATCCGAGGGTCGTCGCTATGCGGGCATGGAGCACTGGTTGCCGCTTTTTTACGAGAAGCTGGAGACCGCCTTCGACTATCTCCAGGGCTTTCGCATCGTCACCGATCACACCGCACGCGAGGCCGCCGTCGAGCGCTCCAAGCTGGTGCACGACTATTTCGAGGCGCGGCGCAATTCCGGCCAGACAAAGGGCGCGACGCAAGGCGCACCCTACAAGCCGGTATCACCCAGCCAGCTCTATATTGGCGGCAAGGGCTTCGATGAGGCGCTGAACGCGGTCAATGCGGTTCGCCTGACGCCGTTCAACGAACAGGACACCAACGACAGGCCGGTTGCCACGCTCGATGCGCATGTCGGCCCCCGTTGGGCAAAGCCGCCTGCTGAAGGTGGCGCGGAAGACCGGGTCAATGTCTTCGATCTCGCGGTCAAGCACATTGCCGAGCGGCGCTCGAAAGGCTGGAAGGTGCTGATCACCGGCTGGTCGGAAGGATCGCTCGACCGCCTGATGCAGGTTCTCAACGAGCATGGGCTGGAAAAGATCAAGCCGATCGCTTCGTTGAAAGAGGTGGAGAAGCTCGGCAAGGGTGAGGCGGCCTCCGCCGTTCTCAGCCTTGAGGCTGGCTTCGAGACGAGCTACGGGGCAAGCAATCTCGCTGTTATCGGCGAGCAGGATATTCTTGGCGACCGTATGGTGCGCCGCTCTAAGCGCCGCAAGCGCGGCGCCGATTTCATCTCGGAAGTTGCCGGGCTGGATGAAGGGTCGCTGGTCGTTCATGCCGAACACGGTATCGGCCGTTTCGTCGGACTTCGCACCATCGAGGCTGCCGGTGCGCCGCGCGACTGCCTCGAATTGCACTATGCCGATGATGCGAAGCTTTTCCTGCCCGTCGAAAATATCGATCTTCTCTCCCGCTACGGATCTGATGCCGCGGAAGCGCAGCTCGACAAGCTTGGTGGCGGCGCATGGCAGATGCGCAAGGCGAAGCTCAAGAAGCGCCTGCTCGATATGGCAGGCGATCTCATCCGCATCGCAGCTGCCCGCCTGATACGCCAGGCTCCAGTCTTGACGGCACCCGACGGCCTCTATGACGAGTTCGCGGCACGCTTCCCTTACGATGAAACCGAAGATCAGATGAATGCGATCGACTCGATCCGCGATGATCTGGGCGCCGGTCGTCCGATGGACCGCCTGATCTGCGGAGACGTCGGCTTCGGCAAAACGGAAGTGGCGCTGCGCGCCGCTTTCCTTGCGGCAATGAACGGCGTGCAGGTGGCCGTCGTGGTGCCGACCACGCTTCTGGCACGCCAGCATTTCCGCACCTTCTCCGAGCGTTTCAGAGGGTTGCCGATCCGTGTGCAGCAGGCCTCGCGCCTCGTGGGCGCCAAGGAACTCAATCTCGTCAAGAAGGAAGTGGCCGAAGGCAAGACCGATATCGTCGTCGGCACGCATGCGCTGCTCGGGCAGGGCATCACCTTCGCCAATCTCGGTCTCCTCATCATCGATGAAGAGCAGCATTTCGGTGTGAAGCACAAGGAGCGGCTGAAAGAACTGAAGAGCGACGTTCACGTTCTGACGCTGTCGGCGACGCCGATCCCGCGCACCTTGCAGCTGGCAATGACCGGTGTTCGTGAACTGTCGCTCATCACCACGCCGCCGGTGGACCGCATGGCGGTGCGCACCTTCATCTCGCCTTTCGATCCGCTGGTGATCCGTGAAACGTTGATGCGAGAACATTATCGTGGCGGCCAGAGCTTCTATGTCTGCCCGCGTCTGGCGGATCTCGCCGATATCCATGCCTTCCTGCAATCGGACGTTCCGGAGCTGAAGGTGGCGGTGGCCCATGGTCAGATGCCGGCGGGCGAGCTGGAAGACATCATGAATGCCTTCTATGACGGCAAATATGATGTGCTTCTCTCCACTACCATCGTCGAATCCGGTCTCGATGTGCCGACAGCCAATACTCTGATCGTCCATCGCGCCGACATGTTCGGCCTGGCGCAGCTTTATCAGCTGCGCGGTCGTGTCGGGCGTTCGAAGGTTCGCGCTTTCGCCCTCTTCACGCTACCGGTCAACAAGGTGCTGACGACCATGGCTGAGCGTCGTCTGAAGGTGTTGCAGTCGCTCGATACGCTTGGTGCGGGCTTCCAGCTTGCCAGCCACGATCTCGATATTCGCGGCGCCGGCAATCTGCTTGGCGAGGAGCAATCCGGCCATATCAAGGAAGTCGGCTTCGAGCTTTACCAGCAGATGCTGGAAGAGGCGGTCGCTGAAGTGAAGGGCGAGGATGACGTCGTCGATACCGGCTGGTCGCCGCAAATTTCTGTCGGCACCTCCGTCATGATTCCGGAAAGCTATGTGCCAGACCTGCATCTGCGCATGGGTCTTTATCGCCGCCTTGGCGAGTTGACAGATCTCAATGAGATCGACGGTTTTGGTGCTGAAATGATCGACCGCTTCGGTCCGTTGCCGAAGGAAGTGCAGCATCTGTTGAAGATCGTCTACGTCAAGTCGCTCTGCCGTACAGCCAATGTCGAGAAGCTCGATGCCGGTCCGAAGGGCGTTGTCGTGCAGTTCCGTAACAAGGAGTTCCCGAACCCGGCAGCACTGGTCGGCTATATCGGCAAGCAGGGCTCCATGGCAAAAATCCGTCCCGATCACAGCGTGTTCCTGACCCGCGATCTGCCGACGCCTGAGAAGCGATTGGCGGGTGCGGCGATGATCATGACGCAGCTTGCCGAGCTGGCGAAATCGTGACGCCTGAACGCCGTTGGCGTCAAGATATCTGACGCCAACTCGCATCCTTACACGGAATTAATCAAACGGACATGTGGCGGTAGCCATAGCAGGCGTAGTCTCTTCTTCATCAGCACAGGACAATGTGCTGGATCATTCAAGGAGCAGGACTATGTGGACGTTGAAGAACAGATTTGTCACCGCTGGTCTGGTTGCTTTGACAATTGCGGGCACCACAATTGCCACCACCAGCCAAGCTGAAGCACGCAACAATTTCGGCCGCGGCTTTGCCGCTGGCATCGCCGGTACGCTCGTGGGCGGCGCTTTACTATCGGCTGCGCATGACAGGCCTGTCTACACCACTCCGGTTTATGCTGAGCCGACCTATTACGGCCCGCCACCCGTCGTTTACGAACCCGTCTATCCCCGTTGCCACATTGCGTGGCGTCAGGACGGTTTTGGCGACATGTACCGTGTTCGCGTCTGCAATTGATACGCCCGTAATATTTTAGGTCTTTAAAATATCAATTTGAACCGAGTGTGCCAGAAATCCAGGCGGGCCGATCATCGGCCCGCCTTCGTCTCTTCCTGCGGCAGCATAACCGTCGTTACATTCTGATCGGATGCAGCGACCGAATTCGGAAGCGGTACGTTGCGCTGCTTCTCGCGCATCAGCGTCAACAGGCCGGACCCGACGATGAGCGCGATCCCCAGCACCATCCAGCCATCGATACGATCTCCGAAGATCAGGTAGCCGAAGAGGATAGCCCAGAGCATCTGGCTATATTGCGTCGGGCCGATGACGGCTGCGGGTGCATATTGTGCCGCATACATGATGAGCACATTTGCCAAGGCTGCCAGCAGACCGTAACCTGCCAGCATCAGCCACTGCTCCGCGTTTGGAATGGTGAAAGTGGGGATCATCAGGACGCCAGATACCGCGAGACATCCCAGGACGCCTGCGCCGTAGAGAGAGATGTTCTTTTCCCTCGGGCCGATCGCTCTGAATATGACGATGGACAGAGCCCCACCAACCCCGCCGATAATCGCACCCAGGTGGCCGATCGATAGTTCGCGAAAGCCTGGCCTCAGAATGATCAGCACGCCTGCAAAGCCGATAATGACCGCCGACCAGCGCTTGATACCTACCTGTTCCTTCAGGAAGATCACGGACATGATCGTGACGAAGGACGGAAGCAGAAATATCAGCGCGAAAGCTTCTGCCATGGAAAGATGGGTGAAAGCGACCACGCTGCCAATGGTGCTCGCGCCGGTGGCGAAGAAACGAAGCAGCCATAAGGACCGATTTGTCGTCTTGACGATATCCGTCCAGGCATCCTTGCTTTTTCGGATGAAGGGCAGAGCCATCAGGCCAAAGAGCGCTCCGAAGAAGCCAGATTGAACGGGTGGAAGCTGCCCATCGATCAGTTTGACGCATGCATCGCTGAATGCGTAGGCCGCAAACGCGGCAAAGGCGAGCAAGATGCCCTTCAACCTGCTGTCTGACACGAAATCACCGCTCAATCGTATGAATGGAAAACCGGAGCGGCGAAGGGTCGATCAACGGATTCGCACGCACACGGTCAGTTCATCGCCCTATGCTCTTCCTCTTTCATCTTGGCAATGTCCCGTAGCGCATTAACAAGCACATCCGGCGTCTGCGCGCCGCTCACGGCATATTTTTGATCCATGATGAAGAACGGCACGCCGGAGACGCCCATCTGTTGTGCGGCGTCAATTTCGGCCTTGATCGTGTCCTTGTCGGCATCCGATGTCAGCAGGCGACGCACCATCTCGCGATCCATGCCGCATGCGCCCGCAATATCGATCAGTACTGCGTGGTCACCTATGTTGCGGCCTTCTTCGAAATTTGCCTTGAACAGTGCTGTGACGATCTTGTCCTGAAGCTCACGCCCTTCTGCATGTGCCCAAAGCGACAGCCTGTGTGCGTCCAACGTGTTCGGGCCTATCTTGATAGCATCGAAATCATAAGCGATGCCCACGTCGCGACCAAGCTGGGTGAGCATCGTGTGCGCCTGCTCGACGCGATCCTTGCCGCCGAGCTTCTTTTCCAACTCGGCCTTCTGATCGACGCCTTCCGCCGGATAATCCGGATTCAACTGATAAGGCCGCCAGTTGACGTCAACGCTGACCTCATCCTGCACTTCCGCCAAGGCGAGATCGAGCCGGGCCTTGCCGAGATAGCACCAGGGACAAACCACGTCCGAAACGATGTCGATGACAATGCGCTGCATGGTGCTGTTCCTTCCTGCTTTTGAATATGCATCTGATCTAGAGAGTCTGTGCTTGCGGCACAAGGCGTTACCAAAAGAGAACCTGTCGGGCAGAGACGCGCACCTTTTTACTGCGCGCGCGCGTCCCACCACGTTTGCTTCTGGTTTCCGGTGAGCGGCGTTTTGTCCGGCCGGTCGATGTATTTCCAGCGGGCAACCCATTGCGCGCCAATGTAATAGAGAGGGATTACATAATGCCCCGCTGTCAAAAGGCGATCATAGGCGCGAACCGCAACCTCGAAATCATCTGTTTCACGGGCCTGCAACAACGCTTCTATCATCCGGTCGATATCCGGATCGGCAACGCCCGCATAATTGAAGCTGCCATTGGCGTCTTTCGATATCGAGCCCCAGCGATTGATCTGTTCTGCACCTGGAGAAAGCGAGGATGGGTAGGAGCGGATGATCATGTCGTAGTCGAAGCTGTTGGAGCGCGACTGGTACTGTCCGTCATCCACCGATCTGATTGCCATATCGACGCCGATCAGGCGTAGGGAGCGCTGATAGGCCAACGCAATCCGCTCCTGAGCGGGGTTCTGTGTCATGATCTCGAAGCGCAGGGGTGTACCGTTTTTATCCACCATCTTGCCGCCCTTTATGGTGAAGCCTGCTTCTGCAAGCGTAGTGACGGCCTTTTTCAACACGTTCCGGTCAGCGCCTGATCCATCCGTAACCGGCATCTGATAGGTGCCAGCGAGTATGTCCGGCGGCAAACGTTTTGCCGCATTGCCCAGAAGCGCAAGTTCCTTGTCGTTGGCTGCATTGCCAAAGGCGCCAAGTTTCGAGTTCTGCCAGAAACTCTGGGTCCGTTTGAACGCGCCGCCGAGGATGTTGCGATTCATCCATTCGAAATCGAGGACATAAGACAGGCCCTCGCGCACCCTCTCATCGGCAAATATCGGGCGACGGGTATTGAGAACAAGACCGAACATGCCGGACGGCAAACCGGGTTCGAAGACGTCCCTGACGATATCGCCACGGTGAACCGCCGGAAAATTGTAGGCCTGCCCCCAATGGGATGTGTCGGACGTTCCGTTGATGGCGTCACCCTCCGGGTAGATGTCGATATCGCCCTTTTTGAAAGCCTCGAACATCGTCGTCACCTGGAGGAAGTAGATCACGCTGATTTCATCGTAATTGTCGAAGCCGACCTTCACGGGAAGGTCTTTACCCCAATAATTCCTGTCCCGTTCCCAGACGATCTGCTCGCCGGGACGCAACGTTTTGATTCGGTAAGGACCTGAACCGACGACCTTGCCAAGACCTGCCTGCTCGAATGTCTTGGGGTCCGTCGCATGCGCTGGGAGAATCGGCGTGGAGGATGCGAGAATCAGCGGCGTTTCGCGGTTGGCCTTGTCGTTGAAGGTAAAGCGAATGCCTCTGTCGCCTACCTTTTCCATTTTCGCCACACCGTTCAGACGGCTATCATAAGGAGGCCGGCCTTTTTCCTTCAACAGGTTGAAGCTGAAGATCACGTCTTCCGGGGTGACGGGTTTCCCGTCCTGCCAGTGCGCCTTCGGGTTGAGATTGAACTGGATATAGGTGCGTTCATCATCCCACTCCGCTGTTTCTGCAAGCAGTCCGTAGAGCGTGAAGGGCTCGTCATGGGAGCGCTGCATCAGGGGTTCATAGAGAAGATTGCCGAATTCCGGGTCCCAGACACCGCGCGCCGTGGTGCGCATGCCCTTGAGAACAAAGGGATTGAGACTATCGAACGTGCCGACGACGCCATAGGATACGCGCCCGCCTTTGTTGACGTCTGGATTTACGTAAGGGAGATTCTTGAAGTCCGCCGGCAGGGCTGGTTTGCCATGCATCGAAATGCCGTGAAGCGGTTCAGCCATTGCCATGCCGGAAAGAAGAAGGGCGGGAATGAGGGCCAAAAGGCTTCGCATGTCACTATCCTGTCGCATTCGGGCGATCAACTCGCGGTCCTTAAAACCGGTGCGACTATGCCCGTTTCGTATTGATTCCCGCCGAAACGTATCACAGCGGTCAGGGCCATCCGTTCATGGAAATCGTGTCGGATACAAGGAAAAAGTAAAAGAAAAGCTGGATATCGCGCCGAACGGGATGTAACAGAATGGCCGAAACACTCGGGTCACGCATTTGCCTCATTTAACCGACAGTGGAACGGGCAGACGGATACCGGCGATGTTGAGCGTCGCTCACATTAAGCGCTGCTTCGCATAAATTCAGGAGACGGAACTCTTATGATGCAAAATGCAAACACATTCACCCGGGCGGCCTTGTCGGCTCTCGTTCTTTCTCTGGGCGCGGTGTCTGCACCGGCTGTGTCTCAGGCTCAGCAGGCTGCCGCTCCGGCAGGTGCTCCGCCACTCGGCTGGTTCAAGACTTGCAGCAAGCAGGAAGACAATGATGTTTGCGTCGTGCAGAATATCGTTCTTGCTCAGAACGGCCAGATGATCACCGCTGTTGGGCTCATCAGCGTCGAAGGCAAGGTCAATCGCAAGATCCTGCAGGTTTCCGTTCCGACAGCACGTCTTCTGCCGCCAGGCATTGTCATGCAGATCGATGGTGGCAAGGGCCAGAAGCTTGATTACGCCGTCTGCCTTCCAGACAAATGCACCGCCGAAGTTCAGTTGACGGATGCGATGATCGCAAGCCTGAAGAAGGGCAATGAGGTTGTCTTCACATCGATCAACTTCCGCCGCGCGCCGAACCCGATCAAGATTGCCTTGAACGGCTTCACCGGCGCTTATGACGGCCAGCCGATCAGCCAGTCTCAGCTTGCAGAGAGCCAGCGCTCGCTGCAGGAAGGAATGCAGAAGAAGGCTGAAGAAGCCCGCAAGAAGCTAGAAGCAGCGCAGGATGCAGCCAAGGCTAAGCCGGCCAACTGATACCGTCTGAATGAATCAAAAAAACCGGCTTTGTATGAGGCCGGTTTTTTCATGTCTGGGCATTGAGACTGACAAGCTCAGTGCGTCATGGCCGATTTGGGCCTCAGTTCGCCATTTGGCGCCGTGTCGAATATCCGAAGGATATGCGGGTTGCGCAACGGCTGGTCGCTCTCGTCATGAACCAGGTTTTGCTCTGAAACGTAGGCGACGTATTCCGTCTCCTCATTCTCGGCAAGCAAATGATAGAATGGCTGGTCACGGTCTGGGCGTATTTCAGCGGGGATTGCGTTCCACCATTCCTCGGTATTCGCGTATTCGGGGTCAACGTCGAATATCACGCCGCGGAACGGAAACACCCTGTGGCGAACGACTTCACCGATAGTAAATTTCGCGTCTCTTTGTTTCATGGCATGTCATCCTTTCCCAGTATAATTTGGGTTATCACGCGGGAATATCAAGATGCTGGCTTCTTCTAGGCCAGACTAGCCTGTTTTGCCCAATGGTGCCGTCGCAAGCACGACGCCTCCTGTTACAAGTACAATGCCAGCGGCGTGATATGGTTCGAACTTTTCTCCCAGAAACAGGGCCGCGAGAACGATCGACACGGGCGGCATCATGTAAAGGGTGATACCGGCTGTGACCGGCCCGAAAACGCGGACCGTGTGCGTGAAGCAATAAAAGGCTGCAATCGAAGCAGATATAATGATGCCACCGATCTTTGCCCAAGCCATAGGGGTAGAGGGGAATAGGCCGCCATTCATGAGTTCGACGCCGGCGAGCGGCGCAAGAACAAGAGCGCCCGAGAAGGCGATTGTGCCGAAGAGGCTCAGCGATGCAAGATCGCGCGCTGCGGGGTCGCGCAGGAGCAGAGAATAGATCGCAAAGGCGATCGCCCCGCTTAAGATCGCGAGATCGCCGATATTGAAATTCAACGCCCACAGTTGTGAGATATCTCCCTTCAACACGATCTCTGCCACGCCTGCGAAGGCAACGAGCATCCCGATGAGCTCTAGCCGCCTGATCGGCCGCGCCTGGAAGAGGCGCTGGAAGATGATGATAAAAAGCGACGACGTGGTGTAGATCAGCGTGCCGTTAGCGGCTGAGGTCATTGTTAGTCCCCAGTAGACCACGCCACCACACACCGCCATGCCCAGCGCGCCGAGTAACAGCCAGAGCGCGGTTTTCTTGCGGGTGAAGCTCATACACGCACGCCAGTCTGCGAGGATGAAGGGTAGCACCAAGAGAGTGGAGAGGGACCAGCGTAAAAAGGCTGCGGTAAAGGGTGAGACTTCGCCGCTGATGCCGCGGCCGAATATGACATTGCTGGAGAAGAAGAAGGGAACGGCCAGAAAGATCAGCCAGTCGCGCAGGCGAGGGGACGGGGCGGCACTCTTGGGCATTTCCGGTTTTCGCATGTACTGGGAGGGCGATCAGCCCCGCTGTTGCTCTTAGAAGCGTAAGGCGCCCCGCAGGGCGCCTCTATTCGTTCGGGTTGCGTTAAATGGACCACAGCCGACGCAGGTAAGAAGGCACTCCGCAGGGTGCCTCACAAACCTTTAGGCCGAGTAGTACATGTCGAACTCGACAGGATGCGGGGTCATTTCGAAGCGCATGACTTCCTGCATCTTCAATTCGATAAAAGCATCGATCTGATCGTCATCGAACACACCACCGGCGGTCAGGAACTTACGGTCCTTGTCGAGGCTTTCAAGAGCTTCGCGCAGGCTGCCGCACACGGTCGGGATTTTCTTCAGTTCCTTTGGCGGCAGATCGTACAGATCCTTGTCCATCGGCTTGCCGGGGTGGATCTTGTTCTTGATGCCGTCGAGGCCGGCCATCAACATAGCGGCGAAGCCAAGATAGGGGTTCTGGGCAGGATCCGGGAAGCGAACTTCGACGCGCTTTGCCTTCGGGTTGGAGCCGAACGGAATGCGGCAGGATGCCGAGCGGTTGCGTGCCGAGTAGGCCAAGAGAACCGGTGCCTCATAGCCCGGAACAAGACGCTTGTAGGAGTTCGTCGTCGGGTTGGTGAAAGCGTTGATCGCCTTGGCATGCTTGATGATGCCGCCGATGTAATAGAGGCAGGTTTCGGACAGGCCGGCATATTCATCGCCTGCGAAGGTTGGCTTGCCGCCCTTCCAGATGGACTGGTGAACGTGCATGCCCGAACCATTGTCGCCGAAGATAGGCTTCGGCATGAAAGTTGCCGTCTTGCCGTAGGCGTTCGCGACCTGGTGGACCACGTACTTGTAGATCTGCATCTTGTCGGCGCTGGAGACCAGCGTGTCGAACTTGACGCCGAGTTCGTGCTGCGCTGCCGCCACTTCGTGATGGTGCTTTTCGACAACCACGCCCATTTCGCCGAGGACCGTCAGCATCTCGGAGCGCATGTCCTGGAGGCTGTCGACCGGCGGCACGGGGAAGTAGCCGCCCTTGACGCGCGGACGGTGACCGAGGTTTCCGGTTTCGTAATCGGTATCGTCGTTGGATGGCAGCTCGGAGGAGTCGAGCTTGAAGCCGGTGTTATAAGGATCCGCCTTGTACTTCACGTCATCGAAGACGAAGAATTCAGGCTCAGGGCCAACAAAGACCGTGTCGCCGATACCCGATGCCTTAAGATAGGCTTCCGCCTTTTTCGCCGTGCCGCGCGGGTCGCGGTTGTAGGATTCGCCCGAAACCGGATCTAGAATATCGCAGATGATGACCATCGTGGACTGCGCGAAGAACGGGTCCATATGAACAGTTGCCGGGTCTGGCATCAGCACCATGTCGGACTCGTTGATGGCCTTCCATCCACCGATGGAGGAACCGTCGAACATGACGCCGTCGGCAAACATGTCCTCGTCTACACAGGCAATGTCCATGGTGACGTGCTGCAGCTTGCCCTTTGGGTCTGTAAAGCGAAGGTCGACGAATTTGACGTCGTTGTCCTTGATCTGCTTCAAGATATCATTGGCGGTGGTCATAGCAATTTTCCTTGAGTGGTAATGTTCAACCCGGTGAAGCTTGAGCTTTTTCGGCTCGTCTTTTTATATGGCGTCAACACCCGTTTCACCCGTACGGATACGGATAACCTCTTCCACATTCGAGACGAAAATCTTTCCGTCACCGATGCGGCCTGTCTGAGCGGCATTGCGAATCGCTTCGATCACTGCATCCGCATTCTCATCGGCAAGCACGACTTCGACCTTCACCTTTGGCAAAAAGTCGACGACATATTCCGCGCCACGATAAAGTTCCGTATGGCCTTTTTGACGACCAAAGCCCTTGGCTTCCGTAACCGTTATTCCCTGGAGTCCGACTTCCTGAAGGGCTTCCTTCACTTCGTCGAGCTTGAAAGGCTTAATGATCGCTTCGATCTTTTTCATGAGAAAATATCTCTCCGCTTCTCCCGTTAAAGCGGTCTTTCCGCTCCACCACAAGAATGCACGTATCGTGCCAGATCGGAAGCGGGTTTGGATAAAAAATCTGCGAAAATTGACGGGGCGGAAGACATTTCACTGCGAGATAACGGTGGTGCGGGCCGAAAACACTAGACGGAAGGCCGAAATCTGGAAAATTTGCCAAAAGCAATCGACATTTCAGCGTGCTAGCTCCGTCTGTTTCGATAATGGTTATTGATGATTTTATGTGCTTTTGCGTATTTTTTAATCTCAATGTCCCGCCTAAAAAAGCGTCGGTTGCGTTTCTTCAGTTTTTGCGATCAAGTGACAAATCATGTGTAATGATGATGACAAACGCCTGATCGACCCCGTCCGCATGAGCGGAATCGATGCTGCCGCTGACGCTAGCGGGATCGATGTCCGCGCGCTTATGGAACGCGCGGGGCGCGCGGTCGCGGCCTCTGCATTAAAGCACTATCCTGGGGCGGTCCGTTACGCTGTGCTTTGTGGCACAGGAAACAATGGCGGTGACGGATTTGTTGCCGCGCTGGCACTGCGCGAGGCGGGCGCTAAGGTCTCAGTCTATCTTTTCGGCGATAGTGCTAGGCTAAAAGGGGCTGCCAGGCAGGCCTACGAGAACTTAAGGCGCGATGAGGTCGATCCAGGCTGCCTTCCGCTTGTGGAGTTCATACCGCAAGATGGTGAGGTGGTGATCGATGCGATTTTCGGCGCAGGGCTGTCACGCGACGTCCCGCCAGACGTTTCTGCCGTAATTCATGCCGTCACGCAAGCGAAGACTCCAGTCATTGCGGTTGATCTGCCTTCTGGCCTGTGCGGACGTCGAGGTATCGTCCTTGGCACTGCTTTCAAGGCGGCGCACACGGTCACTTTCGTGGCAAAAAAGCCAGGACACGTGCTCATGCCCGGAAGGGAGTTGTGCGGGTGTCTCGAGGTTTTTGATATTGGCATCCCCCGTCGGATTGTCGATGCTCATTGCGCGCCTTTGTGGGAGAACCATCCGGGATTATGGGAAAACTGGCTTACATCGGATGATGTCGAGACGCACAAGTTCAAACGTGGACACCTGACCGTTTTTTCCGGTCCGTCTCATTCTACAGGTGCTGCGAGAATGACGGCGATAGCTGGCTTGCGCGCCGGTGCCGGTATCGTGACGGTTGCGGCGCCACAGGAGGCGATGTCCGTTCTCGCGGCAACCATGACCGCCGTAATGGTCACGCCTATGGAGAGCGAAGCGGCGCTTTCTGGCTGGCTGGCTGACAAGCGCCATGCAACCTTCGTGATTGGTCCGGGCTTCGGCGATCTTTCGAGGTTAAGGGCTTTCGTGTCGCTCTTGAGAGGTTGCGCGCTCGTACTGGATGCGGATGGCATTACGGCCTTCAAGGATGAACCGGAAACATTGTTTGCCTATTTTGCCGAGGAAGACCGTTCGCGGATACTCACACCGCACGAAGGCGAATTTGCCCGGCTTTTTCCATCTATCCATGCGGACCGGGGGATGGGGAAGATCGAGAAGGCGCTCGCGGCTGCGAAAGCCAGTCATGCCGTGATCATCTACAAAGGTGCCGATACAGTTGTGGCGGCACCGGATGGCCGCGCAACCGTCAACACTAATGCGCCGGCTTCTCTTGCTACCGCGGGTTCTGGCGATGTTTTGGCTGGCATCTGCGGTGGGCTTCTTGCCCGTCAGGTCCCTGCCTTCGAAGCTGCCGCTGCGGCAGTCTGGTTGCATGGGAAGGCAGCGCAGCGGATTGGCGCAGGCTTGACAGCCGAAGACCTTGCTTCGGCTGTTTGCCCCTCCGTCCATCACGGCTCGGCGACCGGAACTCATTAAAATAATCGATGCGCCCGGAGACTCCTTTTTGGGCGCCGGCGCCTCTCTTAAAGCTTTGGGGTCCTGCTCGACCAGACCGGTTTGCTGATGGTCTGTAGTTCCGAGGCAGGCTGGCCTTCTATTCTTGCTAAAACAGCGCGTGCGAGTTCACGACCGGCCAGTTTGATGTCCTCGTTCATGGTATGGATTTCCGGGCGCAACCAGTTCAGGAACTCTGCGGACTGCTTGGAGACGACATCGATATCCTTGCCAATCTTCTTGCCGCTCGCTTCTATACCCGCGACGATCGCGATGGTGGAACTGCCGCTGATCGAAATGAGTCCGTCAGGGCAATCGCTACTGCTCATCAACTTGCAGCTTTCTTGTTTCAGTTGTTCCAGCGGGGTGTCGTTGTTGATACCCGGCAGGGTAAACTCTGTCAGGCCGAAATCTTGGAGGCCACGCTCAAAGCCTCTCCGGGCATAGCCGTGGTACGAAAACAGGCTCTGTGGCAGCAAAATAGCAACCCGCTTCCTGCCGCATTGGGCCAAACGCTTCATCGCCTCGTACACATAGGCCTCGTTGTCGAAGTCATGGAAAGGATGTTCGATGCCCATGCTGCTACGTCCGTGGGTCGCAAAGGGCATATTGCGCTCCGTCATCAGTCGCACACGCGGATCTTCCGGCCTAACCTTGGAGATGATCACACCATCCGCCGATCCAGTTTCAAGGATATAGCGGATAGGGGTCATCGTATCCTTTGCGTGCGTATGTGGCGTAACGACGAGATGATAGGGCGTGTTGGTCAGGACTTCCGTGATGCCGAACACCATCTGGGAGGTGAAGCCCATCAATTCCTCGTCCACGCTTAGAACCAAGGCAATGACATTCGTCTTGCCAGTGCGCAAACGAACGCCTGCGCGGTTGGGTTGATAGCCGATCTGTTGAGCGACACGTCGCACCCGCTCCTTGGTATCCGCGCCGATATCCGGGGCGTCCTTTAGAGCGCGCGATACGGTAGTGATGCCGAGGCCCGTCATATATGCGATCGTCTTCAGCGTCGGGCGCTCGTTCGAAGGGAGGGGCCGATCGCTTGCGTCTACGTCCGTTCTGTCGTTCATGTTCTGCGATCTCCCTTAACCGGACAGGCATGGTAGTTCGGTTTTCTACCATTGCAAAGCTTCGTACATCACAAGCGGTACGGCTTACGACATTAGCCTCCTGAAACGATACAGAGGAAACACCAAAAGTGACGGGGTGCGTGATCCGAACGGCTGTCATGATCGTTGGGTGACGGAGTTAAGATCGCCGTTCAATCTTGATAAAAGCGATGAGAATTATCTCCCAACAGTATGAAAATAAAAAGTGTCATCGTTTCATCTCTAAGTTTAGTCTGGCGCTATCATCGATATCCCGTTTCTGAGGTGACGCTTTTGGTTTTTTACGATAACGTTTCCGTCTGGAGGAATTCCGACATGATCTTTCGCGATGTCGGATGAATTATATCAGCGTGTTTTCGCAGTTCTGATAGTGGATGGAGTCGCGACGTTTTTAGCTGTTGCGCGAAGAGCAGGGCATTTGGAAATGGCATCAACCTACGCAAACGATATGGTGATCGATCTCTCCGGCCAGTGGCAGTTGACATCAGCCGAGGGCGATCACTCAACGATTATGACAATCCCGGGCGACGTTCATACGGCTTTGCGGGCGGCGTCTGTCATTCTCGACCCCTACTTCGGTCGCAACGAGAACGATGTGCAGTGGGTCGCGCATCGCGACTGGATCATCGAACGTCGTTTCGCAGTCGATGAAGTCGACGCCGACTGGTATCTCGATATCGATAATCTGGACACTGTTGCGGTCGTCTTCGTCAATGACATTCCGGTGCTGTCTGCCGACAACTGCTTTCGCCGCTACCGACCGGATGTGTCGAGAGCGCTTCAGCCGGGTGAAAACGTCATTCGTATCCATTTTCATTCCAGCATCAAGGCGGGTGCTGACCGGCAAGCGGCGCAGCCGTTCTACGTGCCGTATCATCCCGGTAATTCGCCGATCCCCAACGGCAATCTCTTACGCAAACCGCAGTGCCACTTCGGATGGGACTGGAACATCGCCATCGCGCCGCTCGGCCTTTATGGAAATGTGATGCTGCGCCGGCTTGAGACGGCACGCATCGAGCATGTCACCACCACCCAAAATCACAAGGATGGTGGCGTAGAACTGCATGTGGAAGTCACGCTTCATGCCAAGCAGTCTGCAAGCTTGCCTTTGCATCTTTCGTTTGGTGCTGAACGGCTGCGACTGGATTGTGGCGTCCACGCCGGCGATACGGTTATCCGGCATGTGTTTTTCATCGAAAATCCAAAACTTTGGTGGCCTGCAGGCAGTGGCGAGCAGGCGCTTTATACGCTGACAATCGACCTGCCGGACGAGACTTTGACGCGCCAGATCGGCCTTCGCATCGTTGAACTTCTGACAGACGAAGACGAGGCTGGGAGCCGTTTTGCGCTTCGCGTCAATGGTCGGGAAATCTTTTGCCGAGGCGCGAACTGGATACCGTCGGATGCTCTGTTTTCGCTCTCGAACCAGGAAAAAACGAACGATTTGCTTCTATCGGCGGTGGAAGCCAACATGAATATGATCCGCGTCTGGGGTGGCGGCTTCTATGAACCGGACTGGTTCTACGATCTTTGCGACCGGCTCGGCCTGATGGTCTGGCAAGACTTCATGTTCGCCTGCAATCTTTATCCCTGCACCGAAGATTTCCTCGATAATGTCGAGGTCGAGGTCGACTATCAGGTGAAGCGTCTTTCATCTCATCCCTCGATCGTGCTCTGGTGCGGCGACAATGAACTGGTGGGGGCGCTGAACTGGTTTGAAGAATCGCGCAACAATCGCGACCGCTATCTCGTCGCTTACGATCGCCTCAACCGCACAATCGAGAAGGCACTGAAGAAGGCGGCACCTTCTGCCATCTGGTGGCCGTCGAGTCCTGCGTCTGGCTATCTGGATTATGGCGACGCATGGCATGCGGATGGATCTGGCGATATGCACTATTGGTCCGTCTGGCACGAGAACAAGTCCTTCGATGACTATCGAACGGTCAAGCCGCGTTTCTGCTCCGAATTTGGCTTCCAGTCCTACACATCCATGCCTGTGATCCGCACCTATGCGGACAACAAGGACATGAACATCGCCTCACCGGTGATTGAGCTTCATCAGAAGAATGCGGGTGGAAACGAGCGGATCGCGGGAACGATGTTCCGCTATTTCCGCTTCCCAAAGGATTTTGAGAATTTCGTCTATGTCAGCCAGGTCCAGCAGGCGCTCGCCATCAAGACGGCCGTGGAATATTGGCGTTCGCTCAAACCCCATTGCATGGGTACGCTTTATTGGCAGCTCAATGACACATGGCCCGTCGCCTCGTGGTCGAGCCTCGATTACGGCGGCAATTGGAAGGCTCTGCATTATGCGGCGCGACGCTTCTTCCAGCCGGTTTCCGTCTGCGCCATTCCGTCTGAAGACGGAAAAGCCGTCCGCTTCTCCATGGTGAACGACACAGTGGATGATGTCGAAATCGATATGAACATCTTCGCGCTGGCGCTTGACGGCGTTCGCATTCCGCTGAAATCCGCCAGCGGTACCTGCGGACCTGATGCCGCCGCGCTATTGACCGAAATCGATCTGCACCAGCTTCCGGCTGGGGCGCTGCTTTCCTGGAATTTCATCGCCTCTAACGGCATGATGGGTGAGGGGCACCATGTGCGCGAGACTTACAAGGCGCTCGATCTTCGACCATCGGTTCTTACCCATCAGGTCAGCACGCTGGACAATGGAGACGTAGAGGTTGAGATCTTGGCAGAAGGCCTAGCGCTCTTCGTCATGCTGGAAGCCGATGTTGCCGGGCGCTATTCGGACAATCTTTTTGATCTTGCAGCGGGAGAGAGACGCCGTATCGTCTTTTCGCCAAGCGACAAGGCGCAGACCGGTAAGCCAGCGTTCAAGGTGTTCGATCTGTATACGTCGCAATCGCAGGCTTGAACGCAGCGCGTGATCTTCTAATCTCACATCAGCAGAAACCGCTGCGTCTGCAGTGGATTACCCGTTCCGAAAAGGGAGGAAAGACATGGCCTGGCAACCGGCTGAAAACCGTTACGCATCCATGAAGTATAATCATTGCGGCCGCACCGGCCTCAAGCTTCCAGCCATCTCGCTTGGTCTTTGGCACAATTTCGGGAACGATTTCTCTCACAAAACGAAGCAGGATATTTGCCGGAAGGCTTTCGATCTCGGCATCACCCACTTCGATCTCGCCAATAATTACGGCCCGCCTCCGGGAAGTGCTGAAAGCGCCTTCGGCGAAATCCTCAGGACCGATTTTGCCGGTTATCGTGATGAACTGATAATATCCTCCAAGGCAGGCTACAACATGTGGCCGGGTCCCTATGGCGAATGGGGCAGCCGCAAATATTTGATCTCATCCTGTGACCAGAGCCTGAAGCGCATGGGGCTCGATTATGTCGATATTTTCTATTCCCACCGTTTCGATCCGGAAACGCCGCTTGAAGAGACCTGCGGTGCGCTGGGTCACATCGTGCGTTCAGGCAGAGCGCTTTATGTCGGCATCTCGTCCTATAATTCACAGCGCACGCGCGAGGCAGCGGCGATCTTGAAGGATCTCGGTACGCCTTGCATCATCCATCAGCCGAGCTATTCGATGATCAACCGCTGGATTGAGGAGGACGGCCTTGTCGATACGCTGGACGATCTTGGAATCGGCTCCATCGTCTTCTCTCCGCTGGCACAGGGCATGTTGACCACCAAGTATCTGGGCGGCGTGCCGGATACAAGCCGCGCCAGCCAAGGCAAGTCGCTCAATCCAGCCTTCCTCAATGAGCGTAATATCGAAAATATCCGCGGGCTAAATGCCATTGCTGAGAATCGCGGACAGACACTGGCGCAGATGGCAATTGCCTGGGTGCTGCGCGGCGGTCGCATTACCTCTGCACTGATAGGTGCGAGCCGGCCCGAACAGGTGGAAGATTGCGTCAAGGCGCTGGACAAGCCGGACTTCACCACGGATGAACTGGCTGAAATCGATCGCTATGCTCGCGATGCGGATATCAACCTCTGGGCCAAATCTGCAGAACTCAAAAAGTAACGCGAACCCGCCGCTCGTGCATCTTGGCCCGAGCGGCCAATCGACTATTTGCTTGTCACATTAGAGATCGTGAACTTTAATTTCATCCTCTAAGTCTCAGTCAACATTACGATATTGTAATTTTGCGCTTCAGTTTCCATTCATCCTCGGCGCGGTAGGGTCATCCCGTCAGAACAGGAAAGGAAACACCCATGAAAAAGCTCGTCACCGTTTTTCTGGCTGCGACAATTCTCGCAGCGCCGATGGCCCAGGCGCAGGGTCGCCATGACTACGGGCATGATCGCCGTGGGGTTCACGAACGGACTGTCACGACCAAGAAGGTGATCATCAAGAAGCATCGCTGGGACCGCGGTCAGCGTTTGACGCCTGCCCATCGACGTCACTTCGTCGACCGTCGTGAATATCGCCGCTATCACCTGAGAGAGCCGCGCCGCAATGAGCGCTGGGTGCGCGTCGACAACCAGTTCCTGCTGATCAACGCAGTAAGCGGCCTGATCATCGGGCTCGCCGCAGCCCGGTAAACTGTGAAGAATATGGGAGCGGGCGCATCGAGCGCCCGCTTCTATGCGATCAATCACGCGGCCTGTTTGTTCCAATCCGGGAACGGGTCTTTCATCGACTGCCAGTTTTCCGGCGTGAAGCGCTCGGCTTCTATCAGGCAGGCGTCAAGTTCCCTGCGTAGAGCAGCTTCGCTCATCGGGTCAGCGCCGATAAAAACGATCTCCTGACGCCGATCTCCCCAGACCTTGTCCATGTAAGGCGCCAGCATCTTTTCGAAGCCCGGATCATCCGGCCAGCGCGTCTTCGGCACGGAAGACCACCACAACCCCATCTTGCCGGTTTTCACCAAGGCGCCTGCCTGGCTGATTTCGCCGACATGGTTTGGCCGAGTGGCTAGCCAGAAGAAACCCTTGGCGCGGATCACACCAGGCCAGTCGCGGTTGATGAAGGCGTGGAAGCGGGCAGGATTGAAGGGACGCTTGGCACGGTAAACAAAGGAGCGGATGCCGTATTCTTCCGTTTCCGGTATGTGGCCTTTGAAGCCGTGAAGTTCTTTGAACCAGAGCGGGTGCGTTTCCGCCTTGGCGAAATCGAACAGACCGGTGCCGAGTACGTCCGCCAACTTTACCTTGCCAAAATCCGCCTCAATGAGGCGAGCATCAGGATTCAGTCCGACGACGATCTTGCGGGCAGCATCCAATTCTGCAGGACTTGCCGCGGAAACCTTGTTCAGAACCACGACATTGGCGAATTCGATCTGTTCGACAAGGAGATCGACCAGTGTGCGGTTGTCGCCATCGCCCGCCGTTTCGCCGCGATCAGCGAGAAAATCTGCCGAACCGTAATTCTTTAGAAGATTGGCACAGTCGACCACTGTCACCATCGTATCCAGCCGTGCGATGTCCGACAGGCTCTCGCCCTTTTCATCGCGAAAATCGAATGTCGCCGCAACGGGCAGAGGCTCGGCAATGCCGGTGGACTCGATCAGCAGGTAATCGAAACGGCTTTGCTCAGCCAATTGTCTGACCTCGTTCAGCAGATCGTCTCTCAGAGTGCAACAGATGCAGCCATTGGTCATTTCGACCAGTTGCTCCTGCGTGCGGGAGAGATTTGCTCCACCATCGCGGATCAGGGCCGCGTCGATGTTGACCTCGCTCATATCGTTGACGATGACCGCGACGCGCAAGCCTTCGCGATTGCCGAGGATGTGATTGAGGAGGGTGGTTTTGCCAGCTCCGAGGAAGCCGGACAGAACTGTGACGGGCAGCTTCTTCTTCATAGAAACCTCATTTGTTATAACATTACATGTAAAGCTCTAAAGAAGGGCGGTCAGTGCCGCCCTTCGGTGCGCGTCCGATCAGGACAGGCAGTTTTTCAGCGAGCTGGCTATGCCGCGCATCAGTTTGAAATAGAGATCCGGTCCGGCTTCTAGTGTGCCAGCTTCAGGATCCAACGTGCCGGATTTGGCACTGGTGCCTTCGATGACGACGTTCACCAGCTTCGGCTCGAATTGCGGCTCGGCAAAGACGCAAGTTGCATTGAGTTCCTTGACCTTCGCCTGGATCTGTTTGATGCGATCGGCGCCCGGCATGTTTTCAGGGCTGACGGTAATGGAACCTGCGGTCTTTACGCCGTAACGGTGTTCGAAATACTGATAGGCATCGTGGAAAACGATGAAGGGTTTGTCCTTGATCGGCGCGACGGTCGCCGCGAGTTCCTTGTCGAGCGCGTCAAGGTTGTCGACCAGTTTCTTGGTGTTTTCCTGATAGGCCTTGGCGTTGGCTGGATCGGCAGTCATTAGCGTCTTTTCGATCTCGGTCGCCATGGCCTTTGCATTGGCAGGATCCAGCCACAGATGCATGTCGTATTCGCCGTGGTCGTGTCCGTCCTCATGGGCATGTTCGTGCTCACCCTCATGCGCGTGATCGTGGCCCTTCTCGCCTTCGTGCGCATGATCGTGACCATCATCATCATGTCCTTCATGGTCATGCTTGGCTTCGCCCTCATGGGCATGGTCATGACCTTCCGCCTCAGCGTGATCATGACCTTCATGTTCACCATGGTCATGGGCCTCAAAGGGGCCGCCTTCGCGGAATTTCAGCCTTTCGATACCAGGGGCATCATCCAGTTCAACGACGGTTGCTTTGCCGGCCAGCGACTCCAGCGGCTTTTGGAGAAATTTCTCCAGCCCGTCGCCGACCCAGAAGACCACGTCGGCATTCTCTAAGGCTTTGGCGTTGGACGGCTTGAGGCTATAGGTATGAGGGGATGCTCCACCGTCGACGATGACCTTCGGCTCCGCAACGCCTTCCATGATGGCCGCCACAAGCGAATGGATCGGCTTGATCGACACGACCACATTGGGGGCGGCCATGGCATCGGACGTGCCAATCATGGCGGCAGAGGCGAGAAGGAGGGCGGCGAGTGACTTCATGCGGTATGCTCCACTTGTATCGAAATGTAATGTTATTACATAAGTTGCGTAACGCTATAACGTATGCCATAGCCATGTGCAACAGCTGCAATCGGAAAATCCCATGCTTCATTCTCCGGCCAAAACCGACGGAAATCTCGTCTCCCTGTCCAGTGCAGGTGTGAGGCGTAGCGGGCGCTGGCTGGTGCGCGGCGTAGATTTTTCTGTTCGTCGCGGCGAGATCGTTACGCTTATCGGACCGAACGGATCGGGCAAGTCCACCAGCGCCAAGATGGCGATTGGCGTGATGAAGCCGGATGAGGGAAAGGTTGAGCGCCTGGCTGGCCTTAGGGTCGGTTATGTACCGCAAAAGCTTTCTGTCGACTGGACGATGCCTTTGACCGTCTGGCGGCTGATGACGCTGACCGGCGCTCTGCCCGCAAGGGAGATCGATGCTGCGTTGAATGCCACAGGGATCGCACATCTCGCCAAAGCGGAGGTTCAGCATCTGTCAGGAGGTGAGTTCCAGCGGGCGCTACTGGCGCGTGCCATTGCCCGAAAGCCCGATTTGCTCGTCTTGGATGAGCCTGTGCAGGGCGTAGACTTTTCTGGTGAAATAGCTCTTTACGATCTCATCAAGACCATCCGCAATTCTACCGGCTGCGGTATCCTGCTGATATCGCATGATCTGCACGTGGTGATGGCGGAAACCGACACGGTCATTTGCCTGAACGGTCATGTCTGCTGTCGCGGCACGCCGCAGGCCGTCAGCCAGAGCCCGGAATATATGCGTCTCTTCGGCGGAGCAGCTGCCAAGGGACTGGCAGTCTATAGTCACCACCATGATCACACGCATCTGCCGGATGGACGTGTGATGCATTCCGATGGTTCAGTGACGGACCATTGCCATCCAGATGATGGGCATCATAACGACCATGACCATGGTCATCCACACTCCCACTCACATGACCACCAGCACGACGATGAGGATGCTTGCGGCTGCGGGCATCATCACGACTCGGACCACCATGCCCCTGCGCCCGGAGTGAAACATGTTTGACGACTTCTTCATCCGTGCCATCTTCGCCGGGGTTGGTGTCGCGCTGACGGCTGGGCCGCTTGGCTGTTTCGTGGTGTGGCGGCGCATGGCCTATTTCGGCGATACGATGGCGCATTCGGCGCTCTTGGGCGTGGCGCTCTCGCTGCTGTTTCAACTGAACCTTATCGTCAGCGTTTTTCTCGTCGCTTCAGCTGTATCTGTGCTCTTGCTTCTGTTGCAACGGCGTCAGGCTCTATCTGCCGATGCGCTGCTCGGTATTCTGTCCCATTCCGCACTTGCTTTCGGCCTCGTCATCGTCGCCTTTATGACCTGGGTGCGGATCGATCTCGTTGCTTTCCTGTTCGGCGATATTCTTGCCGTTTCAGTAACGGACATTCAGATGGTCTGGGGCGGCGGCGTCCTCGTACTGGCGGCTATCGTCTATCTGTGGAAGCCGCTTCTGGCTTCTACGGTGAATGCAGAGCTCGCTGAGGCCGAGGGATTGCGGCCGGAACGATCCAAGCTTCTCTTCATGTTGCTGATGGCGCTCGTCATTGCCATCGCCATGAAGATCGTCGGCATCATGCTGATCACATCGCTGCTGATCATTCCAGCAGCAACGGCCAGACGCTTCTCGTCGACACCGGAAATCATGGCGGTGCTGGCGTCGCTCATCGGTGCCGTCGCCGTCATCGGCGGACTGATGGGATCGCTGCAATATGACACACCGTCCGGCCCGTCGATTGTCGTCGCCGCCGTTTTGCTTTTCGTCTTGAGTCTTCTGCCTGTGCCGGGACGGTCGCGCAGTGCCGAGCAAGGAGTGAACTGATGAACACAAATACGAATGCGAAGAGCCTGACCCGCAACCAGTCGCTGGTCTACGACGCGCTCTCCCGCTCGCAGGCGCCCCTCAGTGCCTATGTCATTCTCGACAAGCTGAGGGACAGCGGCTTTCGCGCACCCCTGCAGGTTTATCGTGCATTGGAAAAGCTGATTGAATTCGGTTTGGTGCATCGGCTGGAAAGTCTGAATGCTTTCGTGGCCTGCTCTCATACGAGCGCGGACTGCTGCACCCATCATCATGGCACGGTAGCGTTTGCCATCTGCAATGCCTGCGGCCAGGTAACCGAGTTCCATGATCACGAGATCGATCATCGGCTGGGAGATTGGGTCAAGGGACAAAAGTTCAAGGCGGAGAAAACGACGATCGAGATCCGCGGGCTCTGCGAGGCCTGCGCGGCGTAGTCGCAAAAGCGCAATGTTTGACGCTCCAGACAGCCTAAACCGGCTTCAGTTCTTCGGCAAAGCGCTTCCAGTTCGTCACGTATTTTTCCGCTGACCTTCTAATGCCCTCTGCTGCCTTTTCATCCAAGGTCCGGACGGCGCGGGCAGGGGAGCCGACAATAAGTGAATTGTCGGGGAACTCCTTACCTTCTGTGACGAGCGCATTGGCGCCTACGAGGCAGTTCTTCCCGATTCTTGCGCCATTCAGGATTGTGGCACCCATGCCGATCAACGAGTTGTCACCGATCGTGCAGCCATGAATGATGGCGTGATGACCGATAGTGCAGTTCTCGCCGATCGAGGCTGGGAAGCCGGGATCGCTGTGGACCATGACGCCTTCCTGGATATTCGTGCCCCGACCGACGGTCATAGGCTCATTATCACCACGCAGAGTTGCGCCAAACCAAATGCCGACATCCTCACCCAGCGTAACAGAGCCGATGACGTTGGCATCCGGGGCGATCCAGTATCGCTCCGATGCTGGCAGGTTCGGCACTCTCGTTCCCAGGCGATAGATTGGCATAGGCGTTTCTCCGCTGTCTTTCCTGGTCGCTTAAACCACTTTGACGGTCAAAGTGCCAACGCCATCGACGCCACACTCCATCGTGTCGCCTTTGACAATCGGACCCACACCTGCCGGCGTTCCGGTCATGATGATATCGCCTGCGGCCAGCGTGAAGACTTTTGACAGTTCGGCGATAATTTCCGCCGTCTTCCAGATCATCTGATCGAGATCGCCGGATTGCTTGCGTGTGCCATTCACGTCCAGCCAGACAGCGCCTTTATCTGGGTGTCCAATTTTCGAGGCCGGAACGAGCGGAGAGACCGGTGCGGAAAATTCGAAGGCTTTGGCGCCTTCCCAAGAGCGGCCCATTTTCTTCAGCGTATCCTGCATATCGCGCCGCGTCATATCGATGCCGACACCATAGCCCCAGACATGCTCGAGTGCGTCTTCGACAGGAATATTCGAGCCGCCGCTTTTCAGCGCGACGACACATTCGACTTCGTAATGAACGTTGGACGACAGATCCGGATAAGGAAAGTCATTGCCGGCGGGCAGCAAATTGTCCGGGTTTTTCTGGAAGAAGAAGGGCGGCTCGCGCGATGGATCGTGCCCCATCTCGATCGCATGATCCGCATAGTTGCGCCCAACGCAATAGACACGCCGCACGGGGAAGGTTTCACTGGTGCCTTCGACGGGAAGCAAGAATGGTTGGTGGGCGGGGATAACTGTTGCGGACATGATGCACTCCTTCTTGGGAGTGGTGTTGTCCCGCAATTCTGCGTCGATTTCCAGCCCATTCTTTCGGGTCTCTTACGGTTAAGACAGAAGCCAGACCAGACAACCACCCACGATGTTGAAGGCTAAGATCACGCTCAGAAGCCGACCAAGCCCCGCGTTGGTGTTGCTGTCTGCGCCGACAATGGTCCAGTAGAGAGATTTCTCGTCGGTCTTTTCACTCATCAACATCTCCCGCTATCTTTGGACAACGGCCCTCGAACCATGCTTGTGGTTGAAGGTTGCGCTGCGCACATAGTATTTTTGAAAAGCCGGCGGGTGGAACGCGCAGCCATTCCGGCCTATATGGACGCAAAACGCCATCCTTCCGAAGCGGCGACATCTTTGTGTCCAGCAGCGGAGAGACGGCAAGCAGGGATTGGCGGACGATTATGATGACGACTTCTCAACACATGGACGGCGCTTCGCACTACGCGCGTGGGAAAGTCTTCGCTGTCGCACCGATGATCGACTGGACGGATACGCGTTGCCGCTTCCTCCATCGTCAGCTCTCGCAGCACGCGCTGCTCTATACCGAGATGATCGTGGCCGATGCCATCATCCATGGCAAGCGCGACAAGCTGCTGGACTATCATCCCCAGGAGCATCCGGTGGCGCTGCAACTTGGTGGTTCCGATCCCGGCAAGCTTGCCGAGGCCGTCAGGATCGCCTCGGATTATGGCTACGACGAGATCAATCTCAATGTCGGCTGCCCTTCGGACCGCGTCCAATCCGGGACCTTTGGTGCGTGCCTGATGCGTGAGCCTGAAACTGTTGCGGCTTGTGTCGAGGCGATGAAGGCTGTGGCGACGGTGCCCGTTACGGTCAAATGCCGGATAGGCGTGGATGATCAGGAGCCGGAAGCGGTGCTTCCAGATTTCATTGCACGGATGGTTAATGCAGGTGCCGACGCCGTCTGGATCCACGCCCGAAAGGCATGGCTCCAGGGACTTTCGCCCAAAGAGAACCGCGAAGTACCGCCGCTGGATTACCAGTTGGCCTATCGTATGAAGAAGCAGTTTCCCGATCTTTTCATTGGAATCAATGGCGGCATAACCGATCTCGATCAGGCGGAAGAGCATCTGAAACATATGGATGGCGTGATGCTAGGGCGGGCTGCCTACCACAACACCTCGATTCTTGCGGATGTGGATCACCGGATCTATGGCGAGCCGTCTCGCGATCTCGACACCGGCGGCTTGCGCGATGCGATGATGGTCTATGCGGACGACTATATCGCCAAGGGCGGACGGCTGAACCACGTCACCCGCCATATGGTCGGTCTGTTTCAGGGATTGCCAGGCGCACGGCGCTTCCGGCAAATCCTCTCCAGCGACGCGACGAAGCCCGGCGCTGGGTCCGAAGTCATTGCCGTTGCTTTTGATGCAATCGACTTCGATCGAGCGCCGGTGGCCATTGAAGCGTGATCTAGAGTAGGGTCAGACGAGGGTCTGCAGCAACTGAGCACCGTTCGGCGCGTTGACCTTGCCGCCGGTAATGAAGAACGCAAAAACATCGCGCGGCGTCTTCTTGGCTTTCCTGTCCGGCGCTATCATCGGAAGATCATCGGGCGCGCCGCCAGATGCATAAGTCTTAAGGCGCTCGCTCCACGCCTTCACGTCTTTTTCCGGATAGCAGGTCTTGATATCGTCCTCGCCCTTTTGCAGACGGCAATAGACGAAATCCGCCGTCACATCCGGCAGCATAGGATAATCGTGATGATCGGCGCAAACCACCGCGACGTTATGCTTTGCCAGAAGCTCGATGAATTCGGGTACCTGGAAGCTGTCATTGCGCACCTCAACGACATGCTGCAATCGTAACCCATCCTGCTTTTCCGGCAACAAGGCGAGGAAAGCGGCAAAGTCGTCAGGCTCGAATTTTTTGGTCGGCGCGAACTGCCAGAGGATCGGGCCGAGATGATCGCCAAGTTCGGTCAGCCCCTGTGTCAGGAACTTCGTCATCGATTCCTCTGCTTCGGCCAGAACCTTGCGATTGGTAACAAAACGACTGGCCTTCAGCGAGAAAATGAAACCATCCGGCACTTCGGACGCCCATTTGGCGAAGGTCGCGGGTTTCTGGCTGCCATAATAGGTGCCGTTCACCTCGATCGCCTTCAACTTGGAGCCTGCATATTCCAACTGGCGCTTCTTGGTGAGCTTCTCAGGATAGAACGTGCCTTCCCAAGGATCGAAGGTCCAGCCGCCGATACCGGCGCGGATCGTTGCCGACTTGCTCATCCGTCTCTCCAATCAACGCGAAATTGCCATGTGAAGGGGGCGGATCACTCCGCCGCCTGAATATTCTTTTCCGGATGGCGCTCCAGCAGCTCTTTCAGGAACTGGCCGGTGTAGGAGCGCTTCTCCTTGACGATCTGCTCGGGCGTGCCGGCTGCCACGACCTCACCACCGCCGGTGCCGCCCTCCGGGCCGATATCGATGATGTAGTCGGCCGTCTTGATGACCTCGAGATTGTGCTCTATGACCACGACAGAGTTGCCCTGATTGACCAGCTCATGCAGCATTTCCAGAAGCTTCTTCACATCGTGGAAATGCAGGCCGGTCGTCGGTTCATCGAGGATGTAGAGCGTCCGGCCAGTCGAGCGCTTGGACAATTCCTTGGCAAGCTTGACGCGCTGGGCTTCACCGCCTGATAGCGTGTTGGCCTGCTGGCCAACCTTGATGTAGCCGAGCCCAACGTCGAAAAGCGACTGCAGCTTGTCCCTCACGGCAGGCACGGCGGCAAAGAACTCCACGCCTTCCTCCACCGTCATATCAAGCACATCGGCGATAGATTTGCCCTTAAAGGTTACGTCGAGTGTTTCGCGATTATAGCGCTTACCGTGGCAGACATCGCAGGTGACATAGACATCCGGCAGGAAGTGCATCTCGATCTTGATCACGCCATCGCCCTGGCAGGCTTCGCAACGCCCACCCTTGACGTTGAAGGAGAAGCGACCCGGCGCATAGCCACGGGCCTTCGCCTCCGGCAGACCGGCGAACCAGTCACGAATAGGCGTAAAGGCGCCGGTATAGGTGGCCGGGTTGGAGCGTGGTGTACGACCGATCGGCGACTGGTCGATGTCGATGACCTTGTCGATAAACTCGAAGCCATCGATGCGATCGTGTTCTGCCGGAATCTCGCGCGCGCCCATGACGCGGCGTGCGGCAGACTTGTAGAGCGTTTCGATCAGGAAGGTGGACTTGCCGCCGCCCGATACGCCGGTGACAGCTGTGAAGACGCCGAGCGGTACGGAGGCTGTGACGTTCTTCAGATTGTTGCCACGCGCGCCAACGACCTTGATCTCCTTGCCCTTCTTCGGCTTGCGCCGTTCGGCTGGAACAGGAACGCCCATTTCGCCGGAAAGGTACTTGCCCGTCAGCGAGTTCGGGTTGGCCATCACCTCCTGCGGCGTGCCCTCGGCAATAACCTGGCCGCCATGAATGCCGGCAGCGGGGCCAATATCGACCACGTAGTCTGCCGTCAGAATGGCGTCCTCGTCATGTTCGACAACGATCACGGTATTGCCGATATCGCGCAGATGCTTCAGCGTTTCCAGCAAACGAGCATTATCGCGCTGGTGCAAGCCGATAGAGGGCTCGTCCAGAACGTAAAGAACGCCGGTCAGACCGGAGCCGATCTGCGACGCAAGTCGGATACGCTGGCTTTCACCGCCGGAAAGCGTGCCCGAATTGCGCGACAGGCTGAGATAATCAAGACCAACATCGTTCAGGAAGCGCAGACGCTCGCGGATTTCCTTCAGAATGCGAACGGCGATTTCATTCTGCTTGGCGTTCAGCTTTTCCGGCAGGCCTTCGAACCAGTCGCGGGCGACCTTGATCGACATTTCAGTCACTTCGCCGATATGCAGCTTGTTGATCTTGACTGCCAATGCCTCGGGCTTGAGCCGATAACCGGCGCAGGCCGGGCAGGGGGCGGCAGACATGTAACGCTCGATTTCCTCGCGCGCCCAGGCGCTGTCGGTTTCCTTCCAGCGACGCTCGAGATTAGGGACGATGCCCTCGAAATTCTTAACCGTTTTGTAGGAGCGGGCACCGTCCTGATACTGGAACTCGATCTTCTCGTCGGTTCCTTTCAGGATCGCTTTTTTAGCAGCATCCGTCAGGTCGTTCCAGCGGCTGGAAAGCTTGAAACCGAAGGCTTTACCCAGCGCTTCCAGTGTCTGGTTATAGTAAGGCGATGAGGACTTGGCCCACGGCGCAATAGCGCCATCTTTCAGCGTGCGCGCAGGCTCCGGCACGATAAGCGCCTCATCCACCTTTTGCTGCGAACCAAGCCCATCGCAGGTCGGGCAAGCACCAAAAGGGTTGTTGAAGGAGAAAAGGCGCGGTTCGATCTCGGGAATGGTAAAGCCGGAGACCGGGCAGGCGAACTTTTCCGAAAACAATACGCGCTCATGCGTCTCATTCAGAGACTTATTGGCAGAACCGCCGGCAGATGTTTCTCCTGGCGGCAACGGCTTGTCGGCAAATTCCGCCACAGCCAGACCGTCTGCCAACTTCAAGCATGTCTCAAGGCTGTCGGCCAGCCGCGCAGCCATGTCCGGGCGCACCACGGCGCGGTCCACCACCACGTCGATATCGTGCTTGTACTTCTTGTCTAGCGCCGGAACGTCGGCGATCTCGTAGAACTGGCCATCCACCTTAACGCGCTGAAAGCCTTTCTTCATCAGCTCAGCGAGTTCCTTCTTGTACTCGCCCTTTCGTCCTCGCACCATCGGCGCGAGGATGTAGAGCCGTGTTCCCTCCTCAAATGCGAGGATGCGATCCACCATCTGGCTGACTGTCTGGCTCTCGATCGGCAGGCCCGTAACAGGCGAATAGGGAACGCCGACACGCGCAAAGAGAAGGCGCATGTAATCGTATATTTCCGTTACAGTTCCGACAGTCGAACGCGGATTGCGGGAGGTCGTTTTCTGCTCGATGGAAATTGCCGGCGACAATCCCTCGATCTGATCGACATCCGGCTTTTGCATCATCTCCAGGAACTGGCGCGCATAGGCCGAAAGGCTCTCAACGTAACGGCGTTGGCCCTCGGCGTAGATGGTGTCGAAAGCCAGTGACGACTTGCCGGAACCAGATAGGCCCGTCATGACGATCAGCTTGTTGCGCGGCAGATCAAGGTCGATTCCCTTGAGATTATGCTCGCGCGCGCCGCGGATGGAAATCGTCTTCAATTCACTCATGACAAGGCTCTGGGCTTAGGATGTTGGGACGGATAAATCTTATGTCATTATCGCGAACGGCGTGTCGAGGTGATCGGCGCTCTGCGATAATACTGCCGGGCACGTCTTTGCCCGCTAACGCTTCTTGATCTGCTTGACTCACTCTTCACGCCTTAATAGAACAAAAAAGGAACGCATTGCAACCGTGCCCGTTGGCAAGAACATTCCTTGTGGATTGTCGTTCCATTCGCTGCCCATCGCGGTAGGCGATGGTCTATGGTGCGCGGGACTTTTGAACAGGAAAAATGCCGTTCATGACGTTCGGCAGACAGGAAGATAAATATGGCTGGCAGCGTAAACAAGGTTATTCTGGTCGGAAATGTCGGCGCTGATCCGGAAATTCGCCGCACGCAGGATGGCCGACCAATCGCCAACCTGCGCATTGCGACATCGGAAAGCTGGCGTGACCGCAACTCGGGCGAGCGCAAGGAAAAGACGGAATGGCACACGGTCGTCGTCTTCAATGAAGGCCTCTGCAAAGTCGTCGAGCAATACGTCAAGAAGGGTGCCAAGCTCTACATCGAAGGCGCGCTGCAGACCCGCAAATGGCAGGACCAGACCGGCAACGACCGTTACTCGACGGAAATCGTTCTTCAGGGCTTCAACTCGACACTGACCATGCTTGACGGTCGCGGCGAAGGCGGCGGCGGTGGCCGTGGCGGAGACTTCGGCGGCGGTGGCGAGTACGGCAGCGGCGGCGGCTCCTATGGCGGCGGCAGCAGTGGTGGTTACGACCAACAGCCTTCCCGTGGCGGCGGTTCATCACGCGGCGGCCAGTCGTCCGGCGGCAACTTTTCCAACGATCTGGACGATGATATCCCGTTTTGATGACGGCGGTTGAGGCGCGCGTTGTTTTGCGTGCTCATGACAATTGATAAGACAATATGAAGGGGTGGCGGTTACGCTGCCCCTTATTTCTTCAGTCATTGAAGGACACAAATATGCCAGACCAGACGTCACCTTCCCCGCAACCCGCCGCCTGGCGGATCGTCCTGGCCTTTATCCTAGATTTCTTCACGGCATTCTGGCTGCTGGGCTTCCTCGTCGCCTCGATCCTTGGCGGCCGCACGGAAAACGGCTTCGAGTTGAACGGCCTATCGGCCGTCGTCTTCTTCGCCTCCATTGTCGCCTATTTTGTTGTGTTCAACAAATATCTCGGTGGCACGATCTGGAAGCGTTTGCTGAAGGCGAAGCGGTGAGCTCATTCGTTCCTTAACTCCCGTGCGCGCTTAATTAGGTCCAGTCACCGAGCGGCGACTTTCATGGGAGGCATCAGGGATGCATCTTCGCACCCTTGCAAGTCTTGTCGACGATCTTCTTATCGGACCGCAACGCGAGACCAACGAGCTTGGCATTGTCCGGAGTGAACCTGGCAAAGACCTCTCGATTGGCCGCATCGTGACCCGTTGTGAACATCTCTTCGATGTAGGCTGATGCCGTGACATTTCGCTCCAGCGTTCGCCGGTGGATGGTTCTTAGTGTCTCTTGGTCAGCGGTCAGAACCACGATAGGCTGGATGGACATCGGATTGTAGACATTATCAGCGGCATCCCGATATGCTTCGCCGATGATCGCGGGCGATTGAGCGATGATACCGCTTGTCAGAAAAGCGGTGACGTTTAGCTTTTGCCACGTGGCAAGGTCATCGCGAATGATGATCGCGATTTTGGTGTCAAACATGTCTTACTCCTTTGAAGGTATCGAGGACATCGAGCAACTAGCGGTGCAGCGGGCGCTGGGTCTTGAACGTTCGTGCGTGGAATTTCAGCCCGGCGTGCGCGTTGTTGCGGAAAGTAGAGGGATCGAGCGGGTCGAGGTGCGGTTTCATGGCAACGGCTTCACGCCGCATCGACACGACACCTACGCCTTGGGGCTGACGCTGCATGGCGTTCAGACCTTCCGATATCGCGGGGTCGAACGTTTTAGCATGCCGGGAAACGTGATCGTGCTGCATCCTGATGAAGTTCACGATGGCGCAGCTGGAACCGCTGACGGGCTGATCTATCGCATGGTCTACATGCCGCCTGAGTTGATCGGTGCTATTGATGGGTATTCTCGCTCATTGCCATTCGTGCCAGATCCTGTTGTTGCCAATGCGGAGCTGTCCCGTGCGCTCGCCTACATTCTGTCGGACCTCGAGCACGAGCCGGATGATCTGGCCAAGGACGACGCCATTCAACGGATCGGGATGATTCTGGCTTATGAAGCGGGAGAACCTCGCAAGCGGGTTAGCAAGGTCGCGCAATCGGCAGTCTTACAGGCGCGTGACTTTCTTCTCAGCCATAGTGATGAGCCGGTGCGATCTGCTACGCTGGAGGAGATCACCGGGCTGAATCGATACGCTTTGGCGCGGCATTTCAGGCAGGTTCTGGGCACCAGCCCGCACCGCTATCTCGTGATGCGCCGCCTGGGGCAGGCAAAGCAGCTGCTGTTAGCGGGCAACAGTCTGGCGGGCGCTGCAGTGGAAGCAGGTTTTGCGGATCAGGCCCATTTCACGCGGCATTTTCGCGACGCGTTCGGAATGACGCCCGGCCGGTGGTTGGCGCTGCAGGGTTGCGATGACTGAGAATTGCGGTCTTTCCTATGCTGTTGGACATGCCGAAAACACGGTCAACGGATGGTTAAGCAAATGCGGCTATTGTGATTCCAGTAGCGCGTTTGAAGGCAGTTTTTCAGAGTATGTGGACGAAGCATCACAAAAAAAGACGGTTTGGCCGTCTGGTTGTTCCAGCGATCACGGTCGCCTTTCTTTCCTATTTCGGCTATCATTCCATCCATGGTGATTTCGGACTGGAAGCGATGGAGCGGCTTGAGCGTCAGCGCATTGCGCGGACAGCCGAGCGCGACAAGATCGTCAAGACTCGTGTGGCGCTTGAGCGGCAGGTGGAATTGATGAGCGATGGTTCGCTTGAGCGAGATATGATCGACGAGATTTCGCGTTACCAGTTGAATATGTCAAAGCCGAACGAAATCGTCATCATGAACGGATATATGTGATTAACCCGATTTTGGTTAATCATGAAATTTATTTTTAAATACAGTCGTTTACTTAGAATATGTGCCATGCGTTTATGGCATTGCTGTGGCGGCCTTTCTTGAATATGTTACGCGCCGATCCAACCATTCTAATTCAACTCAGGGAGGGATGAATGGCGCCGCGCAAAAACGCGTCTGTATCCGGCCGCAAGACAACGGCAAAGACGCCTGCCAAGGAATTTACCGGCAAGAATTCTCCGGATTTCGGCAAGGACGAAGAACTCCACGCGTATCGCGAGATGCTGCTCATCCGTCGCTTCGAAGAAAAGGCCGGCCAGCTTTATGGCATGGGCTTCATCGGCGGTTTCTGTCACCTCTACATCGGCCAGGAGGCCGTTGTCGTTGGTATGCAGATGTCGCAGAAGGAAGGCGATCAGGTGATTACCGCATATCGTGACCACGGCCACATGTTGGCTGCTGGCATGAGCCCGCGCGGCGTCATGGCCGAATTGACCGGACGTCGCGGCGGCCTTTCCAAGGGCAAGGGCGGCTCGATGCACATGTTCTCCAAGGAGAAGCATTTCTACGGCGGCCACGGCATTGTCGGTGCGCAGGTTTCGCTCGGAACCGGTCTTGCCTTCGCCAACAAGTATCGCGGCAACGACAATGTGTCGGTCACTTATTTCGGTGACGGCGCTGCGAACCAGGGCCAGGTCTATGAGAGCTTCAACATGGCTGCTCTCTGGAAGCTTCCGATCATCTACATCGTTGAGAACAACCGTTACGCCATGGGTACCTCGACCAGTCGTGCCACGGCACAGTCGAACTACTCGCTGCGCGGCTCCGGTTTCGGCATCCCCGGCGTTCAGGTGGACGGCATGGATGTGCGCGCTGTCAAGGCTGCTGCGGACGAAGCGCTTGAACATTGCCGTTCCGGCAAGGGGCCGATCATCCTGGAAATGCTGACCTACCGTTATCGGGGTCACTCCATGTCCGACCCGGCCAAGTATCGTTCCAAGGAAGAAGTGCAGAAGATGCGCTCCGAGCAGGACCCGATCGAGCAGGTCAAGGCGCGGCTTATGGAACAGGGCTGGGCGAGCGAAGACGAGTTGAAGGCGATCGACAAGGATGTCCGTGACATCGTGGCCGACAGCGCCGACTTTGCCCAGAACGATCCAGAGCCGGATGTATCCGAGCTTTACACCGACATTCTGCTCTGATCGGGAAAGGGAAAACAATGCCAGTAGAAATTCTTATGCCCGCCCTTTCCCCGACCATGGAGGAGGGCACGCTTTCCAAATGGTTGAAAAAGGAAGGTGACAAGGTCACCTCCGGCGACGTGATCGCGGAAATCGAGACTGACAAGGCGACGATGGAAGTCGAAGCCGTGGACGAAGGCGTTATCGGTAAGATCCTGATCGACGCCGGCACCGAAAACGTAAAGGTGAATACGGCGATCGCCGTTCTCCTTCAGGAAGGTGAGAGCGCTGACGATCTGTCGTCTTCCGCAGCACCCAAGAAGGAAGCGCCGAAGGCCGAAGCTGCAAGCTCCGGTTCTGACGCCGCCGGCGGCAAGACCCGCGAAGCCAGCGAAGAGCCTTCCGCCGCGAAGGAAACGGCAAAGGCACCTGCTGCACCCAAGATCGAAGTTGCTGCCGATCCGGATATTCCGGAAGGCACCGAGTTCGCCACCCAGACCGTGCGCGAAGCTCTTCGCGACGCCATGGCCGAAGAAATGCGCTCTGACGAAAACGTCTTCGTCATGGGCGAAGAAGTTGCCGAATACCAGGGCGCGTACAAGATCACTCAAGGGTTGCTGCAGGAATTCGGCGCCAAGCGCGTTATCGATACGCCGATTACCGAGCACGGCTTTGCCGGTATCGGCGTCGGCGCTGCCATGACCGGCCTGAAGCCGATCGTCGAGTTCATGACGTTCAACTTCGCCATGCAGGCAATCGACCAGATCGTCAACTCTGCTGCCAAGACGCTCTATATGTCTGGCGGTCAGATGGGCGCACCGATGGTGTTCCGCGGTCCGTCGGGCGCTGCTGCCCGCGTGGCAGCTCAGCACTCGCAGTGCTATGCCGCTTGGTACAGCCACATTCCGGGTCTCAAGGTCGTCATGCCCTACACGGCAGCCGACGCCAAGGGTCTTTTGAAGGCTGCGATCCGCGATCCAAATCCGGTCATCTTCCTCGAAAACGAAATCCTGTACGGTCAGAGCTTCGAAGTGCCGAAGCTGGATGATTTCGTCCTGCCGATCGGCAAGGCGCGCATTCACCGCAAGGGCAAGGACGCAACCATCGTTTCCTTCGGTATCGGCATGACCTATGCGGTCAAGGCGGTCGCCGAGCTGGAAAAGGAAGGCATCGATGTCGAGTTGATCGACCTTCGCACCATCCGCCCGATGGATCTTCCGACGGTTATCGAATCCGTCAAGAAGACCGGCCGTCTGGTCACGGTTGAGGAAGGCTTCCCACAGTCATCGGTCGGTGATTTCATCTCCAACCAGGTTCAGCGCGCTGCCTTCGATTATCTCGATGCGCCGATTCTGACGATTGCCGGTAAGGACGTTCCGATGCCTTACGCTGCAAACCTGGAGAAGCTGGCTCTGCCGAACGTTGACGAAGTCATCCAGGCTGTCAAAGCCGTCTGCTACAAGTAAGGGGAGGGCGTTTCGATGCCTATCAACATCACCATGCCTGCCCTTTCGCCGACGATGGAAGAGGGCAATCTGGCCAAGTGGCTGGTCAAGGAAGGCGACAAGGTTGCTCCCGGCGACGTGATTGCCGAAATTGAAACCGACAAGGCGACCATGGAAGTGGAAGCCGTGGACGAGGGTACGGTCGCCAAGATCGTGGTCCCGGCCGGTACGGAAGCGGTCAAGGTCAATGCCTTGATCGCCATCCTCGCCGGCGAAGGCGAAGACGTGGCTGACGCGGCAAAGGGTGGCGATGCTGCTCCTGCAAAGTCTGAAGCGAAGGCTGATGCTCCCAAGCAGGAAGTCAAGGCCGAGGCCCCGAAGGAAGAGAAGTCTGAAGCGGCTCCCAAGGCTGACAAGCCGGTTGCAGATCAGGCGGCTGCACCTTCAACGCCTGCACCTGTGTCCAAGTCGGGCGAGCGCCTTTTTGCCTCGCCCTTGGCACGCCGCATGGCAAAGGATGCCGGTCTTGATCTGTCTGCTGTATCCGGCTCCGGCCCGCATGGCCGCATCGTCAAGTCTGACGTTGAAAAGGCAGTCGCTTCCGGTGGCGCAAAGGCTGCACCGGCTGCTGCACAGGCATCTGCATCGTCGGCTGGTCCGGCTCCCGCCGCTGCCAAGGGTCCGTCGGACGACAGCGTTCTCAAGCTGTTTGCCGAAGGCTCCTACGAGCTTCTGCCGCATGACGGCATGCGCAAGACCATTGCCTCGCGCTTGACCGAGTCGACCCAGACGGTTCCGTCCTACACGGTGTCGATGGAATGCGAACTCGATGCGATGCTGAAGCTTCGTGCGGAGATCAATGCATCCGCACCGGTGAAGAAGACCGAGAAGGGCGAGGTTCCGGCCTTCAAGCTCTCCGTCAACGACTTCATCATCAAGGCGATGGCGCTTGCGCTGCGTGACGTCCCGATGGCGAATGCTTCCTGGACGTCTACTGCCCGCGTTCTGCACAAGCATGCCGATGTCGGCGTTGCCGTGTCGATCCCGGATGGCTTGATCACGCCGATCGTCCGCAAGGCCGAGGAGAAGTCGCTTTCGGCTATCTCCAACGAGGTCAAGGATCTTGCCAAGCGTGCGCGTGACAAGAAGCTGAAGCCGGAAGAATACCAGGGCGGCACCACATCGGTGTCTAACCTTGGCATGTTCGGCGTTTCGTCCTTCACCTCAATCGTCAACCTGCCGCAGGCTTCGATCGTCTCCATCGGCGCTGGCGTCGAGAAGCCTGTCGTTCGCGGCGGCAAGATCGAAGTCGGCACGGTGATGACAGCGACCTTCGCCTTCGACCACCGCGTCATCGATGGCGCGCTCGGCGCGGAACTCGCTTCCGCCTTCAAGCGCTACATCGAAAGCCCGATGTCGATGCTGGTGTAAAATGTACCTGAAGACCGTGGCAAAGAAGTCCGATATTCACGTATCGCCGTCTCGCGCGGCAAAGATATCGGCTCGTGCTGCGGTTTTTTCTCTGATGGCTGGGATGATCGGCTTGGTGGCGGCTCTCTCCACGATGCCGATCGATCCGTCGGTACGACATGAGACTGCCGATATCGTCCTGGTTTTTGGAAATGCTTTGGCCTTGGCTACGGTGTTGATATTTGTGACAACGGTCGCGCAGCTCAGAGAGAATGCATCTCACACCGTTAATTTGGGTATGGGGATTGTTTCGGCTGTTTTGGTGGTGCTTCTGGCGTTCTGTTGGGTGGTGATCCAAGTTGGTTCTGCAAGTGGTATCGTTCAACTCGTTGATCGGACCTATATGTTGGCGACGGGTGCAGTCCTTGTCCCCGTTTTAGCTGTGTATTGGTGGGCAATGCGCATCGCTGGCGTCGCGGGAACTCCTGGCCGGTTGGAGAGGTATCTTTTTACCGCTTTGTTCTTTTTGCCCGTGGCCAGTCTCCTGGGATTGATCGGTGCGAGAGTGTTGACTGAGAATGTCGGCTTTTTCGAAAGTTTCGGTGGAGTTGTTGGCTTGGCGATCTGCTTTCTCATTCTATCGTTCCACAGGATGGGAGCCCAGGTGGCGGGTTGCAGGAATGGAGTCGTTACGTGAAAACCGTTCTTTGCTACGGCGACAGCCTGACATGGGGATACGACGCTGAAAATCTTGGTCGTCATGCCTTTGAAGACCGCTGGCCAAGCGTGCTGCAAAAGGCGCTGGGCGGTGAGGTCAATGTCATTGCCGAAGGCTTGAATGGGCGCACCACCGCCTATGACGATCATCTGGCCGATTGCGACCGCAATGGTGCAACGCTGCTGCCGACGATCCTGCACAGCCATGCGCCGCTCGATCTCGTCATCATCATGCTCGGCACCAATGATCTGAAGCGCGGCATCAGTGCTGGCTCTGCAGTTGGTGCTGTCAAGGGTGTGGAACGGCTGGTAAGCCTCATCCGGCATCACGCCTGGTCCTTCGAGGATCAGGACGAGCCGGAGATCCTGATCGTTTCGCCGCCGCATATTTGTGAAACCGGCAACGAGATGTTTGCGGCGATGTATGCGGGTGCCATCGAACAGTCGAAGATGATGGGATCGCTCTATCGCGATCTCGCAGACGACAAGGGTTGTGCCTTTTTCGATGCTGCCTCTGTTGCGGTGACGACACCCCTCGATGGCGTTCATCTGGACGCTGAAAATACACGTGCGCTGGGACGCGGGCTTGAGCCCGTGGTGCGCATGTTGCTTGGAATCTGATTTGAATTCGATTGACGCAGCGGCGGACTAGTCGCCGTCAAAGAGATAAAGGCAGGACATAGAATGGCTCAATCTTACGACGTCATCATCATCGGCTCCGGTCCCGGCGGTTACGTTACGGCAATCCGTGCGGCACAACTCGGCCTGAAGACGGCGATCGTCGAGCGCGAACATCTTGGCGGTATCTGCCTCAACTGGGGCTGCATTCCCACCAAGGCGCTTCTGCGTTCTGCCGAAGTGCTCGACAACGCCCATCACGCGAAGAATTACGGCCTGAAGCTGGAGGGAACGATCAGCGCGGATGTGAAGGAAGTTGTCGCCCGTTCGCGAGGCGTGTCCGCTCGCCTGAATGGCGGCGTCGCCTTTCTGATGAAGAAGAACAAGATCGACGTCATCTGGGGTGAAGCCAAGCTCACCAAGCCGAATGAGATTGTCGTTGGCAAAATTTCCAAGCCGATCGTTCAGCCGCAGAACCCGGTTCCGAAGGGTGTTCTGGGTGAGGGCACTTATACGGCCAAGCACATCATCGTCGCGACTGGCGCGCGTCCGCGTGCGCTGCCCGGCATCGAACCGGATGGCAAGCTGATCTGGACCTACTTCGAGGCGATGAAGCCGGACTTCATGCCGAAGTCCATCGTTGTCATGGGGTCGGGCGCAATCGGTATCGAATTCGCCTCCTTCTATCGCTCGATGGGCGTGGACGTGACAGTGGTCGAGCTGATGGCCAACATCATGCCGGTGGAAGACGCGGAAATCTCGACTTTCGCTCGCAAACAGCTTGAGAAGCGCGGCCTGAAGATCATCACCGAAGCCAAGGTTTCTAAGGTCGAAAAGGGCTCGAATTCGATCACCGCCCATGTCGAGACCAAGGACGGCAAGGTCCAGCAGATCACCGCGGATCGTCTGATTTCGGCTGTCGGCGTTCAGGGCAATATCGAGAATCTCGGTCTTGAAGCACTTGGCGTAAAGACGGATCGTGGCTGTGTTGTCATCGACGGTTACGGCAAGACAAACGTTCCAGGCCTCTACGCCATTGGCGATGTCGCCGGTCCTCCAATGCTTGCCCACAAGGCAGAGCATGAAGGCGTTATCTGCATCGAAAAGATAGCGGGCGTCCCGGGCGTACACCCGATGGATAAAGCCAAGATCCCGGGCTGCACGTACTGCAATCCTCAGGTCGCATCGGTCGGTCTGACGGAAGCCAAAGCGAAAGAGCAGGGACGTGAAATCCGCGTCGGCCGCTACTCCTTTGCTGCCAATGGCAAGGCCATCGCGCTTGGTGAAGACCAAGGCATGGTCAAGACCATCTTCGACAAGAAGACCGGCGAGTTGATCGGCGCACATATGGTGGGCGCGGAAGTGACTGAACTCATTCAGGGCTTCGTCGTGGCGATGAACCTTGAGACGACGGAAGAGGAGTTGATGCATACTATCTTCCCGCATCCGACCCTGTCGGAAATGATGAAGGAAAGCGTGCTGGACGCTTACGGACGTGTGTTGAACGCTTGATAATTGCTCTCGTCGCTCCCACTCTCTGAGGGAGCGACATCAAGGGAGAATGATCATGTCGATTGTTACGGAAGCTTGGGTTGTTTTCCTGCTAATCGGCCTGGTGGCCGGTTTCCTCGCCAGCCTCATCGTTGGCGGCGGCGGATTGATCGGTTGCCTCTTGAGTGGCGTGATCGGCGCATTTGTCGGCGGCTATCTGTTCAATGCTTTCGGCATTTCGCTTGGTATTGAAAACGCTCTGGTGGTGCAGATCATTCATGCGACGGTGGGTGCTATCATCGTCACGCTGATTGCAAGGCTCATTGCCTAGGCAGGCTTTTGCAAAGCGGCGGGTTGAAGAAAGGGATTGCGGATGGAAAGTGTGGGCTGGATTGCTGCCATCATTATCGGCGGCCTTGCGGGCTGGCTTGCGGGCAAGCTCATGGATATGCGTTTTGGCATCTTCATGAACATTGTGCTGGGCATTGTCGGCTCCGTCGTCGCCGTTGCGGTATTGCGCACATTCGACGTGTTTGTGGAAGACAGCCGCCTCGGCTACTTCGTCACGTCTTTTCTGGGCGCAAGCCTTCTGTTATTCCTCGCCAAGCTCGTCAGGCGTTAGAGCCGCTTTAGAAGCGGCAGAAGCAGGTTTCTCTCATGGTCACTATTCTCGACAGGATGTCCCAGCCGGACGAAAAGCGTATCCGCCATCCGGAAAAGGCCCATAAGCCCGACACGGAAGTGGCGCGCAAGCCGGAATGGATTCGCGTCAAGGCGCCTACCTCCAAGGGCTACCATGAGACGCGCGAACTGGTTCGCAGCCACAAGCTGGTGACGGTGTGCGAAGAAGCAGGCTGTCCAAATATCGGCGAGTGCTGGGAAAAGAAGCACGCGACCTTCATGATCATGGGCGAGATCTGCACGCGCGCCTGCGCCTTCTGCAACGTCTCGACCGGCAAGCCCAATCCGCTTGATCTCAATGAGCCGGAAAACGTTGCCAAGGCCGTCAAGCAGATGGGCCTCAGCCACGTCGTCATCACTTCGGTCGACCGCGATGACCTCTCAGACGGTGGCGCCGAGCATTTCGAAAAGGTGATATGGGCAATCCGTGCCGCTTCGCCGAACACGACCATTGAAATCCTGACGCCTGATTTCCTGAAAAAGCCCGGTGCGCTGGAGCGCGTTGTTGCCGCCAAGCCCGACGTTTTCAACCACAATATGGAAACGGTTCCCGGCAACTACCTGACCGTTCGTCCAGGCGCACGTTACTTCCACTCCGTTCGTCTGCTGCAACGGGTGAAGGAACTGGACCCCACGATGTTCACCAAGTCCGGCATCATGGTAGGTCTTGGCGAAGAGCGGAACGAAGTCCTGCAGCTGATGGACGACCTTCGCAGCGCCGATGTCGACTTCCTGACGATTGGCCAGTATTTGCAGCCGACGCGCAAGCATCACAAGGTGGAACGCTTCGTGACCCCTGAAGAGTTCAAGTCCTACGAAACGGTTGCCTACACAAAGGGCTTCCTGATGGTCTCCTCCAGCCCTCTTACGCGCTCGTCGCATCACGCTGGCGATGACTTTGAACGCCTGCGCGCCAATCGTGAGAAGAAGCTCCTGGCTGCCGCCGAGTGATTGTCCAGCGCTTTCGAGCGTTGGGCCATGAGCTTTGTGAGGTGGATCCGAAGTTTCAAGTTGATTTTGACAGTTAGAGCGCCGTGCGTCTTATTGGACGCATGGCGCTTTACCTTTTTGAGTCTATGCATCGGCCACGTCCTCAGCCGTTCTGCGGCATCCTTGAGCTTGACCCAGGGTCCATGTTTTCAATGGCATTATGAATGACCTGGTCTCCTCGGACTTGATCCGAGGGGCGACCATGACGATGCAGGGGTGATCCTTTGCCGTGAGCCTTTGATCGCAAAGGCACTTCATGCTTTCCGGAAGTCTAGTCCCGGTAGCGATCAGATATCCAGGTTCTCCGCAAAGGCTGCGCGGTCCTGAATGAAGCGGAAGCGAGCGTCCGCCTTTGTTCCCATCAGGTTATCCACCGCTTCCCGCGTGCCTTCGAAATCCACGTCGTCGATTTCCACGCGCAGTAGGGTGCGCTTGGACGGATCCATGGTGGTTTCCTTTAGCTGTGCTGGCAGCATTTCGCCAAGGCCTTTGAAGCGGCTGATTTCGATTTTGCCGCGGCCCTTGAACTCCGTCTCCATCAATTCCGCGCGGTGAACGTCGTCGCGTGCATAGGCGGACTTCGAGCCTTGCGTGATCTTGTAGAGGGGCGGAACGGCCAGATAGAGGTGGCTGCCGCGGATCAGTTCTGGCATTTCCTGATAGAAGAAGGTGATCAGCAGCGAGGCGATATGCGCGCCGTCCACGTCGGCATCGGTCATGATGATGATACGTTCGTAACGCAAATCTTCGTCGCGGTATTTGGTGCGCGTGCCGCAGCCCAGCGCCTGGATGAGATCGGCGATCTGCTGGTTGGCGGAAAGCTTTTCACGGCTGGCACTTCCGACGTTCAGGATCTTGCCGCGCAGCGGCAGGATTGCCTGGTTGGCGCGGTTGCGCGCCTGCTTGGCGGAGCCACCAGCCGAGTCACCCTCGACTATGAAGAGTTCAGCGCCTTCGGCGGTGTTCTGCGAGCAGTCAGCCAGCTTGCCTGGTAGGCGCAGCTTGCGCACTGCAGTCTTGCGGTTGACCTCTTTTTCCTTGCGACGGCGCAGACGCTCCTCGCAACGCTCGATCACCCAGTCCAGAAGCTTGGCCGCTTCGTTTGGATTGCCGGCGAGGTAATGATCGAAGGGATCGCGCAGCGCGTTCTCCACGATGCGCTGGGCTTCGACGGTGGCGAGTTTATCTTTGGTCTGGCCGACGAATTCCGGCTCACGAATGAAGACGGACAGCATGCCGACCGCCGAAATCATCACGTCATCGGTGGTGATTTCACGGGCACGCTTGTTCTGCGTCAGTTCGGCATAGTTCTTCAGGCCTTTAGTCAGTGCAATGCGAAGGCCAGCTTCGTGTGTGCCGCCCTCAGGTGTCGGGATGGTGTTGCAATAGGAATGAATCTGGCTGTCGCCGCCATACCAAGTGACTGCCCATTCCAGCGCGCCGTGACCGCCGGTCTTTTCCGTTCTCCCTGAAAAGATTTCGCGGGTAACGGTAAAGTCCTTGCCCAATGTGGCGGAGAGATAATCCTTCAAGCCACCTGGGAAATGGAAGACGGCTTTTTCCGGAATTTCGCCGCCAGCGGGCACGAGGCCCGGATCGCAGCTCCAGCGGATTTCGACGCCGCCAAAGAGATAAGCCTTGGAGCGCGCCATACGGAAGATGCGGGCCGCTTCGAACTTGGCGTGCTCGCCGAAGATCTGCGCATCCGGATGGAAGCGCACACGCGTTCCCCGGCGATTGTGAACATCGCCCAGTTCTTCAAGAGGACCTTGCGGAATGCCGCGCGAAAAACGCTGGCGATAAAGCTTGCGATTACGCGCCACTTCCACCTCCAACACGTCGGACAGCGCGTTGACGACGGATACGCCGACACCGTGCAGACCGCCGGAGGTTTCATAGGCTTTGCCATCAAATTTGCCGCCTGCATGCAGCTTGGTCATGATGACCTCGAGCGTGGACTTGCCCGGCACTTGTGGATGGTTTTCGACGGGGATACCGCGACCGTTATCGCTGACCGTCAGGAAGCCTTCGGCATCAAGATGCACTTCGATGAAGTTGGCGTGTCCCGCGACCGCCTCGTCCATCGAGTTATCGATGACTTCGGCAAAAAGGTGGTGCAGCGCTTTTTCGTCCGTGCCGCCAATATACATGCCGGGACGCATGCGTACTGGTTCGAGACCTTCCAGAACGCGGATAGACGATGCACCGTAATCATCGCTTGATGAAGTGACTGGGGCAGGTGCCGCTTTCGGCTGCGCGACCGCCTTCGCAGCCGGTGCTGCTGCGTGTGCAGCTTCCCGCGGTTCTGCTTCAGCGCGGCTTGCTGACGGGAGGCCTGAGAAAAGATCGTTGCTATCGTCCATAGGTCCAGTTCAATCAGATTTTGCCCGGATTTTGTCCATGCGAGCAGACAGGATACAGACACCGGTTTACGTGTCATGCTACTCAAGCAGGGTACAAAGGGCTGGTGCTTTACCGTAAAGGATTGCGTTGCGGCAGCCCGGATGGCAAGACTTGTGGCGCAAATGAAACGGTTCCTCAAGGCATGTCCACAGCTCTTTTCACCTTTTGTACTCTTTTCTGCCTCTCTGTTGCAGCGATGCCCGCCAGCGCTCAAACCAGCGGCGGCCCGCTGAAACCTTTCAAGGACGATCTGTTTTCCGCTCAGACCGTGTTGTCCACCTCGGATAACGGTTCGTCGCAGGTTATCGAGTATCAGGAACTGCGCGATATCAACGGGCGGGACGAAATCCCAGAGCAGCGAGTAAAACGGCAATATGTCGATCTCGCGCCGAAAAGCCTCCAAGAGCTGGAAACGATTTCCGTCGGAGGACGCTCTATCGATGTGGGACGCGTCGGACGGGCGAGCGGCCAGGCGTTTACAGTGATTTTCATACACGGCCGGGGTGGGGATCGTCGGCTTGGCATGAAAGACTATACGTTCGGTGGCAACTTCAACCGGCTGAAGAACTTGGCTGTTGAAAATGGCGGTACGTATTATGCGCCCAGTGTCAAAAGTTTCGATGAGAACGGTGTTGCCAACGTCGCGGCGCTGATTGCCGATGCCAAAGCGAAATCCGGTGGCAAGCCTGTCATTCTGGCCTGTGCTTCCATGGGGAGCTTCATTTGCTACGGCATCAGCCGCGATGCGATCGCAGCTGGCGACCTTAAGGGGATGGTTATTCTCGGCGGCGCGGTAGACCCCGATTTTTCCAAGAGCGCATTGATAAAGGCGAAGAAGCCCGTTTATTTTACGCATGGAAGCTTGGACAAGGTGTATTCCGCCGATCAGCAGGCCTCTATTTTCCAGGCGCTGTTGAAGGCCGGTGTGCCGACACGCTTCACGCTTTTCCAGACAGGCACCCATGGAACGCCAGTCCGCATGACCGACTGGCGCGCGGTTCTTAACTGGATCCTCGTGCATTAGGCTGAATTACCATCGCTCAAGACAGGGTTTGTACGAAATTCACCAAATTTCGAACCGAAACCTTGCTTTTTCATCCAATTTCCTATCGCTGTTATTTGAGAAGAACCCGCAAACAATCAAGAGGAACGACTGCTCTATGACCCCAGATATTCGCCCGCTCGTCGCTGGAAACTGGAAGATGAACGGAACGCGCGCCTCGCTCGATCAGATCAAGGCGATGGCCGAAGGGGTAAAGGGACCGATTGCGGAAAAGGTCGAGGCGCTGATCTGCCCGCCTTCGACGCTGCTCTATGTCGCGACTGCGCTTTGCGAAGACAGCCCTTTGAAAATCGGCGCGCAGGATTGCCACCAGAATGCGTCCGGCGCTCATACGGGCGACATTTCTGCGGAAATGATTGCGGATTGCTTCGGCACACATGTGATCGTGGGACACTCCGAGCGCCGCACCGACCATGCTGAGACGGACCACCTGGTGCGCGCTAAGGCCAGTTCTGCCTATGCGGCCGATCTCATCGCCATCATCTGCATTGGCGAGACGGCAGAGCAGCGCGAATCCGGCCAGACGCTTGACGTGCTGAAGCGTCAGCTTGATGGCTCCTTGCCTGATGACGCGACCGCCGCCAACACGGTGATTGCCTATGAGCCCGTTTGGGCGATCGGAACAGGGCTGACTCCAACCGTTGATGACGTGCGAGAAGCCCACGCCTTCATGCGTGATGAACTCGTCAAGCGCTTCGGCGGCGAGGGCAAGGGCATGCGCATTTTGTATGGTGGCTCAGTCAAGCCGTCCAACGCCCTGGAGCTAATGGGCATCGAGAATGTTGATGGCGCGCTGATCGGCGGTGCGAGCTTGAAAGCGTCCGACTTCCTGTCCATCTATGCAGCTTACGAGCAGTTGACGGCCTGATTTTTTCAGAAAAGCTGCCAGGCTTTCGGTCCCCGGGGGCTTGGAATACGCTTTCGCCTCATGTAAAGAGCCGCAAACTTCTTCATTGTGCTCCTGATGGGGCATGGAATGGATTGTCATGCAGAACGTACTGATTGTTATTCACCTCATGATCGTGCTGGCGCTTGTCGGCGTGGTGCTGATCCAGCGCTCCGAAGGCGGTGGCCTCGGTATTGGCGGCGGTTCGGGCTTCATGTCCGCGCGCGGTACCGCTAACGCGCTGACCCGCACAACGGCGATCCTCGCTGCCCTGTTCTTCGCGACATCCCTCGGCCTTGGTCTCCTGACACGTTACGAATCGCGTCCGACCGACATCCTGAACCGTATTCCGGCACAGCAAGGTCAGGGTAACGGCATTCTCGATACGCTCGGACCGTCGTCGACGACGCCTTCGCAGGCGCCAGCCAATAATGGCGTTCCGTCCGCGACCAATGGTGCGTCCAACCAGGCACCTGCACAACAGCAGGCACCGGCAACGACGACGCCAGCAGCACCGGCTGAGGGCGGCGCTGCCGCTCCGGCTGCACCGGCGCAGCAACCGGCTCCCGCCAACAACAATGGCGTTCCGACCGGCCAATAAGGCTCAGTCGACGATCAACAATCCGGCAGGCTGAAAAGCCTGCCGGTTTTCTTTTGTTTAGATTCCGGATCAGCGTCCACGCGTCATCAACAGATGATTTCGCGATCAATGAAATTGGGACTGGCGGAATCATCTATTAAAAGGTAAGCGGTGACTCCCATGGCGCGATATGTATTCATCACAGGCGGCGTGGTATCCTCCCTTGGGAAGGGCATTGCGGCCGCGGCACTCGGAGCGTTGTTGCAATCCCGTGGATATCGGGTGCGGCTTCGCAAACTCGACCCCTACCTCAATGTCGATCCCGGCACCATGAGCCCCACCCAGCACGGCGAGGTTTTCGTGACCGATGACGGCGCGGAGACGGATCTCGATCTTGGCCACTACGAACGCTTTACCGGGCGCTCCGCAACCAAGACCGACAACATCACCACGGGTCGTATCTACAAAAACATCATCGATAAGGAACGCCGCGGCGATTATCTCGGCGCGACGGTCCAGGTCATTCCGCATGTGACCAACGAGATCAAGGATTTCGTCACCGAAGGCAATGACGACTATGATTTTGTCATCTGCGAAATCGGTGGTACGGTCGGCGACATTGAGGCGATGCCTTTCATGGAAGCCATCCGCCAGCTCGGCAACGATCTGCCACGCGGTACGGCGATCTATCTTCACCTGACGCTGATGCCTTACATTCCGGCAGCAGGAGAGCTGAAGACGAAGCCAACGCAGCATTCCGTCAAGGAACTGCAGGCGCTTGGTATTCACCCCGACATTCTGCTCGTCCGTGCAGATCGCGAAATTCCTGAGGCAGAACGTCGCAAGCTTTCGCTGTTTTGCAACGTGCGTCAGTCCGCCGTCATCCAGGCGCTCGATGTTGCGAACATCTACGACGTACCGACGGCCTATCATAAGGAAGGCCTCGACAACGAGGTTCTGGCCGCCTTTGGTATCGAACCCGCACCGAAGCCACGTCTTGAGCATTGGGAAGAAGTCTGCAACCGTATCCACACGCCTGAGGGCGAGGTGACGATTGCAATTGTTGGCAAATATACCGGCCTCAAGGATGCCTATAAGTCGCTTATCGAAGCGCTGCACCATGGTGGCATCGCCAACCGGGTGAAGGTCAAGCTTGAATGGATCGAGTCGGAAGTCTTCGAAAAGGAAGATCCGGCGCCCTATCTTGAAAAGGTCAATGCCATTCTGGTTCCGGGCGGCTTCGGCGAACGTGGTTCGGAAGGCAAGATCCGTGCGGCCCAGTTTGCCCGCGAACGCCAGGTTCCGTATTTCGGCATCTGCTTCGGCATGCAGATGGCGGTTGTCGAAGCGGCGCGTCACCTCGCTGGCATCGAGAAGGCCTCCTCGACCGAATTCGGTCCGACACAGGAGCCGGTCGTTGGTCTCATGACCGAGTGGGTCAAGGGCAATGAGCTTGAGAAGCGCAATGCAAGGGGCGATCTCGGTGGTACCATGCGTCTCGGCGCGTACAAGGCGTCGCTGAAGAAGGATACCAAGATTGCGGATATCTACGGCTCAACCGACATCTCCGAGCGCCACCGCCACCGTTATGAGGTGAATGTGGAGTACAAGGATCGCCTCGAAAGCTGCGGTCTGGTGTTCTCCGGCATGTCACCGGATGGTCTCCTGCCGGAAACCGTCGAATATCCGGACCATCCGTGGTTCATTGGCGTGCAGTATCACCCGGAACTCAAGAGCCGGCCGCTAGACCCGCATCCGCTCTTTGCAAGCTTCATCGAAGCGGCACTGGTTCGGAGCCGTCTGGTTTGATTGGCCGGAAGAAACAAGATTAAAGATTGAAAGGCCGCAGCGATGCGGTCTTTTGCTTTTATGAAGAGGACTCGCGCGAATGTTGAAGCTGGATCATTTGGCGATTATTGCTCCGTCTCTGGAAGTCGGCGCTGATTACATGCGTGAGAGGCTCGGTGTTGAAATGCCTAAAGGTGGCAAGCACCCGCAAATGGGCACACATAATCTCCTACTACGCCTCGGCGAGGATGTTTTTCTGGAAGTGATTGCCGTCGATCCGGAGGCAGAGCCACCGACGCGACGACGCTGGTTCGGGCTCGATGATGCGGCAGCGGTCCAAGCCGCATGGGACGAGGGGCGGCGGCTACGCGCATGGGTGGCGCGGACCAGCGACTTTACGGGCGTACTCGCAATGCATGGCGATCTGCTGGGGCGCCAGGAGAAGGTGTCACGTGGAGATCGTGAGTGGCTGTTTGCGGTGGCCGACGATGGATCTTTGCCTCTCGGTGGTGTCGCGCCGTCGGTGATGGATTGGGGCGTGAAAGGCAATCCCGCATCATCGATGCCGGATATCGGCTTTCGGCTGAGGAGCTTCCAGGTCGCGCACCCCGAGGTGAGCCGAATTCAGAAACTTTACGCGGACCTCGATGTCGTCGATCCTCCGGCTGTGATGGAGGGAGAACAATTTTGCTACATCGCCGAAATAGATACGCCCTATGGCGTCAAACTCTTGAATTAGGACGCACGGGTTACTCTTATTGGCGGTGATGCTCCCTAAAAAGCAGTTCCTAATGTTAATATCACGTCAGAACAAAAATTCGTGATCCGAGTTTACTGCTGAATTTGAACGCCAGCGCGCGAGATCATCGGCATGCTCACTCAAGTCCTTCGCATTTATTCGCTTCCCGCACTCTGTCTTGGAGGTGCAGCGCTGGTGTTTTCCAACGTTGCATTCGCGCAGGATGCACCGGCCGTCCCTGTCACGGTCTACAAGGCCAAGGTCGAAGAGATCGATAAGGTCATCAACGGTATCGGTACAGTAGACCCATTGCAGAGCGTGACCGTCAGACCGCGGATCGACGGGCAGGTGACTGGCATTCGTTTCTCCGAAGGGCAGATGGTGGAGAAAGGCAGCGTCTTGCTAACGCTCGACGATCGTGAGCTTTCATCCGCTCTCACTTCTGCCCAGGCAAAGAAGGCGCAGGACGAAGCGCAGTATAATAGCGCGAAAACCGAAGCACAGCGTTATGCATCGCTGGCCGAAAAAGGGGTTGCGTCCGCCTCGACGCTTGAACAGAAGAATGCGCTGAGCCAGCAATATGCAGCGGCTGTTCAGTATGACGATGCGATGATCAAGAGTGCCGAGACCCAGCTTGGTTTTGCCACCGTGATCGCTCCCATTTCGGGCCGCACTGGTTTCAAGCAAGTAGACGTCGGAAGCGTGGTCAGCGCAAGCTCAACAGACGGCATCGTGACGATCACACAAATGGACCCGATTGCTGTGTCCTTCGTCGCGCCCGGCGACAGGTTCGGTGAGATCCGTCAGGCTTTGAGCGAAAAGATCGCGGCAGTCACCTTGATCACCACTGATGGAAGCCGCGTCCTGTCGAAGGGCCAATTAACGACAATGGACAACTCCGTCGATGCCTCGAATGGCTCCATCCATCTCAAGGCGATCTTCGACAATGGCAACGGCGCTCTTTGGCCAGGGCTTCCGGTCGCCACGGTACTGACGGTCGAGCACAGAAACGGCGTGGTCGTTCCCGACAAGGCTTTGGCGAGAGGGCGCGACGGGCTTTACGCCTATGTCGTCTCCAAAGACAACAAGGTGGAAAAGCGGAACGTGAAGACGGCCTTCGTCACCGGCGCGAGAGCGCTGGTCACAGACGGCATCAAAGAGGACGAAGAGGTCGTCATGGACGGCCAGTCTCGGATAGGGAATGGTGCGGCTGTCAGCGCCACCCCCTGGACCGGATCGCCGACCGGCGAACTCGCCGAGAAGGCGAACTGATGATGAAGAACGATCAGGAACAGAACCGCACATCCAGTTTCTTCGATTTTTTCATCCTGCATCCGGTGGCGACCGGGCTGCTCATGACCGGGATCTTTCTCGTCGGCGCGATCTGCTATCCGTTCATGCCGGTTTCAGCTCTTCCCCAAATCGATTTTCCGACCATCCAGATCGGTGCCAGTCTTCCCGGTGCGTCGCCGGAGACTATGGCATCCAGTGTTGCGCAACCGATCGAACAGGCGCTCTCACGCGTCAGCGGCATCACCGAGATGACGTCAAACAGTTCGCTCGGAACGACGTCGATTACGGTGCAGTTTGATCTGGACAAGAATATCGAGACCGCAGCAAGCGACGTACAGACAGCGATCAGTGAAGCGGCGGGTGAACTTCCGAAGGATATGACCTCGCTTCCCACGGTGCATAAGGCAAACCCTGCCGATGCGCCGATTATGCAGCTTTCGGCCACCTCCGACACGCTGACCCTGCCGCAACTCGACGAATACATTGAACGCAATGTCGCTTCGAAAATCGGGCAAGTCTCAGGAGTCGCCTTCGTCAATATCGGCGGGAAGCAGAAGCCAGCCATTCGCATCGCTGTCGATCCTGGTCGTCTCGCCCAGGCCGACGTGACGATGGAAGATGTGCGCACCGCTATCGGCAATCTCAGTCTCAGCGCGCCGAAGGGCAACATCGACGATCCGACCCGCAGCTTTCCGATCTACACAAACGACCAGATTTCCAGCAGTGCTGAGTGGAACGACGCCGTCATTGCTTATCGTAATGGCGGGCCCGTACGAATCCGCGATATCGGGCAGGCGACAGACGGTGCGGAAGACAGCAAGATGGCACACTGGACCAACGGAGAGCGAGGGATTGCGCTCGACGTTTTTCGTCAGCCAGGCGCCAATGTGATCGCGGTCGTCAATGCAGTAAAGGAGCAGCTACCCGCACTTCAGGCTTCGTTGCCGCGCTCGGTAAAGCTGGAGCTCGTCACCGACCGCACAACTACGATCAGAGCATCCGTCACAGATATTCAGTTCACGCTGATGCTGACCATCGGTCTCGTTGTTGTCGTCATCTTCCTTTTCTTGCGAAATCTGCGTGCGACACTAATCCCGGTCTTGACGCTCCCGATTGCACTTGCCGGGTCGCTCGCACCCATGTGGCTCTTGGGCTTCAGTCTGGACAATCTGTCGCTCATGGCACTGGTGGTCGCCGTCGGCTTCGTTGTCGACGATGCTATCGTCATGTTGGAGAACATCACCCGCCACATTGAGGATGGTGTCGAGCCGAAACTGGCAGCGCTTCAAGGTACGCGGGAGATCGGTTTTACAATCGTTTCCATTAGTCTCTCCCTGATCGCTGTCCTGATCCCGATCCTGTTGATGGGTGGCATCATCGGGCGCCTGTTTCGGGAATTTGCCGTAACGCTGACGGTCGCAATTGTCATTTCCGCCATTGTCTCCTTGACGTTGACGCCGATGCTGGCATCGAAGTTCATCCGGCCCATAGAGAAGGATCAGCGTGGCCGTTTTTATCTGGCGGGAGAGGCATTCTTCGATGGATTGACGGCGCTCTATATCCGCAGCCTGAAACCCGTCATTCGACATCGATTTTTGACGCTCATCGTTTTCCTGGCCACCATTGCCGCGACCGGTTACCTGTTCGTCGTGGCACCCAAAGGCTTTTTCCCGGAGCAGGATACGGGCTTCATTGCCGGTCTCTCGCAGGCGTCCCCAGATATATCCTTCACTGAGATGGCGAAGCTTCAGGAACGCGTCAGCGAGATCATTATGAAAGATCCCGCGGTCTATAGCGTCTTCATGGATATTGGTGGCGGCAACGGAGGCAACGCGCTGAATCAGGGCCATGTCAACATCACGCTGAAGCCTTTGGAGGAACGCGATGTTAGCGCCAAACAGGTGATCGACCGATTGGGTACGGCACTGAATGCGCAGCAGGGTATCAAGCTCTTCATGCAGTCGGCGCAGGACATCAATATCGGCGCGCGTCCCGCTAAAACCCAATATCAGTTTACGCTTCAGGACGCAGATATCGCCGAACTGAGCGACTGGTCGGAAAAGATTACCAACAAGCTCTCAAGCCTGCCGGAGCTGCGCGATGTCGGGAGCGATCAGCAAGCTGAAGCGCCCAATCTGACGATCAAGATCGATCGCGCGGCAGCGACGCTTTATGGCGTCCTTCCTTCCACCATCGATGAGACGCTTTACGACGCCTTTGGTCAGCGCCAGGTCGCCTCCTTCTCCAGTCAGACTGACACCTTCCGTGTCATTCTTGAGGTGTTGCCGGATCTGCAGCGAGACATCGCTACGCTGGATCGCCTGTCGGTCAGAGCAAGCAATGGAACGCTTGTCCCGCTGTCCGTGGTGGCGAAGTGGACGACGGATGGTACCTCGCCGGTATCGATCGCGCATCAAGGTCAATCGCCAGCCGTGACCATTTCGTTCAACCTCGCGCCCAACGTCGCTCTGGGGAACGCGACTGCCGTCATCGAAAATGCCGTGTCCAACATGCATCCTCCGGGGTCGCTGCAAACGTCATTCTCCGGTAGCGCAAAGGCCTTCAAGGATTCGCTTGGGACCATTCCACTGCTCATCCTGGCATCGCTCGTCGTGGTCTACATCATTCTGGGCGTGCTTTACGAAAGCCTCATCCACCCGCTGACGATCCTGTCGACCTTGCCATCGGCCGGACTCGGCGCACTTCTGGCGTTGGAAGTGGCCGGCTTCGACTTTGGGCTCGTCGCGATGATTGGGGTCATTCTGTTGATAGGTATCGTCAAGAAGAATGGTATCATGCTCGTCGATTTCGCCATCCAGGCAGAGCGGGAGGAGGGATTGTCGAGCGAGGAGGCAATCGTCAAAGCCGCCCAGATGCGTTTCCGACCGATCCTGATGACCACGATGGCCGCGTTGCTGGGTGGAATACCGCTTGCTCTTGGCCACGGTTCTGGCGCCGAACTACGCCAGCCGCTCGGCTATGCCATCGTTGGCGGCTTGCTGGTTAGCCAGGTGCTGACGCTTTACACCACTCCCGTCATCTACCTTCTGCTCGACAAGCTGCGGCGCAGGAAGGACGAGCGTGAGGGCAAGCTCGTACCCGCTTGATGGCGGGGTGGGCGCGGTCGTCGTGAGCATCCTACGGACGGGACGTTGCCCCCGGCGCTATAAGGTAAGCAATCGGGCGCTGGTCGTACTGATGTTGAAATATAGGTTACGTTTTGCCCAATGGCTCGTTAGGCGGTACTTCGTGGCTGCCACCAACTAGAATTTTCCTAGCATCCACAGATGACAAGTGAGGCTAGGCGCTGGCTGTGCGCCGGGCTTCGGTAAGGTGCTGCCCTTGACTGGTCCGCGAAATTGTAGCGACGAAGCTGCTGCGACCGTCTTAAAAGTCTAAACACCAGAGAGACAATTGAAGCTTTCAACCTGTCGCTGTCACTCTGGCGTCAGCGTTACCTCTGGTTATCGATCACGCGTGACCGACATCTCACCGAAGATACGGGACATTTCCTTTTGAACATCCCGCTCAGCAGCGGCAGAGTCTTCCGAGAATTTCGGTTCAGGCTGCGGATCGGGTGTAGTGGTATCCGGGTTTATTGTCGGTTCGACCGTGGGAGACCGCGAAAAATTAGCTGACGTGATGTTGTTCTTGGCGATTTCCGCCTCAAGAAAGTTTTCGAAATCGCTGGTCAACTGATCGCCGAAAACTGGACCATTATCGCTTGGCGCCAGAGGTTCTTGCTTTACGACGACCGGTGTCACAGGAGCTGCGGATGCGGCGGTAACAGGTGGTGCAGCCTGATAAGCTGGAAGAACGCGATTACGTGATGCGTCGAAGAAATCGACCGCATTTTCTTCTGTGACAGCTGCCTCATTGTGTTCAACTGGCTCGGGCATTTCGTCCGACAGGCGCTCCACTGCCCATCTAGGCTCTGCGGAGCTCGTTCCATGGCTGGTGGATGCGACTGGGGAGCCGAAGGTGGAGACGCTGGGTGCTGGTGAAACGACAGGTGCTTCCGGGCCGCCGGACAGTGCCGAGGTCGCTGTCGCAGCTGGCTTGGGGTCTTCACTTTGCTGCATCACCGCAGCAGCGAGAATGGGTGGTGCTGCGGAAGTGGTGGGGGCTACCGGCTCTCGTGCCAGCGCCTTGGGTGCTGGTGGCGCGACCGGCTGGGGCCGGTGAGGCGACGGTGCTGAGGCTCCCGCGTTCGAAACCGGGTGGATCACTGGCACTGGTTCAGGCTTTCGGGGGATGGGCTGTGCTGTCACCGGCGGAGGAGGATTGGTTGGTCTTGTCGCTGCGACAGCGGTCGCAGGCGATGGGGAAGGCGCTGGCTTCGCTGGTGCGGCGCCCGCCGCTGGCTTCTTTCGTTCTTCTGCAGCCGGGGTCTTCACTTCAGATGCCATATTCGCTGCTGCGGGCCGGATATCGTCTTGCGGCGCCTGCGCAATGCTCCGTTGGCGGTCGGCGTCGCGTGTAATGAGAGCGTCCTCCTGCGGGTCGCGCACCTCCTTCATGAACGGTATGGCACCAATGCCGCTTTCGATCACGATATCGGTCGGACCACCGATCATGACGAGATGCTCGACATTGTCACGTCGCACAAGAACAAGACGTCTCCGCGCATCTACGGCGGTCGCATCCAGCACCTGTAGACGCGGCTGACGATTTCTGCCGCCTCGGATAAAGGGTGCAGAGCCGCTTCTGCGGCGGATGAACCATAGAACGATTGCTAGAAGCAGCAATGCCGTGCCAACGCCAACCACCGCAATGATCAATCGATTGCCATACGCGCCAATGAAGTCTTCCATAATGGTGCTGGTCCCTTCAGCCATTTTCTGCAGCGGAAATGTACCCGCATTACATTTGTTCACATATCGTGACGGGAAAAGACGATTTTTTTTCGCCGCCTACAAGAATTTATCCTGTTCTTCCACGAATTTGCTGCATCTTTGACGAAATCAGTCCAGTGAAGACGCTCGGCTGTGCGCGCCCATCGGTACGCGATGCCTATTGTTGTGCATGGGCTATGCTTATCGATTGACGGAGCTTTTTGATATTTATGCAAATTGCTACAAGCAATGTAGAAGCGATTCCGTTCGATGTGACTTTTTCCGGCATGTCGGGAAGGCCAGCAGAACTGCAAGGGTAAAACCTCAATGACCAAGGTGCGTCAAACCACTGATAATGACTTTCCCTTGGTGGACAGGCGCGGGCGATCGGCCACTGTGCTTCGCATTCTGCTTCTGGCACTTGTTCTCGTGGCTGCGGCTATTGCCTTCGTTTACTTCAAGGACTCTCTTGAGAACGAGATCGTGCTTGGCATTCTTGGCGTTCTCGCCATGCTCGGCATCTTTTTTCTGGTGTCCTCCGCCATCGGCTTCATCGAGGTTATGCCGCAGTCGCAATCCGATGGAATGGCGCGGCGCTTTCTTTCATCTCATCCCGAGGGCACGCTGATCACCGATACCAAGGGGCGGCTGGTCTACGCCAACGCAACTTATTGCCAGATGACCGGCGCGTCGCGAGCAACCGAGATACAGAGCCTTGAGCAGTTGCTTTCGCGGGATATGGAATCGACGGAAGCTCTCTATCGCCTGATCAATGGTTTGCGCGAAGGACGCGACGGATATGAAGAGTTCCGTCTGCTTAAGTCTCTCAGCCAGTCATTTGTTACCCCGCCAGGTCCCCGCTGGTTCCGGCTTAAGGCGCGTCTGCTCAAAGACGCGAGCGGTCAGGACCTGCATGTTTTCCAGATTGCCGACATCACCGCCGAGCGCGAAGACCAGGAGCGCTTCTTCCGCGAGTTGCAGAACGCCATCGATTATCTCGACCATGCGCCAGCCGGCTTCTTTTCTGCGGGCCGAAAAGGGGAAATTGTCTATCTCAACGCCACGCTCTCCGAATGGCTCGGGATCGATCTGGCGCAGTTCTCCCCAGGCTCGTTGAATGTATCCGATATCGTGGCAGGCGAGGGGATGGCTCTCATTGAATCGGTGCAGCCGCAAGTGGGTAGCAAGCGCACCGAAATGCTCGATCTCGATATGCGCCGTGTCAATGGGCAAAGCATGCCGGCACGGCTCGTTCATCAGGTGACCGCCGCGCGTGACGGTGCGCCGGGTGAAAGCCGGACCCTGGTTCTGATGCGACCCAAGGGGCAAGATAGCGCAGAATCGTCGTCGGCAATGCGCTTCACCCGATTTTTCAATAACACGCCGATGGCGATTGCGTCCATCGATGGCGAGGGACGTATCCTGCGGACCAATGCGCCGTTCCTGAAGCTGTTCTCCGGCGTCGTTGGTCGCGATGACATAGACAATGCCGTTCCACTGGAAACGGTTCTGCACGACAATGAGAAGGCCAAGCTTGCGCAGGCGATGACGGCTGCGAAGGATCGGCAGGGGGATATTCCGCCATTCGATTCCCGCCATCCAAAGGACGAAACCCGTCATTTCCGCTTTTACGTCAACGCGGTGATCGATCAGGACGACGAGGCTCCTGAAGAGGTCGCGATCGTCTATGCTATTGAGGTGACCGAGCAGAAGGCTCTTGAAACCCAGATGGCGCAGACGCAAAAGATGAATGCGGTCGGCACGCTTGCTGGCGGCATCGCCCATGATTTCAACAACGTCCTGACTGCCATTCTGCTGTCGTCCGACCATCTGCTTCTTCAGGCTCGGCCAGCGGATGCAAGTTTTGCGGATCTGATGGAAATCAAGCGCAATGCCAATCGTGCGGCGGTGCTTGTGCGACAGTTGCTGGCCTTTTCACGCAAGCAGACGATGCGCCCTGCTGTCCTCAACCTGACCGACGTCATCGGTGACCTGCGCATGCTGGTCGACCGGTTGATTTCCGGCACGAACGTCAAGCTCGAAGTGGATTACGGGCGGGATCTCTGGCCGGTCAAGACCGACTTGTCGCAGTTCGAGCAGGTCATGATCAATCTTTGCGTCAATGCGCGTGATGCCATGCCTGATGGCGGCAAAATCAAGGTGACGACACGCAATCTGCTGGCTTCAGACGTTGCAGCTTTCGGCAAGACCGAACTTCCGGCTGAGGACATGGTCATGGTCGAAGTTGCCGATACCGGAACTGGTATCCCACCCGAGATCATGGACAAGATTTTCGAGCCCTTCTTTACCACGAAGGAAGTGGGCAAGGGCACCGGCCTTGGCCTCTCGATGGTTTACGGTATCGTCAAGCAATCCGGCGGTTACATCTATCCGGAGTCCGAGGTCGGTAAGGGCACCGCTTTCCGTATTCTGCTACCGCGCCATATCGTCGAGCCGGTGCATGCCTTACCGGCATCCGACGGTGCGGAAACTCAGCGAACCGCCGAGGCTGTCGTCGCAAAGCCGGAAGCCAAGGACGAACCGCTCGACCTTACTGGCAAGTCGGCGGTGGTGCTGCTTGTGGAGGACGAGGAGGCTGTGCGCCGCGGCGGCAAACGAATGCTGGAGACCCGCGGTTATACGGTCTATGAGGCCGGTTCCGGTACAGAAGCGCTGGACGTGATGGAGGAGTTGGAGGGCAAGGTCGATATCGTCGTTTCCGACGTCGTCATGCCTGAAATGGACGGTCCTTCATTGCTGCGAGAGCTGCGCAAATCCTACCCAGACCTCAAATTCATCTTCGTGTCCGGTTACGCCGAAGATGCCTTTGCCAAGAACCTTCCAGCCGATGCAAAGTTCGGCTTCCTGCCAAAGCCTTTCTCGCTCAAGCAGCTTGCTGTCTCCGTCCGTGAAATGCTGGATAGCGACAGTTAAGGCACTGTTCGATCTCGCTGCTGGACGACGCCTCCACAGAAGAGCTTTTCATCTTGGGGTTTGAAGGTTCACGCAACTTTCGCACAATTTCGATCCGGTAGCGTGAAAGATGGGCGTTTGGCTCAGCTTTGAGGCTTGCTCCTTCGCCGTCTTCCCATTTTTCCAGGATGCAAACGGATTAGTGATTGCAGTGCAGCGCGAGGGGCTTAAAATCGACTAACTGAAACCTAAATAAGAAGAGGCGAAATTCTTGCTCGCACCCTTCATCGCTTGCGGGTTTGATTTTGGAGAATAATGAAAAATGATCGTTAACTCGATCTACATGCAAGGCGACAGCGAAGGGGAGGACGGCGGAACGAACCGCGGCACGTCTGTTATCACCCGCACCAAGCCTAAGACGAAACGACCGAATTTGTACCGTGTTCTTCTTTTGAACGACGACTACACTCCGATGGAGTTCGTCATTCATATTCTGGAGCGCTTCTTCCAGAAGGACAGGGATGCTGCCACCCGTATCATGTTGCATGTCCATCAGCATGGTGTCGGCGAATGCGGTGTCTTTACTTATGAGGTCGCAGAGACAAAAGTAAGCCAGGTCATGGATTTCGCCCGACAGCACCAGCATCCGCTACAGTGCGTCATGGAAAAGAAATGAGGATCGCAACGTGCCAACTTTTTCCCCAAGTCTCGAGAAGGCGCTGCACCAGGCACTGACCTTTGCCAATGAGCGTCACCACGAATATGCGACGCTTGAGCATCTATTGCTTGCGCTGCTCGATGACGTCGACGCAGCCGCTGTCATGGGTGCCTGCAATGTCGATCTAGACACGCTTCGCAAGACCGTGATCGACTATGTCGATAACGAACTCTCCAATCTCGTGACGGGATATGACGAAGATTCCAAGCCGACATCCGGCTTCCAGCGCGTTATCCAGCGTGCAGTCATTCACGTGCAGTCTTCTGGACGCGAAGAGGTGACTGGCGCAAATGTGCTTGTCGCGATCTTCGCCGAGCGCGAGAGCCACGCCGCTTATTTCCTTCAGGAACAGGAAATGACGCGTTACGACGCAGTGAACTATATTTCCCACGGCATCGGCAAGCGTCCAGGCTCTTCGCAGACCCGTACCCCGCGCGGTGCCGATGAAGGCGATAATGAACCTAAGGCTGCGCGCAGCGGTCCGGAAGACGATGCATCAGGCGCAAAAAAGCAGCAGGATGCTCTGAAGGCCTATTGCGTCAACCTCAACGACAAGGCCAGAAACGGACGCATCGATCCGCTGATCGGTCGCCACGACGAGGTCAACCGTACCATCCAGGTACTTTGCCGCCGCTCCAAGAACAACCCGCTCTATGTCGGCGATCCAGGCGTCGGCAAAACCGCGATTGCCGAAGGACTGGCCAAGCGCATCGTCGAAGGCAAGGTGCCGGAAGCGTTGATCAATGATACGATCTTCTCGCTCGACATGGGAACGCTGCTGGCCGGTACACGCTACCGCGGTGACTTCGAAGAGCGTTTGAAGCAAGTCGTTAAGGAGCTAGAGGAATTTCCTGGCGCTGTACTGTTTATCGATGAAATCCACACCGTGATCGGTGCAGGTGCTACATCCGGTGGCGCCATGGATGCGTCCAACCTCCTGAAGCCTGCCTTGTCCTCCGGCGCGATCCGCTGCATCGGTTCGACGACTTACAAGGAATACAGACAGTTCTTCGAAAAGGATCGCGCACTTGTGCGTCGTTTCCAGAAAATAGACGTCAATGAGCCGTCGATCGATGATGCAATCGAAATCATGAAGGGTCTGAAACCCTACTTCGAGGAATATCACCATCTTCGCTATACCAACGAAGCGATCAAGGCAGCGGTGGAGCTCTCGGCCCGCTATATCTCTGACCGCAAGCTTCCGGACAAGGCGATCGACGTCATTGATGAAACCGGCGCGGCACAGATGCTGCTTCCGGCATCGAAGCGCCGCAAGCTGATCACCGAGAAGGAAATCGAGGTCACCATCGCGACTATGGCTCGCATTCCGCCGAAGACGGTTTCGAAGGATGACGAGATGGTTCTTGCCAATCTTGAGCAGGAACTGCGCTCGGTGGTTTACGGCCAGGATACGGCAATCGAAGCGCTTTCCACCGCCATCAAACTGGCGCGTGCAGGTCTTCGCGAACCGAACAAGCCAATCGGCTCCTACGTCTTTTCCGGCCCTACCGGCGTCGGCAAGACAGAGGTTGCCAAGCAGCTTGCGTCGTCACTCGGTGTTGAAATGCTGCGCTTCGACATGTCGGAATATATGGAGCGTCATACGGTTTCGCGCCTTCTTGGGGCTCCTCCCGGCTATGTCGGCTTCGACCAGGGCGGCCTTTTGACCGATGGCGTCGATCAGCATCCGCACTCCGTCGTGCTGCTGGACGAAATCGAGAAAGCCCATCCGGATATCTACAACATTTTGTTGCAGGTCATGGATCACGGTTCACTCACGGATCACAACGGCAAGAAGATCGACTTCCGCAATGTCATTCTTATCATGACGACCAATGCGGGCGCCTCTGAAATGGCCAAGTCTGCGATCGGCTTTGGTTCGTCCAAGCGGTCTGGTGAAGACGAAGAGGCATTGAACCGCTTGTTCACGCCGGAATTCCGCAACCGTCTGGATGCGATCATTCCCTTCTCGCCACTGCCCACCGCGGTCATCCACAAGGTGGTTCAGAAGTTCGTTATGCAGCTTGAAACGCAGTTGTCGGAACGCAACGTCACCTTTGACCTCCATGATGACGCTGTCGCATGGCTGGCCGAGAAAGGCTATGACGAAAAGATGGGGGCGCGTCCACTTGGCCGCGTCATCCAAGAGCATATCAAGAAGCCTCTGGCGAATGAGATCCTCTTCGGAAAACTGAAGAAGGGCGGCGTGGTCAGTGTCAGCTTGGACAAGAAGGACGATGGCAAGGACGGCCTAAAGCTCAACGTGTTGCCGGAGACTGCACCAGTGAAGCCGAAACCCGAGGCTGAGCTGAAAGCTGCAAAGTCTCCCGGCAAGTCCAAGACCAAGGCAGCCAAGGTCGAAGAGACCGCGGATGCGTTGGTTGTGCATGCGGGCAAAAAGGAGGGCGAATCCGAGCCAAGACGCAAGGGCAACGCCGTGCCGAAGGTGCCAAAGAAAAAATAACTGCTCTATCTCATCCGTAGATAGACTGGTTGACGAGCGGCGGAGCCAGTTTCCGCCGCTTTCTTTTTTGCGAGTTTTAGGACGATGTTCGCAACGTATCGTCTTCGCGATTTAAGACACGCAACAAAAGAAAAGCGTGGTAGACATTCCTCAGCTGATACAAAAGACGCAGGCCAGCCTGAATGAACCAGGCGCCAGTGTTGATCGATTCCGGAATGACTGATGTCTGCATATAGTGACACGGATTCTCTTTTCCTCTGGTTCGCCAGGGGTATGAAGGGAATATTCTCGCTTCCCGCTCTTATTCTTATGACGTCCTTCGTAGGCTTCAGCGCATTTGCGCTTGAATCTGGTGTGCCGCGGGGGGAGGCGGTTTTTATGACGCTCACTATATGGGCGTTACCTGCCAAGATGATCCTCATAGGCTCCATGGTCAGTGGTGCTGGATTGGCCGCCTGTTTCCTTGCGGTGACATTGTCGTCGATCCGAATGATGCCAATGGTCGCTTCGATCGTGCCGGAGATGCGCACAGCTAGAACTCCGACGTGGCTGCTGCTTTTTCTTTCCCACTTTGTCGCCATAACGGCCTGGGTCTATGCAACCCAAAATCTGACAAGGGTTCCTCGTGAAGCGCGTGTAGCTTGGTTTGCGGGTTTCGGAATCACGCTCACAGCCATCAATGCGGCCATTGTCGGCATCTGTTATGGGGTTGTCGCAGCCTTTCCGCCGCTTGTGGCCGGCGTGCTTTTCTTCCTGACGCCAGTCTATTTTATTTCATCGATATGGGCATCCGCACGGCATTCCGTCGTCAAGGTTGCCTTCGTCGTCGGCGTTATAGGCGGTCCACTCTTTGCTGTCATCGAGCCGGAGTTCGACATTCTCTACGCCGGTCTCGGTGGTGGAACGCTCGCTTATCTCATTGACCGATTCTGGTTACGCCGTCGAATCGAGCCCGCGTCCACGGAGGGCGAGCCGTGACAGATGCCTGGTGGGTACCATACGCATTCATTGCTATCGCTGGCTGGATCGCCACGGATATCTGGCGGTGGCTGGGCGTCATCGCAGGCAACAAGCTTAGGGAGGACTCCGAAGCTCTGCACTGGGTGAGGGCTGTGGCCACCGCGCTCGTCATGGCTGTAACAGCTAAGCTCATTGTCTTTCCTACCGGCACGTTGGCGCACTCTCCGGTTGAACTGCGTATCGCAGCTGCTGTTATCGGCTTTCTTGCTTTCTTGGTCAGTGGCCAGAAAGTTGTTGTCGGCGTGATAGTCCCGGTGGCCCTACTAGCCGTTGGCCTGCTATACATTGGGATATAGTCTATTTTGATGTAAATATTTGTAAATCAGCAAGGATGGGGCTGTAAATAGAACGTATTTACAGCTCTCATACTATTCCAGTCAGCCTTGGGCGCGCTTAATTTATCTATCGAATGACTCGATTACTCTAGCGCACGAGCCTCAGTGCTAAACTTAGGGGTTGGCGTATCTTTTCTCGACCAGATCATGCTTCTGCATGACCGATTCTAATGAACGGTCAAGACATGTGCGCGACTGCTTGCAACCATGAAAGCCTCTCGCGCGGCCTCGAGATCGCAGCGACCGGCTACCGCATCAAGACATCGTTTTTTTGCTGTCTCGTATTCGGGCCCGTGTTCGCTGGGCCAGCGATAGGTCAATATCTCGAGCGCTGTGAGCGGGCTGTAGATTTCAACAGCAGGACACATGGGCAAATGAACTGCGACAGGCTTGCACCACTGCGCGTGATGGCAAGGTTCTGATTTATGAATAAGCATCTCATCCTCCTTTTTTCCTCGCGGAAGCGAACCTCTCAGATCACGCTGAAGTTCCCGTTCACGAAAAAAGTGAACGGGTCGGGGGTTTCTTTTTTGCAAGATGAATGGAAAATGAACAAACACATGAACCGGAGATGAACAAAAGAACGCGTGGTGCGTTATCACTGCTCTAAATGAAGGAGGCCCGATTATGTTCAATCTGTCTGGAATTCAGGAAAGCTTTTTCGGCGATCGTATGGCCGGTGTTTGCCAAGCTATCACTTCTGCGCTTGCCTTCGAGTCGGGGCTTGAAAAGTCCAACATTTCGGCCACTGCCGAGAACGACGTCATCTATCTGCAGGGGACTGCTGATTCCGTCGAGGCCATCGAAGCTGCCATTAGTCTGGCATCGTCCATTTCAAATTGCCGTATCCTGAGCCACGTAGAGCCAGTTTACTGACTTTCAAAGGCCGGGCCTCCTGCGCCCGGCTCGACCCGACACTACGCTACCCGAGAGCATTTTGTTCGTGTGTCGACCCCGCTACCCAACAGGAATTGTAAACGTCCTATTCCAAGCGAAGGTCAGAGAGCGAAACTTGATACCGTGCGTAATGATCGTTCGGATATGATCATTCTCAACCCCCTGATACTCATTTGCACGTCGATATCGCGAAATCGCCTGACAGCTCCCGCGGCAAGTATCAGCGCTTGTTGACGTGCTCACTCTTCACTGTATCACCGACAGATATTGCGAGCTTCTTCGCGGCTCCTCCGTTCAACTCCAAGACATAACGTACAGGCCCGTTAGAGCTGATGATGTCTTCGGAATGTGGCACAGCGTTAGGGTGAATGTGAGTGATCTTCCCGGCCTTGGAAATGAACAGCATATCGAGCGGGATGAAGGTGTTCTTCATCCACATCATCACGTCACGGTCCATGGTAAAGTCGAAGAGCATACCGCGATCTTGGGCCATCGACTTGCGATACATGAGCCCTTGTTGACGCTGCGCATCCGTGTTTGCCAGCTCTACGGTAAAGACGTGTGTTACGCCTGACGCGCTGACAATCTCAAGCTTCTCGCTCGGGAAGGTTTCCTGCGCCATAGTGACAGAGCCTGACGCTACAAAAAAGAGAAGCGCCGTGCAGGCGCTTGCAATGGTGCGGATCGCAAACCTGTTCATCAGTGCGCCATTCCGATTCTGGCTGGATTGTCCGGATGAACTTCCGCAGCCATGAGCCCCTTGTCGCCATCACCGTATCGTACGAGAACGACTTGACCGGGCCGCAACTCGGCGAGGCCGAAACGACGCAACGTTTCCATGTGAATGAAAATGTCTTCCGTCCCTTCACCACGCGTCAGGAAACCGAAGCCCTTCGTCCGGTTGAACCATTTGACAATAGCGCGCTCCAGGCCACTCGAAGGGGTTACCTGCACGTGCGTGCGCACCGGCGGCATCTGAGACGGGTGAACGGCTGTAGACTGATCCATGGAGAGGATGCGGAACGCCTGATAGCCACGGTCGCGACGCTGAATCAGTGCGACAATGCGTGTACCCTCAAGAATGGTCTGGTAACCATCGCGACGCAGGCACGAAACGTGGAGGAGAACGTCCTGCATGCCGTTGTCCGGCACGATGAACCCGAAACCCTTTGCCACGTCGAACCATTTGATCACGCCAGTGATCTCGATCAGGTCAACGGCATCGCCAGAAAACTCTTCGAAATCGGCGACGGTCTTCGACGATATTCTATCAGCCATTATTGCCCAGCCCCTCAATACGCACCACTACCGGTCAACTGATTCCCTACCAAGAGATTAACATTGCAGTAACGGTTGTACGCAAGTGTAGTTTTCAGTTTCCTGGCTGGTTTTTAGGTCCCAGGCCTTACCCAAGGCTGACCGTGTTCGTCTAAAACGTTTCCGTCTGGAGCGAAAACATTTATGGTCTCGGTCGGAAGCCAAGTGCTACATATGAAAGGAATAATCCATGCGTTATCTGCACACTATGGTCCGCGTCAAAGACCTGAAGGAATCGCTTGCGTTCTATGTCGACATTTTCGGCTTGCAGGAAATCCGTCGGATTGAGAATGAAAAGGGACGTTTCACCCTGGTCTTTCTTGCGGCGCGTGACGATGTGAAGGCTGCGACAGAGAATAAGGCGCCATGCCTTGAGTTGACCTATAACTGGGACACCGAAGACTATACGGGCGGACGCAATTTCGGTCATCTGGCTTATGAAGTCGACGATATCTATGAGATCTGCGCCAAGCTTCAGGCCGCCGGTGTCATCATCAACCGTCCACCGCGTGACGGGCACATGGCCTTCGTCCGGTCTCCTGATGGCATCTCCATCGAGATCTTGCAGAAAGGCGCAAGCCTGGCACCAGCCGAACCGTGGATATCTATGGAGAACACAGGCTCCTGGTAACGTCTAAAGGCTGACAGCATATCCTCCGCTCTTTGCCTTGACTGATCCGTGAGCACAACACGCTTGAGAGTTGGCGCCCGCCAACCTGGCGATGCAGCTCTAGGCGCAGTGACGCGCAAGACGCGGAGGTTTTTCCTTTTGAAGACGCAGACGGGGCAGGGGCCACGAGGACTATCGCGCGGCGGGGCGGCTATCGCCCTGTCTGTTTTGATGCTGTCCGGTTGCGTTTCGGCCAAATCCGACGGCCAGGATGCCGCGGCTGTTCTGGATCCTGCTGCCTTGGCGTCCGAGAAGCACGCATCTGGAACGATGCCGCAGAGTGCCACGGCGGCAGTCGGGCAGGCGGCGCAGCCCGGTTATGTCGATCCAAGAATGGTATCGGCAGCTTCTGCCCGATCGTCGGCGCAGAACACACAAGGCATTCCGGCCCAGCAAGGCCAGGCGGGCGATACTGCTGCTGGCGCGCCCAAAAGCGGCTATGCCATGCAGCCCACTGGAATAGCTGCCAGCTCCCAAAGCATTTTCTCCAATGGCGCTGCCGGTGCTGCGCCATCGGAAATGGACAGCGTTCCTGCCTACGCGCCGACGGGCAGAATCATTCCCGCCCTTAAAAGCGTGTACTCTCCCACTTCGCCCCACGCCCCCGTCGAGCAGCCACAGCCCAAACCGGCTCAGGAACATTCCTCAAACACACCTGACACGTCTTCCGGCGTCTCAAACGACAATGCACTTGCAAACAGCACGTCGTCGCCGACACAACCGAGCCCTTATGTTCCGCAAAACAACATACCAATGGCGGAAGCCTTGTTTGCCGGTGTACCAAAGAAGCGCAACGGCATTGACCCGACAGGCAAAGTCACGTCACCCTCCTATGACGAAAGCCATGCTGATGAGGACGACAAACCAACGGGCCTGATGAAGCTTGCATCCATGTCTGGAATGACGCGTGTTGCGCCCAACGGTCTCGTTTTGCAGACGAACCAGGTGGATGTCGGATGCCTCAAGCCGGAACTGGTCCATCGCATCAAACAACTCGAGACGCATTACGGCAAGCGTGCCATCATCACCTCGGGTTATCGCCCACCAAAAGGTGCAACGCATGGTTCGAAGCATTACACCTGCGAAGCCGTCGACATTCAGATCAAAGGTGTCTCCAAATGGGATCTCGCGGAATATCTGCGTTCCGTGCCCGGACGAGGTGGTGTCGGCACCTATTGTCACACAGAATCGGTCCACATGGATATTGGCGAGACGCGCGACTGGAACTGGCCGTGCCGCCGGTCCGGCACCAACAGTTGATGCCATTTCAGAAAAGCTTGCGGTTTAGGATGTCGAAGCAGCCTTGTCGGCCAGCATGCCAACAAGCACATCCGACTGCGAGATGATGCCTGCAAGCTTTCCGTTGCTGTCCACCACTGGAAGGTAGTGCAATCCCTGTTCAGCGAACATGATGATCGCGTCTTCGATTGCAGTGCTTGGCGATACCGTTTTCACCGGCGAGGTCATGATGTCCTTCACCGTATCGTTGGGTGCGGGCTTGCCGGTCGCAATCAGTCGCAGCCGCTGGAAAAAACCGATGTGTGGACGACCATTTGTCCAATGAGCCTTATCAAGGAAGTCCGTCTGTGTGACGATCCCTACCACTTCTGCCGCGTCGTTGGTGACAGGCAAGGCCTTCACGTGATGGTCTCGCATCACTGCATGGGCATTCTTAAGGGAATCGTCTGGCGCGACAGCAACGACATCGCGGGACATGATGCTGGCGCAATCGAGGTGGGTTGCACGCCGACGGTATGATCGGAGTTCCATGCAACGCAAGATCGTTTCCAGATCGTCGCGATCAATGTCCAGCACCTCGTCATATTCCTTCAGGACATCATCCAGATCGGTTGATGAAAAGCCGATCCGGTCTATGGGCGCCGGATCACTGGTGCCATGGCTTGCCGGTTGCGGCCGGATCGAATGCGGGTAGGGACGTCCCGTCAAATTGTTGTAGATGATAGCGAGTGTGAGAAGCGCTACGGAGTTGCCGAGCACTGGCCAGAGCACGAATCCGTAGCCGAGATCATGAATGGCCGATCCCCCCAGAACGGCTGTCAGCGCCACCGCTCCACTTGGCGGATGAAGGCAACGGAGGCTTATCATGGCGCCGATCGCGATGGAGACGGCGAGAGCTGCCGCCAGAAACGGTTGCGGCACGAGGATGGCTGTCGTAACGCCGATCAGCGCAGCTAGCGTATTGCCACCGAGTATCGACCAGGGCTGCGCCAGGGGGCTTGAAGGGACCGCAAATAGCAAAACAGCAGACGCCCCCATAGGTGCGACCAAGGCCGGTAGGGAAAATCCATCACCGATGGCGAGATAGCCGAGCAAGCCGGTCAGCAGAATGCCGATCCATGCACCAAACGCCGCACGAAACCGCTCTCTGTAGCTAACGGGCGTTGCTTCAGGAATAACAAGTCGCAGCAGTTTCTTCATGCTCATTTCACGTGAAGGTTTCCAGAGGCGGCTTCTACCCAGAAATACGTGGTGTGTCTTGGATATATGATGCTCAAGATCAGCCATTCATGACAGATTTTACGCCGTCTACCACGAACTGAACGGAGAGCGCGGCGAGTAGAACGCCCAGCAAGCGGGTCAAAATGGCACGGCCGGTATTGCCCAAAAATCTGTCGAGCCTGTCGGCCGCCAAAAGCGCTGCAAAAACGATCACCATGCTGAACGCCAACAGCAGGATAAAAAGAGCTTTCTCCAAACTGGTCGCCATGGTGCCCGATATAAGCACGGTGGCAGAAATCGCGCCGGGGCCTGCGATCAATGGCAATGCCAATGGGAAAACTGCAATATTCTGAATGTGGTCCTGGGTGACTGCGACCTCGGAGGTCTTTTCCTTTCGCTCCTGCCGCTTCTCGAAAATCATCTCGAAGGAAATCCAAAACAGCAAAAGACCGCCCGAAATCCGGAATGCTCCAAGCGAAATGCCAAGCAGTTCCAGGATAGAAGCGCCGAAAAGAGCGAACATGGCGAGAATGCCGAAGCCGATCAGCGATCCGCGCAAAGCCACCTGGGCGCGCTGCGCCCGTGTCATCCCCATGGTCAGCGCCAGGAACACGGGGGCAAGGCCGGGCGGATCGAGCGTGACGAGCATGGTCGTCAGGGAGTTGATGAAGATTTCTGCGCTCGCCATGGGTTCCCCGCTTGTCACCTCTTCGGTGAGGTTCGCTTTTCAATATTTACGCCTGCCTTCGGCCTGGTTTTCGAGGATGGTAGGCAGGAGCAAGCGGTATTGAAACCCCACACACCCGCTTTTGCTTCGAAGGTGGCAGAAAACTGTGTATCGTCTTGTAAATGACGTAAAAGACTGTTCAAAACCGGCTGAGAAATTGGCGTGCGGACGCCGTTTCCGTTATAAAAATCCATCCGATTCTTAACAGAGAATGTGATCCGTTTTGACTGACCAGAGCCCCCCAGGCGGCGGAAAGCTTCCGCCAGGCATTGAACCAATTTCCATCATGGAGGAAATGCAGCGGTCGTATCTCGATTACGCCATGAGCGTTATCGTTTCGCGCGCACTGCCGGACGTCCGTGACGGCCTGAAGCCCGTTCATCGCCGTATTCTTTATGGCATGTCCGAACTCGGCATCGACTGGAACAAGAAATACGTCAAATGCGCCCGCGTCACCGGTGACGTGATGGGTAAATACCATCCGCACGGCAATGCCGCGATCTATGATGCGTTGGCGCGTATGGCGCAGGATTGGTCCTTGCGCCTTCCTCTCATCGACGGCCAGGGCAATTTCGGCTCGATCGATGGCGACCCGCCGGCGGCAGAGCGCTACACTGAATGCCGCCTGCAAAAAGCCGCGCATTCCCTGCTCGACGATCTGGACAAGGAAACCGTCGATTTCCGCGATAACTATGACGGCACCCTGCAGGAGCCTGTCGTGGTGCCTGCGAAGTTCCCGAACCTGCTGGTCAACGGGGCAGGTGGCATCGCCGTCGGTATGGCGACGAACATTCCACCGCACAACCTGTCCGAGGTAATCGAAGGCTGTATCGCGCTGATCGACAAGCCGGAGATCGAACTGCCGGAACTGATGCAGATCATTCCGGGTCCCGATTTCCCGACGGGTGCCTTCATCATGGGCCGCTCCGGCATACGCTCGGCCTATGAGACGGGCCGCGGCTCTGTCATCATGCGCGGGCGCGCCACTATCGAACCTATGCGCGGCGATCGCGAGCAGATCATCATCACCGAGGTTCCCTTCCAGGTGAACAAGGCTTCGATGATCGAAAAGATGGCCGAACTGGTCAAGGAAAAGCGCATCGAGGGTATTTCCGACCTGCGCGATGAATCCGACCGCCAGGGTTACCGCGTCGTCGTCGAGCTGAAGCGCGATGCCAATGCCGAGGTTATTCTCAACCAGCTATACCGCTACACGCCGCTGCAGACCTCATTTGGCTGCAACATGGTGGCGTTGAATGGCGGCAAGCCGGAGCAGATGACGCTTCTCGACATGCTGCGTGCTTTCGTGTCGTTCCGCGAGGATGTCGTCAGCCGCCGTACCAAGTATCTGCTGCGCAAGGCGCGTGACCGCGCGCATGTGTTGGTGGGTCTTGCGATTGCCGTCGCCAACATCGACGAAGTCATTCGCGTGATCCGTCAGGCTCCCGATCCGGCATCTGCCCGTGAACAGCTGATGACGCGTCGTTGGCCGGCCTCCGAAGTGGAAAGCCTGATTCTTCTGATCGACGATCCGCGTCATCGTATCAACGAGGACGGCACCTATAATCTTTCGGAAGAGCAGGCACGCGCAATCCTCGAATTGCGTCTTGCTCGCCTCACGGCACTCGGTCGCGATGAAATTGGCGACGAGTTGAACAAGATCGGCGCCGAGATCAGTGAATATCTCGAAATCCTATCGTCGCGCATCCGCATTCAGCAGATCGTCAAGGACGAGCTTGCCGCCATTCGCGAAGAGTTCGGCACGCCGCGTCGCTCCGAGATCATCGAAGGCGGCCCGGATATGGACGATGAAGATCTCATCGCCCGTGAAGACATGGTCGTGACCGTATCGCATCTGGGTTACATCAAGCGCGTGCCGCTGACGACCTACAAGGCGCAGCGTCGCGGCGGCAAGGGCCGTTCCGGCATGGCAACGCGCGACGCCGACTTCGTCAACCGTCTCTTCGTTGCCAACACGCACACGCCGGTTCTGTTCTTCTCCTCGCGTGGCATTGTCTACAAGGAGAAGGTCTGGCGTCTGCCAATCGGTACGCCGCAGTCCAAGGGCAAGGCGCTGATCAATATGCTGCCGCTGGAAGCCGGTGAGCGTATCACGACCATCATGCCGCTGCCTGAAGACGAGACGACGTGGGAAACGCTGGACGTGATGTTCTCCACGACACGTGGAACGGTTCGCCGCAACAAGCTGTCCGATTTCGTTCAGGTCAACCGTAACGGTAAGATCGCCATGAAGCTGGATGAAGAGGGCGACGAAATCCTCTCTGTCGAGACCTGTACGGACCGCGACGACGTGTTGCTGACAACGGCGCTTGGCCAATGCATTCGCTTCCCGGTCGATGATGTGCGCGTCTTTGCCGGCCGTAACTCGGTTGGCGTTCGTGGCATCAATATGGGCGAGGGCGACCGCATTATCTCAATGACCATCGTCAGCAGCAGCGATGCCGAGCCTTGGGAGCGTGCAGCCTATCTCAAGCGGTCCGCAGCAGAGCGTCGTGCGGCCGGTGTCGATGAGGAAGACATCGCACTCGTCGGCGAAGAGGTGACGGAAGAGGGTGAACTGAGCGAAGCTCGCTATCAGGAACTCAAGAACCGTGAGCAATTCGTTCTCACCGTTTCGGAGAAGGGTTACGGCAAGCGCTCGTCGTCTTACGATTTCCGCACATCCGGTCGAGGGGGCAAGGGTATCCGCGCCACCGACACGTCGAAGACGACCGAAATCGGGGCACTCGTCGCGGCCTTCCCGGTCGAAGACGCAGACCAGATCATGCTGGTTTCCGATGGCGGCCAGCTTATCCGTGTTCCCGTTAATGGCATCCGTATCGCCAGCCGTGCAACGAAGGGTGTTACCATCTTCTCCACCGCCAAGGATGAGAAGGTCGTTTCAGTCGAGCGTATCAACGAGCCGGAAGGTGAGGAAGAAGTAGAGGCACTGATCGAAGGTGCTGAAGATGTGGCAACTGGCGAAGCTAGTGCGGCATCCGAGACTGACGGCTCGGCAGAATAAGGAACAACAGCGCGGGTGGCGTCTACCGCCACTCCGCTTTTCGGGCAGGAGCGCAGTGATTTCAACTACGCTCACAGCACCCGAAACAAGGGCTCTGTCCGACTCATGTTGGACGAAGATGTCGACAAAAAACCCTGCGAAACGTTTGTTTCGCAGGGTTTCTTTTTGAAGGTAGCGTTATTCAGCGCAGACGTAGATGCACCGGAGAGTGACCAAAGCGTCCGTCGATATGAAGATGTATCTTCACTTCCGGCTGGTTGCTGCGCCAGGCGCGAGCGCCATGGCAAAGCAGGAGATTGACGAGATCGCGTGTCTTGTGTCGAGATTTGTTCAGTCCCAAATCGGCAATTTTCATCGCCGCTTCGTGGATCGGATGAAGCACCGACGCAGATTGACTTCTGCCCTTGCTCGACGCGATGTCCAAATAGTTTTCATTAATCGCCATCTGTAAAGCCTCGTTACTCATTACAATTCGAGGAGTGGGGCAGGCCATGGCGCTGACGGCGCCAAGGCCTTTCCCGGAACAGGGTGTAAACCTACTGGAGCGAAGCCCAGCAGCTGACGCCTTTCTTCTTCAGCGCGTTGCATGCATTGACCGCTTGATTCTGACCGTCAAAACCGCCGAACCGAGCGCGGTACATCTGTGCGCCATCCTTGGTGAAGGCAACCGTGAATGGCTTGGCGGTGCGCAATGCAGGTCCGCCTTTATCCTGCGCTGCCTGAAGCAGGTTGCGCGCGGAATTCTCATCAGGGGAAGCGCCGATCTGGATCACCCAACCCGCAGCGGCAGACGATGCAGCCGGGGCCGATGGTGCTGTGGATGCGGTCACGATGTTGTCTACCTTCGTCGAATTGGTAACGACAGAACGGTCCGGCTTCATGCTGACCGGCGGAACCGGCTTGACAGGCGCCCTAGGACGGGTCGCAACGTCCATGGCAGCAACTGCGGCATTCGCTGTAGAGGGGGCGAAAGCGGACACTGGAGCCTCTTCGCCGTAACGCTGTTGCGGCACAGGACCGGCGTTGGGAAGGCCCGAGGCAGGCGCAGTTGTCGTAACGACTGCGACCGGTTCTTCGACAGGGGCAGAAGGGGTGGCTGCAATAAGGTTGCTGTTACCGCCACGCGACGCCTTCGGCAGATACTCCGCGACGAGCTTGCGCATGGTCGCATCACGAGCCGCACTTGAGCGCCCTCCAAGCACGACAGCCACGATGGAACGACCATCCAGCTGTGCCGAGGTGGCGAGGTTGCTGCCAGCAGCACGGGTGTAGCCGGTTTTGATACCGTCGACACCCTTGACCGTGCCAACGAGGCGGTTGTGGTTACCGATGACCTGCTTGCCGAAGGTGAAGGTTCGTGTGCTGAAATAACCGTAGTATTGAGGGAAATGTTGGCGCAGAGCGATGCCGAGACGGGCCTGATCGCGCGCGGTCGTCATCTGCGCGGTGTTAGGAAGGCCGTTCGCGTTGCGATATGTGGTGCGTGTCATCCCGAGCGCACGGGCCTTCGCCGTCATCATTCGAGCGAAGCGCTCTTCGGATCCGCCAAGATGCTCGCCGAGAGCCGTTGCCATATCGTTCGCTGAACGGGTGACGAGAGCGAGGATGGCCTGCTCTACGGTGACAGAACCACCTGCGCGCACGCCGAGCTTGGAAGGAGGCTCCTTCGCCGCGTTTGCAGAAACCGGAACTTTGGAGTCAAGTGTTATGCGCCCGGCACTCAGTGCTTCGAAAGTGAGATAGAGCGTCATCATCTTCGTCAAGGAAGCAGGATAACGCAAGCCGTCAGGATCTTCCCCGTAAAGGACCTTACCCGTCTTGGCATCGATCACGATACCAGCATATTTCGGGTCCGCCTTCGCCACCTGCGTGGCGGAAACGGTCGTTGTCGCCACAGCCGCCGCGAACAGCAAAGCCTTCACAAAAGAGGTCGCGCCCACAGCGCGACCAAGCGCCTCAGATAGTTTTTTCAACACAGTTGAACTCTTCAATCGCATGCCACAGTTCCGTCCGACACGCCCCGCCAGACATTTTCACGTTTCGAACTTTAGTGAGATGACGTTACCAAGTGGTTTATGAATGGTATCCACAGCACATAAAATGCGGCATTTCTCGCTCATTCGGAGGAAGCAGATAGAGTCTTTTCAAAATCTTAGGTCGGCTGAGACGCTTCCTTCGAGGATGTGCGACACGATACTATTGAAACGGTCGTGTTGCGCTGTTACCTGATGCTGGAATAAGAGGATGAAGAATGGCGTCTCGCGATCGATACTCCCGTAAGCTCGAATGTTCACGTTGCGGACACAGTGGATTCGCCGAGGCTTCCGAGAAAGACGAGAAGGGGTCCAGGGATGTGGACTTCCGGATCGACGAAATGCCGCGTGGGTTCCGGGCCGAGCGTCCATCGACAAACCCAGCAGAATACATGGTCCGCTGCGCTCAATGCGGCAATATCTTCCGCTTTCAACAAAAGACGGCTTATGCACCGGGCGGCGAGCCGCGCGCATCCCGGTGATCCCGATCGCAAGACCACAAGAGAGATTGAGATGAGCCTAGACATGCGGACGGACAAAAACGAGCCGCCTCGGAAACCGCTGTGGCCGTGGCTCCTATTACTCGTTCTCACCCTTCTTGCAATCTACTCGTATCATTGGTTCAATCGAATGGTCGACGACCTGATCGTGAACATGCCGAGTGCTGTTGTGGAGCTACTCGATCAACTGCTGGGTTATGAGGCTCGGCGAGAGCAGCCTCACCCAGATCAGAACTGGCGCATCGTTTCGCCCACGCAGTAAAAGCATCACACAAAAAAGCCCCGCGAAACTGGCGGGGCAGGTTGGTCGCTCGGGGAAAGTTGGGCAATGCCCTTGAGCGATGATCGAGACATATCGCGAACCGGTATTTGGTGCGAGGCTAGATGGCGTCCAAACGGTACTCCGCTATATAAAAATGTCAGCCTTCCCGACCTATTTTCAAAAAAATAACCCGCACAAGGCGGGTTTTTAGTCGAGAGGGGAACGAGAGACTGGGAGGTCTCACGGTTATAAAACGTGCTAATCACCAAGAGGTTGCGTGGCTCAAGATCTCTTTTTTAGGCCGTACCGACAGGCGCTTCAAGAGACGTCGCTATCGCTCCGCAAGGACAGAACTTTTGATTTCCGCTCTTCCTAACCGCAAAACTGTCTCGCGCATGCACCGCATGCCTGAAAGAAAAAAGCCCCACCTTCAAGGCGGGGCGAGGTGTTACCTGATTGGCTCTCAGGACTTGGGAGCTCCTCATGGTGAGGAACGCTGACAAATTAGCGTGCGTGTCACCAGCGTAAAAGGCCACTGTGACTATGATCGGTACGCCCAATCAAAAGAAATAATGATATGCCCGCTTGATCCCCGCGGATGTGGTCTTCGATTTTTTGCGGCATTCATCACCCGTTCAGTGCTGACATGGCACATTCGGATTGCGTTGAGTGGCCAGCTAAGTGCGCCATCTCACCTGGAGAATATCGCCATGAAGAAAGTTCTTCTTACTGTTATAGCAGCGACGCTTGCGACTGGTACCTTGTTTGCCAGCGTTCAGACGGCTTCCGCGCAGTATTATGATGGTCCATACAGGTACGAGCGCCGCGGTCCTCCTCCTCCGCCGCCCTATCGCGACCCACCACGCAAACACCGTCATAACGACACGGGCGCCGTGATTGCGGGCGGCATTGCTGCCGGTCTACTGGGCGGGATCATCAGCGGCGCGATCGCCAATGACAGTGGCCCGCGCTACGTCGAGCCGCCTCCACCTCCACCGCCACGTTGCTGGTTGGAGGACCGCCGGGTGCCGAATTCATATGACGGAGGCTGGCACATGGAGAGCTTCCGTGTATGCCAATGAAGCTTCGTGCGTCCTTTTGGACGCACGGTGGCTTTCAACCTACGCATCGTGCTTTGCGACAATCATGTCTGATTTGCAGGTCGCTGCTGTAGGTTACCCATAACGAATGTCGCAAAAAAGCCGGCTCATCCGCCGGCTTTTTTCTCGCCTCATAGGTTTTGAGTAGGCGTTTCGTCACGCCCGGGCGCCAGCCCACTTGTCCAGCTTTTCCCGAGTATCGGCGGGATCGGAGATTCTCTCCAGCTCGCCTAGAAGTTTTCCTGGAAGGCATGGCTTCTGACAAAAGGCGGACGTTGTGTAACGCTGCGCAAGTTGGCGACCATCGGCATGACCGGAATGGAAGACGAAGGGCACGTCCCGCTCTGCAAGAATATCCGCCACCGGGAACACTTCCCCGTCAATCAGGCGTACGTCAAGTACGGCGCAGGTCGGCGTGTTTTCCTTTAGATAAAGCGTCGATTGCTCGATACTGGCAAATGGCCCTGCAACGTCCCAACCAGCCTCTTCGAAGGTCATTTGGAGATCCAGGGCGACGAAAATTTCGTCTTCAACGATGAGTACCGATTTGCGTGTCATTTAAAACCGAACTTGGCAGAGTAAGAATATGAACTAGGTTGGAGCCTTCGAGTTTGGTGTCTATCACTCCTCCCAGTTGCCGTGCGGCACTCGACAGTAGAAGTGTCCCAAAACCTTTTTCCCCGAACGCTCCAACGGGTTTTCCAACGCTTTCGTTCCATAACAGATAAATATTTTCGTTATCTTGCTTCCAGCTGACTTTCAGCTTGCCGTCACTTTGTCCGAGAGCGCCGTATTTCAACGCGTTTGTCGACCATTCGTGCAGTATCAGCGTTAGCGGAGTGATGCATTTTGCCGGAATGGGCAGCGGCTCCTGCGAAATTTCGATACCACCCTTCCGATCGTATGGAGCGAGGATTGTTTTGACCAGTTCCGCTATCTCCACCGGTACAGTGCGCTTCTGGTTCGATGCCAGTGAATGAGCGTTACCGAGCGCAAGGATGCGGCCTTCGACATCTGACACCAGATCCTGGACCGTCTCATGTTTGCGGCCAGCCATTCTGAGGATGCCGCCAATCATGGCGAAGAGGTTCTTCACTCGATGATTCATTTCATTGAGCATCAGCTCCCGCGTCTCCGCAAGCCTGTACTCGGCCGTCACATCGACGGTGACACCGATGATACGGGGGGCGTCAACATCACCAACGTAACGGCCAAACACTTTTATCCAGCGCGGCCCATGCTCTGAGCAAAGCTCCGTAGTCATGTCGAAACCGCCCTGATCCTGCTCGGTCTGCCGAATTGCCTCAAGAACCTGCGTGCGATCCTCTTGTCTGATCTTTGCAAGAAACTCGTGTGTACTGAGGTGATCGGTCGTCGCCTGGAGCAGCTCTTTTGTCGAGCCTCCAAGGATGAACTGCTGTTTTTCCGGCAGGTATTCCCACACACCGATACCAGCAGCCTCGATAGCAAGCTCGTGGCGGTTCTGCTCACGCTGCAGCTGGCTCTCGACGCTCACGGCGTGTGAAATGTCCGCCAGCACGATCGTGGCGCCCGTGATGCTCCCATCCGAGGTTCTGTAGGGGAGAATTCTCAGCGTGAATGTCTTGCGCGTTTCCTCTTGCCAGACGGTGTCCTGGTACTCCACACCATCGTCCATGACACTGCGAACGCGGTTGATGTAATCCACTGTCAGCAAACGCATCGTCACGTCGGAAATGGGACGACCGCGATCGCTTGGCTGCAAGGGGAAGATTTCCGTTGCAGCCCGCGTGAAGGAGCGTACACGCAGATCACGGTCGAGAACGATGACCGCGAGACTCGTGGAGTCAAAGAAGTTGCGCAGATCGGTATTGGCAATCGTCAACTGCTCGATCTTGTTCTTGAGCTCATCATTGACGGTGGTGAGCTCTTCGTTTGTCGATTGAAGCTCCTCGTTCATCGACATCATTTCTTCGTTGGAACTCTTCAGTTCCTCATTCGCCGTTTCGAGCTCCTCCGTCGCAGAGCGCAGGCGATGTTTGGCCGATCTCAGTTCGCGCTCAAGCGCCTCCACATGTCCGTTGCTCGGCTCAAGCTCGATGAGATCGCTTTCCTCAAGCGGCGTGAACTGTCGACCGTCCTGGAAGACCAGCAAGAACCTGTCATCATCCAAGGGATCGCAAATGATGTCGGTCGTCAACGACCCGAATTCGGTGACGACTTCAATCTTGCTGGAGATGACGCGCTTCTTGGCGGTCCGCGCCTGCCGCAGCAGAGGGCCGATCTGTTCCTTGACGCCGGGGCGCGCCAACGAAGCGGCGCTTGTCTCGTTGGAGCGAGACACTGGAAAATCGAAGAAGGGACTCAATTTCCCAAAGGCAGCCATGATCTGCCCTTCGTGATCCAGAAGCATACTGGCGGGCACATATCGTTCAAGCAAACGAGAGACGACGCGTTCATCGTCGTTTCTTGCCGTACCGTTGGGTGCATCCGAGCCGCTGGGTTTGCGGCCTGGGTCCTGGCGACCGCCGGGAAGAGGAATAGGGTAGGTCGGCAAACCGGGTTGCCGTTCGAAGAGTCTTGCCTTCTGGTCGATGCTCGAGAACACGTTTTCGAACCGACCGACACTCTCGGAGGGGCCCAGGAACAGATAGCCACCCGGTCGCAATGCATAATGAAACAGCGGCATGATTGTTTTCTGCAGCCTGTCGTCGAAATAGATCAGAAGATTTCGACAAGAAACCAGATCAATCTTGGAAAAAGGCGGGTCCTTGACCAGGCTGTGGCCCGAAAAGCGGATCATATCCCGGATTTGACCGACGAAGTTGAAGCGGTCTTTATGAGGAATGATATAGTGCTCTTGCAGGGAAAACGGAATATCCGCGAGCGCTGCATTGGGATAGGATCCCGACCGTGCGATCTGCAGCATGCTTTCGTCGATATCCGTTGCAAATATCTGAACATCGCACATCACCTGCTTCTCACGCGCCGCCTCGGCAAAGAGCATGGCAATTGAATAGGCTTCCTCACCACTGGAGCAGCCTGGCACCCAGACGCGAATACCGCCGTCACGGCCCTTCTGGCTATCCAGCAGCGGAAGAATCGCCTTCTCACGCAAGACATCGAAAAATTCGCGGTCGCGGAAGAATCGCGTGACGTTGATCAGCAGATCGCGAAAAAGTGCCTCGCACTCCTCTTGATCTTTTTGCAGCCTATGAAGGTAGTCTTTAGCGCGCTCTATCCCGAGAACGTGCATCCTGCGCTCGATGCGACGGATGAAAGTCGTTTTTTTGTAGCCAGAAAAATCGTGGCCGACGGAATTGCGAAGCGTCCTGCACAATTCATCAATGTGCTCTGCAACGAGCGATGGATGTTCATCCGCGAGAACTTTCGTTCGTCTGAAGAAAAAGCCGGAAATGCAGGCAAGAATCTTTTCGGGCGGCTGAATGAAGTCGACGAGCCCTGTGCCCGCAGCGGCAAGCGGCATCCCGTCATACTTGGCGGTCATCGGCTCCTGAGCTACGCACAATCCGCCGTTTTCCTTGACGGCGCGAAGCCCTGTCGATCCATCGGCGCCTGTACCGGACAGGATCACACAAGCCGCATTGCCATTTTGGTCATTTGCGAGCGATATGAAGAAGTCATCGATCGGACGGCGTAGGCCGCGCGGCTGGGCGAAATCGGTCAGTTCAAGCGTGCCGTTGGAGATCGACAGTCCGTGGCCCGGCGGAATGATGAAAACGGTATCCGGCTGGATACGTTCACCCCCCTGACATTGCTTGACAGAGAGCGCGGTGTGTCGGCCAATAAGTTCTGCCAGCATGCTTTCATGGTGGGGATCCAGGTGTTGAACCACGACGAAGGCGAGACCCGTTGGCACCTCGGCATTGCTGAACATCTCACGCAATGCCTCCAGCCCTCCGGCCGATGATCCGATTCCGACAACAGGGACATTCTGAGCTTCTACGCGCTGATCCAAGCTCAATTCCTCAATGTGTCGCCAGATTGATCCTGGTCGTTCTTTTCAAGCTGAGCCAAAGTCAACTTTGCCTGAGCGATGGTAGTGGCAGAGCTGGCAATAGTCGCAAGACTGCCTTCGATGATCACGTTATGGCCTTCCAGCATCGGCTGAATTCCGGCAAGCGTGTTGCCCAACTCGGCATTGTACTTATCCAGAAGGTCCGGTCTCGTCCGACTGATATCGAATTGAGACGCGAAGATGTATTGCACGTCACTGGACGACGTCAGCTTCGACATGAACAGCAGGTTGACGAAAGGCTTGCCATCCTTGCGAAAATTGATGATTGGCGTGCGAACGCTGGCGGCGCCTTGTCGAGACAGAAACAAATGAATCTTCGCCCGCGCATCTTCGTTCAAGGCGCTTTCGCCAGTCCCGCCATGCTGGAGCATCCGACAGTTCTTCCCGATCACGTCGGCGTCATCGTAACCGGTCAACGTCCGGAACTGCTGGTTCACGAGCACGAGTTCGTTGTCCCCACCAGCATCGGCAAGCGCCAAAGCAACTGTAGAATTTTCGAAAAAGTCCCGTAAGGACGGCAGAACAAAAGGCTTCGGCATCATTTTATCAACTCAATGTATTTGCTTACTTAACTAAGCGAGATTTTTTGTTTTGATAAGGGCAGGCGGAGATAAAGATCACTCGCCGGCAAAAAGGCCCTTACCATTGCGTTGAAAATCCATAATTGCCGATTTTGTTCTATCCCATCAGGCAAGACGTTCAGCGTGCCACTTCAAATGGTCGTCCATGAAGGTAGAGATAAAATAATAGGAGTGATCGTAACGCTCATGAAGGCGCAGTGTCAGTGAGATTTCGGTGCCCTTGATGGCATTTTCGAATAGCCAGGGGCGCAGGCCGTTTTCCAGGAAACTGTCAGCTTTGCCCTGATCGATCAAAAATTCCGGAAAACGATAGCCGTCTTCCACTAGTGCGCAGGCGTCATAAGGCCGCCAGGCTGCCGTATCTTCTCCAAGATATTTTTCAAGCGCGGGGCGTGACCAGTCGGCAGATGAGGGCGAGACGATTGGTGCGAAGGCGGAGCAACTCTTGAAGCGCTCCGGATTTTTCAGCGCGATTGTCATGGCGCCATGACCACCCATGGAGTGGCCGAAAATGCCTTGCCTGCTCATATCGGCACGAAAATGCTGAGCGATCAGGTTGGGAAGTTCTTCCGTGATGTAGCTATACATCTGGTAGTGTTCAGCCCACGGCGCCTCTGTCGCATCGAGGTAGAATCCGGCGCCCTTGCCCATCTGCCAGTTGGTCAGCTCATCGGCCACATCATTGCCTCGCGGGCTGGTATCAGGACATACGATGATGAGGCCGAGTTCGGAAGCAAGCCGGCGGTACTCGCCTTTTTCCATCACATTGGCATGGCTGCACGTCAGGCCAGAGAGATACCAGAGAACGGGGCAGGGCTCGTTGATCGCTTGTGGCGGCACGAAGACGGCGAAGGTCATTTCGCATTTGCATGTCTCGGATTGATGAGCGTAGACGCCTTGCATGCCTCCGAAAGCGGTGTTCTGGGAAATAACCTTCATATGCTCCATCCTTGATAAGTCGAGTATCAACCTGCCAGAGAAACCGCGGCATTGACCGCGGCTGCCACAAGCACCGTATTAAAGAAAAACGAGACGATCGAATGCACAAGCGTGACCTTGCGCATAGCCGTTGTGGTGACGGAAACGTCGGAGGTTTGAGCCGTCATGCCGATGACAACGGAGAAATAGAGAAATTCGTAAATGCCCGGCGCTTCCGTCTGTGGGAAGTCCATCCCGCCTTTGGGGGCCTTCTTGCCACCCTCTGCAGAGGGACGCCAAAACAGATGCGCATAATGGACTGCTGCCATGGCATGGATCGTCAACCAGCCAAGAATGACGGAGGAAAAAGACAGTGCCAGTGATAGTGCGGTCTCACCGGAATGATTGAGCGCCATGAACAGCGACACGATAGCAACGACGACCGCAAACAGGGTGATGCAAATGATAGCGATTGCAGGTAGGTCATCGCTATCGGCATGCGCCTTGAGATGGGCCGCCGTCAGATAGGGAAGCCGGATCGCGAGCAACGACAGGTAGGTGAGGAAAAACGCTACGCCAGAAGATTCGACCGCAAGCTTTGGGATGGTCGCTAGCGTCGCCGCAAGCACGATGCCTCCCAGCACCGCCGCAATCAAAAAAGGTCGATGCCGCGTGTAGAAGGTTATTTTTACCTGTTCTTTCGTCTTCCGCCCTATCGCCATTCTCGATTACTTTTTCGTTCGACGGCACAGCCGATCAAGGGTCTCAAGAAACTGCGAGCGATCGCGTGCGGAGAAGGCGGCGTTGTAGCCCTTGCTTTCGCCCGTTTCGCGCAGATGCGCGCCGAGATCTCGCATTGCCGTTGCCATGCCGATGTTGGTCTGATCAAACACACGACCGGTCGGACCGGTTACCATCGCACCTGCGGCCACACAGCGGCCAGCCAGTGGAACGTCTGCCGTGATGACGATATCGCCCTCACCGGCGCGCTCCGCGATCCAGTCGTCGGCAGCGTCGAAACCGTTAGAGACGATGACATTCTTCACCTTGGGATCCCGAGAAGGCCGCAAGCCGGAATTGGCGACGAAAGTGACATCCAGATCGTGCCGTTCTGCAACCTTCAAAATTTCCGGCTTAACCGGGCAGGCATCGGCGTCGACATAAATCTGCGGCATTAAACGTATTCGTCCTTTGTCGGTCTCCAGAACGCCCATTTGAGCTTTTTTACAGTCTCGCGCAACATGTTTGCACTTGCCTTCGTTTCAAGACGCCTGTCGTCTTCGACAAGTTTCAAGCGATTCCCACCAGAGAGATACGGCAGCTATGACGGATATCGAGCAGTCACCCAAGATCAACCGGCTTGTCTTGCAACAGGTCATTGCGGGCTTGAGCGACGGCCTGATCCTTGTGGAACCGGATGGCAGTATCTCCTGGGCCAATAGATCCGCGCTTGAAATGCATAGGGTGCAGACGCTCGAGGATCTAGGGCAAACAGTGGCTGCGTATCGCCAAAACTTCACATTGCGCTATCGCAACAATCATCTGCTGGATGAGGGCCAATACCCGCTGGAGAGGCTCCTGTCCGGCGAGGAAGTCGACGACGTTACCGTTGAGATATCGCCGGCTTCCGATCTCGACCAGACCTGGGTCCACACCGTGCGCGGTTTGGTAATCGAGGATGCTGGCGCAAAGCCCGATGTGACAATGCTGATTGTTCGCGACGAGACCCCGCTTTACGAGGCGGAGGAGCGCTTCGAACGAGCTTTCAACGCCAATCCCGCACCTGGCCTCATTTGCCGTCTGGAGGACAAGCGCTTCATTCGCGTCAACCAGGGCTTCATGGAAATGACCGGTTTCACCCGCGATGAGATCATCGGTCGAAGTGTCGACGAACTCGGGCTTTTCTCAAACTGCGAGACGGGACAGGATGCGCTCGATCGCCTCGACGACGGGCGCATCATTCGCCACCGGGAGGCTTTGATACCTATTCCCGACGGCGATCGCCTGGTCATCGTTGCCGGTGAAGTGATTGCAGTCGGTGAGGAACCCTGCATGCTCTTTACCTTCGCCGATCTCGATGGACGCAGGAAAGCGCAGAATGCATTGCGCCAGAGCGAAGAAAGGTTTTTCAAGTCCTTCCGGCTCTCACCGGCACCGACCGCCATTTCCAGGCTTGAGGATTTCGTCTTTACCGAAGTCAATGACGCATTCCTGGAACTATGTGGTCGCAAAGAACAGGAAGTTGTCGGCAAGACAGCAGGCGAAATCAAGTTGTGGGACGATGTGAACGCTCGAAAGGACGTTGAGCGACGCCTGAAAAGCAATGTACCGATCCGTGAGGAATCGCTCAGGATGAACCTCAAGGACGGTGGCAGCGCCGAGTGCGTGGTTTCCGCCGAGCGTGTGGAGATCAACGACCAGCAATGTATCATCTGGGCGCTGCAAGACGTGACGGAGCGACGCCGTTCGGAGGACGAGTTGATAGAGGCCATTGAAACCGTCATGGCAGATACTTCCTGGTTCAGCCGCACAGTGGTGGAGCGGCTTGCCGGACTGCGCCAGACCTCCAAGGGGACAGCCCCGACGGCTTCGCTCAGCGACCTGACAGAGCGCGAGGAAGATATTCTGACCCTCATCTGCGAGGGATGCAGCGACAAGGACATGAGCGACAGGTTAAACCTTTCTAAGCACACGATCCGCAACCACATCGCCTCGCTTTACGGAAAGATCGGCGTCAATCGTCGGGCGGCAGCCGTCATCTGGGCGCGCGAGCGTGGGTTCAGCGGACGCAAATTGCGTAAAGGCTGAAATTTTTGCTGATTTCATTGAAGAAAGGCCAGTTTGTACCAGTTCGATTAGTAGTTTTCTCTCTGCAATAGGCGCTTTCCAGGCTCTATCTTTTCATCATGCCGCCAATGACGGCGACATAAACGATGAGAAGGAAGGAGTTCTAGAAATGGATAACAACCGCATCGAAGGCGCAGTTCGCCAAGCAAAGGGCTCGATCAAGGAAGCTGTTGGCAAGATCACCGGCAATGTCGGAATGCAGGCTGAAGGCCGCGCCGAAAAGGTCGCTGGAGAGGTCCAAAGCAAGTACGGCCAGTCCAAGGACGCCGTCAAGAAATCGTTCAAGTAAAGCCGTCGGACAGGAGTTGATCGAGATGATGATTTCATCCGACGAGGCGTTGGCGCCGGCCGCAAACCCCCAGGAGTGCAGCCTTTGCGCAGCACTGCAGGCCATCATCGCCTATGCGGACGGCCAGGAAGGCAGCCGCATCTCGGTGTCCATGGAAAATGGCCGGCTGATGCTGACGGGTGAGGTGGAAACGGTCGCCTCGCTCGAATGCGCGGTCTTCATCGCGGAGTGCTTTGCCTCGCGACCAATCATCGCCGATCTAGCTATCCGACCCCAAATTCATTCGATTGCGCCGCGCCACACGGCCAGACGCAACCTATATCTCAATGACAACAGGAGTTCACTATGAAGAAGTTCATCCTCGCTACCGCTATCGCTGCCCTTGCCGTTGCGCCTATGGCATCCGCAGAGACAAAGCGCCCCCACAAGCAGATGGAGACAGCTCAGAAACAGCGTGTCGGCACTCTCTCTTGTGAAATCGACGGTGGCATCGGCCTCGTCATCGGCTCCAGCAAGGCAGTTTCCTGCGAGTTTCGTCAGCGCTCGGGCCAGGTAGAACGCTACACCGGCAAGATCGGTAAGATCGGCCTCGATGTCGGCGTTACAGGCAAGCAGTATCTGAGCTGGATCGTTTTCAACACTGCGCAGTCTCGAGTTGGTGACGGCGCGTTGAGCGGAACCTATGTCGGCGCATCGGCGTCTGCCGCGGTTGGCGTCGGTCTTGGTGCCAATGCACTGGTCGGCGGTAACGCCAAGAATTTCGCGCTGCAGCCGCTGAGCGCCCAGGCCGGCACAGGTGTAAACCTCGCTGCAGGTATCGCCAGCCTTCAGTTGAAGTCTGCCGGTTAATCCTTCGCGTCGATGAGCTAAGAACAGCATAAAGCGCACAATATCCGTACGGGGTGGTGGGATATGCACCACCCCGTTTCTGTTGCAGTCGGCTCATCATCGCCCGCAGTGCTCCGCAAGCCGTCTGTGCCAAGCTGTAGCTGCCTCGCCAGCCAAGTTGCGCATCTCCCGTAAAGCCGAAAGATCGGCTTCGTTGAGGCGATGGCGACGGTAACGCAGCCCGCCAAGGTCATGCAGCGCAACTTCGACGTCAATGCTCGCCAAACCTGCCGCACGTTGCGCCGAACGGACCTCCAGGACCGGCCTTCCGGCTGTTACGCGTTCCAGATAAATAAGATTCGCCTCCCGGCCTTTGGCAATCAGTCGATGAAGCGGTGGGCCGAAATCGGGCCACAGAACGAGGACAGCAAGCAGCGCTGCGACACTGCCAAGGAGGTTGTCGATTACTCTCGTAACGGCAGTGCTGGCTCCAGGATGAATGATATCGGTCACGATGATGAAGAGCATTGTCAGGAAGACGACAAAGACCGAATAATTCACAGCTCTCAGAGAGATCGTCACGCTCGCGAGCAGGATCGCCAGCAGGCACAAAATCACAGGGCTCTGCGTGAAGGCGAGAACGGCCAGAGCGAGAATGCCGCCTAGCAGGGAGCCGAGTATGCGTTCAAACGATCTTGCCCATGTCACCCGCGCGCCGCCCTGTAGGCACACAATCAGCGCCATCGTTGCCCAGTAGGGATAGCCCAGTTTGAAAATGACGGCGGTGTAGTACACGCCGATGACGCCCGCAGCCTGGACTAGACCCAGTCGTAGAGCACCCTTCACGCGGCCTTCCCAGCTCGGGAAGACCTGATCCGTCGGTGTTGCCAAAGCCTCGTCGGATTGCTCGGTTTTTTCAAGCATATTCAATGCGTTCTGTAGAGCCAATATGCAGCCGAGCATGACCTCATCTGTCAGATTTTTACTCGTCCTTTCCAGCCTCCCAATGCCCCGGCGCAAAAGAGCGGTATTTCGCTTATCGGGATGCAACGTCAGACGGACGCCAAGCAGGGCGGTGGCGAATGCGCGCGCGGTCGCCGCTCGCTCGGCTGCGGGAGCCAGCTTGTGGATATAGGAATGATCCAGAGCCACCAGAGCGCCGAAGATGATCTCCATCGCGTTGAGTGCGTTGTGATATTGAGGCGCGTCCGCAGTGTGGCGTGCCAACACCGCTCTCAGCCGCTCCATCGACATACGTACCGAACGCCTGTGTTCGGCGTGATCGTTGTGCCATTGGATATCCCGATGATCTCTATCGCCGGTCCGAAGCAGATCTGTCGCCATGTCCGATAGGCGCGCAATGACAGCGCCCGTGTTTCGGTTGAGCGCCGCCGACGGATCGATCCGCCAAAACAGATTGATGAGCAGAAACGCCCAGCTTCCGCCAGCCAGGAAGTTTAACGCCTGCGCTGCCGCGGTAGACGGAGGGTGCGGAAAGCCGACAGCAACGACGGCGACGACAGCAAGTAGGGTTCCGAGCAGTCGATCCAGAGAAAAAGCCGCCCCTGCCATGACGGAGAAGAAGACGAGCGCAGGGCCGATGGCAAGTGCTGCTTCCAATCCTGCCGAAGCACCCCATGAACCGATAAAGGCGATGGCGGTGCCGATCAGAACGAAAAGGCCAAGTGTTCGGCGGCGCATCGCGTGCGGGCCTGACCCATCGCAAAGGCACGTCCAAAACGCCGAAAAAACTGCCCAGCCGAATGAGGGCTGGCCTGTCATCAGCGCAAGACACAATGGCGCTCCGACAGCGAGTGCTGCACGCGCTCCTTCATCGCCGCGGAATTGCTCGGGAAGGAGCCCGACAGCTCGCAGCTCCAATCGACGGCCTGCTCGTCGAAGGGAATAGACAGCGCTTCTGTTTTTCACCCGGATCTTGGCACGACGCCTTTGCAGGTCATGTTTAGCCATAGCGCACCCGAACAATCCGTTCTGAGAACGCGTGCAGCGCTGCACCGACAACGCTGCCAAACAGAACCTCCGTACCTCGATACATCCCAACTTCCCACAAAGGCGGTTGTGCTGTGCTCGTCAGGAATACGATGGGGCATGTCCACATGCAGACCTTCAGCGACGGATAGCGCCGGACAATCGTTGCCGCCAGGCCTACCGCAACGGCCATTTCGGCGACCGGTCCTGCGGCACAGTATTGTAATGCCGTGCCTACGATGACGGCAATAATGACGCCCAGCAGGGTACCGACAAACCGGCCAATGGTGGTCTTACGCGTATCGCCAAGTTTTTCCTGCCCCACAATGATACCGGACATCGCCGCCCACACGGGATGTGGAAGCCCGGAGGCTTGCGCAAGCACAAAAGACAGCGTCGCAGCCCCTGAGCACCGCAAAACGAAAGCCAGATCGCGGAAGCGAGGCTCTTTCACCGTTTTCTTCCTTTACCGCAGCAGGTTCGTGCGCGCGAGCTCGACCACCTCATCGCCTCGGCCAGTGATGATGGCTTTCAGCATATAGAGGCTAAAGCCCTTGGCTTGTTCCGCCTTGATCTTCGGTGGCATGACGAGTTCCTGTTTTGCGGTGACGACATCGACCAGCGCCGGTCGTGGATGATCGAAGGCTGAACGCAGCGCCTCGTCGACATCGGCGGAGTTTTCCACGCGTATCCCTTTGATGCCCATCGCGTTCGCCATGGCGGCAAAATTTGGATTCTCGAGATCTGTGCCGGTATCGAGATAACCGCCGGCTTTCATTTCCATCGCTACGAAGCCGAGCGAGCCGTTGTTGAAAACGACGATCTTGACCGGCAGATTCAGTTGCGAAGGCGTAATGAAATCGCCCATCATCATGGTGAAGCCGCCGTCGCCAGAAAGAGACACGACTTGCCGGTGCGGTTCTGCCGCCTGGGCGCCGATCGCTTGAAGCATGGCATTCGCCATCGAACCGTGGTTGAAGGAGCCAAGCAGGCGCCGCTTGCCATTCATACCAAGATAACGTGCCGCCCAGACGGTTGGAGTACCGACATCCGCTGTAAAGATTGCATCTTCCGCAGCAAGTTTGCTGATCTGCTGTGCCAGATACTGCGGATGGATCGGCCTGCCAGCGGCGGAAGGTTTCGCCAGATCGTCCAGTCCTTCGCGCGCTTTGACATAGTTGGCGCGGGCGGCGTCGAGAAAATCCGTGTCAGAGCGTGGTTTCAGGAGAGGGAGCAGGGCAGCAATCGTTTCCCCAACATCGCCAACCAGCCCTTGTGTCAGCGATGCCCGCTTTCCCAGCGCGCCCGGATCACGGTCGATCTGGATAAACCGTGCCTTAGCAGGATAGAATGCACGATAGGGGAAATCAGTGCCAAGCATCACCAGCGTGTCGGCATTCTCCATCGCATGGTAGCCTGATGAAAAGCCGATAAGCCCCGTCATGCCCACATCGAAGGGATTATCCCACTCAACATGTTCCTTGCCGCGAAGTGCATGCACCACCGGCGCCTTCAACGCATCCGCCAGCGCTACGACCGAATCGTGCTGGCCAGCGCAGCCGCTGCCCGCCAGGATCGTGATAGCTTTGCTCTCGTTCAAGAGCGCCGCAAGGCGGTTGATTTCGCTTTCGTGAGGAAGGATGCGGGGAAGGGAGGCAATAGCTTGATGGGGTGCGGAAGACATCGGCGCGTCAGCAAGGGCGACATCGCCTGGAATGACAAGCACAGAAACACCATTCTGACCGATCGCCGTGTTCAACGCGCGATTGAGGACGCCGGGCATCTGTGCAGGGTTGGACACCAGCTCGACAAAGTCCGAGCATTCGCGAAACAGCTCCTGCGGATGGGTTTCCTGGAAATAGCCAAGACCGATTTCGGAAGAAGGGATATGGGCTGCAATCGCCAAAACCGGGACGTGATTGCGCTTGCAATCGAACAGCCCGTTGATCAAATGCAGATTGCCCGGGCCGCAGCTGCCAGCGCAGACGCCAAGTCGACCTGTTACAGCGGCTTCAGCACCCGCGGCGAAAGCGGCTGTTTCCTCATGGCGGACATGCATCCACTCTATTTTTCCAAGCCGTCTCAAGCTGTCGTTCACCCCGTTCAGGCTATCGCCTGTGACGCCCCAAATGCGCTCCACACCTATATTGGCAAGACTTTCTGCCAGCAGATCAGCGACGGTCTTTGTCATGGGATGTCTCCTTGGTTACGTCGTTGTTCTGCCTTGAAAGCTAAAGACATTCCGTCTTAGTTTCCAATATATGAAAAGAGGCTTTTTCATATATGATGGTGGATGACATCGATATTCGTAGGCTTCGCTACTTTCTCACGATTGCAGAGGAGAAGCACTTCACGCGCGCGGCAGACAAGATCGGTATTCGGCAGCCGCCCCTCAGCATCCAGATTCGCCAGCTTGAGGAAACAGTCGGTGCGCGGCTCTTCACCCGACATGCAAAAGGCGTTGAACTGCCGGCTGCCGGAATTGTTTTTCAGGAGACGGTACGAGACATCGTTGCACGCTTCGAGGACGCTGTCACTCAGGTCAGACGGTCTACCGACCAATTGCCGGAAAATCGCCTCGTGCGCCTATCGCGATCGCAACCCGGAACGAGGATCATGCCAAACTTGTCACATCCTTCGTGATGAGTGCCATTCAAACCGCGCGCCGATAAATCAACAGCTTCACCTTAGGTGTGGGGACAGGCTAACGCTTTCACGAGGCTTGCAAGGTTGTTTAGCAAAGGCGGTTCAACTATTGATGCCGGGCTTGTGATTAAAAAAAACACGCGAAGGCCATCATGACTCTTCCCGACATAAAGCTTCCCGGACGCCCGTTGAGACTGAAGCGCGGCGTTCTGTCCGTTCCTTTCGCTTACTACTTCTCGCCGCCGATCCTGCTTGCAATCGCGATCTTCATGTTTGTCGCGGAAGGGCCAGGGATTATACGGGATTACAAAATCAGCCAGAACGCGGTCGAAATCGAAAACGGCGATCTCAATGGCAGTTGCAAAACCCGCAAAGGTATCTTCACCACCTGCACGGCCAAGCTCGCTTATGACTATGAAGGCAAGCATTATATCAGCGACGTGGAGGTGATGTTCATCGACATTCACTCAGGTGATTATGAGGCTGGCCTTGTCATTTCCGGCTCCGACCCAGCCCTTGCGACGATCTCGCTCGGTCTCGATATGTTGTGGAACAGGATCATCACGCTCGCGGTCCTCACCGTACTTCTCGGCTTCGGCGGTCTCGCGCTACTGATGGCACTCGTTCGATATTTCCGCGCAAGAGCCAAGCTCGTTGAAGCTCAGCCGCTCATACTGTTGCCGGTTGCCCTGACCAACGCCACCAAAAAGCGCGGCGGCGTTCTCCTCACTTATTCCGACACGATCCGGGAGGATAAAACGAAGCGTCAGTCCTTCTCGCTTATGCGCAAGGATGAGGTCCCGCTGATTATCGCTCAGTCTGAAAAACACGATATCGCGCTTGCCACCTGGCAAAAAGACAGCCCTCTGCCCGTACTTCTGGACGACCGCCTGGAGCGGATCGAGATGACAGAAGCAGAAAGGGCGCAGGCGTTGTCTGCCTTCACGTCCGACGAAGTGTCGCCGGGTGCCCCACAGACCGACCGAGCACAGGCAAACAAAACCGTTGGCGCCTCTGCGCTGCAGGGCATTAAGGCATTCGGAATCATCATCCTGCTGATGATTGTTGGAATTGGAGGGTACTGGTTGTGGTATGTCACCGCCGCTCCATCACAGTTCACATCCCCTGCCATGGACATCAATAACCTAATGCCAGGTCCGATCAACAAATGGGGCTGTGCTCAGTTGCAGAAAAGGTTCGGAGAGCAAAATGCGCCATTCGGTTGCGCGTCGAGTGATTACACAAGCTGGAAGTAGTCGGCGCGTCTGCTAGCAATGCCGAACCCGGTTTTAGTTGCAGACTTCAAGCAAATGCAGGTTGCCATCGCGGCGACCTGCATTTGTGTAGCGGAGCTGTCACCCAAAACCTGGCTGTCTTAGGCTGCGAATGTATATGCAGTCTATCGGACGATCACGCCGTACTGTTGAACGCCACCGTAGACAGGAGGCCTATGGCGGTGGTGGTAACGGCGGTCTCGCCAATCCCGCCGGTCATAGTTGCGGTAATAACGATCTCTCTCATAGGTCCGGTAGTAGACGCCCGTCGAATAGTACCCGCCACTTCGGTAGCCACGATCGTCAACGCATCCACTCAAGATACCAACGGAAATCAGGCAAATTGCTGCACTAAAAAGCTTCATGATCTCTCTCCAATGACGCATCTTAACGTCCGCTCGTGCACAAGGTTCCAACCGGCGTGAAGCAAGCGACCAGACATGATGAAGAAGCGATGATGGGTGTTACATCTCTGAGCCATTTCGCGGGCGACGAAGGGTTGAGTCGAAGGGCTGAATGCGCTCAAAAAGAACACTCGCGACGTCGAAACGGGCGGATTTCGGCGACCGATTTTCTATTTCTTGTAGGTGCTCATGTTAAAAGAGATCGAAGACACCGATAGTCTCGCCGCTCCGATAAACCACGATAGCTCAATGATTTTTAAGAGACATGGCGGATGGGGTGGGATTCGAACCCACGGTACGGTCTCCCGCACGCCGGTTTTCAAGACCGGTTCCTTAAACCACTCGGACACCCATCCATGCCTGTCGCGGGTTTATAAACGTTTGCGCCAGCGCGTCAATTGCCTCAAAAGCCTTATTTTCCAGTCGCCTGCACAAGCACAAAATTAACCAGTGCTTAACCATAATCATTACAATTTTACGTTCTTGGGCCGCATCGTTCGCATTTTCGCCATGTTGCGGGCAAGATTAGGCATCCGTTAAGTGCTTCGATGTCAGGGGCGTGATTATCGAGGTGTGAGAGGGGTCGTCCAGACGTTCGGCCTGAAGCAGCACGGGGCAGAGATTTGAAGTCTACCGTTACGAAGATTGGCGTCAGCGTCAAATGGGTCGGCATTGCCGTTCTCTGCGCCGCGACAGCATCATGTTCGACGACGTCGGAAACAAAAACAAAGCCGAAGCGCAGCAAGGAATATTTCGCTGAGTCGGAATACGGCGTGAAGGCGAGTCCGCGTATCGCAGAAGGTGCCAACGTCCCCAAGGGCGGCGGCAGGTTCCTCGTGGGCAATGCTTACACGGTCAAAGGTCGTCGTTACTTCCCCAAGGAAGATCCGAACTACGACAAGAGCGGTCTTGCCTCGTGGTACGGTTCGGCCTTTCACGGTCGGATGACGGCCAATGGTGAGGCTTACGACAAGGAACATCTTTCCGCGGCTCACCCGACATTCCCGCTTCCAAGCTACGCCCGCGTCACTAATCTCGAGAATGGGTCCTCCGTTGTCGTGCGCGTCAATGATCGCGGACCGTTCCATGAAGGTCGCTTGATCGACGTTTCCAGCAAGACTGCCGATCTCCTCGACATGAAGGGAACCGGCACTGCCAATGTGCGCGTTCAATATGTCGGGCGCGCGCCTCTGGATGGCCACGATATGCCATTTCTCATGGCGTCCTACATTCCAAAGGGATCTCGTGCTCCGGGCGTCAATCCTGAAGGACAGATCGCAAGCGGCGTGATGGTCGCATCCGCCTCTCAACGCAACATTCCCGTTCCATCGAATCCTGCTTATGGCGGCTCGGCACAAATGGCATTGGTCGGCGCGAAGAAGAACAACGCGCTTCAGGCCATGCCGCTGGTCGAAGGTGCAGCGCCAGCGAGCTTTAGCGGGCAGGGTAACGCTCAGTTTATAGCGCTTCCGGAAGTTGGCCCGTTCATCAACGAGCGTCCTGAAGGCAACTTCCTGCGTGTCCCCGGTCCATCGCCACGATACGCTTCGGCCTATTCAGAAGCCGCGCCAGCATCCAAGGCTGCGCATGTGTTCGATGCGGTGCTCGTGGAGCGAGGCGAACTGACAGAACAGTCCATTTTGAACTATGTGAAGAACAAGCAGAACAGAGACCGTTGAGCTTTGCCTCGACGGTCCATTGGCCCATAATCGCTTCTCTTGAGACGATTCCTTGCTAGAGGAATATCAAGGCGGCGGTAAGCAATAAGATAGGCGGCGGGCCGGCGTTCCATGGTGAAGATCATACCCAAATTTTTCCGGTGTTTTAGCCTTATCGCCCTGGCAATGACTTGTGGCGTCGCGGCTGCGGAGGCGCAGTCTGGCGGCCTCGCAGTAAAGGCGCAGCAGGCCTACATGATCGATGCCGAAACCGGCACTGTTTTACTGTCTCTGAACGAAAACACGCCATTTCCACCTGCCTCGCTTGCAAAGCTGATGACGGTAGAGACGGTGCTTGACGCACTGACGGGCGGACGTGTGACGCCTGAGACGTCCTATCCCGTCTCGGAATATGCGTGGCGAACGGGGGGAGCACCTTCTAGAACCTCAACCATGTTTGCGGCACTTAAATCTTCCGTCAGCGTCAACGACCTTTTGACGGGCATCATCGTGCAAAACGCCAATGACGGCTGCATCATTGTCGCAGAAGGCATGTCAGGATCAGACGCAGCCTTTGCCAAGACAATGACAGAGCGCGCCAAGATGCTGGGTTTGACGGGAAGCACCTTCGCCAACTCAACCGGCTTGCCGGACCCTGCGAACAAAACCACCGCGAAGGACATGGTGATGCTGGCCAAGCATATCCGTGACACCTACACAGATCGCTACAGCCTGTTCACCAAGCCGGATTTTGAGTGGAACCGGATCTTTCAACGCAACAAGAATACACTTTTGGCCCAGGATCTCGGTATTGACGGACTCGGGCTCGGCTTTGCGGAAGGCCATGGATATTCTGCCATCATCTCAGCCGAGCGTGACGGTCGTCGCATCTATCTGACGCTCGCCGGTATGGAGGACGACAAGACTCGCCAAGAAGAGGCGCGTCGTGTGGTCGATTGGGGCCTGACGGCCTTTCAGAAGCGAGAGTTGTTTCAAAAGGACGAAACGGTCGGGAGCGTGAGCGTCTATGGGGGCGCCGCATCCACCATAGACCTTGCCGTACATGAAACGGTAGGCATCCTTGTGCCGCTCAACAATCCCGACAGGCTGTCTGGCCGTATCGTGTATAAGTGGCCGCTCAACGCGCCGCTGGAGGCGGGCTACAACGCCGCGACTCTGAGGATTTTCTCCGGCGAACGGTTGCTGCGTGAAGTCCCGCTCTATACCACTGCCCCGGTTGCCGAGGGTACATTAAGCCAGAATGCGGCGGGCGCCTTGAAGGAATTATTGTTTTTCTGGCTGTGAGATATGGCGCGGTTTCGCCCACGATCGATATCGTCTAATAAGAAGCAACAGCCGAGATTATCAGGAAGAGACATTGCCCCAAAAAGGACTGTTTATAAGCTTTGAAGGCGGCGAGGGCGCTGGTAAGTCCACGCAGATCCGTATCCTGGCGGAAACGCTGCGCAGCCGCGGCTTTGAAGTCGTCGTGACGCGCGAACCCGGCGGTTCTGCGGGGGCGGAAGCGATCCGCCACGTGCTTCTGTCCGGTGCGGCAGAGTCTTTTGGCGTGCGTATGGAGGCCATGCTGTTTGCCGCCGCGCGCAACGACCATGTCGAGGAAGTCATCCGCCCGGCGCTGGAAAGTGGCGCTGTCGTTCTGTGCGATCGATTTCTCGATTCCTCTCGTGTCTACCAGGGAACGACGGGAAATCTGGAGCCGGATTTCATCGAGACGCTACAGCGCATTGCCGTGGATGGCACCATGCCCGACCTGACGCTGATCTTCGATATTCCAGCGGTGGACGGTCTTGCGCGGGCGCGCAAGCGTGCCGATAGCGGGGAGGCGCCTGACCGCTTCGAAAAGGAAGAGTTGGAGACGCATGAGAAACGCCGCGAAGCCTATCTCGACATCGCGCTGAACGAGCCGCGTCGTTGCCGCATCGTGGATGCAAAGCAGCCGCAGGACAAAGTGACGGAAGACGTTCTGTCCATGGTTGAGCCTCTGCTCGAGCGCTTCAAGAGCCTCGCGGATGTGACGCCATGAGCGAAACGCCGGGCGTTCTCGATGGGGCGATCGCGCCGCCGGACAATACACGTCTGTTCGGCCATGACGAGGCGGAAGCGTTTCTGGCGCAGTCCTATCGGTCCGGCAAAGGCCATCACGCCATTCTAATCGAAGGACCAGAAGGGATAGGCAAGGCAACGCTGGCGTTTCGTTTTGCCAATCATGTTCTATCCCATCCCGATCCAGTCGAGGCGCCCGACCACATAGCCGATCCGGATCCGTCATCGGTCGTCAGCCGCCAGATTTCCTCCGGTGCATCACATAATCTCCTGCACCTGACGCGGCCAGTCGATGACAAGACGGGACGCGTGAAGTCGGCGATTACCGTGGATGAGGTGAGGCGGGCAGGGCACTTCTTCTCGCAAACGTCCGGAACCGGGAATTGGCGTATCGTCATCATCGATCCGGCGGACGATCTTAATCGCAATGCCGCCAACGCCATACTCAAAATTCTCGAGGAACCGCCGAAGCGGGCTATGTTCCTGGTCCTATCACATGCGCCGGGTAAGCTCTTGCCGACTATCCGTTCGCGCTGCATGCCGTTGCGGCTTTTGCCGCTGGACGATAGTGCCATGGGAAATGCGCTTAATCATCTTGGGCTCAATATCTCCGGTGAGAAGCGGGAAGCGCTGCTGCAAGCTTCCAAGGGCAGCGTGGCGCAGGCGCTGAAGCTCATCAATTATGGCGGCTCCGATATCGTTGACGTCTTCACTGCGGCAATCAGTGCGGAAGGGCCTTCGGCGCGCAAGCAAATGCACAAGCTGGCGGATGTTCTTGCGCAGAAAGATGGCGATATCATCCTCGGCTTTTTTATGGAGCACGCTACCGAAGAGCTGATGCAACGCGCCAAGGCAGCCGCCCTTGCGGGAGACCTGAAAGGCGCGGAGCGTCGCGCGCGACTGTCGTCTTCCCTCTCCGAGCGTATCGCTATTGCTCAAGCTTACAATCTCGACAAGAAGCAGATGGTCCTGTCCATTCTGGAAGACATGCGCTCGGTCTGATCCGCATAAAATCCACGGCTTTTGCTTTCGCTTGTGCGAACAATAGGCTAAAGCGGTCTATCTCAAAAATCAGACCGTAAAGCCGATCGAGCGTCATGACAGACAAGACCCCATTTTACATCACCACAGCGATCTCCTATCCGAACGGCAAGCCGCATATCGGCCATGCCTACGAGCTGATCGCGACGGATGCCATGGCGCGTTTTCAGCGTCTGGATGGACGGGATGTGTTCTTTCTGACCGGCACTGACGAGCACGGCCAGAAGATGCAGCAGACGGCGCGTGCGGAAGGTATTTCGCCGGAAGAATTGGCGCAGCGCAACTCCGACCAGTTCCGCGAGATGGGCAAGCTGTTGAATGCCTCGAATGACGATTTCATCCGCACGACGGAAGAGCGCCATCACGAGACATCGCGCAACATCTGGAACCTGATGTCGAAGGCTGGTGACATCTATAAGGACAGCTATGCCGGATGGTACTCCGTCCGCGACGAGGCCTATTACGCCGAAGACGAGACCGAACTGCGTGCAGATGGCGTACGTTACGGACCGCAGGGTACACCGGTGGAATGGGTGGAGGAAGAGAGCTACTTCTTCAAGCTATCTGAATATCAGGACAGGCTGCTCAAACATTACGAAGATAACCCCGATTTCATCGGTCCAGCCGAACGGCGAAACGAGATCATCTCCTTCGTCAAATCAGGCCTGAAGGATCTTTCCGTTTCGCGCACGACTTTCGACTGGGGCATCAAGGTTCCGGACGATCCGAAGCATGTGATGTATGTATGGGTGGACGCGCTCACTAACTACATCACCGCGACCGGCTATATCGAAGACAAACAAGGCCCACGGGCCAAATACTGGCCGGCTGACGTCCATATTATTGGCAAGGACATCATTCGCTTCCACGCCGTATATTGGCCCGCCTTTTTGATGAGCGCCGGCTTGCCGCTGCCAAAGCGCGTCTACGCCCACGGCTTCCTGCTCAACAAGGGCGAGAAGATGTCGAAGTCGCTTGGTAACGTGGTCGATCCGGTCAATCTGGTGAATCATTTCGGCCTCGATCAAGTCCGCTATTTCTTCCTTCGCGAAGTCTCCTTCGGCCAGGATGGAAGCTACAGCGAGGAGGGGATTGCGACACGCATCAACGCGGACCTTGCAAATGGTATCGGCAATCTCGCCAGCCGTTCGCTCTCCATGATTGTGAAGAATTGCGATGGTCAGATCCCGACACCCGGCATCTTCTCAGATGAAGACAAGGCGATGCTGGCAGCGGCTGACGCGCTTCTCGCAACCTGCCGCGATGAGATGAGCAAGCAGATGATTCACAAGGCGCTCGCCTCGATCATCGCTGTGGTATCAGAAACGGACCGCTATTTCGCCGGTCAGGAGCCGTGGGCGCTGAAGAAGACCGATCCGCAGCGCATGGGGACCGTCCTTTATGTCACGGCGGAAGTCGTGCGCCAGATCGGTATCCTGCTTCAGCCGTTCATGCCGGCATCGTGCGAAAAGCTTCTCGATCTGGTCGCCGCTCCTTTAGACAAGCGGGATTTTGCGGCACTCGGAGAGGCTGGTCGTCTCGTGCCCGGCACACCGCTTGAAGCGCCAAAGCCGGTCTTCCCGCGTTACGTAGCGCCGGAGGCGTGAAGACCAGCATGCTGATCGATACCCATTGCCATCTGGATTTTGCCGATTTCGACGCTGAGCGCGACGATATCATCAAACGCGCACACTCATCCGGCGTCGCCCAGATGGTGACGATCTCGACCCGCGTCCGGCGTCTGCCAGAGCTGTTGAAGATCGTCGATGCATACCCATCCGTCTTCTGCTCTGTCGGCACGCATCCGAACAACGCCGATGAGGAATTGGATATCTCCGCTGACGAGCTCGTACGGCTTGCCAACGGCCATGACAAGATCGTGGCGATCGGCGAGGCGGGGCTGGATTATTTCTACGACACGCAAAAGCCGGAAGACCAGAAAACGGGGCTTCGGCGTCACATCGAAGCAGCACGCATCACCCAGCTTCCGCTCGTCATTCACAGCCGCAGCGCCGATGACGATATGATTGCTATCCTGCGCGAAGAAAGCGGGAAGGGCGCGTTCCCGTTTATTCTGCACTGTTTCTCTGCGGGACCGGATCTTGCGAAGGCAGGTGTCGAACTTGGCGGTTATGTTTCGTTCTCGGGCATTCTCACCTTTCCGAAATCGCAAGATATCCGCGACATCGCCGCGGCCATTCCGCTCGACCGCCTGTTGGTGGAAACGGACGCGCCCTATCTTGCACCAAAACGCTGGCGCGGAAAGCGCAACGAACCGTCCTATGTCGTCAATACGGCTGAAGTTCTGGCGGACGTTCACGGTCTGCCCTACGAGACGATGGCGGAGATCACTACGGACAATGCGTTCCGCTGCTTTTCGAAAATGACGAGAGTCTGATCCTTTGGCACTCTATCGGCGTCGCTTCACCATACTCGGCTGCTCCTCGTCTCCTGGCGTTCCCCGAATCAATGGAGACTGGGGGGCGTGCGACCCGACCAATCCAAAAAACAGACGCACCCGCGCGGCATTTCTCATCGAGCAGATTTCCCCGGATGGCGGTGTTACCACCGTCGTTGTCGATACCGGTCCGGATTTTCGCGAGCAAATGATTGCGGCGGGCGTCAAAGCGATCGATGCCGTCATCTATACTCACCACCACGCCGATCACCTGCATGGAATCGATGATCTGCGCGGCTACTTCATCACCTCTGGCAGCCGGATACCGATCTATGCCGAGCCGGATACGATGCAGCGCATCCGCGATGGTTTTCCATACTGCCTGGAAACGCCGGCCGGGAGCAATTATCCGCCGATCGTCAAACCCAATCTGATCGAAGACCTGGATCAGGACATCGTTATTAAAGGCGAGGGCGGCCCGCTGCGTATCAGGCCGCATTTGCAGCAACATGGCGATATCGTTTCGCTCGGCTTTCGCGTCGGTGACGTTGCCTACTGCACCGATGTCAGTGATTTTCCACCAGAATCCGTCGAAAAGCTCCAAAATCTGGACATGATCGTCATCGATACGTTGCAGTATCGCTATCACCCAAGCCACCTGTCGCTCGAGCAGTCGCTCGGCTGGATTGAGACGTTTGGCGCCAAACACGCGATATTGACGCATATGCACACGCCATTGGACTATGAGACCGTCTTGCGGGAAACGCCGGACCATGTCGAACCCGGCTACGATCAGATGCGTTTCGAGGTCGAACTGACGCAAGAGCGCCTGTAGCTGCAATAGAGGAATGCAATGTCGATCAAGCCCTTCCGCGCCCCCAGCATGGCGAGCTTTTTCGACAATATACGCAGCGGACGTCTGCGCGCGCTCTTTCGTCGTGGCGAGCTCGCCCTCGTGGTTCTTGCAATCCTTGTTGGTGCAGTGGCCGGCGTTCTTGTTTCTCTGATCGGGGCGCTCAGCACGGCACTGCATGTGCTTGTCTTCGGCGTCGAAAGGCTTAGCAGCAGCGATCTCTCTGGCTGGATCGTCATGGCTGGACCTGTCATTGGAGGCGCGGTACTTGGCCTCATACTCTTCATCCTATCCCGAACCCGCAAGAAACCGATGGTCGACCCGATTGAGGCCAACGCACTCCATGGCGGGCGACTGTCATTGACGGACAGCATCATCGTCTGCGTGCAAAACATCGTATCAAATGGCTTTGGCGCTTCGGTTGGACTTGAAGCGGGCTACACCCAGGTTGCCAGCGGCGTCGCATCCAAGCTTGGCCTGAACCTGAAACTGAGGCGAGGGGACATGCGTATCCTCGTTGGATGCGGGGCCGCTGGCGCGATTGCCGCCGCTTTCAACGCGCCTTTGACGGGAGCGTTCTATGCCATCGAACTGATCATCGGTACCTACACGATCGTCACACTTGCGCCGCTGATCGTGTCGGCGCTGGTTGCAAACATTGTGGCAGGCCTAATATCTCATCACGGCATCAACATCGATGTTGTCGGCTCAAGTTCAGTGACGCCTCCCGATTATGTGCCGGCGATCTTCCTGGGTGTCGTTTGCGCTGGCATCGGCATCGTTCTCATGCAGGCGGTATCCTTTATCGAGGAAACAGCGCGCAAAAGCGCAATACCGCTATGGCTTCGCCCCACACTTGGAGGGCTCGTGGTCGGGGCGTTGGCGCTGATCTCGCCACAGGTGCTTTCCAGTGGTCACGGCGCTCTGCATCTCAATCTCGACGCGAATATCACCCTTATGGGACTTGTTGGACTTTTCCTGCTGAAAGCCACGGCCAGTGCCGTCTCTATCGGCTCCAGTTTCCGCGGCGGCCTGTTCTTCGCGTCTCTTTTTATGGGCTCGCTGCTTGGCAAAATCTTTGCCGTTTGTGCGCCCTTCATCGGCTATGGCGCCACGCAGCCGGTCGTCTACGCTGTCATCGGCATGAGCGCCTTTGCCGCTGCGATTATCGGTGGCCCCTTGACCATGACGTTTCTGGCGCTCGAACTGACAGGCGACTTTCAGATCACGGCACTGGTTCTTGCCGCAGTCATCACCACATCGCTCGTGGTTCGCACCACCTTCGGCTACTCCTTCGCCACATGGCGTTTTCATCTGCGCGGTGAAAGCATCCGCAGCGCCCATGACATAGGCTGGATTCGCGATTTGACCGTCGGAAAAATGATGCGTGCGGATATCCGCAAAGCCAATCTCAGCATGGGACTTGAAGCTTTCAAGGAGAATTTTCCGCTTGGGTCCACGCAGCGTGTCATCATGACAGATGATGATGGGCGTTACGTCGGGATCGTGCTGGTACCGGAACTCTACGCCGACCCGATGGAACGCGACGCTTCAGAGATCGGCCTCGAATCCTATCTGCACTACAAGAACAATGTACTGCTGCCGACGATGAACGCGCGCCAAGCTGCAGCGGCTTTCGACGATACCGAAAGCGAAGCGCTGGCTGTCGTCAACGACAAGGTAGAAAACCGGCCGGTAGGCCTGCTGACTGAAAGCCATACGCTGAGGCGCTACAGCGAAGAATTGGAGATGCGACGCCGTGAGGCATCTGGCGAGATTTGAGTGGTTGAGGCAGCGCAACGCCTAAACGCACAGGCTTCCCATCTCCATAAGTTCCATAATCTATATTATGCGATCTTGTGTATTGGGCGGATCTGACAGGCAGCGTCTCTCAGCACCTCGCCCCTGGCTCTAACACTTATGGCGTTTCGCCCAAATCCACTTCGACTGACTCGGTAAAACGCAAGGCATTGACGTAACCGAAGTCAAAAGCACCCTTGGTGGTTTCGCCATCCGTATTCATCAATAGCTCAAAAGCTCGCTCACGTGCAGTCGGAGCTAAGTTGCCGCTGGCGGCATGCTGATCATTGCGTCGTCGGGAGAATACGATTGCCTCGAAACGAAAGTGTTCTGGCGCCGCAACTTTATGCGCGGCGCCAGAAAGGGAAATATCACTCGGCGACCTTGACCAACAGCTTGCCGAAATTGCCGCCGGACAGCATAGAGGTAAAGGCTTCGGGTGCTTTTTCCAGACCGTCCACGATGTCTTCGCGATAATGGATTTCTCCGGCGGCTATACGAGGACCGACCTCGGCCAGAAACTCATCGAAATGGTCCTTCGCGAATTCGATCTGAATAAATCCACGGACTAGGATGCTCTGGCGGAGGATCGTCGACATCGTGGCCGGGAGACGATCCTCCTGGCCAGCGCCGGCACCATTGTAATGGGCGACGAGCCCGCAAACCGGCACGCGTGCGAATTGGTTGAGGAGCGGCAATACGCCATCCCAAACACGGCCGCCCACATTTTCGAAATAGACGTCGATCCCATCTGGGCAAACAGCTCCAAGGTCTGATGCGAAGTTACCCGATCGGTGATCGACAACGGCGTCAAACCCAAGCTCGTTCTTCACGAACGCGCATTTTTCCTTGCCGCCTGCAATGCCAACGGCACGAGCACCGGCAAGTTTTGCAAGCTGGCCAACCATGGAGCCAACTGGCCCCGAAGCTGCTGCAACGACGACCGTTTCACCCGCTTTCGGCTGGCCGATAAATTTCAGTCCTGCCCATGCGGTAAATCCCGGCATACCGAGCGCTCCCAGGGACGTGGTGATCGGCGCACCGTGGGTTTCGACGTGGCGGAGCTGATCGCCGTTTATAGTAGCGTGGCTGCTCCAGCCCGTCCTGCCTCGGACGATATCGCCGGGTGAAAAGTCGTTATGTCTAGACTTCACGACCTCGGAGATTGCCTCTCCTTCCATGACACCGCCCACGGGCACAGGTGCCGCATAGGATTTTGCGTCGCTCATGCGTCCGCGCATGTAAGGGTCAAGAGAAAGATAAAGGGCCTTGACGGTAACGTCCCCCTCGCCTGCCTCTTGAAGCTCGAACTCCTCCAGGCGGAAATTGTCAGGTCCAGGTTCTCCTGTGGGCCTGCTTGCGAGAACGATACGGCGTGCAGACGTCATTTGATGCTCCTCTTTTCAGCATCGGACTTATCTAGGAAGACTTGAAGAGTTTCCAAGGCGGATCACCGCTCGTGGCACCATTTTAGCCGGAGTACGAAAGAGACGTTGCCTCGCTCGCCAAGCAGGATAGGGTGTTATCTCCATTCCCAAAGACATTCGAATCCCTTGAATGACATTCCGCAGCCGACTGATCCTCTACGCCCTATTGACATCCCTCACCTCGCTGAGCATTGACGCTCTGCTACCTGGGCTCAGGCAGATAGGACTGGAGCTTGGCGCGGCGCCACCGCTCTCCACCCATCACGTGATATCACTGTTCATTTTCGGCATGGCCTTCGGTGAACTGGTCATAGGCCCTCTTTCGGATGCATTCGGGCGCAAACGGGCGCTACTCGGGGGGATTTGCGTCTATCTCCTCGGAACGGCCATAGGGCTCTTTGCTCAGTCTTTGGAGATGGTGCTCATCGGCCGTTTTCTACAAGGCGTTGGCGTCTCCGGCCCGAAGATCGCAACCCGAGCCATGATCCGAGATCAGTTCGAGGGCGATGCAATGGCGCGCGTCATGTCCTTCATGTTCACACTCTTTATCCTCATTCCGATGCTGGCTCCTGCTCTTGCGCAAGGGCTTATCGCCGTCGCAGGTTGGCGCAGTATTTTTGCAGCCTATCTCGTGATCGCTGTTTGCCTTTGCATCTGGTTCACTGGAAGACATCCTGAGACATTACCTGTCAACCGGCGCATCCCATTTCGGCCGCGTCTGCTTTTCCTCAACGCTTTGCGGATTCTCTCCAGCCCCCGGGTGACGCTGCTGATTATCGCGACTGGCCTCGTGTTTGGCGCGCAGCTCCTCTATCTCAGCACCGCCGCGGACTTATTCTTTGAGGCCTATGGCGTGGCGGAAACCTTTCCACTCTACTTTGCTGCGCTGGCTCTTGCAATGGGACTTGCCTCCTTTATCAATGCCAGGCTCGTTCATCGTCTCGGCACGGTCACAATGGCGCGCATCGGGTTCATCTGCCTGACCACGGTGTCTCTACTCATGCTGGTGGCAACTTTTGTTGAAGGTGGCGCCCTTCCCTTCGTGGCGTTCCTGTCGCTGCTTTTCCTCGCTTTTTTCGCAATCGGCATCCTGTTCGGAAACCTCAATGCCATGGCAATGCAGACGCTTGGAAACGTCGCAGGGTTTGGGGCATCCTTGATCGCGTCGGGGTCAAGCCTCGTCGCCACCGCGTTTGCCGTTGGCTTCGGAAGCTTTTACAGCGCCAACACCATTTATTTAGGCGTTGGATTCTTTGCGGCAGGATTGTCGTCACTCACACTTGCCGAAGTCGCTATCAGAAGAAACGAGCCGTCGGTTATCGGCGTCAGCCGATGACCTGCGTTGGCGGGCGGTATCACCGGCTCCCGGGAAACAGAGCGGTCGCAAGTGTCGACGGCGCTGTTCTGCTCAGCTTGAACTCTGAGATCACGCGTTCGGCCACGCCGAAGGCCAGATCCCGTTCGATTGCGGACGCGTCGAGGCTCACCGCCGTGACCGTGAATTTCGCTTCCGCAATCACCTCGCCCGTCTGCACGGCGGCCGCACGCACTACGGCCCTGACAGAGGCACGCTGGCCTAGAAGCAACGATCCCCTTGCATAGGCTTCGAGCCGGATCGTCAGCACCACGCGCGGACGCGCACGTACTCTCACCGTATCGTTGATGGCATTGGAAACCCGATAATGGATCGACTGCATAAGCTCCGGCGAAATATCCGCGCGCGCCGCAACAAAGGCGCCTCGCACGTCATAGATCAGCCGATCGCCTTCGCGCGTCTCGGGCCCAAGCCTGAAAGACATGAGTGCGAGAGACGTCAGCATAACCACGCCTATCCGCTTGAGTTGCCGATACAAGAAAGATGCCTCCCCTAAGGTAACCTTCAGGGTTCATCTTCGTGCATCGTGGTTAAAAATGCTCTAAGTCGCTCGTGTGATCTTCACCGCGCTGCAGCAAGAACTCGGGCCGCGGCACGCATGTCGGTGAAGCGCACAGCACGACGCTGTTGGGCTTCCTCGTCTTCTCCCCACTGCTCCGCAGTCCAGTCTTCATCGAGATGCGCCAGGGCCCAAACTTCCTCAAGGCTTTTCTCGCCTTCGGCAAGCGCCAATGCGAGTATTGCAGATCCCGTGAGTGTCGTCATCGTGTGGAGAGCTGCAAGCTCGATCGGGGTATCATATTTGCGCAGTGTGACGGCAAAAGCGGCCACCGCTTCTCGGGGCTGCTCTTGGTGCATGACGCCTTCTATCAGGATAAAGCGCGCACCAAGCGAATTTGCTGCCCAGTCGATCACGGGGTCCCATTGCTCCGTCTGGCGCTCGACAAGCGCTTCCGGTTCGCCTGCCCGGTAGCAGAGCAGATCGCTGGAGGAAAAGCGCAGAATATCTTCAAATACCGCCTGGGGGTCGTTCGCTACGCCATCGATCGCCGTATTCACATGGCGGGAAATCGGCATAGTGGAGGGGTCGATCACCTCCGCCTGCGCGTCCCACTCATCGCGCATCAAGACCGCAAGCGCTCTGGTTGGAACATAGAGCGGATGTTTTGCAGGCGTACGCAGCACCTTGCCATCGAGACGGATCGTGAAGGCGCCCTCTTCTGCTTCCTCCACAGTCACCTCCTTATAAAAACGCTTGGGAAGCGGCTTCTGCATCTGGATTTGCGCCCGGCGGATCGGGTCTGGATGGCTCAAGCCCTCCGAAAGATCGTTCAGCAAGTCACGCATATTTGGTCCTCGTCAGCTCGGTATGTGACCGGGAATTTCGCTTGGATGGTTGACGATCGCATCAGCGCCAGCAGCCCAGAGCGCATCGACGGAGGCATACCCCCAAGCGACACCTATTGCCTTGGCACCGGCGGCCTTTGCCATCTGCATATCGTAGATCGCATCGCCTATGACAATCGTATCGGTCGGAACCATGCCGGTTTCGTGGCAGCATTCGCTCACCATGGCCGGATGCGGTTTCGAGGGGCAATCATCCGCTGTGCGGGAAACAATGAAGTGCTCACGAAAGCCGTGTGTGTCCATTATCAGGTTGAGGCCACGGCGAGATTTACCTGTCACGGCCCCCATCAACAGTTCTTCGCGCTCGGCAAGCTTTGCGATCATCTGCGCAATGCCGTCGAACAAGGGCTCCTGAAAACCAGGCTCTGCGCGTGTTTCGGCAAAAATCGCCTTATAATGAGCGGTCATCGCCGTTGCCTCATCATCCACATGCATCTTTCCCTGCATTCGGGCGATGGCGATATCGAGCGTCAGCCCAATAATCGATTTCGTCAGAGACACCTCAGGACGCGGATAACCGAAATGCAAGAAGGTGCGCGCCATAACCTCATGGATGAGGCCGACGCTATCGACCAGCGTCCCGTCGCAATCGAAAAGAACAAGCTTCATTGATCGTCCCTGTCACCATCGGCAACATCGAGGCCGAGGAGATTCCACGTCTGCACCATATGCGGCGGAAGAGGTGCGCTGACGCGGAGACGACCGCCGGACGGATGGGGAATATCGATGTGGCGTGCGTGCAGGTGCAGGCGCTTCTGGATGCCGCCGGGAAAATCCCAGTTCGGGTCGTCGATGTAGTATTTCGGATCGCCAATGATGGGATGGCCCATGTGTAGCGCGTGTACGCGCAGCTGATGGGTGCGGCCGGTATAAGGCTCCATTTCCAGCCAGGCCAAATTTTGCGCCGCGGTATCGATTACCCTGTAATAAGAGATCGCGTGGTCGGCACCTTCCTCGCCGTGCTTGGCAATGCGCATACGATCTCCATCCGGTGTCTGCTCCTTGACCAGCCAGCTCGAAATCTTGTCCTGGTGTTTGCGCGGAACGCCTTTGACCAGCGACCAGTAGGTCTTCTTCGTATCGCGTTCGCGAAATGCTGCAGTCAGCTTCTGTGCCGCGCCACGGGTACGGGCGACGACGAGAACGCCGGATGTATCGCGGTCCAGACGATGGACAAGACGGGGCTTTTCGCCTTTCTGGTTCGTCCAGGCTTCGAGAAGGCCGTCGATATGGCGGTTTACACCCGACCCGCCCTGCACGGCAATGCCGGCAGGCTTGTTGAAGACGAAGACCTTGTCGTCCTCGTGAAGCAACATGCGCTTGAGAAGATCGCCGTCCTCCGAATGCTTCAAGTCCTTGGAGCCGATCGGGCCGCTCTTGACCTTGGCATCGACATCAAGTGGTGGCACGCGGACCATTTGGCCGGGTTGAACGCGGGCATCGGTTTTGACGCGGCCACCATCGACGCGAACCTGGCCCGATCTCATCAGCTTTTGCAGCTGACCGAATCCGAGGCCCGGGTAATGGATCTTGAACCAGCGGTCGAGACGCATTCCGGCCTCGTCGGCCTCAACCTTGATGTGCTCGATACCTGCCATGGCAATTCCAGTCTTTCTTTTCTGATCTGCCGCCTCGTTGGTGTGCGGCCTTTGCCTTGCCTTTAAAACAAAGCGCGGCCCAAGGCCAGCCCGGCAAAGACCGCAGCAAACGAAACCAGTAGACTTGCCAGAAGATATAGGGCCGAAAGGCCTATTTCGCCCCGCTCGAACAGCACCATCGTATCCAGGGTAAACGATGACCAGGTGGTAAAGCCACCAAGGATGCCGGTGACGATGAAGACCCGCATCTCTGCGGAGGCATCGAAACGGCGGGCGATCATTTCCACGAGAAGACCGATCGCAAATGCGCCTGCGATATTGACGGTCAATGTGCCAAAGGGAAAGTTCGGTCCCGCAAGACGCGTCGCACCCAGGCCGACAAGATAGCGTGCGACTGAACCAATTGCGCCGCCGACTGCCACGAGTAGAATGTTTAACATGAGAGCCGTTTCAATTCTATGGATGTGTATTTTGACCCTAAGACAAGTTGATGGATTTAGAAATACGCTGCGATGCCTGATGTCGCCAATGATTAAAATACGCAGCAAATTCAACTATTAGATTTAGGGCCGAGTAAATTTCGCGCTGCTAGTTTTGTCTCTTCTTATTATTGAGGGCAGACAATGTCTCAGCTTTGGTCGGTTTCCGCGAATATAGCGGCGTATGCGTCTGAAAGCGTCCGCTTGGCGCAACGTCCGCCGAGAAAAAAGGAAATTGAAAAGGCTGCCGAAGAGTTACGCCGCCAGTCGGAGCCTGATGCTTCACCGCATCCGCTGATCAATCTCGCTGCCGCTGCCCCTTCCCTTTCTCTCTTTACATCCACCCGTCAAAATCCACAGACGACGTTCGAGCAGGCCCTGCACGCCTATGAAGAGAATCAGGATCCACCGGATTAATCTCTGTGCTACCGCCGCCATGTTCAGTTTAGTGTCAGCTGAAATGTCCAGGCTGTTTTTCGCAAAGACCGAAACAGAGGTACATCATGAAGACTCTTGCTAAACTGACGCTGGCCGCGCTTGCGACGTTCACCCTTTCCGTCCCGGCATTTGCCGCAACCACGATCATGGTCCATGAAGGCGGAGAAGGCGGGCAGCCGATGACGCTCACCCTCGACAAGCCGACGGTCAAAGCTGGTGAGGCGGTGTTCATGGTGCATAATGACGCCGTCTCAGAAGAGCATGAGATGGTTCTTGTGAAGCTGAAGTCTCCAGACGAAGCGATCCCGCTCAACACGGCCAAACATCGCGTCGATGAAAAGAAGCTGAATAGCCTCGGAGAAGTCGCAGATTTGAAGCCGGGCGCGGATGGTCAGTTGAAGGCCAAACTGGTCCCTGGAACCTACCTGCTCTTCTGCAATATCAAAGGACACTACGAAGCGGGAATGCAGGCGAAGCTCACTGTCACGAAGTAAGTGAGAAAATACGCCGACGGCCGTCGAGGTGCAGACGCATCCCGACGGCATTTTTTTTCAAGTTCAGTTATGATTGTGCTTCGCCTCGCCCGGATTGGCCGGGCCGACTAGAAGCTCGATCGTCACCTCTCCGGCCTTTTCGAAAGCAAGCGTAACCGGGACCTTGTCACCTTCTGCAAACGGCTTCGAGACGTTAAAGAACATGAAATGCAACCCTCCCGGCTTCAACTCCACGGTCTGACCTGCCGGAATAGCGATCCCATCATTCAGCTTGCGCATTTTCATCACGTCATTGACCATTGCCATTTCGTGGATTTCAGCGCGGCCAGCCAAGGGCGATGAAACCGAAACGAGCTTGTCGTCTGAGGCGCCATTGTTCTTGATGGTGACGAAGCCACCGCCGACCGGCTGACCCGGCAGCATTGCCTTGGTGGAGGCTGCCGACAGCTCGAGATCACCCGCCTTGATGACAGCGTCTGCCGCACCGGTCGCTGCCATAGCGGCGGCTTGATCGTGGTGTGCATGAGACTCACCCTCCGCCTTCTGCTTTGCGGTGATGCGGATCACCGGGGCCGGGTTATCGAGCGAGTGTGGGTCTTGGCCTTTTACGGCAATCTGATCCCAGTTGGCTGTGCCCTTGTCACCGCAAAGTTGCTTGACCTTGAAAGGCAGCGCCGTGCCCGGCTCAACATCTGCGATCTTGCCCTGAATGTTGAAGGTGTCATAGAAATCGTCCGGCAAGCTGCCGCCCTTCCAGCGAATTTCCACCGGACCACTTTTCACATCATTGCCGTGATTCTTGTAGGTCTTCTGGTAATCGCCCTTGATCACTTCCAGTTCCCAGCCCGCCTTGGGCTGCGGCTTGGCCGAAATAAAGCCTTCAGGCAGAACGATTTGAACTTCGGTGGTGGCAAGGCCGCCGGCGCAGCCATGTGGCACCTGAAGTGCTGCGACAATGGTGCTATCCTGTTCTGCGGTTCCATTGACGAAGCTTGTATGGGCGAGAGCGGAAGTGGACGAGAGGGCCGCGGCAATAACGATATATGTGGCGCGTTTGAAGACTGTCATCTTTTGATCCTTAAGGCTACTGCATTACAGGCAGTCAGTCAGAAAAGTGCCGCTACGCGGCTTTGGTGGTGAGCGGGATCAAACAAAAGACGTTGGGGGATCGCGGGCGCGATTGGTCCGCGGCGCCGAGGGTTTTATGATGGTGTTGTACTGCCGAAGCGTATTTTCTATCGATGCCAGGTCAGTACCCATCCCTTGTTCCGCCACAGGTGTCGGCAGAAGAATCGAGGATGCGAGCAGGCATGCTTCGCAGAAAAGGATGGCATCACGGCTGTGCTTGCCATGCGGCAATTGAGTTTGAGCAAGATGCTCGGAGCAAATTTCGGCAAAGCTGCCGTCAGGGAGCCTGTAGGCCTCATCGAAGGCAGCAACCGGGGCGGCAAGGATTGGTTTATGTCCAAAGCCAAGCGATAGCATCAGCACGGCGCACAAGATGCGCGCTGTCCGCTCTATCCCGATTGAACCGTCTTTTCCGAAAATCACCATGACCATTTCGATAGCCCGGTTTCGTGGAAAAACAAAGTGCGACCGTTCGTATCAGGGAACGCCTGAACAGGCGTGACGTTGACCTTCAATCATCAACTGGTCAAGGAGGAGACGAAACAGTGCCCGCAAAGTCAAAAGCCCAACAGAAAGCTGCAGGGGCAGCGCTTGCTGCAAAGCGTGGCGACATGCCGAAATCGCGTTTACAAGGCGCTTCAAAAGACATGGCTAAGTCCATGACGCAGAAAGAACTTGAAGATATGGCATCTACAAAACGCAAGAAGCTTCCCGAGAAGAAAGATAGCTAGAATTTGGCCGCGCGCCGCGCCAGTCCATTCCCTCTGCTTGCAACGACATGACGCAGGTTGAACAAAAAACTGTTCACTTGCGTCATTTGGTTCTTGCCAATCCGAAAGCTTCACAGATAATGAGCGTCCATACCGTTGGGAGAAACCGCTTCGATGCGGAGCCGAAGGAGCAACCGCCCCGGAAACTCTCAGGCAAAAGGACCAACGGTCGAACGGAACTCTGGAGAGAAGCCTCCTTGTAACTGAAGGGCAGGCTCGCCGAAGGGATAACAATCTCAGGCGACAAGGACAGAGGGGGCTCTTGAACCCGACGCTCGCAGAGTGTCACGAACATGAGCCCGCGCGAATGCGCTACCCTGGAGGCGTCCTTGGCCGATACAGCCGAGTTAAAAGTCACCCCGCTTCATTCCCTGCATCTGTCACTTGGCGCCCGCATGGTGCCTTTCGCGGGCTATGACATGCCCGTGCAATATCCTGCAGGCGTGTTGAAGGAGCATCTTCACACCCGCGCCTCGGCCGGTCTTTTCGATGTCTCCCATATGGGCCAGGTCATCGTGAAGGCGAAGTCCGGCAAGGTCGAAGACGCTGCACTCGCTTTGGAAAAGCTGGTGCCGGTTGATATTCTAAGCCTCAAGCCTGGTCGCCAGCGCTACGGCTTTTTCACCGATCAGAATGGCTGCATCCTTGACGACCTGATGATTACCAACCTCGGCGATCATCTTTTCGTCGTCGTCAATGCTGCCTGCAAAGATGCAGACCTTGCGCATATGAAGGCGCATCTCTCCGACAGTTGCGACGTGACACCGCTTGAGGACCGCGCCTTGATCGCGCTGCAGGGGCCTCGTGCGGAAGCGGTTCTTGCCGAGCTTTGGGCTGGCGTTTCGGACATGAAATTCATGGACGTGCGCGAGATCCCTCTGCAAGATGTGCCCTGCATCGTCTCGCGCTCCGGTTACTCAGGCGAGGACGGTTTTGAAATTTCAATTCCTGACGACAAGGCCGAAGAGATCGCCAAGTCCCTGCTGGAGCATCCCGATTGCGAAGCCATTGGTCTTGGCGCACGCGACAGCCTGCGGCTGGAAGCCGGTCTCTGCCTCTATGGTAACGACATCGACACCACGACATCTGCGATCGAAGCATCGCTGGAATGGGCGATCCAGAAAGCGCGCCGTACAGGCGGCGACCGCGAAGGCGGCTTTCCGGGTGCGGATCGTATTCTTGGCGAACTCGGTAACGGCACCAGCCGGCGCCGCGTCGGCCTGAAGCCCGAAGGTAAAGCGCCGGTGCGCGGTCATTCCAAGCTTTTTGCCGATGCCGAAGGCAGAAACGAAATCGGCGAGGTTACCTCCGGCGGCTTCGGACCGACCGTGGAAGGTCCGGTTGCCATGGGCTATGTGCCCACCGACTACACAACACCCGGCACGGCGATCTTCGCCGAGGTTCGCGGCAAGTACCTGCCCGTTACTGTTGCCGCCCTGCCCTTCATCACGCCCACCTACAAGCGCTAATCTGCGGAGAAACCCATGCTGAAATTTACCCAGGAACACGAGTGGCTGAAGATCGAAGGCGATGTCGCCACCGTCGGCATCACCACCCACGCCGCAGAACAACTCGGCGATCTGGTCTTCGTTGAATTGCCGGAAGTCGGCGCCACCTTTTCCAAGAATGGCGAAGCCGCCACCGTCGAAAGCGTCAAGGCTGCCTCGGATGTCTATTGTCCGCTGGATGGCGAGATCGTCGAGATCAATCAGGCCATCGTCGATGATCCGTCGCTGGTCAATTCCGACCCGCAGGGCGCCGGTTGGTTCTTCAAGCTGAAGCTTGCCAACACCGCCGACGCCGATGCGCTGCTGGATGAAGCCGCCTATAAGGAGCTGGTAGCGTAATGAACACGCCCACCGAATTTCATTTCACCGACTACCAGCCCTATGACTTCGCCAATCGTCGTCATATCGGCCCGTCGCCGGCGGAAATGGAGGAGATGCTGAAGGTCATCGGCTATAAGAGCCTCGATGCCCTGATCGATGCGACAGTACCCTCCTCAATCCGCCAGAAGGACCCGCTTGCCTGGGGTGCAGCACTGACCGAACGCGAGGCGCTCGACCGCCTTCGCGAGACGGCCAACAAGAACAAGGTGCTGACATCACTGATCGGCCAGGGCTATTACGGCACCATCACGCCGCCGGTCATCCAGCGCAATATTCTGGAAAATCCGGCCTGGTACACCGCCTACACGCCCTACCAGCCGGAAATCTCGCAAGGCCGTCTTGAAGCGCTGCTGAACTTCCAGACGATGATCTGCGACCTCACCGGCCTCGATGTTGCCAATGCTTCGCTTCTCGATGAGGCGACCGCTGCTGCCGAAGCCATGTCCATGTGCCAGCGCGTGGCGAAGTCCAAGGCGAACGCCTTCTTCGTGGACGCAAACTGCCACCCGCAGACCATCGCGCTGATCGAGACACGCGCAGCACCGCTTGGCTGGAAAGTCGTCATCGGCAACCCCTTCACCGATCTCGATCCGGTCGATGTCTTCGGCGCGATCTTTCAATACCCCGGCACGCATGGCCATGTCAGCGATTTCTCCGGCCTCATTTCGCGTCTGCATCAGACCGGCGCGATCGCGGCAGTCGCCTGCGATCTCCTGGCACTGACGCTCCTCAAGTCTCCCGGTGAAATGGGTGCGGATATCGCTATCGGCTCCTCTCAGCGCTTCGGTGTTCCTGTTGGTTACGGCGGTCCGCACGCGGCCTTCATGTCGGTCAAGGATGCGCATAAGCGCTCTATGCCGGGCCGTCTCGTCGGCGTGTCTGTCGATGCACGTGGCAATCGTGCGTATCGTCTGTCTCTGCAGACCCGCGAGCAGCATATTCGCCGCGAGAAGGCTACCTCCAACATCTGCACCGCGCAGGTGCTGCTGGCGGTCATGGCGTCCATGTATGGCGTCTTCCATGGCCCACAGGGCATCAAGGCTATCGCTCAGCAAACCCACCAGAAGGCGGTGCTGATGGCGAAGGGTCTGGAGAAGCTTGGCTACAAGGTCGAGCCGGAAACCTTCTTCGATACGATCACCGTCGATGTCGGCCACATGCAGGCGCTCATCCTGCGTGCAGCTGTTGCCGAAGGCGTCAACCTTCGCAAGGTCGGCTCCACCAAGATTGGCATGAGCCTTGACGAGCGCACACGCCCGGCAACGCTTGAGGCCGTCTGGCGCGCCTTTGGCGGCAGCTTCTCGATTTCCGACTTCGATCCGGATTATCGACTGCCGAAAGATCTATTGCGTACAAGCGCTTATATGACGCACCCGATCTTCCATATGAACCGCGCCGAAAGCGAAATGACGCGCTATATCCGCCGTCTTTCGGACCGCGATCTGGCTCTGGACCGCGCGATGATTCCGCTAGGTTCTTGCACCATGAAGCTCAATGCGACAGCGGAAATGCTGCCGATCACATGGCCGGAATTTTCCGATATCCATCCTTTCGTTCCCGCCGATCAAGCGTTGGGCTACAAGGAGATGATCGACGATCTGTCTGCCAAGCTTTGCGCTGTGACTGGTTATGACGCTTTTTCCATGCAGCCTAATTCGGGAGCGCAGGGTGAATATGCAGGCCTGCTGACGATCCGGAACTATCACCTTGCTCGTGGCGATGCGCATCGCGATGTCTGCATTATCCCGACATCCGCGCATGGCACCAACCCTGCCTCCGCGCAGATGGTCGGCATGAAGGTGGTCCCGGTCAAGGTAAAGGAAAACGGTGACATCGATATCGATGATTTCCGAGCAAAAGCAGAGCAGTACGCGGAAAACCTCTCCTGCTGCATGATCACCTATCCTTCGACCCACGGTGTTTTTGAAGAGACGGTCCGCGAGATATGCGACATCGTTCATACCCATGGTGGACAGGTCTATCTGGACGGCGCCAATATGAACGCGATGGTCGGTCTTTCGCGTCCAGGCGATATTGGCTCGGACGTCAGCCATCTCAATCTTCACAAGACCTTCTGCATTCCGCATGGCGGCGGTGGTCCCGGCATGGGTCCGATCGGCGTCAAGGCGCATCTGGCTCCCTACCTGCCGGGACATCCGGCAAGCGATGGCCGCTCAGGCGCTGTTTCAGCAGCACCCTTCGGCTCGCCATCGATCCTGCCGATCTCGTGGAGCTACTGCCTGATGATGGGCGGCGAAGGGCTGACACAGGCGACCAAGGTCGCGATCCTCAACGCCAACTACATCGCGGCACGCCTGAAGGGCGCTTACGACGTCCTTTACAAGTCGGAGGCTGGACGCGTGGCGCATGAATGCATCATCGACACGCGCCCGCTCAACGACAGCTGCGGCGTGACCGTTGATGACGTGGCAAAGCGCTTGATCGATTGCGGCTTCCATGCGCCAACCATGAGCTGGCCAGTCGCTGGCACACTTATGATCGAGCCGACCGAGTCCGAGACTAAGGCCGAGATCGACCGCTTCTGCGACGCGATGCTCACCATCCGCCAGGAGGCTCGCGACATAGAAGAAGGCCGTGCCGACAAGCTCAATAACCCGTTGAAGAATGCGCCGCATACGGTGGAGGACCTCGTCGGGGAATGGGATCGTCCCTACAGCCGCGAGAAGGGTTGCTTCCCGCCCGGCTCGTTCCGCGTGGACAAATACTGGTCGCCGGTCAACCGCATCGACAACGTCTATGGCGACCGCAATCTCATATGCACCTGCCCGCCCATGAGCGAGTATCAGGAAGCAGCAGAGTAAGACTGATCATGAAGCCCGGAACGATCCGGGCTTCATTCGTTTTAGCCAAACCGAATTCATGATGTGATAGCCGTGGTGGCAAAATGTGCGCTCGAGCCACTCTGCGGCCGAGACTTGGAGCCGTCTAGAAGCAGTCGATATTTGTTACTTAAAAAACTCGGCTATATTCTCACCTATCGCCACAGCGCTTAGCATAGTCTGCGTCAGCCTGTTTTTCGGCCAAGACCGAATGGCGAAATAGCCGAGGCGTCCTCCATCATCCTCCTGTCGCTCGGCACGTCCGACCGGTATGATGGCAACCGCGATACTGACGCTCTTCATCTTGGCGGGGGATCTTGCCGGAGAGTTGTTCAGACAGGCGCAAAACGACTACGTGTCGAACCTGTTAAATCACTTGGGTTTTGGAGGGCGGCTTGCGGCACAACGGACTGCAACTGACAGCGCTGGCTTCATCGTTGCGACCGGTCTCGATCGATTTAAGACCATCTATGACAGACTGGGACATGCGATAGGCGATGAGGTCTCCGCCGTTTTGCTCGCCGTCTCGAGGATGCGGCCAGTCCAGATGGCCTGGTTGGCAGAATAGGTGCCAAGGAGTTGGTATTATTTATGGCGTCCAGCGACGGGCGAAATATGCTAGAGCGCGTTGAACGCCTGCGGGTAGGATTATCAGCCCTTTACCCAGACGTTGTTCCAGAGACGCCTGTGACGGCGAGCTTCGAGGTTGTCCGGTTTGAACCTGACGAAAGTTTCCGGCAGGCCTATGAGCGCCCGCTGCGCTGCTCTATCCGCCTCGAAGGATGTGAGCAGAACGAACACCGTGGCGGATCTCGGCGAGGCAGCGTAAAGCTCTCTTTCCAGCCAGTGACCCAGATACCTTTAGCGGGTGAGCCGGATATCCGCGGTGACCACGGTCGGTCCATTGGCGCCGTCCTTGTCTGTCGTTCTCAATCGCAAGCCATTACGTCCAAGCTTGCTGATGGTCATACCCGCCACGCGATCGCCGTTGATGTCACGGTTCCAGCGAACCGTCAGGTTGATGTTGTCGCCTCTTCGGCTGCCGCTGAGTGCGGAGGGGCGACCGGAAGGACCGACATAATTTCCGCTATATCGGGTGCCCCGCGCGGTTAGGTCCGCCGAGATTGATCGGCGCACGACAACAAAACCTCGGCATGTGCCGTTCATCTGCAATGATGGTCCAGACGCAGTGGCCTGAAATGTGCAGTTGACATTGACCGGACGAGAGCCGATCCGAGTGGTCACAGTGCCGCTGCCTTTCCAGTTCCCACCGAGCGAGGACAGAAAGGTGGTTTCATCTGCCACTGCGGGCGTGGAGATAAGTGCCGCCAAGGCGAAAAGGCACGCTGTGTTTAGTTTCATGATGATCGCTCCCTATTGAGGAACGCCAACGGTGGGACTTGAATAGAGTTCCTAAATTAGATCGTTATGGACTATAGCAACCAATAACGTTTTCGTGCGTTTGTCGCTCGCTTCACTCCTATTCGGAAATACGCAGATGACATCCATCACCTCTCCTGCCCCCGGCCGAGGCTCTGTTCAACGGCCGAGTGGCATCAGCGATCGCACTCTATTTGCTCTCGCGGTGCTAAACTTTTTTCTAGCGGATGCACGCGATGGGCTCGGTCCTTTTCTTGATGCGTTTCTGGCCACGAATGGCTGGTCCCCCATGCAGTTGGGGATCATTGCGACGGTCGGCGGTCTGGTTGGCCTTGCCGCCACACCGCTTTGCGGCGCTCTCGTTGATGGCACGACATTGAAGCGCACGCTAATTGCAGTGCCAGTCATTCTCGTTACCGCGGGTGCGCTTCTTACCTTGATCTTCCCGACGGAGACCGTTGTCTGGGGCGGTCAGATCATGACGGCCGTCGTTGGCGCAACGGTTGGCCCGGCGCTTGCCGGACTGACGCTGGGTCTTGTCGGCGAAAAGTTGTTCTCGAAGCAAATCTCGCGCAACGAGTTTTGGAACCACGGTGGCAATTTTGCTTCTTTGTTTGCCACCTATGTTGCCGTCTCTTACTTCGGCATTTCTGGTGTCATCGGCCTGATGGTCATCACCGCAATCGGAACGTTGATAGCGATCACGGCGATCGATCCCAACCGTATTGATCATAAAGTGGCGCGCGGTCTCGGTCATGATGAGGGCGAACCCGGGCCTTCAGGTTTCGGCGTATTGTGGCATGAGCGCGGGCTCATCCTGCTTGCCATCATTCTGCTGATCTTCCATTTCGGCAATGCGCCGATGGGCCGACTGATTGCTCAGGATTTCGCAGTCGAACTCAACTCGCCCTTCAAAACAACGGCAATCATCACCGGTGTCGCACAGTTCGCCATGATCTTCGTGGCAGCTCTCGCTCCCTGGCTTATTCGCCGCTTCGGACTCTCTGCGGTTTTCCTGATTGCGCTGGCGGCCTTGCCTTTGCGCGGATTGTTGGCGGCATCCTTTGAGCAGTTCTGGGTGGTCTATCCCGTTCAGCTTCTGGATGGCATCGGTGCCGGCCTTCTTGGTATCGCGACGCCGGTTGCAGTCGAGCGCATCTTGAAAGGTACCGGGCGCTTCAATGTCGGCCTTGCAAGCGTGATGACCGTTCAAGGTATCGGCGCGTCGCTCAGCAACGGTGTTGCAGGATGGCTTACCACGGAAGGCGGCTTCGCGCTATCGCATCTGGTCGGCGGTGGTGTCGCGGCGATTGCAATATTGCTCTTCATTTTCTTCCGGCGGGATATCGTTCCGAAGGATGAGCCTGAGACAACGTAAGCCACACATCACGGAAAACAAAAAAGGAGGCACCTAGCCTCCTTTTTCTTGAGATATCAAAATGCGTCAGCCGACGAAGGCGCGCTCGATGACGAATTCCGCCGGCTTGTTGTTGGCACCTTCGCTCAGCCCCGCCTTCTCCAGCAGCTCTTTAGTGTCCCTGAGCATAGCAGATGAGCCACAGATCATGCCGCGATCAATGGCTGGATTCAGCGGCGGGACGCCGAGGTCGGCGAACATTTTGCCGTTTGCGATCAGGTCGGTGATGCGGCCCTTGAAGGGATATTCCTCACGTGTCACCGTCGCATAGTGCTTCAGCTTGTTGCCGACAATCTCGCTCAGGAACTCGTGGTTCTTGATTTCCTCCACAAGATCGAAGCCGTATTTCAGTTCGGCGACATCCCGGCAGGTATGGGTGAGAATAACTTCCTCGAACTTTTCATAGGTTTCCGGGTCGCGAATAAGGCTTGCGAATGGAGCGATACCCGTTCCGGTCGAAAACATGTAAAGACGTTTGCCAGGCGTGAGCGCGTCGAGCACAAGCGTTCCCGTCGGCTTCTTGCGCATTAGGACCGTATCACCTGGCTTGATTGCCTGCAGGTGAGAGGTCAGCGGACCGTTCGGCACTTTGATGGAAAAGAACTCGAGCTCTTCGTCCCAGGATGGGCTGGCGATGGAGTAGGCGCGGTAGATCGGCTTGTCGCCGACCATGAGGCCGATCATGGCAAATTCACCGGAGCGGAAGCGGAACCCAGCCGGGCGCGTCATGCGGAAGCGAAAAAGGTGATCGGTGTAATGCTCCACCGAAAGAACGGTCTCGGCATAGACGCCGTCCGGGATCTTGATCGCAAATTCTTCCGTTTTGGCTGGAGCGTTCATTCTCTTTCCGTCCATTTCACAAAAAACCAGACATTCTCGATACGGGGAAATATACCATCCGCCTCCCCATTTGAAGGTATGAGAATGTCATTGGAGCTATGCAGGTGGAAATATGTATCAATACCTCATATTTCCTCGCAATGGTTCATACTGCCGCACGCCTTCGCCAGCTATAGGTTTCACCCTCTACGGAGGATCTTGCCGTCGGCTGGTAGTAGACATCGATGCCGGGTAACCGGTTTTCGGACAAACGACGGAGTGCAGTTTCGTTGGAGACGCTGAAACTGGTGAAGCCCGTTCTCAGCATCAGCGGTACCTGGTCGATGAGCACATCGCCAACGGCGCGCAGATCACCCTGGTAATTCAGACGTGTGCGCAGAAGGGATGCGTGGCTGAAGCCGCGGCCGTCATTGAAGGCCGGGAAGCTCACCGCGATAAGCGCGATCCGATCAATGAAGGGTGCAAGCTTCGTTACATCATCCGCAGGTGTTATGAGAACGCCGAGACCTACATCATTGCTCTCTGCCGCCCGCGTCAGAAAGGTCGCCAGTGGCAAGACCGCGTTCTGCCCCTCGCCTGCTTCGACGCCCTCGCCCTCGGTGATCCAAGGGTCATTTTCGACGAAGCCTTTTTCGGTCCAGATTTTCGTCATTTCAAATTCCTCAAGCGGCTTCTGCGGTGGCAGGATAAAGGGCGTCCTTGAAAGGTTGCGGTCCAACGCGACGGTAGGCCTCCAGGAAAGTTTCCTCCTTGGACAGGCGCAGGCCGAGATACGTGTCTACGATCGTCTCGACCGCATCCGTTACCTTTTCCGGTTCAAATCCGCGCCCGATGATTTCGCCGATCGAGGAATTCTCATCGCCGGATCCACCAAGGGTTATCTGATAAAGTTCAGCACCCTTCTTCTCGACGCCCAGCAGGCCGATATGGCCAACATGGTGGTGACCACAGGCGTTGATACAGCCGGAAATCTTGATCTTCAATTCACCGATTTCCGCCTGACGCTCAGCTGCGCCGAAACGTCTGGAAATTTCCTGCGAGACCGGAATGGAGCGCGCATTGGCGAGCGCGCAGTAGTCCAGACCGGGACAGGCAATGATATCCGTAATGAGGCCTGCATTCGCCGTTGCAAGACCCGCACCCTGTAGCGCGCGGTATACCGGCTCCAAATCTGCAAGGGCAACGTGTGGGAGAATAATGTTCTGCTCGTGGCTGATGCGGATTTCGTCGAAGGCATATTCCGCAGCAATATCAGCGACCACGTCCATCTGTTCGTCCGACGCATCTCCCGGAATGCCGCCAATAGGCTTCAGCGAGACCGTCACCATCCCATAATCCGGATGCTTGTGCGGCTGAACGTTTTGGTCGACCCAGCGGGCGAAATCCGCGTCCGTCTTCTTCCAGCGGGCGAGGCTCTCCCAGCTCTCCGGGCGGTCCCTTAGCTGAGGCGGCGCGAAATAGGTGGTGATCGCTGCGATATCGCCATCGGGAAGTTTCAGTTCGCCATTTTTCAGGTGAACAAACTCCGCCTCCACCTGGCGCGCGAGTTCTTCCGCGCCGGTCTCATGCACGAGGATCTTGATACGGGCCTTATATTTGTTGTCGCGACGACCATGCAGATTGTACACGCGCATGATTGCGGTTGTGTATGACAGCAAATCCTCTTCGGGCAGGAAATCGCGGATTTTTTTGGCGATCATCGGGGTTCTGCCCTGCCCGCCGCCGACATAAACGGCAAAGCCGATTTCGCCCTTGTCGTTCTTCTTCAGGTGCAGGCCGATATCGTGAACCTGAATGGCGGCGCGATCGCGCTCCGCACCGGTCACGGCGATTTTGAACTTGCGCGGCAGGAACGAGAATTCCGGATGCACGGAAGACCACTGGCGCAGGATTTCCGCGTAAGGGCGTGGATCGGCGACCTCGTCGGCCGCAGCGCCTGCGAAATGATCGGCGGTGACGTTGCGAATGCAGTTGCCGGACGTTTGAAGAGCGTGCATTTCAACGCTCGCCAGCTCATCCAGAATGGCGGGCGTATCCGCCAGACGCGGCCAGTTGTACTGGATGTTCTGACGAGTGGTGAAGTGACCATAGCCACGGTCGTATTTGCGCGCGATATGCGCCAGCATACGCATCTGTCTGGAGTTCAGCGTTCCGTAGGGAATCGCGACGCGTAGCATATAGGCATGTAGCTGGAGATAGACGCCATTCATCAGACGCAAGGGCTTGAACGCATCTTCGGCCAGCTCACCCGACAGGCGACGCTCCACTTGATCACGAAACTGTTCCACGCGACCCTTTACGAAGGCGTGGTCGAACTCGTCATAACGATACATGATATTCCTCAGACTGCGATAAAGGCTGCGTCGGCAGGCTTGTAACCTGTAGCATATTCGATTGTGGGGCCCGCTGCGCGAATGCGCTCACGCAGACGCGTCGGCCAAAGACGACCGTTTTCCTCCGCTACGTCGATAATGTTGACGTCCACAACCTTGTTGGCGGAGAAATCGCGCTTTCCGATCTCCTCCAGCGAAGCGACGGCTTCCGCATGACGCGCAACGAGAGAGGATTGCAGGTCCTCGTTCCATTCGCCATTTGCATCCAGCCAGACGGCGATGCCATCGCTCAGACGATTGGCCGTCAGTACCTTATCAACCATTTGCATACTCCTGTCCGACATGCGCATTGAGCGGTGACTTCGCCAAGGCTTCGGACCTTTCGAAATTCGCACCGGCGACCGCGTCGCCAATGATGACCATGACCGGACCCGTCAACTCGTCGCGATGCTCGAGGTCCGGCAAATCTTTGAGCGTGCCATGCATCAGGCGACGATAGCTGCGGCTCGCATTCTCTATCACCGCGACCGTCGTTTCTTCACTCAGCCCCGCGCTCATCAGCCTTTTGGCGACCGAGGCCGCAACGCTTCGACCCATGTAGACGGCAATTGTGGCACCCGACACGGCAAGACGTGCCCAGTCCGGCAAAATATCCCCAGCCAGATCATGACCAGTCGTGAAGATCAGCGAGGACGCAACGCCACGCAGCGTCAATGGCAATTCGAAATCTGCCGCAGCAGCGAAGGCAGATGTGATGCCAGGAACGACCTCGTAGCCGATACCGGCTTCGCGCAACGCCGCCATCTCCTCCGCCGCGCGACCATAGACGAGCGGATCGCCCGACTTCAGCCGGACCACACGCTTCCCCTCAAGCCCAAGGGAAACGAGAAGACGATTGATGTCCGACTGGGACTTGGAATGACAGCCCTTGCGCTTACCGACTGACAGACGCTCCGCGTCGCGACGGCCCATATTGACGATTTCCTGAGGGACAAGAGCGTCATACACGATGACATCCGCCTGCATCAGCACGCGCTGCGCCCGAAGCGTCAGCAGGTCTTCTGCGCCGGGACCTGCACCCACCAGCCACACGTAACCTTCCGGGCTTTCCGGCGAGAGAAGAAGTTTCTCGGCAGCTTGATGCGCCGCATCGACGTCGTTCTGGGCGACGGCATCCGCCACGCTACCGGAAAAAAAGCGGCGCCAGAAATTTCGGCGCAGAGCGCCCTTTGGAATGCTGCGTTCTGCCGCGTCACGATATTCGACCGCCAGACGAGCCAGACGACCAAGGGACGGCGCCAACATCTGATCGATGCGCGCACGGACGATCTGGCCGAGTACGGGACCTGCACCCTCGGTGCAAATGGCCACAGCGAGTGGCGCGCGCGAGACGAGGCCGGGCGTATAGAAATCGCAGTAGCCGGGCTGGTCGACGGCGTTAGCGGGGATGGACTTCGCCCTCGCCGCATCCACGATCTGCCGGTCCAACACGTCGTCACCTGTCGCGGCAAAAACCAGCGTCATACCTTCGACCTGGCAGGCGTCGAACGGTTTGGCCACAATCCTGATCTTCTCTTTATCGAGGAATATAGCGTAATCGGTCTGCGGCTGGTCCGAGAAAGCAACGATCTGCGCATTCGTATTCGAGAGAAGACGTGCTTTCGCATAGGCCTCATCGCCATTGCCGAACACGGCGACGTGTTTCCCCTCTACCTTGAAAAAGGTCGGAAATGTCGTCAGGCGTTCGTCGCTACGAGAGGCTGGTGTTTCAAGCATGGGCGCAATATCGCTTATTGATTAAAAAGGTTGAAGGCACGAAAATTCCTTCATTATAATGCCGTAGATTATTATTCTCCGACAAGCCGTGTTTTTGAGGAAAAGCAACCGCGCGACCGAGCGGCAACACCATCCAAAGATTTGTATTTTCTATAAAAATTCTATATTTCTCGCGTTTGCCGACTCTCGCCGATCGAACACCTCAGACAAACGAACAAGGGAATTATCTTGACAGAGCAAACTCTAGCCTCTCGCCTCCTCGACGTTATAGAGCACGATATCCTGCCTTTGACGACCCGTGGTGTATCCTTGGGCAACAAGGTCTTCGGAGCCGCAATCCTGCGTAAATCGGATTTCTCGCTGGTGATTGCCGAAACCAATAACGAGCTCGAAAATCCGCTCTGGCACGGAGAGGTGCATACGCTCAAACGCTTCTACGAACTCGGTCAGAAGCCTGCCACAAAGGACCTGATTTTCCTCTCCACCCATGAACCCTGTACGATGTGCATGTCGGCGATAACCTGGGCGGGGTTCGACAATTTCTATTCTTTCTTCAGCCATGAAGATTCCCGCGATGCATTCGCCATCCCGCACGATCTAAAAATACTGAAGGAGGTCTTCGGTTTGGAGCCTGGAGGCTATAGGCGCAGTAATGCGTTCTGGAATTCGTACTTTATCGCAGATCTGGTAGAAGCAGCGGACGAACCGTCAAAAACAAAGCTGCGGGAGCAGACGTCGCGGATCAAAGCCGTATATAATCGTCTTTCCAACAGCTATCAGTCGGGCAAATCCGACAACAACATCCCTTTGAATTGACAGTCCGGAAAGCAACGCCATGGAAGCCTCGAAAGATATCGCCCGTCTCATCGAAATCATGGAGGCGTTGCGACATCCTGAAACAGGTTGCCCGTGGGATATTGTCCAGACATTCGAGACGATCAAACCCTATACGATCGAGGAAGCGTATGAGGTGGCGGACGCGATCGAACGCGACGATATGGACGATCTTTGCGAGGAGTTGGGCGACCTGCTGCTACAGGTGGTCTTTCACTCCCGCATTGCGCAGGAAATGGGGGCATTTTCGTTCGAAGATGTGGTTCATGCCGTTACTTCCAAAATGATCCGCCGGCACCCGCATGTCTTCGCGGTATCGGATGCGGACACGCCTGAATCCGTCAAACTACAATGGGATCAGATCAAAAGCGCTGAGAAGCGCGAGCGTTTGGAACGGCGCGCACGACGCGGCATCAGCGAAGATCCCAAAGCGGGTTTCCTCGGCTCCATACAGCGCAGCCAGCCTGCCCTGACCGAGGCTTTAAAGCTTCAGGAGCAGGCGGCGCGCGTTGGCTTCGACTGGTCTGCCGCCGAACCGATCCTGGACAAAATCGAAGAGGAAATCGGAGAGCTGAGGCAGGCTCTTGCAGAAGGCGATACGAGCCGTATCAGCGACGAACTCGGTGATCTTATCTTTGCTGTCGTCAATATTGGCCGTCATGTCAAAACCGATTCCGAAAACGCGCTGCGTGGCACCAATACAAAGTTTAGACGGCGTTTCAGGCACATCGAAACCTCGCTGACCGAATCTGGTGAGACATTGGAGGCGGCTAGCCTGGAGAGAATGGAAGCGCTATGGCAAGCCGCCAAAGAGATCGAGCGAAAGCTCGACGTTTAGCAAGGCCTACTTGCCTGATGCCGACCTAAGGGACGCTACGAATAACCAATCCGCTCCTGGAACTGCTTGTCTGTGAAATGATCGGGTTGATATAGCGTCACGCGGTTACGGCCGGATGACTTCGATGCATAGAGCGCGATATCGGCTTTCTTGATCAGTGACATGGCGGTACTCGCCTTGTCGTCGCAGACTGCTACCCCGATACTCAATGTTGCCGTTACCATTTGATCGTCGATCTCATGTTGTAAGGAGCTCACGATCTTTTGGAGCGAACCCGCCAGCGCAACCGCGTCATCCTTACCCATGCCGGGCTGAAAGAGAATGAATTCCTCTCCACCAAAGCGGGCGAAACTGTCTACCGGACGAATTCGGGTGAAAAGCTCCCTGGCAACACGGGCCAGTATCTCATCGCCGGCCAGATGACCGAAGTTATCGTTGATATGCTTGAAGTGGTCGATATCGATCATAGCGATCGCATCGCCGTATCGTACCGTCTGTGGAAGACGCGAACTGAAGGAGTGTCTGTTTGGCACGCCAGTCAAAACATCGAGCCCGACCAGCCTTTGAAGGCGCTCTTCCGCGCGTTCCTTGACGAGAGCCATGACGAAAAAAGCAATAGCGAAATGACAGACGATGGAGGCAAAAAACGCATTTCGCGGGATGCTTACGGCAGAGCGCGGCAGCGAAACGCCGACCGCCACCAGGATCATCAGAGCAGCGACAATGAATATCGATATTGCCAGTGGCTTCCTGACAGGCAGTGGTTCAGCGACATTATCGGCATAGACGATCCATGCGCAGGCGAGCAGCATCGCTGCAGCGGTAGCCTGAAATGCGATCGTCCTGGACTGCGCAAACTGATAGAGACCGGAAACCAGAAGCAGTAGACAGACGACGACGGGTAGAAACAAAACGAGCCACTCTCGGTTTGTTTTGCGCTGCCGGCTGATACGGCACATCCCAAGCCAAAACACGGCGTATCCGATAAGACCGACCAATGTCCCCGCAGAGGCGCAGAGGGCTTCGTGTTGTGGAACGAAAGCCTGAACACTGACGAGGATTGATGCGGTCGCGACAAGGGAAAAACCTATAGCAAGGAGCCCTAGGCCAACACTTTCTCTGGATCGAGACCGCACATAGATGAAACAGAGCGCGGCAACCACAAAGGAAAGCTTGTGCAAAATAAGAACAGTCGGAAGGTCCAGCTCGGGTAACATCAATACTCGCTCACGTCATAAATGCTGGCCGACCGGCACTCTATTCCTATCGCATTGCTGAAAATTGCGTAGAATTATCAATATCTCTAGCATAAGGCTTATGAAGTAGCACGAGACTATGTCTTCTCAAGCCGGCTTAGCGCTCCCACTCCTCTGCCTGCGACTTGACGGTCAGTCCCAGCTTCCGTTCAAGTGCAGCGCCCTGCTCTTCAGACAATCTTATATCGAGCACGACCGAACCATCCTCACGGTCCTCGCGCCCATCCACGATAGCATTGTCATACACCCAGGACAGAAGCGGAAGTTGATCGATACTCAGAACGATCGTCGTTTCAGTCAACACACCGGATAGCCGAACCGATATGTCGTCCATCAGCGCGTCGACGCCCTCACCGCTCAGTGCAGATACCGCGCGAACATTGGCCCGGCCGTCCGCCTTCTGCAGGATCGCATCATGCGCTTCCGGCTCAAGACGGTCTACCTTGTTCCACACCTCTATGATGCGCTCCTCAGCGACTTTCTCATCAATGCCGAGATCTGCGAGAATGCGCATGACGTCTCCCGCCTGTGCGGCGTTGTCGGGATCCGACATGTCTCGCACATGCAGAACGAGGTCGGCTTCCAGCACCTCTTCCAGCGTCGCGCGGAAAGCGGCGACCAAGTGGGTTGGCAGATCGGAGATGAAGCCAACTGTGTCTGAAAGAATGACGGTGCGCCCATGCGGAAGTTTCATGCGGCGAAGCGTGGGGTCCAGCGTGGCGAAAAGCATGTCCTCGGCAAGGACCCCAGCGCCTGTGATACGATTGAAGAGCGTCGATTTCCCGGCATTGGTATAACCGACAAGGGCCACGATTGGATGCGGAACCTTGCGACGCTTGGCGCGGTGAAGCTGGCGGGTTCGCACGACCTGCTCCAGTTCACGCTCAAGGCGCACGATACGCTCCTGAAGAAGACGCCTGTCCGCCTCAATCTGCGTCTCACCCGGACCGCCCATGAAGCCCGCACCGCCGCGCTGACGTTCGAGGTGGGTCCAGCTTCTGACGAGGCGTCCTTTCTGGTAATTGAGATGGGCTAGGTCGACCTGAAGCGTCCCTTCTTTCGTCGACGCTCTGCGCCCGAAGATTTCCAGGATGAGACCGGTCCTGTCGATAACCTTCGAGTTCCACTGCTTTTCCAGATTTCGCTGTTGAACAGGCGTTAAAGGATGGTCGATGATGACGAGACCAGCATCCGTCTCGTCCAGAAGATGGCCAATTTCCTCAATCTTGCCTGTGCCGAAGAGCGTGGCGGGACGAGGTTGGTTGACGGGAACGATCAATCCCTGCGTGACCGTAAGATCGATGGCGAGCGCCAGACCTTTGGCCTCTTCGAGCTTTGCTTCCATTGATCGCATCGGCGTGGTCGCAGTCGCCTCGCGGTTATCGCGCTGCTGCTTCAACTGCGGCACAAGAACGACCGCGCGCATGTCGTCGCGGCGCTTTTCAAGCTCGGGAATTATGGATTCGTTCGACGTATCACGCGTAGAAATGTGCTGGCCTTTCAATTTTGGGGTGCCAGTCTGACATATAGGCAGATGCACAACAAAAACAACGGAGCTCGATCAAGAGTTCCGTTGTCGATTGTCGCAGGTCCGAATGCCGGGAACTTCTTAGTAACGGTGAATCAGGCGGCGCCTTCTTCTGTTTCGAACATCTGCATCGGCTGGCCCGGCATGATGGTGGAAATCGCATGCTTGTAGACCAACTGCGAATGTCCATCGCGGCGCAAAAGCACGCAGAAATTGTCAAAAGACGTCACAACACCCGTCAGCTTGACGCCGTTGATCAGGAAAATAGTCAACGAAATCTTCTGCTTACGAACAGTGTTGAGAAAAAGATCTTGCAGGTTTTGAGAACGTTCCGCCATAGCGCCGCTTCTTTCTTTTTTGCCCGGATGGGAGACCGGGAATTCAAATAATCAATAATGCTATTCCTCTGGCCAAGCCCCCTGCCAGTGGGTGAAACTCTGGTACCAAATCGCGATGTCTTCCGCAATGTCGAAAAACTTACTCTATTTTCTGATATGACGCAGATGCAGGGCGTTCTCCTACCGAGCTAGAAGTACTGCAGCGACACTCTAAATAGTTGTTCGACATCGCGCACGGAGTCTGCCGAGGCGAACAGGATGACCCGGTCCTTGGCCTTGATTTTCATATTCCCATCCGGCCGCAAAACCACCTTGTCGCGATAGACAGCACCTATTCGAATGCCCTCAGGAAGATCGATCTCACGCAAAGCCTGTCCAACAAGCGGAGAGGTTTCGAGTGCCTCGGCCTCGATGATTTCGCCATTGCCACGCTGCACCGCGTAGACAGAGCGAATGCGGCCCTTGCGAACATGCTGCAGGACCCGGGAAATCGTTACCGCTCGAGGATTGATATACGCATCCAGGGCCAGTGATTTTGCCGCATCATGAAAAGAGCTCGCGTTCAACAGCGCCAGGTTCGACTTGCAGCCCATCTGCTTGGCCATGACGGCGCCGAGAATATTGGTCTGGTCGTTGTTGGTCAGCGTCACGATCAGGTCGGCATCCTGGATATCGGCCTGATGAAGGATTTTCTGATCCAAGACTGAGCCGTGCAGAACGATCGTCGAGTTAAGATTTTCAGAGGCGGCAATGGCCTTGTCGCGATTGAACTCGATGATCTTGACGCGCGTCTTTGGCTGCAATTGCTCGATGGAGCGCGCTACGTATTGTCCGATATTGCCGCCGCCGGCGATGACGATCTTGTGCGCTTCCTGCTCTACGTGTCCGAAAAGACCAAGCGTGCGACGCGCATGTTGGCGTTGGCAGATGACATAGGCGAGATCGCCCGTGCGCAATTGCTCGGATGAATCGACCGACTTCAGGTGCCCGTTACGAAATACACCGACGACGGTTGCCACAAGGTCTGGAAAGAGCTGGCTCAACTGCTGCAATGGCGTATTGACGACGGGACAATCCTCCATGCATTCGATTGCCAGCATGGATACATTGTCATCGGCAAAACGCACCACGTCCGTCGCCCCTGGAAACGCGATCCGCCGCAGGACCATCTTGCCGACTTCAATTTCGGGCGAGATCGTCACATCGATGGACATGTTCTCGCGACTGAAGAGGTCGCCATATTCGGGTGCGAGATAACTCTGATCTCGAATACGAGCGATCTTTGTCGGGACACTGAAAAGTGCGTGCGCGACCTCGCACGCAACGATATTGATTTCGTCATAAAGCGTGACGGCAATGATCATATCGGCCTGATCAGCACCGGCCTTCGCCAGAACATCCGGATGGGAGCCGTGACCGACATAGCCACGAACGTCAAGCGTTTCGGTGATTGCTGAAATAAGTTCGGCAGAAGTGTCGATGACCGAGACTTCATTGTCTTCTCGGGACAGCTGCTCGGCAATGCCGTAACCCACCTGCCCCGCTCCGCAAATGATGACCCTCATGCGCCCTCTCCCGGACTATATAGAGAACGCGTAGAGCATGCGCTCATCACACGCCAAGCGATTTGAGTTTGCGATGCAGGGCGGACCGCTCCATGCCGACGAACTCCGCGGTGCGAGAGATGTTGCCACCGAAGCGGTTGATCTGCGCCACAAGATAGTCGCGCTCGAACATTTCACGGGCTTCTCTAAGGGGAAGCGTCATAATGTGCTGGTCGCCCTGTGCGGCGATCTTCGGCAGCATATCGCCGATATCGGATGGTAGCATGTCAGCAGTGATCGACGTGTCTCCGCCTTCCGGACGCGCAAGAATCATCAAGCGCTCGATATTGTTGCGGAGCTGGCGGATGTTGCCCGGCCAATCATGCGTTTGCAAAACAGCCATGGCGTCATCACCGATCTTGCGAGGGCGAATACCGGCCTGTTCGGAAATCTGGCGAATGAACATATCCACCAGAAACGGGATGTCCTCACGACGCTCGGACAGCGCTGGCACCTTGACCGGAACGACAGCCAGGCGATGATACAAATCTTCGCGGAATAGACCCTCGGCGATCAGATTTTCGAGATTGAGGGCGGTCGACGAGATGATGCGGACATCGACCTTGACACGCTTGCCACCGCCGACGCGTTCGAACTGCTGATCGACGAGAACGCGCAAAATCTTGTTCTGCGTCTCGCGCGGCATTTCGCCGATTTCATCAAGGTAAAGAACGCCGCGATGGGCTTCTTCCAACGCGCCGACCTTACGCGGCTGACCGGGCAAACCTTCGGTGCCAAAAAGCGCAATCTCCATGCGCTCCGGCGTGATGGTTGCTGCATTGAGAGCCACAAAGGGGCCCGTTGCGCGCGATGACTTCTTATGGATCATGCGCGCCACCAGCTCTTTGCCAGAGCCGGAAGGACCAAGGATCATTATGCGGCTATTGGTCGGCGCCACACGATCGATGGTCTGGCGCAATTGAGAAACAGCAAGCGATGCACCGATCAACTCGACAGCATCGCCGGTGCGCTTCTTCAGTTCCTGAACTTCACGCTTCAGCTTTGAGTTTTCGAGCGCACGCTCGGCGATCAGGATCAGGCGATCCGCTTTGAAGGGTTTCTCGATGAAGTCAAAGGCACCACGCTTGATGGCGTTGACCGCAGTTTCGATATTTCCGTGACCTGAAATCATAACCACGGGCAGATCGGGATGCCTGTTCTTGATTTCATCGAGGAGCGCCAGACCGTCCAGCTTGCTTCCCTGCATCCAGATGTCGAGGAAGATCAGACGTGGAACGCGCTCGGAAATCGCAGCCAGCGCGCTGTCGCTGTCATGCGCCATGCGTGTTTCATGCCCCTCATCCGACAGAATGCCCGCAACGATCTCACGGATGTCGGCCTCGTCGTCGACGACCAGAATATCAGATGCCATATGCCATTTCCTTGTCCGTTTGGCCGCCAACCGCGTCTACACGCGGCAACAGCACCCTGATCATGGCACCATGGCCGTGATCGAAATCGGCGGGCGCGTCGTGCAATTCGAGATGACCGCCGTGTTCTTCAATGATTTTCTTGACGATGGCGAGGCCCAGACCGGTGCCCTTATCCCGCATCGTCATATAAGGTTCGAGAATGCGGTGGCGGTTCTCGACAGGCAGGCCCCTGCCATTGTCGATGACGTCCACTACGAACCGGTTGTTCGCCTCGTCGAAATCCGCGCGGACCAGAATGCGGCCCTCGCGTCCTTCTGCGGCATCGATGGCTTCGATAGCCTCAGTCGCATTCTTGATGAGATTGCCGAATGCTTGTCCAAGCATGCGCGAATCGAACATGCCCTCCAGAGGGGCGTCGCCAAGCTGTGTCGCGAAGGTCACGTGGCTTGCGCCCATTTCTCTGAGAAAGGTTGCGTCCTTCAGCACGTCACGCAGATCGGAGCGCTCCTTTGTGGGCTTCGGCATGCGGGCGAAGGCGGAGAATTCATCCACCATGCGACCTATGTCACCGACCTGACGTACGATGGTGTCGGTACACTGGTCGAAAATTGCCCGATCACTGTCGTCGATCTGCTTGCCAAAGCGGCGCTTGATCCGCTCTGCCGAAAGCTGGATCGGCGTTAGCGGGTTCTTGATTTCGTGGGCAATGCGGCGTGCAACGTCCGACCATGCGGTAGAGCGTTGCGCGATAACGAGATCTGTAATGTCGTCCAGCGTGATCACATGGGATTCGCGTCCATCACGAGCGTCTTCCCGCGTGACCTGAACGCTGAGCGTTCGTTCCTTGCCGCGCCGCATGATGTTGATCTGCTGACGGAAATCGACCCGCCCGGATGCGGACGCCTCTGCCAGGACGTTTTCGATTTCGGGGGCGGCGACGGAAAGCGGTGAGCCGACGAGTTCGGAGGATGGCAGAGCCAGAAACTCTTCCGCGGACGGATTGACGATGGTGATGGTGCGGTTCTCGTCCACACCGATGACTGCCGCCGTCACACCAGACAGCACCGCCTCGATAAAGCGCCGGCGGTCGTCTATGTCGTCTTTCGCCTCGATGATTTCTTCCTGCTGGCTGCGAATTTCCGAAATCATCTTGTTGAAGGTGCGGGACAGGCGACCGACGTCGCCATCGATGGCACGGACCGGCACAAGCACATGCAGGTTGCCAGTCGCAACGCTGTCGGCTGCGCTGATGAGCAGACGGATAGGCCGAACGATACGGTCAGCCACCGCGATCGCCGTCCAGATCGCGGCGAGAAGTACGATCAGCGCGAAACCGAGATAGAGAATGGCGAAGGCGATCTGTAACGGCGCACGACCGGATTCCATTGCCTTGTACTCGGCACGGTTTTCCTCCATCAGCCGCATGGCCGACATGACCTTCGGATCGACGGCTCGGACGGTGTAGAGGAATGTCCCGTTGATGCCCTCGAGCTTGATGATTGCGCCTACCAGATTGGTAACACCGGGCGGAATGAGCGTCGGTTGGCCGGCAGCCGCCTTCTGGAGAGCATCGGACGGGATCGCGGGCAGAGGCCGTTCCGTCTTTATATCGGCCTGGACGACCGCGTCACCATCGGCCTGCACCAGGAACGCTCCAAGCATGCCGCGTCCTTTCGCCTGGCGCGTCATCAGATCGACGAACCCCGTCCGGTCGAGATAGAAAAGTGCGCGATTACGATCGAGATCGGTCGCCATCGAGAGGGTTTGCCCCTGAAGATAACCGGCATTTTCCAGCATATAGGCCTGAGCGATGTTGCTGGAGGAATCGATGATTGCCTGCGTGCGCAACGCAAACCAGCGGTCTAGACCGACATTAAGCGTCAGACTGGCGAAGATCGCAACCAAAACGGCGGGCGTGATGGCGACTATGGAAAATAGCACCACGATGCGAACGTGCAGGCGGGCAGCAGCTCTACCCTTGCGGCGTGCCTTCAAGAGGCGGCTGATTTCGCGGCCGATAAGATACATCAGCCCGATGACGAAAATCGAATTAATGACGACGGACGCGATCACCACGTTGGAGGTAGGCGCAATCGGCGTCAGGCCCAGCAGCACGATCAGTGTCACAATGGCACAGATCAACGCTACGCCTGCGAGAACGAGACCGGGCAGCGCGAACGACATCCGGCGGTCGGCTATCACCATCCCCGCCGCTTGCTCGTCGGCTCTTCCTTCGGCGACAGGTTTACGCATCGATCATCATTCCTAAGCCGCCGTGATTGGCAGCAACGCCACAGACCGCATCATTCTTCGCCATTTGCGAATCTATGATGTCGCAGTGTTTTTCAAGCAACAGTTTGTGGCGAAAATGCAACGACGGTGAGTGTATTGTCAATACGCTCAGGTAGTACGGGAGCTGCGATACACGGAAACGCCGAGTTCACGGATTTTTTTCCTCAACGTATTGCGGTTGAGGCCAAGCAAATCCGCGGCCTTGATCTGGTTGCCGCGCGTTGCGGTCAGGGCTGCCAGGATCAACGGGTACTCCATTTCGTGTAGGACGCGGTCGTAAAGACCGGGCGGCGGCAGATTCTCGCCGAAGCTGGAGAAATACTCCCGCATATTCTCCTCCACGGCCTGAGAGATCGTCAGATTGCCGTTGCGGACAGTCGTCCTGTCGATCGGGCTGTCTGGAACATCCGACTGCAGTTCCTGCTCGATGATTTCCCGGGTAATGACTTCCTGCGGGTAAAGCGCCATCAGACGACGGATCAGGTTCTCAAGCTCACGGACGTTGCCTGGCCATGCATAGGCCTTCATCAGTTCCAGCGCCTCACCCTCGAAGCGTTTGCCCTCAAGACCTTCCTTCTCGCCGGTCTGAATGAAATGACGAACAAGATCGGGAATATCCTCTGCGCGGTCACGAAGAGGCGGCAGGCGTAGCGGCACGACATTCAACCGGTAATACAGATCCTCACGGAAGAGACCCTGATTGATCGACTGTTTCAGATCCTTATTGGTGGCTGCCACGATACGCACATCTGTGCGAATTGGTGTGCGTCCACCAACGGTGGTGTACTCGCCCTGTTGAAGCACGCGCAGCAGACGGGTCTGTGCGTCCATCGGCATATCGCCGATTTCATCGAGAAACAGCGTGCCGCCCTCGGCCTGCTCGAACCGACCGGTCGAGCGGTTCTGCGCGCCAGTAAAGGCGCCCTTCTCGTGGCCGAACAGTTCCGATTCAATCAGATCGCGCGGGATGGCCGCCATGTTGATGGCGACGAAGGGGCCGTTGCGGCGCTTGCCGTAATCGTGCAGCGCACGCGCCACCAGTTCCTTGCCGGTACCCGACTCGCCGGTGATCATCAGCGTCAGGTCCGTCTGCATCAGGCGGGCCAGGACGCGATAAATTTCCTGCATTGCAGCAGAGCGTCCGACGAGAGGCATGCCATCCTGCATATCGTCATCGAGTTTGGCAGGCTTGCGCTTCGGTTCGGAGAGGGCCCTGCCGATGATGGCGATCAATTCTGTCAGGTCGAACGGCTTCGGCAGGTAATCATACGCGCCCTTTTCAGACGCCTTGATGGCGGTCATGAAGGTGTTCTGCGCACTCATGACCAACACGGGAAGCTCAGGCCGCGCTTTCTTGATGCGTGGCAGAAGATCGAAGGCGTTCTCGTCGGGCATCACCACATCCGTAATGACAAGATCGCCCTCGCCCGCCGAAACCCAGCGCCACAGTGTCGCGGCATTGGAGGTTATGCGCACATCGTAACCGGCGCGGCTCAGCGCCTGGTTCAGAACGGTGCGGATAGCCGCATCATCATCGGCCACGAGAATCGTTGCTGTCATGGATTGGATCCTGTCGTGTTCGGTATAATGCTGTCGTCCGGCGCGACCTCGGGAGAGACGGGCATCAGGACGCGGAATGTCGTGCGATGATTTTGGCTGTCGCACTCGATGATGCCGCCATGAGCGCCGATCAACTTTGCCACCAGAGCCAGGCCCAGGCCGGAACCGTTGGTCTTGGTGGTGATGAAGGGGTCGAAGAGATGCGGCAGAAGATCGGACGGTACGCCCGGACCATTGTCATGCACACAGAATTCGAGCGGCAGAGAAATGCGCTCTCGGCTGCCTGCGACGGACAGGCGAATGCCGGGACGATAGGCTGTCGTAAGAATAATTTCGCCGTCCTGCTGGTTGCCCACCGCCTCGGCCGCATTTTTCACGAGATTGAGGAAGACCTGCACCAGCTGATCGCGGTTTGCATAGACCGGAGGAAGCGAAGGGTCATAATTCTCGGTGATCTTGATGTTGCGCGCAAAGCCCGCCTTGGCAACGGCTTTAACATGATCGAGCACCGAATGGATATTGACCGGAACACGATCCACCGGCCGCTCGTCCGAGAAAATTTCCATGCGGTCAACCAGCGAGACAATACGATCGGTTTCGTCGCAGATCAAACGGGTTAGAGCTCTGTCTTCGTCCGGAACGGAGGTTTCGAGTAGTTGCGCAGCACCTCTGATCCCGGAGAGCGGGTTCTTGATTTCGTGGGCGAGCATTGATGCAAGACCAGTAACGGAGCGTGCGGCAGCACGATGCGTCAGTTGGCGGTCTATCTTGTCGGCCATAGACCTTTCCTGGAACACCACGACGACCGAGCCCGGCTCGCTGACGACGGGCGCGACGTAAAGATCCACAAGCTTGTCCTGGCCTAAGCGCGGCGACGACAGATCGACGCGATATTCATTCACAGGAGCACGCCTTTCGCGAACCTGATCGATCAATGCCAGAAGTGGACTGCCGAACGGGATAAGGGTGGAGATGCGATAGCGAGCCAGGTGAGCTGCACTTGCCCCGAAAAACGCCTCGGCCTCCCAGTTGGCGAAGGCGACAAATCCTTCGGCATTCACCAGAATGACTGGGTTTTGAACGGCGTTCAGAACCGCCATGGCCAGGAGATTGGTGCCTGGCTCATATGAGTTTCCACCACTCATGCGGCCTTCCTTGCGGCATCGTCGTCGGCGCCGCGCCGAAGTGCGCCGCCGAGCACGGCGATGACCTCGCGCGTGTTTTTCGATGTCATCATAAGCACCTTTTCCTCTGGCGTGGTTGAGGGGGCGAAACGGTCGAGATACCAGCCGAGATGCTTGCGTGCATGACGACGACCGGCTTCGAGTCCGTAAAATTCCAGCATCATCTCGTAGTGCTCTATCGCGATATCGACGATATCCTGCCGTGACGGTGGCTCATTGCCGGCCAGAACGGCGGGCAGCCAGGGCTGGCCTTGCGCCCCCCGTCCCACCATCACCGCATCAGCGCCCGAACGCAGCAAGATCTCGGTCACGTCGCTTTCAGTCTCGACATCGCCATTGGCTATCAGTGGTACGGAAATTGCGTCACGGACAGCGCGAATGGCATCCCAGTCCGCTTTGCCCTCGTAAAACTGCATGCGGGTACGACCGTGGATGGTGATCAGCTTTACGCCTGCGGCTTCCGCGCGCGCTGCAATGTCAGGCGCGTTCAAGGAATTTTCATCCCAGCCCAGACGCATCTTGACTGTGACCGGCACATCGACTGCGTCGACCGTCGCTTCAATAAGCGTCAGCGCGTGGTCCGGATCGCGCATCAACGCAGAGCCGGAATAGCCGCCGGTAACCTTTTTTGCGGGACAGCCCATATTGATGTCGATGATATCGGCGCCGTTGTCGGCAGCAATTTTTGCGGCCTCCGCCATCCAGTGCGCTTCCCGCCCGGCGAGCTGAACCATATGTGGCGTCATGCCGGCATTTCTCAGGCGCGCCCAGGACTCGCCCTTGTTTGCAACCAGCTCTCGGCTGGCGACCATTTCGGTCACGACCAAACCCGCACCAAACCGCCAGGCAAGTTGACGAAAAGGAAGATCCGTCACGCCAGACATGGGCGCAAGCACTGCCCGATTTCGGACAGAGACATGACCAATCTTGAATGAGCCTGACAGCGCCGGGAGATGCACTTGGCGATCTTTCATGCAGTTATAAATTTTGCATTATTTTTAGACAGCGTTTCATCGATTGCCAAGCGCCGTCGCACATTTTTTGCATGTTTTTTAGTGGCTTTAGGCACAGATTACGCCTGCTTTTGTGAGCCGGCTCGCCAACAGAGACATTTCGTCCCATTAGATCGACATATCTTGGCTGGCCATTCGGCTTTTGAAACGTTAGATCACCCATGTCAATCTGCAACGCTTTGCAGAAGCGGCATAGGTGAAATGCGGAAATCCAAGATGAAAATCGGTGTCGTCATTGTCGCAGCGGGCCGTGGTGAACGTGCGGGCTCGCCGGAAGAAGGTCCGAAACAATACCGGCCAATCGGCGGCAAGCCGGTTATCGAACATACGCTGAAGACATTCCTCGACTGGCCACGGTCCGCCACCATTGTTGTTGTCATTCATCAGGATGATGCCGCCCTTTTCGCGCCGGTGGCGGTTCGTCTGGCGGCCTCCGATAGGATCAGTGTCGTCACCGGTGGGGCAACACGACAGCAATCCGTTCTGGCAGGCCTCGAGGCGCTGAAAGAAGCAGACCTCGCGCATGTGATGATCCATGATGCGGTCCGGCCCTTCATCAACGACGCACTTCTGGATCGCATCGCAGAGCGTCTCGACAGCGGTTCAGACGCCGTTCTTCCTGCGATGGCTGTGACTGACACCTTGAAGCGTGGAGATGATGGCCTGGTGCAGGAAACCGTCTCCCGTCAAGGGCTTTATGCAGCACAGACGCCGCAGGCCTTCCAGTATTCAACCATACTCACAGCGCATCGCGCGGCTCTGTCATCCGGGCGAAATGATTTTACCGACGACGCTTCGATTGCAGAGTGGTCCGGTCTGCAGGTGAGCCTCGTCGAGGGTAGCGTCGACAATGTAAAACTGACTATGAAGCGAGATATTGCCATGGCTGATGAAAAACTCTCTGCTGCACTTCCGGACGTGCGCACTGGCAATGGTTACGATGTTCATCAGTTGGAGGACGGCGATGGTGTCACTCTTTGTGGCATCTTCATTCCTCATGACCAAAAGCTGAAAGGTCATTCCGATGCGGATGTCGCTCTTCACGCTTTGACGGATGCACTTCTTGCCACTTGCGGTGCTGGCGATATCGGCGATCATTTCCCACCCTCCGATCCTCAATGGAAGGGTGCCGCCTCGCGCATTTTTCTTGAACATGCGGCAAAGGTCGTGCGCGGTAATGGTGGCACGATCATGAATGCGGATGTATCGTTGATTGCAGAAGCACCGCGCATAGGTCCGCATCGCCAAGCCATGCGCGAGAACCTGGCAGACATTCTCGATCTCTCGCTCGACCGGTGTTCTGTCAAAGCAACCACCAACGAGACGATCGGCTTCGTCGGACGACGTGAAGGCATCGCTGCCATCGCGACGGCGACTGTGGTGTATCAGAAGAGACCTCTATGAGTATTTTCTCTAACGATATCGAGGAGAAGGCTCGCCAGATCATTGCAGCATATTCTGCGAATGGCCGCATGGTATCGACCGCTGAAAGCTGCACTGGAGGATTGATCGTGGGAGCACTGACCGAAATTTCCGGCTCTTCCGCCGTCGTCGACCGCGGTTTTATCACCTACACCAATGAAGCCAAAATGGAGATGCTCGGCGTAGCGCGAGATACCCTTAAAGCTTATGGCGCCGTGTCCAGAGAGACCGCTCTGCAGATGGCCCATGGCGCGCTATTTCGGTCGCGCGCGCATGTCTCTGTCGCTGCCACAGGGATAGCTGGACCCGGTGGCGGCTCAGCGGAAAAGCCGGTTGGGCTGGTGCATCTTGCCGCGAAGAGCCGCAATGGTGAGTTGATCCACCGCGAAATGCGCTACGGCGATCTTAGTCGCGACGAAGTGCGCCTTGCCACCGTCCACACCGCGCTGGACATGGTTCTGGAACTGTCTCACTCGGCGTAGATCCGGTCGGCGCGCGCTTCGAAGGCCTCGGCGAACATACGGAATGCGCGGTCGAACATTGAGCCCATCAATGCGCCAAGAAGGCGGCTCTTGAACTCGTAATCGATGAAGAAATACACCGAGCATCCGCCATTATCGGTCGGCTCGAAGCGCCAGCGGTTGTCGAGATACCGAAACGGTCCGTCGAGATACTTGACGTCGATGGCGCGTTCTTCCGGTTTGAGTAGAACCTGTGTTGTGAACGTTTCGCGAATGGCCTTATAGCCCACCGTCATATCCGCCACCAGCAAGGTCTTTCCGTCGCGCTCCTTCTTGGAGCGCACCGTCAACCCATCACAAAGGGGTAGAAATTCTGGATATTTCTCCACATCGGCGACGAGATCATACATCCGGTCGGGAGAATGTTTAACGAGGCGGCGTGTTTCAAATTGCGGCATGTGCCGGAATTAAGGTGCAGTCCTCGTAAGATCAAGGAGGCGGCGCGCTTCGCCTCGCGATTTTACCTGAAATATTGGCACTTGAGGACCGTAGAGGTCGAAATTGCGTTCGAAGATCGGCGCGTGGCGTTTTTCGAATGTCCAGATGTAGGTCAGGAACTCAAGGTTCGGCAATGGTTCTGGACAACCTTCCGCCATATCCGACCGCACTCGTCCATAGTTGCGCATGACGCGCCGGGCGACGCCTGCGAGGCAGATCATACGTGGCAGACGCATCCAGATCACGATGTCCGTTCTCGGCAAGCGGACATCGAAAGTCGAGGGATTGCTCCCGTCCAGCACCCAGCGGTCGCGTGCGACTATATGGGTTATGATGCGATATTGCTCAGATTGATCGCGTTGCCTCCAATTCGGCAGCCAGCGGACATCGCGATCGATCGAGAAATACTCGCCCCCAAGAATCCGGACCACTGCCCGCGACAGAGTGGTCTTTCCTGCACCCGACGACCCGACAACCAGCACGCGGGATGCGCGTCGCAACAAGCTCGCCGCACTGACGACATCATTGATATAGTTTGGCACCTTTGCCCCCTAACCCTCCTGCGTCATGCCGATTTCCAAGTCCAGATCACTCAAGAAGCGATTTGTCTCCCGGTAGCTCTTCAGAACAATAACCGGTAAATCTCTGCGCGCAGCTTCAAGGTGGCGAACGATTTCTGGCGATTCGGCCCTTTCGAAGTTCCAGATGTAGGACAGAAACTTTGCATCAATTTTCTCCGGACAGCCTTCGGCCATTTCCGGGCGTACCTTGCCGCGGTAACGGAGCCAGCGCTTCACAACGCTGGTCAGAGATACCAGACGGGGGAAGCGCAACCATATCACGGCGTCCGCTCGCGGAAGACGAAGAGGCAAGGTGCCGGGGCTGTTGCCATCGATGATCCAACGATCTCCAGCGACGAATGCAGACATGCGCTCGGCAATTTTCGGCCTTGGTCTCAGCTTCCAGCCAGAGAGCCAGAAAATATCACGATCGCACGAGATATGTGGCAGTCCAAGGTGACCAGAGAGGTGGCGGCTCAGCGTGCTCTTGCCGTTGCCGGAGCACCCCATGACGAGAAGACGGCGGGAGGCTTTGATGATTTGGGCGGCCTCTCTTGTGTCGTTGACGATGATCATCCTCATCACCCCTGCATAGCTGTTCTTAGAAAATCGCTATTGCAACCCTACTGGGCGGATTGCTATTAAATTAGAACATTGTTTGCAGCCATGAGATGCAACCGAGCCAAACTTCCAATTTGGCGCGGTTTCGTGTCTGGCGCGTTTTCCAACCACAAACGGACCTATCGGTCCAGCCGAGAGACACGATGGACGACTTCTCCAACATCATCAACCTTCTCGAATCCGCAAAGCAACTCGCTTCGATGAACAGCATGCCTGTACTGGCTTACCTTATCGATGTGGCGAAATGCGAGGCGCGGGAAAACAAACCGGTTCTGCGCAAGCGCAAACGCGGCGAATCGACGGTCAAGCAGGAAGCCGGAGCCTGAGCACCTGTTTCTGTCGTCGAAGCATCGTGTTAGAAAGTGGCCTCGAGGCCACTTTCGTGTTTGAGGGGGGAGGAAGTCCATGCAAGCCGCATCCGTCGATCTTCGCTCCTATTCGAAAGAATGGCCTGAGGAGCGCCACGCCTTCGTACAGATAGTCGTGCCACTATCTGGCTCGATGGACATCGATGTCGGCGGTCTGCAGCAGCGGCTTTCGCCTTCCAGGGCTGTACTGATCAATGGCAACGTCAAACACAGCATCGTCACTTCTGACAATAACAGATCGCTTATCGTCGATCTGAACGAATGTTACGTCCCGGAAGCGACGCTTGCAAAGTTCAGCAACAAGCCATTCATCGATCTGACGAGCCGTTCAGCATCAGTGGCGCGCCATATGCGGCGATCTATTCATGATGGAGAATATGATCGCTCCGCAACGAGGCTGTGGGCCGAACTTCTGGTCGGCAGCTTTACCGATGAGCGGATGGACGTTGGCGCTCGCCTGCTGACGCTGAAAGCGCTGATCGAGATCGACCCTTTCCAAAACTGGACGGTCGAACAGATGGCGTCACAGGTAGAACTGAGTGCCAGCCGTCTCCATGCGCTGTTTCTCGAATACTTCGAGGCAACGCCGCATGCACTGCTTTCGCAGTCGCGCATGAAAAAGATCTGTGCCCTTCTCTCCAGCTCCAGCCTGCCGATTGCAGAGATAGCAGCGCGAGCGGGGTTTTCCGACCAGACCGCGCTGACCAGAGCCATGAAAAAATTGCTCGGCACCACACCTGCCGCCTATCGGCGCACCATGAATTCCTGACGTTCAGGAGTTTATGTCAAGACAGTCTCCAGCGCCCATGGCACACCGCTCGCCATCAATGCGAGGGCATGGCATGAACAAGACAGGCTTGGGGCTATTTTACGGAATGCTTGCGGGAGCGCTATGGGGTGGGATTTTTCTTGCACCGAAGCTCATCCCGGTAGGTTTCACACCGCTACAACTCTCGACTGCGCGCTATCTCACCTATGGCATAATTGCGCTTGGGCTGATCGCGCCGAGGATCAAACGCGTCTCCGCGCAGTTCGGTCGAGCAGAATGGACCGCCCTGCTTTGGCTCAGTCTCGTCGGTAACCTGCTCTACTACGTTTTCATCTCCACCGCTGTTCAACTGAGTGGAGTCGCCTTCACATCGATCATTATCGGCTTTCTGCCTGTGGCGGTCACCATCATCGGCAGTATGGATCACGGCGCAGTCTCGCTGAAGCGCCTTTGGCCATCGCTCTTGCTGGGTGCAGTCGGTATCATCGGGATCTCCTGGCAGTCGCTGATGCATGACGGCACTGCGCTCGATGCCCGCAAAATCATTGGGTTGTTAGCAGCCATCGGCGCACTGGCATCCTGGACGGCTTTTGCGGTCGGCAACGCGCGATGGCTCGTCCGTCTCCATGCCGTCAGCGCTGATGAGTGGAATTTGATGACGGGCGTCGTCACCGGAGGGCTCGCGCTCGTTCTCGCCATACCGGCCTTCGCTTTCGGTGGTATTGCCCATCCTGGATCTGACTGGGCACAATTCACGATGGTCGCGGTCGGCCTCGGCATTTCGGCCTCCATCTTCGGCAACGCGCTGTGGAACCGCATGAGCCGACTTCTGCCACTGACCATGGTGGGACAGATGATTTTGTTCGAGACCTTGTTCGCTCTTCTCTACGGCTTCCTATGGGAAAACCGCGGGCCGACGACGATGGAGAGCATCGCAATCGTCTCCGTCGTGCTGAGCGTTTTGCTTTGCATGAGGGCCCATAGATCGCAAAAAGTTTCCGAGTGAGGACGATCGTCCTGCATTGATCGTTCAGCAGACTATGCGATCAGACCGGCGCCGAACTGAGCCTCATAGAGACGGCTGTAAGGCCCCCTGGCCGCAAGAAGCTCCTGGTGATTGCCGCTTTCAGCGATTCCGCTCGTATCCACCACAACGATACGCGACGCATCTCGTATCGTTGCAAGACGATGGGCAATAATCAGCGTCGTGCGTCCTTCCGCCAGTTCTCCGAGCGACTGCTGTATCGCACGTTCTGTTTCAGTATCGAGTGCGGACGTCGCTTCATCCAGAATGAGAATAGGCGGGTTCTTCAGGAACATGCGGGCAATCGCAAGCCTTTGTTTTTGTCCACCCGAGAGCTTGACGCCGCGCTCACCAATCACCGTATCCATCCCGTCGGGCATGGCGTCGATCACTTGATCCAGATGCGCCCGCTGCGCAGCTGCCCAGATTTCCTCGTCGCTGGAACCGAGACGCCCATATTCTATATTCTCGCGAACGGTGCCGCCGAACATGAACACATCTTGCTGGACGATACCGATCTGGCTCCGCAAGGAAGCAAGCGTCATCTTGCGGATATCGATGCCATCGATGGTGATTGCGCCTGCCGTCACCTCATAGAAGCGCGGTAAAAGCGAGCACAAGGTCGTCTTGCCCGCACCCGATGGGCCGACGAAGGCAACCGTTTCCCCGGCACGGATCGTCAGATCAATATGGGACAGAACCTGCTTGCCGTCGGCGTAGCCGAAGCTGACGTCATTATAGACGATATCACCCCGAAGAGACGGAGCCTCAATCGCGTCCGGCGCATCTGCAATGTCCGGCTCGGTATCGATAAGCTCGGTGAAGCGGCGGAAGCCGGCAATACCTTTGGGATAGGTTTCTATGACGGAGTTGATCTTCTCGATCGGGCGAAAGAAGACATTGACCAAAAGAAGGAAGCTGACGAAGCCGCCATTGGTCAGATCGCCCTGCAACACCAGCCAGGCGCCGCAGATCATGATGACCATCTGTGTCAGGCGCATGCTCATATAGCTCAGCGAAGTGCTGGCCGTCATGATCTTGTAGGCATCCAGCTTGGTACGGCGGTAGCGCTGATTGTCCTTCTCAAAAAGCGCGCGCTCATGGTTCTCATTGGCGAAGGCCTGGACCACGCGCATCCCCCCGACATTTTCTTCAATGCGGGCGTTGAAGGCGCCGACACGACTGTAAAGCGCGCGAAAATTGTTCGTCATGCGTGTGCCATAACGGCTCGTCACCCATGCCGTCAGAGGCACGATGACGGCCGTGATCAACGCCAGAGGTACATTGACGGAAAGCATGAGCAGAAAGGCGCCGATAAAGGTCATGACCGCAATGAAGAGATCTTCCGGTCCGTGATGCGCAACCTCGCCGATTTCTTCCAGGTCTTTCGTCAGGCGCCCGACGAGATGACCGGTCTTCTGGTTATCGAAAAAGCGGAACGAAAGCTTCTGCAGGTGATCGAAGGCTGCACGGCGCATGTCGGTTTCGATATTGATGCCAAGCATATGTCCCCAATAGGTGACAGTCGCCATGAGGCCAGTATTGAAGACGTAGACGAGCAGCAGGCCGCACGATGCTGCAAGGATCACCGGCCAGTTCGAAGCAGGCAGCAAGACATCGACAAAAAGCTTCACCGCCATGGGAAAGCCGAGTTCGAGAAGACCTGAGAAAACGGCACAGGAAAAATCGAGAATGAAAAGCCCTCGATAGGGGCGATAGTAGGCGAAGAATCGACGCAGCATAATGGGTAGGTCCAGAACGAAGCAGTAAACCTCTACGGTTGTAAATGCGCTCGTTCATTCTCACATTCATGTCAGAAGTCCAAGCATGCTGCTCAAATTTTACCAAATTCGTTCAATATGTTTTGCGACGATATAAAAGCATAATAACGGGGGAATAGATTGCACCCCACATCTTACCTGTGACAGTGTGACCTGCTGCACTGGGAATGCGAAAGAGACTAGAGTGAACAAAGCCGACAATCATCATACGGATGGAGAAACACGATGGCTGGGTGCTGCCACTCCCACTCGTAATGCGCTGGTACCGTCCATTTCTGCGGCGCGATGGCTCCTGCTTCTGACTGTCGCAGCAGGCATCTACTTTTTCTACGGCTTTTTGGTTCCCGTGCTTGCCGCACTCGTCATTGGCTTTGCGAGCTGGCCGATCTATCGACGATTGCTCAACAGAGTGGGAGGCAACACCACTGTCGGCGCGACGATCGCCATTTTGCTGATCATCGCCTTTCTGATCGTACCGATTGTCATCGCCGCTTCTTATACGGCGGGTGAAATACGCGAATGGTTCGGCTGGGCGGTGGAGGTCAATAAGACAGGCGCTCCGGTGCCTGAATGGATCGCGGCACTTCCAGGCGTCGGCCCATGGTTCAGTGAACAATGGACCCGTTACGTCGGCACGCCTGGCGCCATCGGAGAGGTCATCCAGCTCGTCAGCGGCGCCAATATTGGCAATATCTATCGTGCCATCGTCGCGGCAGGCAACGGCGCCTTTCACCTCGTCCTCACCCTCCTCTTCATGCTGATCGCGCTTTTCTTCGTCTATCGCAACGGGGAAGGATTTGCCCGCCAAGTCGATCTCGTTGGGGAACGAATCCTGCCCAATCGCTGGGAGCGCATTTCACGCGTGGTTCCTGCAACGATCAGCTCGACCGTGACGGGCATGACCCTGATCGCCATCGGCGAAGGTATCATCCTTGGTATTGCCTACTGGATTGCGGGCGTCCCCTCGCCGGTAACTCTTGGCGTCCTAACGGGCGTTATGGCGTTGATCCCCGGCGGCGCGCCGCTGTCGTTCACTCTGGTGTCCATCTATCTGCTGGCGAGCGGCTCTCCTGCGGCAGGTATTGGGCTCTTCATCTGGGGCTCGGTGGAGCTCTTTATCGTCGACAAGACTATCCGCCCCCGGCTTGTGGGCGGTCCGATCAAGCTTCCGTTCCTGCCGACCTTTTTCGGCCTTGTCGGCGGTGTCAAGACCATGGGCTTTCTCGGCCTGTTCATCGGTCCTGTGCTGATGGCGCTGCTGGTGGCTGTATGGCGCGAGTGGGTCCGCGAAGCAGAAATTTCGGCAAGCGAGCCAGTGGTCGTTCATGATGTCTATGAGGAGGAGCTGGAAGAACCGGCTCCCCTGCGCAAGTCGGTCAGCTCGGTTTAAAACCTCAGCTCCATGAACATGCTGAGCGGATCAGGCTTGTAAGGCGGGAATGGTTCTATCTCCATGAACCCGGCCTTGCGATAGAGGCTAATTGCCTCCGGTTGACTGATACCTGTTTCGAGCCGGATTGCCTCAAGCTCCAACTCACGGGCCCTCTCGACCAGAGCGTTCATCATCAGCTTACCGATGCGAAGTCCGCGCGCCTCAGGATCGACGAACATCCGCTTGATCTCTGCCGTGCCGTTTCCTGCCTCCACGAGCGCGCAGCAGCCGACAATCTCGCCGTCATTTCGCGCCACTAGAAAGGATACGTTAGGCTGTTCGAGAGCCTCGAGATCCACAAGATGATTGCTCTCCGCCGGGTAAAGCGACGCCATATAGGCATTCGACAGATCCATAAGGCGGGCGATTTCAGGCTGGCGCGGCGATTCCAGATTAATGTCTACAGGCATGCTATTTCCGTTATGGCTTGAGCATCGGCCTGAAAGTCGCAATCGATTTTCAGAAAAGCCCATGCGTAGATTTAAAAATGTAAGGCGGCCTTTGTGCGTCCGGGTTGGACTCACAGCGCGCTAGGTTATGGTCATCACAATAAGACTGCAATCTTCGTGAATGACGCGCTGAATAGAACAGCTCTTTGCGCAGGAGAAAACCAAAATGCGAACCGCCATGGTCTTGATGACAATTCTTGGCTGCGACGATACGGCGTCGGATTGCCGCTACATTGCAACGCCGCAACAGCGATGGACGAGCATCGAGCTTTGCGATGCGGATTCGGAGAAGCAACTCGGGCAGTTTACGAATGTAGCGTATCCGGTTGTCGTTGCTGTTTGCCAGATGCCGGACGCTCCCGTCCAGCAGGCAACCACCGGACAGGACGCCCCGCAGGCGGCCGAACCCAGTGATGCGCAGGAAGAAGAGAACCTCGCCCAACGTGCCATTGGGCGCGTCAAGAAGATCCTTCCTTCGACAGAGGGCGTAAAGGAAGTTTTGGGCAAACCGGTACGGATGGTCGAGGACAGCTATTCTTGGATCGCCAGACGGCTTTCCAGATAGATGGAGTGCTTGGGGCGGATCTCTACCAAACACTGCCGAACACTCCCCCGACCGATCGGCTAACGATCAAGCGGCCTCGGCAATCATGTCCTGCGCAAAGGATCTTGCTCTCTGGCGCTGATCGACGATTTGCAGCTTTTCGACCATACCCAGCATTTCACTGAGCACCGTATCGCTTTCGGATTGCGAAAATTTCTCAAGCAGTCGTGTGGCGACCTGCTGGACCGCACCGCCGTAAGGCATTTCGGCAGCCTGTCTCCACAGATGCGTCGCCTCGATGAAAACATCGAGAGTTCTGCCAGACAGGCCGCTCGACTGGAACAGCGCCCTGACCGCGTGGTGCCTTCCGGTTGCGAGGATCGAGCGAACGCGGCGCTCCTCGAGCCCAGACAGGTTGGAGATGGCCCCGGCAAAGAAATCGAGCTTTCCGGTGCAGAGAAGTTGAAGAAGAAAAGCAGGCGTCAGCTGGCTTTGCTGGCGCAAGTGCTCTACCAGCGATCCAATATCCTGACCGCGAGCATCGCCGGCAATCAGCGTCATTGCTGCGTCCGTGGCATCTCGGATGATTTGTCGAGCTCGTGCGACGCTGATGACATGGGTGATGATGCCAGCCGATACCAAAGCCTCCCCCACCTGAAGAACAAGAGCATGGCGAACATCCGCTGGCAGATCGTCTCGCTCAAGCAGAAGATTACGGATCTGTTCGTCTTCCTTGAAACGGTCACAGACACGCCGGATGGAAAATGCCGTCATCTGTGCCGATCCGCTCTCGAGCATGATGGCAACTTCGCACGCACCGCCGATTTCAGAAAGCGCTGCGCACGCTCCGGGGGAAAGATCAGCGCGGGCGGCGACCATGGATCTTGTCACGGAGGAGCCTCTGCCGATCAGATCGACGAGATCGGTCTCGCTTAGAACAGGCGAATGGAGAATCACCATACACGCGACCTCCGCCTGATCTTCGGCCAGAGCGATTACGATAGGACGTGGCGCATTTTCAAACGATGAGAGAGCTTCTGCCAACGCCTGACGCACTTTGGGCGACGGATCATCCAGAAGATAGGACATTGCCATATAGGCGCCTGCCCGCTTCTCAGTTGGCATGGTGCCAGTGACATAGGCCGCGCCCAGAGCCTTCGCAGCCTTTGCTCTGTCTCCAGCGCGCGCTTTATCCGTCCAGCTGAGAAATGCCTCTACAACCACCCCTGCACCCCAAGAAATGTTTTCTACGACCCTTTGGATTTCAAGGCGACTCGTTAGCGAACCGCCTTTTGACTTCCATGGGTAAAACCTAGGGAGAAAAGGTTTACGATTGGTTCACCATGTTCTTTAACCATGATGAAGTCTGGGATTTTTCAGGCCGCGGGTCGAGCAAGTTGGAACACGTCGGAGCCCCCGTCGGCATAATCCATATAGCCCATTCGGGCTACAGGGCGCGCAAGCGACATATCGATGCGTCCTTCCTGGATGATCGCCTCATCGATATGAATGCCCATCACCTGGCCGAAGACCACCCAGGAATTGACCGGCTGACCTTCGACGTCATTTGGCTGCACGATCTGGGTGACACGGCACTCAAGCGCCGCCAGAGCTTCTGCGACAAAGGGGGCATCCACAACCTCTCCCATGCGGGCGGTGAGGCCGGCCAACTCGAATTCGTTGGTCGTATAATCAACGGGGGCCGATGATGCATTCATCCTGTCAACGAGATGGCGACTGACGAGGCTAGCCGTAAAAACGCCGGTTTCTCGGACATTGCGTAAACTGTCCTTCTGGCCGCTCGACGAGAACACCACCAGTTTCGGCGTGTCCGAAATGGCGTTGAAGAACGAATAGGGCGATAGATTCAGCGTACCGTCGCTTCCTTTCGAGCCAATCCAGCCGATCGGGCGCGGCGCGACGATGGCTTTGAAAGGATCATGTGCCATCCCGTGCTGGTTTACGTCCGTCGTATAGAACATCAAGCTTCCCCGACCCAGGTGACCACATCGCTCAGGTCCGGGCGCGGTCGTTCGACAGGAGGGAATGTCGTCGATCCGACATAGATCAACCCGGCAACTTTCTCCCCCTCACCTACGCCCATTTCGGGAAGAAAATCGGGATCATACGAAACCCATTCGGTCAGCCAGTTGGCGGCGTATCCATGCGCGTTTACCGCCATGAGCAGGTTGAGGCAGACGGCACCCGCCGACATGATCTGCTCCCATTCGGGAATTTTCACATGTGGCCCAGCCTTACTGACGACCGCGATTACAACCGGCGCTCTGGTAAAACGTGTTCTTTCAACGGATTGGAAATCCACACTCAGTTCAGGGTTTTTCTTGAGTGCCAAAGCAAGGGCCGCCTCGCCCAGCCTTTCCCGCTCGTCACCGCGAATAACAACGAATCGCCAGGGTGCAATCTTGCCGTGATCTGGAACACGGACAGTCAGACGAAGAATCTCTTCGAGTTCCTCGCGGCTTGGCCCTGGCTCGGTCAATTGCGGCGCCGGCGTCGAGCGCCTTACGTTCAGATAGTCGATGAGCTTGATGTCAGTTTTCATGGTCGCACCGTTCCATTCGCATGCAATCTAAAGACAGGCCTTGAAATAGCCTTGCGGTTCGGATTGAAGTGGTCCCACAAAAACAAGAAGTCAATCCGGTCGAGAGAAATGACGTTCACCAAAATTGGAGCAGGTCTGTGCATCGCGCTGGCAGCGGCCGCTGCGCTTCCTGGCGTTGCTATCTCTCAAGATGCCTTCAAGGAGTTCAAGCAACTCGGCGGCACGCCAAAGATGCCAAAGCTGAATGCATTCTCCGTTCCTTCCCCTTCGGAACCGGAGGCGGTGAAATCGCGTGACATCTTTTTGGAAGCAAAGCTGACCCAGCAGGGCGAGCCGATGATGGAGGGACTTGCCTGGCGCGTGTTCAGCCCTATTCCGGGACCCGATGGCAAATTGCCTATGCTTGCAAGCTCGGACGGCGGCTCAGCCGAATTTCACCTTGAGCCCGGTGATTACTTCGTCAATGTCGCCTTCGGTCGCGCTGGCGTGACCAAGAAGCTCAGCGTTCCGGAGAACGGCAAGATCGACAAGCAGGTTCTTATTCTCGATGCTGGTGGCTTCGTATTGAATGCTGTTGCGGGCAACGACAAGAACATTTCCGCCAATCAGCTGAAGTTTTCCATCTACGCGTCCGAAGCCTCCGAGAACGGAGAGCGGAAGCTGGTGATGACGGATGTGAAGCCAAACACGATTGTTCGCCTCAATGCAGGCACCTACCACGTCGTTTCCGAATATGGCTCGGTGAATGCGGTGGTGCGCGCCGACATTCAGGTTGAGGCCGGCAAGCTGACCGAAGCGACGTTGCAACATCATGCGGCCCAGATAACGCTCAAGCTCGTCTCGGAGCATGGCGGCGAAGCCATTGCCGATACGGCCTGGTCCGTCCTGACGGGTGCCGGAGACGTGGTCAATGAAAGCGTCAGCGCCTTTTCCACCATGGTTCTCGCCGACGGCGAATACACTGCAATCGCCCGCAATAAGGACAAGGTCTACCAGCGCAATTTTTCGGTGAAGGCCGGTCAGGATTCCGACGTAGAAGTGCTGATGAAGGATCAGACGACGGAAGATGCGACAGGCGATTTCGAGTAGCGTCCAAGAGGAAGCGCCCGCATCGATCGATGATCGAACACCCCCGCGAGACTATATATGAAAACGGCGCCCTGAGGCGCCGTTTTCAGTTTCTTTATATCGCTCTGGTCTTTGCCGCACGCTTGCGCTTGACGTCAGGCGGTGTTGCCTCATCCATCAGATTGGCGATCGCATCCTCAAGCGAAAACGACGTCTGAGCCTGTGAACCCAAACGACGAATATTGACTGTACGCTCTTCGGCTTCCTTCTTGCCGCAAACGACAATGACAGGAACCTTGGTGACCGAATGTTCGCGGATCTTGTAGTTGATCTTCTCGTTGCGGAAATCCGTTTCGACCGAAAGGCCCGCTTCGCGCAAGGCTTCAGCGACTTCGCGACCGTAATCGTCGGCGTCAGACGTAATGGTGGCGACAACCACCTGGAGCGGTGCGAACCACAGCGGCATGTGACCAGCAAAGTTCTCGATCAGGATGCCGAGGAAACGCTCCATCGAGCCACAGATGGCACGATGGATCATCACCGGCTGGCGCTTTTCGGACGCCTGATCGATATAGAAGGCACCGAAACGTTCCGGCAGGTTGAAGTCGACCTGGGTCGTGCCACACTGCCATTCGCGGCCGATAGCGTCCTTCAACGTATATTCGAATTTCGGACCGTAGAACGCGCCCTCGCCCGGAAGAATGCCGGTCTTGATGCGCCCGCCGGATTGCTCCTCGATGGTCTTCAAAACGTCCGTCATCACGCTTTCGGCGCGATCCCAAAGATCATCGGAACCAACGCGTTTTTCAGGACGGGTTGAGAGCTTGACGACGATCTCCTCAAAACCGAAATCCTGATAGACCGAGAGAATCAGATCGTTGATGCGCAAGCACTCAGCCGCCATCTGCTCTTCGGTGCAAAAGACGTGGGCGTCGTCCTGGGTAAAGCCGCGAACGCGCATCAGGCCGTGAAGGGCACCCGATGCCTCGTAGCGGTGTACAGTACCGAATTCCGCAAGACGGACAGGTAGTTCTCTATAAGACTTCAACCCATGCTTGAAGATCTGGACGTGGCCAGGGCAGTTCATCGGCTTAAGAGCAAAGACGCGGTTGTCCGCTTCCTTGTCATCGGGATGGGTAAACGCGTAGGCGGATTTCACCGCGAACATGTTTTCCTGGTACCAGCCCCAGTGACCGGAGGTTTCCCACAGCGAGGCGTCCAGCACCTGCGGTGCGTTCACTTCCTGATAGGTTCCCTCAAGGTTACGGCGCATGTAGCTGGTCAGTGTCTGGAACATGCGCCAGCCCTTGCCATGCCAGAACACCACGCCTGGACCTTCTTCCTGGAAATGGAACAGATCCATTTCACGTCCTAGGCGGCGATGGTCGCGTTTTTCGGCTTCCGCCAGAATATGTAGATACTGGTCCAACTGTTCCTGTGTTGCCCAGGCGGTGCCGTAAATGCGCGTCAGCATCGGATTGTTGCTGTCACCACGCCAATAGGCACCCGCGACCTTCATCAGCTTGAAGGCCGTACCGATCTGACCGGTGTTGGCCATATGCGGACCACGGCAAAGGTCGAACCAGTCACCCTGATAATAGATCTTGAGATCCTGACCCTCGGGGATCGCATCGACAAGCTCGACCTTGTAGTTTTCTCCCTTTGCGGCAAAGACTTCCTTTGCCTTCTCGCGCGACCAGATCTCGCGAGTGAAGGGCTTCGACCGGCCTATGATCTCTTTCATCTTCTTTTCGATCTTGGGCAGATCGTCCGGCGTGAAAGGCTCGTTCTTGGCGAAGTCGTAATAGAAACCGTTTTCGATGACGGGGCCGATCGTTACTTGGGTACCGGGCCACAATTCCTGCACGGCTTCCGCCATGACGTGAGCGGCATCGTGACGAATGAGTTCAAGCGCCCGCTTGTCGTCGCGGGTGACAATCTCGATTGCGCCATCGGCAATCGTATCGGACAGGTCGCGCAATTCACCGTCCAGCGCAATGGCGATGGCTTTCTTTGCGAGCGACTTGGAAATGGATTCGGCGACGTCACGTCCGGTTGTACCCGCGGGGTACTGACGAACGGAGCCATCCGGAAATGTAAGGGAAACGGCGTCTGACACTTTAATTCTCCTGTCCAGTCCCGCCAACGAATGCGGGTGGGATATTGGTCAGCCGAAACGACTGACAATGCAGCGCGTGGATACTGAAATTTGCCTATTCAGTAAAGTCTATTCGATTTCGGTCGAAAAACCCCAGAAAGACAGTGCATCAGAAGAAACGGATTTGAGAAAGCTCTTCAACTTCTCCTCGCCCATGTGAAGACGCAACGCTTGCGTAACATCTTGAATAGCCGTGTCTGGCGAAAGATTATGGTCTCGCCTGAAGAACATGACCTCCTCTTGCAGTCTGAGCCTCGTATCGAAAGGAACGGCTGGCTCGCCCATCGTCCAGTCAGCGACGAAAAGTGCCCGCAGGCCCGGCTTTAGCAACCCAGCAAACGCCAAACTCTGATCCGGCGTCAGACGTCGCCGGAACACACGAAGCACCGCCTCAAGCGTCGTGAAGGCACGATGCGTCGTGCTGAGCATGGCTCTGTCGCGAACATCGACAAGCGCAGCTTCAAAATCTCGGGATGCACTAATGTATTCCTGTGGTACCGTCATGAACCAGCATCAACCTTCGTGTTTTCCGACAGTCCAGAGCCTCCAAAGCTGCCAAAAACGGACAGATCGAAGGCTATCTGGCACAGCATTGTATCCCGTCGTTCCACCCGGTCCACACCGTGCGACGCGAAACAAGCTCAGCCACCCTCCAGACCATAATCCGTGGCGGGCGATCGCTTCATATCCATATTCGGAACATGTCGGAAGGTGACGGCAGGAGTTTCCGATGAAGCCGGAGAGCGTCAGTTGATAGAGCCGGATGAATCCCATGCCAAACAGCCTGCCGGGCGTCTTCGCAAATGGTCCATTCCAATTCCGAGAGCGGTTTGGAGATTTGCGCGGTTTATCGTGACAACCCGGTTGTCCACACATCAGATCAACTCGCTTCGGACAGAGACTTTTCAGCCTCCAGCTGGTCCAGGCAGTCGCAAATCGCCTCGAAGGTGAGTATCGTCGAGGCGTGGCGAGCCTTATAATCTTTGACGGGCTTCAGCACTCTCATATCTTCGAAGCGACCCGATGGCCCCTCGCCGCCCGCAGTCAGCATGTCGATCATGTCCTGGCGCGCCTTGCGGATTTCACCGCTGGTTGCACCGATCACATGATGCGCCATGATCGAAGATGATGCCTGCCCCAAGGCACACGCGCGCACCTCGTGAGAAAAGGCCGAAACAATATCGCCGTCCATCTTCAGATAGACCTTAACTTTGGACCCGCACAATTTGGATTGTTTCTGTGCTTGCACCTGCGCATCCGGCATCGCTCCGGTGAGCGGAATATTGCCGGCAAAGTCAAGGATGCGGTTGTTGTAAATGTCATCCATTATCGAAGATCCAAGTGAATGCCCCGGAATGATGGGACCGATGCCATTCATTTACTAAACGATGTGTCGCTATGGGAAAAGCTTTGCAGCCCATGCCAGGCGTAATATGTTAACTCATTCACCATACATCAAGCGACGATGAAATAATGGTGGCGTGTGGCAGAAACTCTTGCCAAAAAATGGAAAAACAACCAGATAGCAGCTACCTGACATGAAAATGTCGCTGCAATATGCGTTCAGGTGTGGCCTTGACCCTCACCGGGAGATCAAAAATGGATGCAATCGTGAAGAAATTTCCTGGCGCTGATGCGACAGACGATGAGACGAAGAATCGCCCTACCCAGGAAGACGCCGAGGATGCCGTGAGGGTTCTGCTGCGCTGGGCAGGCGACAATCCCGATCGCGAGGGCTTGCTGGACACACCTAAGCGCGTCGCCAAGGCTTATCGCGAACTCTTCTCCGGGTATGATATCGATGCAAAGGACGTGCTTGGCACATTCTTCGAGGAAGTCGGCGGATATGACGACATCATTATCGTGCGCGACATTCCGTTCTTCTCGCACTGCGAACATCACATGGTGCCGATCATCGGCAAGGCGCATGTAGCCTACCTGCCGAATGGCCGCGTCCTCGGCCTGTCCAAAATCGCTCGCGTGGTGGAGGTTTTCGGCCGCCGGCTGCAGACCCAGGAAACCATGACGGCGCAGATCGCATCTGCCATTGAAACCACGCTGAAGCCACGCGGCGTTGCCGTGATGATCGACGCGGAGCATATGTGCATGTCCATGCGCGGTGTGCAAAAGCAAGGCTCCACGACATTGACGACGAGCTTCACCGGTGCATTCAAGAAGGACCCTGCAGAGCAGGCCCGTTTCATGTCCATGGTGCGCAATCGATAAGTCGATTGACGCCCGGTAAACAGGGTAAGTCATGTCAGCCATTTTCCCCTCGGCGCCATCCGACAAGACGGCGCTGGAAGCATCCGGGCCGTTCTCTCCGAAGTTCGACGCGAACGGGCTTGTAACTGCGGTGGTCACCGACGTCAAAGACGGTGAACTGCTGATGGTGGCGTACATGAACGCGGAGGCGCTGAAGCTGACGCTGGAAACCGGTATCGCGCATTACTACAGTCGCTCGCGAAACAAGATCTGGAAGAAGGGAGAAACCTCTGGCAATCTCCAGACTGTTCGCGAGTTTCGCACCGATTGCGATCAAGATGCTGTCTGGCTGAAAGTATCCGTTGCCGGCCATGATGCTACTTGCCATACCGGGCGCCGCTCCTGCTTCTACCGTACCGTGACGCTGGAAAACGGAACCGCGATCACGACCGTAATCGACGATGAGCGGCACTTCGATCCGGAAGCCACCTACGGGTCCTCCACACCGTCCTCATAAAGGCCGGAATCTTTTCGATTTCTTTGCTCTTTGCTGCGATGATCGGAGAAAACCACGGGAAACTGTGGTTTCCGCGGGAGATGCTATTGGGAGAGATCGAATGCTTGGATGGGGAATAAACCGCGACAATTCGTCGTCCGCGAACACGCTCGATACCCTGGAGAAACTCGCGCCGAAACCAAAGCCAGCATTACCGCCCAACCGCATTGCGCTTGCGCTTGGCGGAGGCGCAGCACGCGGATGGGCGCATATCGGCGTGCTTCGTGCGCTTGATGAAGCCGGCGTCAAGATCGGGATGATTGCAGGCACGTCGATCGGGGCGCTCGTCGGTGGTTGCTATCTCGCCGGAAAGCTGAACGAACTTGAGGAATTTGCGCGTTCTCTCACCATGAGGCGCATCGCCGGCTTGTTGGACCTCACGATCGGCGGGAGCGGCCTGTTTGGCGGTATGCGCCTGACCAAGCGGATGCAGGAGCATCTCGAGGGCCTCAATATCGAGGATCTCGAACATCCTTTTATTGCCGTCGCAACGGAATTACGCACCGGCCACGAAGTGTGGGTTCACCAAGGCAACCTGATCACCGCGCTTCGCTCATCCTATGCTCTGCCCGGCATATTCGAGCCGGTACGCTGCAATGGCAGGACGTTGATCGATGGCGCCCTGGTCAATCCTGTCCCCGTATCGGTCTGCCGCGCCTATGAGCAGGCTCTCGTGGTGGCGGTCAACCTCAACTACGATATTTTCGGTCGCTCTGCGGTCGTGAAGCACGGCGCTGGTTCCGAACACGATCGAAGCGAAAGCCCAACACCCACTGCCGCGACGTCAAGAATAGGGCTTCCCGGTGTTATGGTTCAGGCGTTCAATATCATTCAGGACCGGATTTCGCGCGCACGGCTTGCTGGCGATCCGCCGGACCTGACCCTTCATCCGCGCATCAGCCATATCGGCCTTTCGGAATTCCATCGCGCTGCGGAAGCCATCGATCAAGGCTATGAGGAAACACGCTCCAGAATTCCTGAAATGAAGCGCATGCAACAGGTATTCCAACCATGAAGCAAAAGGCAGACCCAGCGGCCTGCCTCATATTTTCATGCGTTGATCAGCCGGCAATATAGGCCTTGATGTGCGCCGCTTCGGTTTCGATCTCACCGATGCGCGCCTTGACCACGTCACCGATAGATATGATTCCGGCCAGACGACCATCGGCTTCAACAGGCAGGTGACGGAACCTGCCGCCCGTCATCGTTTCCATCAGATCATCGGTGGTTGTTTCCTCCGTGCAGCGTGTGACGTTCTTGGTCATCACGTCGGCAACACGCGTCTCCAGGGCGGCGGAAGCTTTGGCGGCGACAGCGCGAACCAGATCGCGTTCGGTGAAAATACCAAGAACTGCGCCATTATAATCCGTCACCACCACGGCTCCGATACGATGCTCATAAAGCGTCACGGCAGCATCGGCCAGCGTCATATCCGGGTCGACCGTGACGACCTCTCGTCCTTTGAGATCCAGAATTTCTTTGACAAATATCGGCATGCATACCTCCCTTTTTCATTGCTGCCGGTTGTCCCTGCCCAGTCTCCTCCCGAACGCGAACCACCGTCAATGAATTTTTGCTCTGCCTGAGAGGGGAAAGCAACAGCCTTTTGAAATCTTATAGCCTCCGTTCGCCCATAAAGATTCGAAACCATTCAGACCGTTTCAATCGATGGAGCAGACTATAAATCGACCGGCTTGCGATCAAACAGCGCGAAGAAGAGGAAGCCGAAGAAGAAGCCGAATATGTGTGCGTCCCAGGCTACCGCGCCACCAACATCGCCAAAAAGAGGAACACCGAAAGCGACGATAATGTTACCGGCCAGCCACATGACCGTGAAGATGAGAACTGTGCGGTTGGATAGAGCCTCAACGATGCCCTGGCGCGGCAACGTGTGCCCGAAGGCCGGGTGGTAGCGCTGTCCACGCGGCGGGAAGGCGAAGCGGCAGGCAGCTCCCATAAGTGCCGAAACGACGCCGGAGGCACCGATGAGAACAGTGACGCTTCCCCAGTCGAGCGCGGCATGACCGAAGGCGGACATCGCCGCCGAAACCACCCAGAACACCGCAAACTGTGCTGTACCGATACGGCGTGCAACAGGTGCTCCAAACGCCATAAGCCACAGTCCGTTGAACAGGATGTGCTCTACGCCACCATGGAGAAAGGAATAAGTCAGTGGCGTCCATAGCCACTCAAGCCCCTGTTGTGACAGCGGAACGGTGTAGCGCGCGGGTATGAAGCCGAAAGTAAAGAGGAACTGACCATACATCTCGTCCGACATCAGATAGGTCGAACCGGCCTGAAGGGCGATCATGAACCCCAACACAGCCACCAAGATAAAGGGAAGGTTGAAGACCGGTTGTTTCTGACGCGGTGGCGGCTGGTCTGATTGCTCTTGCTGTTCTCCACCTTCATGATGCGTCATTTGGTATTCCATTTCCTGTCGCGTGAGCCGATCAGACCATTATAGGAACCCTAACTCAAATAAAAGCGGGTGTGGCACGGTCGACCAGACCCGGTTGATAATCCTTGCCGCAGTGCAATGGTTGCTGGTGATGCGGGATTAATCCGCAGATAAAGTCTGCCTGCTTCCGAAGTCTTTCCCGTGACAGAACAGTTGTGGATCAAAACGATACAGTCGATCCTGAATTTTGCCGATCAGCCGTGGCTATAACGCCCCGATATTGCTGTACAACACAACTGTCTGTTAACCCGCGCATAGTACACAGAGCTATTCTTCCACTCATGCAACATAGCGCAGGCCATGTTTTCAAATTTAGCTCATACTTACTCCCCAAAACCAGTCGACGTCGCCGAACCGCCGGTGAGCGTCGGTCTGCCTGGACGCTTGATGCTTCCAAATGAGGAGGAGTATGATTGCACCGCGACCGAAATGACCGCAGGAAGCGCCAGACTGACCTGCTTTGCCAGGCCGAGCCGCAATGACCGGATCATCATTTACCTGCAGCATATCGGACGCGTAGAAGGCAAGGTTACGCAACTCACGCCCGACGGATTCTGCATCGCCATAGCGGCGACGGAACGGAAGCGAGAAAAGCTTGCAGCGCAATTGGCATGGATCGCCAAGCGCCAGTCTCTTGGCCTGCCAGAAGACAGACGTCACGACCGTCTTACACCCCGCCACCCCAACGCCAGCTTGTTGCTGAATGACGGCAACACCGTTTCCTGCCGCATCATTGACCTTTCCCTTTCGGGTGCCGCAATCGAGATTGAAAATCGCCCTGCAATCGGTACGACCGTGCGGCTGGGAACGATGGGTGGCCGCATTGTCCGCCACTTCATGGAAGGTGTGGCGATCGAGTTCGATAGCATCCAGTCTCGAGACGCGCTGATCGAGTTTCTCTAACACATCCTCACGATCAACGTTTTACGACCGGCGACGACTGTTCGCCGGTTTTTTGATTCCTCGCGACATGCCTCATGTCCGGACCCGCCTGCGCATAATCATGGCGCATTCGGATCACGCGCCACTCGTGGAAGGCGCCCCCCCTGCCTCGACAACTGCTTCAAAACGGGATTCTCAAAAAAAATTCCGGAGAAAACGTACAAAAATTCTCACAAAATCTCTTCTTAAGTACAACTTCTGAATGAATTTATATCAATCTCTCCACTAGAGAGTCATATTTTCATGGTTAACTATGAGTGTCACTCATCGCAAAACCATCTCTCAGGCTCTTATTTTGCCTTTCGTATTAACCCTGACTCGGCCCCAGCCTCCGAGAAAACGGGTGGTTTCCTCGCCGCTCCAAATTATTGAACTAACAGAAAAGCTAAAATTTAAATCAAAACAGCCTCAAAAACGCATCAAATAAGCCTTTGTTTTTGCTCAATTTAAGCTCGAATTTGAGCGCCGTTTTTTGCGTGCGATCAAAGTGTCGCTGGCATTGTCTTCCTCACAACGGGGAGACAAGATATGAAAAAATACAGCCGTTTGGGACTGACCGTATTAGCACTGACGATTGGCGCATTTGCCCCACAGGCAGAAGCGTCTCCAGGAGCTGCAATGCGGATCATTGGTAAAGCCAACCCGCCCATTGGGCATTATGAATTCTGCCAGACCTACCAGAGCGAATGTAAGCCGACCTCCGCCGACATGGGCCCGATGAAGCTGACGGAAGAGGCCTGGAAAACAATTCTGGACGTAAACTATACCGTCAACACGACGATTACGCCTGCAACGGACATGGAAATCTACGGCGTCGAAGAGCGGTGGGCTTATCCCACAACAGCCGGAGACTGCGAGGATTTCGTGCTGCTGAAGCGCAAGATGCTGATGAGCAAAGGCATCGCGGCATCCAATCTGCTGATCACCGTGGTATTGCAACCAAATGGTTCAGGCCATGCCGTGCTGACCGTCCGGACCGATCGTGGCGATTTCATTCTCGACAATCTGCGCAACAAGGTCATGGACTGGTCCGAGACGGAGTACACGTATCTCAAGCGCCAGGACTCCTCCAATCCAGGCCGTTGGGTCAAAGTTCAGGATGGCCGCAACGTTAGTGCTGTTGCAGGCATCAACAACTGATGATGCAGCGATGACAGAGGTTCATGGCCGATCGCCTCACCCCGTGTCGATCGTGCCAAAAGCCGGCTCCGTTGCCCCCGGAGCCGGCTTTTCGTTTTCACCCTAGAGAAGCCCGAGTTCGGCGAGTTCACGCCGCAAGTCCGAGGGAAGATCTTGTGAAAGATCACTGCCCGCAAGATCACGCGGCGCTTCCTCATCCTTGAGATAGCGCCATCCCTGAAAGGGCCGCTTCGGCGCCGGCGAGGTCTCGATCACTTCCGGCCCGAGAATGAGATCGCATCGCGTAATTCCGTCTGCGCCTGTGAAGGAGCGAATATCAAGAAGCTTCTGGCGCGCCTGTACCTGCCCCTTGATCACCCAATAGAGAGAGCCTTCTTCCAACAACTCTTCAACCCGTTTAGGGATCATGCGCGTGGTGTGGACGCTGTGCGGCTCAAGTCCAGCCGCGATTGCGGTAAGGGAGCGCTGAGATACCCATTCGCGAAGATCATCGATAGAGTCCGCGCCGACGCAAAGTTTAATCAGATGTAGAGCCATGCCGCCTATCAATGCCGTTTCGACGGACGCGTCAAGCGCCCGTCAAAAAGATGACAATGCTAACGTCAACATTCCACGACATTGACCGCAAGGCCACCGGTCGAGGTTTCCTTGTACTTCTCGCTCATGTCGTTGCCGGTCTGACGCATCGTCTCGATACAGGCGTCGAGCGGAACGAAGTGTTCGCCATCGCCCTTGAGGGCGAGAGACGCAGCCGTGACAGCCTTCACCGCGCCTAGCGCATTTCGCTCAATGCAGGGAACCTGCACCAGCCCGGCCACCGGATCGCACGTCATACCGAGGTGATGTTCGAGCGCGATTTCCGCAGCGTTCTCAACCTGGGCAGGAGAGCCCCCCATAACGGCTGCAAGGCCCGCGGCTGCCATTGCGGCGGCGGAACCGACTTCACCCTGGCAACCAACTTCTGCGCCCGAAATCGATGCGTTGTGCTTGATAATGCCGCCGATTGCTGCTGCCGTGAGGAGAAAGTCACGAATGTCCTCTACGGAAGCATCCTCGTGGAAATGGCGAAAGTAGCGTACAGTCGCAGGCACGACGCCGGCTGCGCCATTGGTCGGCGCCGTGACGACACGACCGCCCACAGCGTTTTCCTCATTGACCGCCATCGCGTAGACGCTCAGCCAGTCATTGGCGAGAACCGGGTTCAGCCTGTTGCTGCGCCATTCAGCATTGAGCTTGTCGTGAATGGAGCGCGCCCGGCGGCGAACCTTGAGCCCGCCCGGCATAATGCCCTCGCCCTTCAATCCACGTTCAATGCAACCATTCATGGCCTCCCAGATCTGGTCCAGGCGCATGTTCAAGGTTTCGCGGCTCATTACCGTTTCTTCGTTGGCGCGCTTCATCTGAGCAATGGTGCGGCCCGAGCGCGCTGCCATATCCAGCATCTCTTTCGCCGTGGAAAAGGGATATGGCACCTTGGGGCCGTTATCGACGGTCTTGCCGCGCTGACGCGCAGCCTCGAGTTCTGTGTCGGTCACCACAAAACCGCCGCCCACGGAGTAGTAGATGCGCTTCAACAGCATCCGGCCCTGATTGTCATAGGCGGAAAACGTCATGCCATTGGCGTGGCCGGGAAGCGGGTTTTTCTTATCGAAGATCAGATCCTCGTCTGGCCGAAAAGCGTAGGACGGATGGCCAGGCGGCGTAACGCGACCTTCGCGCTCGACTTCGGCAATGATACCATCCATGGCGTCCGGATCGACCTGATCGGGTTTTTCACCCGTCAGACCCAGCACGACCGCCCTGCCCGAACCGTGGCCAATGCCGGTGAAAGCAAGCGAGCCATGCAGGCTGACCTTGATCGCCGAGATCGTTGCGCCGGAAGGACGCGGCCAGTCATCAGACAATATCAGATCGAGAAACCGATTGGCGGCCGACATGGGCCCCATCGTGTGAGAACTGGAAGGGCCGATGCCGATTTTGAACACGTCGAAGACGGAGAGAAACATTCTGGTATGCCCTATGTATAGACCTATTGGCGCGAGTCTATCGGAACCTCGCGCCACGAACCATACCGAAAAGCGGCCAAAACTGTGTCGGAAGCGCTATGGCAACATTCTGCCATCGCCAAAAGAAAACAGCGCGGCTCTTGGGAGAGTCCACGCTGTTCTGTAAAAAAACTTTTTAAAAAGTGAGATGCTTATGGCGTACCGAAAAGATAGGTCAATGCGAGAAATGCGGCAAAGCCTGCAAGCGCGCGCAACGTAACGCCCCAGCAAGATTTCTGAGCGGTTTCTTCCATGATTACTCCAGCGTGTTCACTCTACGGTGGCTTTTGCAGCGCGTCCCGTTGCGCTACCATTTATTAAAAATGTGTGACGAAGGCAATTGCAAAAAAAGGCTAAACCAAGGCGAATCCGGTAAGCTGCCATACGTTGAGTGCATAGGTCTAAGAAAAAACAATCGCTTACCAATACGCTCTTCCAGCAGCGTTTGAGGACGATGTCTCAATTCGGTCCAAAGTGTAAATAGCGTAAGACATTATGTGGCTTCTTCCCTCAAGCATACTTCCGCGAACGGTATGGACAGCTTGAAATACGCCGGTCTGTAGCTTACCGAAATTGATACTTAAATCAGAGCGGGGAATCATGCAGAGCGCGTCGTCAACCTTTCCGGATCGAGAAACAGTCGCCTCGAAGATCGCAACGCTTGGAGCAGAAGACCAGGCGTGGCTGACACTGCTTCTGGAAAATCCGACTCAGGACGAAGCCCTTCTTGAAGGGCTGTTGATTTTTCTCGACCGGGAAACCCAGTCGCGTTTCCTCAACGCTCTCAAGCTGGAAAAATGCGGCAAGTGGTTTGGAGGAAACGCCCCTGCCCGGCTTCAGATTCGTTTGCATGAAATTGCCAAGAGCAGCCAGCATCCCGCTTATGCGTCTTTCAGGGCTGGCGTAGCAAAGTCTGGCGGGCTGGAAAAGGCTTACCCCAAAGCACCGCTATAAATCCGGCACGCGATCCACGACAGCGATGATCGGTCCCATTGGAAAAAGATCGTCTCTTCTTCCAATGGCTGGAATGGTGACGCTCGAAATAGTGCCGTCGAGATAAAGTGCATTTGGCGTGTTCAGCCTGTCTCGAAACAAAGTGGCAAAGTCGTAAAAGCGCACCGGCTTTTCCGATATGACGAAATGCACGATACCATCAGGTGAGACTCCTACCCCATTGCGTCGCTTAAAGCTGTCGCTGTCGGGAAGAAAACGCGGATGGAGCTTACCGTCTATCACCAGCATCGGACCTGACTGCGTTGCAAATTGGGGCCGGAGATCGGTGTTGAGATAAGCGCTGGTTTCGGCAACGCCTGCCTCGCCATCGGTGATGAAGAATACTCCATTGGGCTGCATGTGAAAGTTTCCCCATCCGCCACTGGTGCTGATCCGCGTTTTCTCAGTCCCGTTCTCGATGAACAGACCGACCGGAGACATATCGTTGTGATACATTCCGCCATTCATCCCAAAGACCATGAAGCGGTGCTGACGCCATAGGGCTGAAGAAAGCGCGGCGAAGCTGCCATAGGATGCAGCGCTTACCTCGTCACGACTGTAGATCCTTATATCGGACTTCCGCGGATCGAAACTGCAGACTGTATAGGCAGCCCCGGCATGGTCGATTCGCTGGCAGTAGCTCGGTAATTCGGTACCGTTTACCTCAGAAGCAAAAAATAACGACAAAAAATATATTACAAAGCGGCGCATGTTTCCCCTTGGCGCAAGTACAGAATCGTCGTTTCTATTGCTGGGGCGCTAAAAGCGCTGCAGGAAAAAACGAACAGACAGAATCTTTCCAGACAGTCTTTCCGTCTGAATTGAGGCCGCATCATTACAATCAGACAACAAATGCGTCCCGCCTCATGACGGTGCGGGTATTTATTAAGGGCGATGATAAGGCTCGAACATATCATCAGGGGTTCAGACAATGCCAATCATTACGTTTGCAAATACCAAAGGCGGCGCAGGAAAAACAACGGCTGCCGTGATCATCGCCAGCGAGCTAGCGCGGCAGGGACACCGCGTCACACTTCTGGATGCCGACCCACAGAGATGGGCATCGAGGTGGCACGGTCTCACCAAGCCTCAGAAGAATCTGTCCGTGATTTCCGACGTGACTGACGACACAATCGAAAGCCACATCAAGGACAGCAAGAAACGCGGTGGCTATATTCTGATCGATCTGCCTGGCGGACAATCGCCCGTTTTGGCGAAGGCGATCGGTTTTGCCAACCACGTTTTCATTCCGGTTCAGGGCTGTGCGATGGATGCAGTGGGTGGAGCCCAGGTGCTTGGTCTCCTGAAGGACCTCGCCGACCAGTGCGACATCCGCATTCCGCATTCAGTGATTCTCACGCGTATCAGTCCAATCATCACCACACGATCAATGCAGGCGGTTAAAACATTGCTGGCCGAGAGGATGGTGCGAGTGTTGAATATGCCGCTCGTCGAACGCGCTGCCTATCGCGACATGTTCGTCACTGGCGGTGCTCCGCATATGATGGACCCTGAACGGGTCAGCAATCTGGATAAGGCGTGCGAGAATGCCCAAGCTCTTGCCGTCGAGATCCTCAGCCTCGTCCCACCTAAGGCCATATCGGCGAAATCGGTGAAGGCTGCCGGCACAAAAGGCGCAGGTTCGAAGCTCGCCAAGAAAGCTGCCTGAACCATAAATGAAAAAGCCGACGAGCGATCGTCGGCTTTGTAAGCTCGCCTTGATTGCGATATCAACGGCGCGCTGCGTGATCCACTCGGCGTCCAGCATCCTGCGTCGCATCCACGGCGTTTGCCGTATCGCGGCCCATACCGCGGATGGTGTTGCCACAAGAACTCAAGGTCGCGACCGTAACAAGAATAGCAGCAACGGTTGCAAAAGCACGTGTCGTCATATTGATATACTCCCCTAAGGCCTGCACGGTGCAGGCGTCATGCTAGACGGATGATCAACGCCGCGATGCAAAAGCAGTTCCAGCCATTTTCAAAAAAACGTGAGCGCGAAACCTTCACGGACTTAAGCGGCGGGCGCTGCCTGCGCAACATCGCGAAAGGCATTGCGAATGCTGTCGGCGACCGCCTGGATCGGACGCGACACCTTGTCGGTCATGATCAGGCGAATGTCAAAGCTGCCAAGCGGTGGCAACCCTTCCTTCTCGCCCAGGACGATCATATCGTTCTGGATGTAGGACCGTGGCAATGGAGCAATCGCGAGATCGGCTTCGATTGCCGCTCTCTGGGCAAGGGTGTGGCCACTCAAATATGCGACGCGATAGGGTCGGCTACGCTTTTCCAATGCGTTGATCGCCTCGGATCGCCAGATGCAACCATCCTCCCATATAGAAATCGGCAAAGGCTCTCGGAGATGTGCGGTTCCACATTTTGCTCCCGCCCAAACCAATCTTTCGCGCATTAAAACCTCACCCGTGTCTCTCAGCGGATGTGAAGCGCAATTTACCAGCGCCAGATCGAGCCGTTGCTCATCCACGCGCTTATATAGCTGAGAACTGGAATCGATCGTGACATCGACCATGATTCCTGGAAAGGCTTCGGCAAAGCGCTTCAAAATGCCAGGCAAGAGGCCACGCTGGCCAAGATCGTCAGGCGCGCCCAGCCTCACCACACCAGATAACTCGGGCATGACGAACCGAGATACGGCCTCGTTCGACAGCGCAATCATTCGTCTTGCATAGGTCAGCAGGGTTTCGCCATGGGCCGTCAGCGTGACAGATCGAGCGTCACGCAAAAAAAGCGTGGTCTTCAACTGCTCCTCAAGTTTCTTGATCTGCATTGACACGGCGGATGGCGTGCGGAACACGGCTTCCGCCGCGGTCGAGAAATTGCCCGTCTCTGCAATCGCCACGAATGTTCGCAGAATGTCATTGTCAAGCAAGGGAAGCGGCTGGCGAAATGAAACAGTCATGACCGTGTCCGTCAATTTTTCTGAATGAAATATCGATATCATTTCGTTTGATTGAATGTCAAGCCAACGCCATTCTGTTCATCAAGCAGAGCCGAACCCACCTGCCCATCTGAATATCGCAACACAAAATATCATGAGTAGCATCACTGCCATTCAATTGATTGATGACTCGTCGGTGCGCATAGCTGTTCTGTCACCGACACTGAAACAAAGGAGTATTGAAATGACGATGATAATCCAGCACGAGGAAAGCGGCAGTTCGCTTCGCCTGCGCTCTCCTCAATGGCTCTTACGCCTTACAGAACTTGCGTTTCGTCTTCACGCATCATGGCGGCAAAGGCAAAACCGTCGCGTCCTCGAAAGCTTGCCCATGGATACATTGAAGGACATTGGATGGCCCGTGAACGACACCATCCGCCGTTGAGCAGTAACCGCTTAAACAGCACACATACAAAGCAATGAGTGGCTCGCCGGATGTTCCCGCGGGCCATTTTTTTGCAGCGCGGAACAAAGGCGCAAGACGTCAGTTTCCCCATGTCACTTCATCATGAGGAAATCCATGCCCCAGTTTGGCTCCAGCATTCGGCCCGGCGACTTTACTCGCCTGGGCGCCAATTTCGATGGCGAAGGCGTAAACTTCGCACTTTTCAGTGCCTGCGCCGAAAGGGTCGAACTCTGCCTTTTCGATGACACTGGAAACACTGAAATCGAGCGCATTACGCTGCCTGAATTCACCAACGAAATCTGGCACGGCTATATCCCAGGCTTGAAGCCCGGCGCCTTGTATGGCTACAGGGTATATGGGCCTTACGATCCGGAAAACGGTCATCGTTTCAATCCGAACAAGTTGCTGGTCGATCCTTACGCGCGGGAAGTTGTCGGCGAGATTGAATGGGGTCAGGAGCAATTCGGCTACGACCTTAACAGCGAAGACAAAGATATGTCCTTCAACGAGGCCGACAGCGCATCCAAGATGCCAAAGTGCCGCGTGATCGACCCCAAAGACTATGACTGGAGCGGCGATAACCGGCCCAGTATTCCGTGGTCGAAGACCATCTTTTACGAAACCCATGTGAAGGGTTTCACCAAGCTGCATCCCGCTCTGCCTGAAGAGTTGAAGGGGACCTATGAGGGCCTCGGTCACAAGGACGTCGTCGACTACATCAAAAGCCTGGGCATCACGTCGATCGAACTACTGCCGATTCATTATTTCCCTGATGATTCCCATCTTCTGGATAAGGGTCTGAAGAACTTCTGGGGTTACAACTCGCTCGCCTTCTTTGCGCCGGCTTCCCGCTATTACGGCCCACGTGCGATGGCTGGCTTTCGCGATATGGTGCGTGCCTTTCATGACGCCAATATCGAGGTCATTCTCGATGTCGTCTATAACCACACCGCGGAAGGAAACGAACTCGGCCCGACCCTGTCCTTCAAAGGCATAGACAACTTCTCCTATTACCGTACCCTGCCCGACCAGCCGCGCTACTACATCAACGACACTGGCACCGGAAACACGGTCAATACATCTCATCCGCGCGTTCTTCAGCTTGTGACCGACTCTCTCCGTTACTGGGCCGAAGACATGCATGTCGACGGATTTCGCTTCGACCTCGGCACCATTCTCGGTCGTGAACCAGAAGGCTTCGATCAAAGGAGCGGTTTCTTCGATGCGGTGGGCCAAGACCCAGTTCTGTCGCGCCTGAAGCTCGTTGGCGAGCCTTGGGATATCGGGCCTGGCGGTTACCAGGTCGGCGGCTTCCCTCCCGGCTGGGCAGAATGGAACGACAAGTACCGAGACACTGTGCGCGAATATTGGAAGGATGAGGATGGCACGGCGGGTGACTTCGCTGCGCGCGTACTCGGTTCAGGCGATGTCTATGACCTGCGCGGACGCAAGACCTGGGCCAGCGTCAACTTCATTACCGCTCATGACGGCTTCACTTTGAACGACCTCGTTTCTTACAATGAGAAGCACAATGAGGCGAACGGCGAAGACAACAAGGACGGTCACAGCGACAACCGCAGTTTCAACTACGGCGTCGAAGGTCCGACGGACGACGAAGGTATCAACGCTGTGCGTGATCGCCAGAAACGCAATTTTCTGGCAACGCTTCTCCTGTCCCATGGCACACCGATGATCCTTGCCGGCGATGAATTCGGGCGCAGCCAAATGGGGAACAACAACGGCTATTGCCAGGACAGCGATCTGAGCTGGGTGCATTGGGAAGGGCTGCCGGAAAGCGCCGACACCCTCCGTCACTTTACTCGCCGCCTCATAGAATTGCGCCAGTCGCATTCAGTCCTTCGCCGTGACAGCTGGCATGACGGCACTCGCGTGACATGGCTGAACCCTGGCGGCGGTGAGCAGAAGCCGGAACATTGGGAAGATCCTGGCAGCACGACACTTGGTCTGCGGCTCAGCCGCGAAAAGTCGTCCGATAGCGAGGAGTGGAACGATGTGCTTATCCTGTTCAACCCGCATGATGGCGATGTCGAGTTCAAGCTTCCGGAAGTAGAGCATGGGTGGACCACGGAGTTGACGACGGCCGATCCAGCGGTCCATGGCAATCAGATCGCCAATTCGCAGACCTATACGATGGAGGGTCGCAGCTTGATACTGCTGCGCGCGGCCTGATCGACCTGATCTTGTAAGCCATCGCAGAAGTCGGAGCACCGCTCCGGCTTCTTTTTTTGCCTATCATTAGGTTCGCGAGCCCGACTGGCCGGTAGTTCCCTACTCTTGGCTCATGCTTGCGAGGACCCGACGCACAGCAAAAAGAAGCAGCGTCGTGCAACAGCTTTGCGCAGTTTTGCTCAGGCACGAACGAGACGAAACCCGCGCCGCTTTTTCATAAGTTTTACCTTGGCGGCAATGGACGAGCGTAGGGCGAAGAGGATGTCGTCGAAATGATAGGGCTTACTGAAAAAGCGCGCGTCTGCTGGAAGTGTCAGCCCGTCAGGGCCATGCCCTCCTGAGGTGACCACCACTGCGATCTGGTGCTGTGATTTGTCGAGAATTTCAACAAGATCAAGTCCGGTCAGTCCACCGGGCATATCGATATCTGTGACCACAGCCGCGATATGCTCCACCTTGCCGATGATGCCGACGGCTTCCAAAACGTTGGAAGCCTCCAGCACGCAGTAGCCCTTTTCTTCCAAGGCATCTACGAGCGCAAATCGAATAATGGGTTCGTCCTCAACGACCAATACTGTCAGGCCAGCTTCCTGCATACGCAATACTCCGCTTTAAGCTTAAACGGTCAGCTTTTGGCTAGGCCGTTACCTGCTGTGGCACCCAAGAACGGCGGCAATTCCACCTCCGCCGTCCCATCTTTGTCGACAGAACGCGCAATTGGGCGACCAGGGTGAAAGCATGCGGGACAAATTTGAAAACAATATTAATAAAATGCAAAACATCGTGGGCTCGCATGTCGCAAACCAGATATTGGCTTTTGTCAACCTCACCTCGCGACATGTTTTTTTGACATGGACCTGTAGATGTCGTACCCATCCATCAAGATGTCGCACCAGGAACATAACTAGACGCTTTTCCAAGCAAGAAATTGTTATTCCGCAAAATGGAGCATGGTCATAATGAGCAAAACTCCCAAGAAGCGTTCAATTGTATTTTTCATGGTTCCCCAGTTCACGATGTTGCCTTTTACGGCGGCAGTGGAAACGTTGCGTATCGCCAATCGTATGCTGGGTTACGATGCCTATGAGTGGCGCTTGGCCTCTCTCGATGGGCAGAAAGTCATTTCGTCCAGCGGGATCGCTCTTGAAGCAAACACCTCTCTTGCCGATGAGCGCAAGTGCATCAGCGGCGAGAACCGCCCGAGCATGGTTCTGGTCTGTTCCGGGATTGATATCGACCAATATGTCAACAAGTCGGTAAACGCCTGGTTGCGTGAGGTCAACAATCGCGGAATTGCCGTTGGCAGCCTCTGTACGGGCGCACATGTGCTTGCCCAGGCGGGACTGCTGAATGGCAAGCGCTGTGCGATCCACTGGGAGAATCTTCCTGGCTTCTCGGAAGCCTTCCCGCAGGTGGAGGTCTATGCAGATCTCTATGAGATCGACGGCAACATCTATACCTGTGCCGGTGGTACGGCTTCCCTGGATATGATGCTCAACCTGATCGGGCAGGATTTCGGCGACAATCTCGTCAACCGGGTCTGCGAGCAACAGCTGACCGATCGCGTGCGCAATCCTCACGATCGCCAGCGTCTGCCGCTTCGCGCCCGTCTCGGCGTCCAAAACGACAAAGTTCTATCAATCATCGAACTTATGGAAAGCAACCTCTCCGAGCCGCTTTCCCTTCTCGACATTGCTGAGGACGCCGATCTTTCGCGCAGGCAGGTAGAACGGCTTTTCCGTCAGGAGATGGGCCGCTCTCCTGCACGCTACTACCTCGAGATCAGGCTTGATCGAGCACGTCATCTTCTGGTGCAGTCAGCCATGCCGGTGGTCGAAGTCGCGGTTGCCTGCGGTTTCGTCTCTGCCTCGCACTTCTCCAAATGTTATCGCGAAATCTACAATCGCACACCGCAACAGGAACGTGCGGAGCGCAAACTCGTGATCAGTGCGTCGAGAATGCTGACAGCCAGCCAGGGCAAGGCAGCCCACTGAAATCTCTGGAGCGTTTCTGTTTTAAACAGAGACGCTCGCGCGCCACATAAACAGATCTACGACATATGCAAGACCGGAAAAAAAGGCCCGCTTCAGCGGGCCTTGTCGTTTTATTTTGCAAAGATATCGAGACCGCTGCCCCATGGACCGTGAGGCTTATCCACACCGTCCGTACGCTCGAAGCCATGCGCGCCAAAAAAGTCGCGCTGCGCCTGGATGAGGTTTGCCGTGCCACGGCCACGGCGATAGGCATCGAAGTAGCCAAGCGCCGATGCGAGAGCCGGAACCGGTAGTCCAGACAGGATCGCATGCGAGACGACGTGGCGAAGTGGCGCATCCGTGTCTTGAACCATCTTGGAGAAAGCTGGCGTGACGATCAGGTTTGCGACATGCGGATCCTTGGTGAAGGCGGATGTGATCTCATCCAGGAACTGCGAGCGGATGATGCAGCCAGCGCGCCAGATGCGAGCGATGGTCGGCATGGGCAGGTTCCAGCCGAACTCCTTGGAGGCTGCGGCCATCACGGCAAAGCCCTGTGCATAAGCGCCGATCTTGGCGGCGAGAAGCGCATTTTCGAGATCGTCGATGAAGGCTTGCTTGTCCGCCGGTGCGGCAAGAGCCTTCGGAAGGCCGAAGATTTTCTCTGCAGATTCGCGCTCAGCCTTCTGGGAAGACAGGATACGCGCGGCAACCGCGGCTTCGATTGCTGTCGCGGCGACGCCCATATTCTGTGCTTCGATGACAGACCACTTACCGGTGCCCTTCTGTCCTGCCTTGTCGAGGATCAGATCAACCATCGGCTTGCCGCTAATAGGATCGGCGGCGCGCAGCACCTTCTCCGTGATTTCAATCAGGTAGGAGTTCAAGCGGCCCTTGTTCCACTTGCCAAAGACGTCAGCAATTTCACCGGCACTGAGCTTCAGGCCGTCCCGCAAGATGCCATATATTTCAGCAATCATCTGCATATCGGCATATTCGATGCCGTTGTGGATCGTCTTGACGAAGTGACCGGCGCCGTCATTGCCGAGCCACGCCACGCACGGATCATCGTTGTATTTGGCAGAAATGGACGTCAACACCTTTTCGACGCGCTTCCAGCTTTCCTCGGTGCCGCCAACCATGATCGACGGACCATGACGTGCTCCTTCTTCTCCACCGGAAACACCCATACCGATGAAGGTCAGGCCACTATCCTTGAGATTGTCGAAACGGCGGATCGTATCGCGGAAATTGGCGTTGCCCGCATCGATCATGATGTCGCCGTTCTCGAGATAGGGTTTAAGAATTTCCATCTGCTGATCGACAGGTTCACCAGCCTTGATCATGATGATGATCGGGCGTGGCGGGCGAATGGCGGCAACGAAGTCCTCGATAGTTTCACAAGGGATGATCTGCCCCTGCAAATCGCCTGCTTCCGCATAGAACTTCTTCGTTGCTTCCGGGGTCCGGTTGAAAACGGCAATCTTGTTGCCTTTTTCCGCGATGTTGAGCGCCAGGTTCGAACCCATAACGCCAAGACCGATCAAACCGATTTCTGCCTGTTCCACGGATCTGTCTCCATTTTGCATTTGATGGCGCCTGTTTTGGCACTCTAACCTGCAAACGGCAAGGCGACAGCGGATTTAAACGGTTAAATTTTGATGACGCTGGTTGCGCCGTCGAAGTGCTTTATTCGCATTGGGTAAAGTGCAAACGTCAGGCCAGAGGTTTATCATCGCCATCTTCCAGCGCCCGCCAGGCAGAGCCGTCCATATCCTCATACTGGCCGCTTTTTAGTGACCAAAGGAAGGCGAACAGACCAAGGCCGCCCAGAAACAACGCCACTGGAATGAGATAAGCGAGCATGTTCATGCGGTCTGGGCCCCTTTTGTCATGGACAGATCGGTATCATTCGCAGGGATTTTGCGGGCCGTTCTTCGTTCAAATCCGCTGAGGCGTAACGCGTTCGTCACGACAATGATCGACGATGTCGACATGGCAATCGCCGCGATCATCGGTGTCGCAAGACCTGCGAGCGCGATTGGGACGGCAATGATGTTGTAGCCGATCGCGAGCGCGAAGTTCTGCCGTATCAGCCGCCCTGCCCGGCGCGATACGTCCACAGCAAAGACTATCGAACGCAGATCCTCGCGCAGGAAGACGAAGTCGGCTGCCTGGCGCCCGATGTCCGCCGCCGATGCCGGAGCGATTGAAACATGCGCCGCGGCAAGCGCCGGGGCGTCGTTAATCCCGTCTCCCACCATCAGAACCTTTCGATCTGCGGCGGCCAGTTCTTCACAACGACGCGCCTTGTCGACAGGGGTAAGGCCGCCATGCCAGCGCTCGATCCCAAGCTTTTTTGCCAGAACATTCACGGCGGCTGGCCTGTCTCCAGAAACGATCTCCGGGTCCACCCCCAGGCGTGACAAGGCCGTAACGGTCTGAGCGGTGCCGGGCCTTATTCGATCCTCGAAGCGGAAGCAGGCAAGTTCGTCACCGTTCAGCGACAATACGACTTCCGACGATGCATCGGCAGTCGCCTGGTTTGAACTTGCTGGACAGCAAAAGCGTCTGCTGCCGAGCCGGTAAAAACCTCGCTCCATTTTCGCCTCGACCCCGCACCCCGGCACTTCCCGAGTATCGAGGAAAACCGGCAGAGCACCGCTTACAGATGCGTAAAGCGCTCGAGACAGGGGATGACGGGAATTGGCCGCGAGCCCGGCTGCAATCCGCAAAGCCTCTTGCGAAATCTCCATGCCATTGATCAGACGGGGCCGACCGAGTGTCAGAGTGCCTGTCTTGTCGAAAAGCACGGTGTCCGCCTCGGCCAGCCGCTCCATGGCCGAACCGTCCTTGACCATGATGCCATTCTTGAACAGTTCACCTGCTGCCACCACCTGCACAACGGGAACAGCCAGGCCGAGTGCGCATGGGCAGGTGATGATGAGAACGGCGATGGCGATCAACATCGCCTGTTTCCAATCTCCGCCCAATACGCCCCACGCGACGAAAGACACCAGGGCGAGAAGGTGGACGACTGGCGAATAATATTGCGCAGCGCGGTCTGCCAGACGGCGGTAGCGCGCCCTGCCCCCTTCGGCAGCTTCCATCAGGCCGATGATTTCCGCAAGGAAGGAGTCACGTGCAAGTGCCGTTGCCTTTAGCGTCAGGGGCCCGGTGAGGTTCAACGTACCCGCCTGGATATTATCGCCGGGGTGGACGATCCTGGCTGCGCTTTCGCCGTTGACTATGGACATGTCGATATCGCTGCTACCGGTTACGATCACTCCGTCCACCGGCACTCTCTCACCTGCGGTCACCAATACGACGTCACCTGGCACCAGTTCGGCAACCGGGCGATATTCAAGCGTGTCGTCAGCCAGGATCACCATCGCGCCGCGTGGCGAAAGCCTTGCCAGACCGGCAACGGCCGACCGAGCGCGATCGCGCATAACATGATCGAGCGTACGGCCAATCAGTAGAAAGAACAGAAGAGAGACAGTAGCATCGAACCAGGCGTGACTACCGCTCTGCATGGTTTCCCACAGGGACACAGCATACGAGAGCGTAATCGCCAGGGCAATCGGCACATCCATGTTGGTGCGTCTATGCCGCAACGCATTATAAGCGGAGTGGTAGAAGAACCGGCCACCATAGATCAGAGCGGGCGCTGCAATCAGCGCGGATATCCAGTGAAACATATCCCGAGTTGCGGCATCCGCACCCGACCAGACCGATACCGACAGCAGCATGATATTGGCTGCGGCAAATCCGGTAAGACCCACGGCACGAATCAACTGGTTTCTCAAGGCGTCCGATGCGTCTTCAGCGCTCCCAACCAGATGCGCTTCATATCCCGTCGAGGCGATGGCTTTTGCAAGATCACCGGGATCTGTCCGAACGGTGCCCGTCTCTTCCCGCCAAACGATACAAACCCGTTTCGAAGACAGATTGACGCGTGCTCGCTCCACCTCAGGCATTTTTTTCAAGGTGGTCTCGATCATGGTGATGCAGGTGCCGCAATGGACGCCTGGCACGGACAGATCGATCTGCCGCAGTCCATGCCCCAGACTGCGACTTGCCAGCATCATCTCCTCGGACGACGGTAATGTGTTTCGCAATCCGGCCTGGTCGAGAGTGCCTTCTGCTCCAGGAGCGCAGCAGCTCATCTCACACCTCCGGGGATATCGATCCGGCTGCCTTCATGAACGATGATATTACCATCCTTGACGGCAACAGCCTCGACGATCCAATCACCCGCTGCGAGCTGGTGGTGGGCTGAAAACCGGTTCGAGGACTGCTTCTCCAGCACGAGCGAAAAGTCCTGCTTCTCTCCAACTGGGCGACGGAAATTCAGCGTCACCGAGTCCGTATCGACCGGTCCTTTTATAGGATGGGTCACCTCGTAAGCGATCTCTTCCCCCTGCAGTTCAAGACGACCCACGATTCCGCTTGCCTTACGCGCCTTGGCAGCTTCCGCCTTGCGGTTGAACTGCTGGCTGGCGACATAGGTGTTCTGCGCCACAAGGCCGCTCCAGCTGGAAACCGCATTCCACGCCATGGTGACATTGACGGCAATCACCGTGCCAAAGAATAGCACCATGACGGTGAGCATGTGCCAGCCGGTGAAGACGAAGCCCGGCTTTTCCTGTCTGTCTGTATTCATTTTCTGGCTCCTTGCGCGTTGAAGACAGCTCTGTAATTGGCGCTCTCTGCATTTTCGGCATCTGTTGCGATGAAGTTGAAGGCGATAGCGGACTTTTCATCACCGGCGGGCATGGTGACGAAGAGCTTCAGACTCGTCACCTCATCCGGCTTGACCTTGATATCGAAGCTGCGCGCAGCGTCGTCTGAAAGGCCGTTGACCTTCATCACCGCACCGGGCAACCCCTCCAGCGACAGCGTGATGGTGCGTGGCTGGGCGATCATGTTGAGAAGCCGCACGGTATAGCCGTTTCGGATGGAACCATCCGATTCCAGCACATATTGCGGATTGCGGTCATGGATAACGTTGACCGCAAGGCGTTCGCGTGTTGCAAGTGTGACTAGCATCACGACACCGACGAGACACCAGACAGTCATGTAGAAGATCGTGCGCGGGCGGAAAATGATGCGCCAGTCGAAATGGCGGATAGAATTGACAAAGCTGCCGTCATGGTTGCGGACGGCACCGGGGCGAATGGCATGCGCACCTCCGCCGGTCGCAAGCGCCATGTTTGCATCATATTCCTGTAGCGTGGCGTAAGCGATCAGGCCACGCGGCTTGCCCACCTTGTCCATGACACCGTCGCATGAGTCGATGCAGAGCGCACAGGTAATGCATTCCAACTGCTGACCATCGCGAATATCGATTCCCATGGGACAGACGGCAACGCACGCATTGCAGTCCACGCAGTCCCCCACAGGCTCACCGGCAGCAAGCACTTTCTTGGCGTGGCGCGAACGCGGTTCGCCGCGCCAGTCATTATAGGTCACCACGAGCGAATACTCGTCCAGCATCGCGCCTTGGATACGGGGCCAGGGGCACATGTACGTGCAGACCTGTTCGCGCATCAATCCGCCGAAGACATAGGTCGTGGCCGTCAAGATCGCCGCGGTGTAGTAGGCGACCATCGGCGCTTGACCCGTCACGAACTGCTTGAGGAGCGTTGGGGCATCTGCGAAATAGAATATCCACGCCCCACCTGTCAGCACACCGATAACCAGCCAGATCAGATGTTTGGAAACACGTTTGCCGAGCTTCTGGGCGCTCCAAGGCGCGGCATCGAGCTTCATTCGCGCGTTTCGGTCGCCTTCTATCGCGCGCTCGACAACCAGAAAGAGATCGACCCAGACCGTCTGCGGACACGTATAGCCGCACCAGGCGCGACCGACAGCCGAGGTAAGCAGGAACAGCCCGAAACCTGCCATGACCAGCAGCCCCGCGACGTAGTAGAATTCCTGTGGCCAAATTTCGATAAAGAGGAAGTAGAACCGTCTGCTGCCGATATCGATGAGCACGGCTTGATCCGGTGCATAAGGTCCTCGATCCCAACGGATCCATGGAGTCAGATAATAGATGCCGAGCGTGATCAGCATGACGATCCACTTGAACCGGCGGAACTTTCCCTCTGCCCGCTTGGGAAAAATCTTCTTGCGCGCTTCGTAGAGCGGCTTTCTGTTCTTGGCAGAATTGACCGGCTCGGCATTCAGCCTCTCGACTGGCTCAGAGCCATTCCCGGTGTTGCCGGCGGTATAAAGGTTCATGATCGCAAGGTCCGTTTCTGTCCTTGCGTTTTGGCATTTCGAGGGTTCATCATCCTTGACTTAGGTCAAGCAGGGACAAAGTGGCGCAGGCACTGTCGATTGGAGAGGTAGGATGGCGACGATGATTTCACGGATCGTCTACACGACGATCGACCGGCCATGGCGGGATGTTTATGCCTTTATCTCGTACATACAGAAAATGCCGCTGTGGGCCGCAGGTTTGGCAAGCGGGCTGAGGCAGGACGGTGAGGACTGGATCGCCTCTGGTCCTTTGGGCGACGTCCGAGTTCACTTCGCTAAACCAAACGACCTCGGCGTCGTCGACCACGTGGTCACGCTTCCAGATGGCATTGATGTCTATAACGCGCTACGGGTGACACCAAATGGTGACGGGGCGGAAGTAACGTTTACCGTCCTGAGATTGCCTGGCACGACCGATGCGGATCATGAGCGTGATGCAGCCGCCGTCATGGCCGATCTGAAAATGTTGAAATACATTCTTGAAAAGAGCGAAGGAACCGTATGAGCAGCTGCAACAACAGGATCGACTACATCGAGTTCAACGTCGGCGATATCGAGGTCTCGAAGGCCTTTTACGGTAAAGTATTTGGATGGACCTTCAAAGATTATGGTGCTGCCTATTGCGAGTTTTCGGATGGCCGTCTCACAGGCGGCTTCACCACCACGGCGCCTGTGAATGCTAAAGGCGGTGCGCTCATTATTCTTTTTGCCGATGATATCGAGGCTGCGCGAACACGCGTTGAGGATGCCGGCGGAAGAATTACGGTGCCGATATTCAACTTTCCCGGTGGACGGAGGTTCCACTTCGAAGACAAAGACGGCTACGAACTTGCGGTCTGGTCCGATCAATAGAGAGAGAGGGGCCGCATCGCGCGCCCCCTCCATCTTGACTTCATCTATTCACCACCACCAAGCGAATGGACGAAGAGCGCGAGTTGCTTGACAGTCGTATCACCTAGGCGCTCGCCCCAGGCCGGCATGACACCGTGCTTAGGTGTGCGAATTTGAGCGACGATGCCCTCCTCGCCACGTGCCTTCAGCCAGATCGCATCGGCAAGATTGGGAGCACCCATATCGCGGTTGCCCTTGGCATCCGCACCATGGCAAGAAGCGCAATTGTCGGCAAAGATCTGCTTGCCGGGCTCGATGAGCGCTGGATCATGCGGCGTCCCGGTGAGGCTAACGACATAAGCCGCAACCGCCCGGATTTCCTCGCTCTTCAAAACGTCATCGAAGGCTGGCATCTCCGAGATACGTGTTTCTGAGTCCTCGGTAAAACGGATCCCATGGGTGATCGTTGTATAGATGTCTTCGGCCTTGCCACCCCAAAGCCAGTCGTCATCGTTGAGATTGGGATAGCCGTTGCCGCCTTCCGCACCGGAGCCATGGCACTGGACGCAATTGACCTTGAAGGCTGCAGCACCTCCCGCGACAGCAAATTGCATCAGTTCGCTGTTGGTCTGAATGTCCTCCAGCGACGAGGATGCGATCTTCTCCAGATAGGTGTTCTGGGCTGCCTTGGCATCGGCCATTTCGGTCGCCACGCTGGCCCGGCTGCTCCAGCCGAGAACGCCGTGCGTTGCTCCGCTGATCAGGGGCCAGGCGGGAAAGGCAATGGTGTAACCGATGGCCCAGACGATGGTGGCGTAGAAAGTCCACACCCACCAGCGGGGCATGGGGTTGTTCAACTCACGGATGCCATCCCACTCATGGCCGGTGGTTTCGACGCCGCTGACCTTGTCTATGTGTTTATCCGACATGCTATCAGTCCTCCTTGAGAGGAATATTGGCGGCGTCCTTGGCGGTCTTACCGCCGCCGGGACGCAAGGTGAAGATGACGACGCAGAGGAAGAAGAGCGTCATGACGAGCAGGCCCCAGCTATCAGCGAAGTGGCGCATGGCGGTATAGGTTTCCATCGCATCTCCCCCTATCGATAGCCGGCTGCATCGTCATAAGTCGAGAAATCGACCAGCGTGCCGAGCATCTGCAGATAAGCGACAAGAGCGTCCATTTCAGTCAGCTTCGTCGGGTCGCCATCGAAATCGCCGATCTTCGCCTTGGGGTAACGCGCCTCCAGACCCGTCGTATCGGCATTGGGATCGGCCTGCGCCTTCATGTCGGCTTCGGCGTACTGTAGCATCTCGTCACTATAAGGCACGCCGACCGTGCGGTTTGCCTTCAGCTCCATCGCAACATTGGTGATCTGCAATGGCGTCGTCTTCAGGAAGGCGTAGCTCGGCATGACCGATTCAGGCACCACGGAGCGCGGCGCCGTCAGGTGCTGGACGTGCCATTCATTCGAATAGCGGTCGCCCACGCGGGCGAGATCCGGCCCGGTTCTTTTGGAGCCCCACTGGAATGGATGGTCGTACATGCTTTCCGCCGCAAGGCTGTAATGACCGTAACGCTCCACCTCATCGCGGAAGGGCCGGATCATCTGGCTGTGGCAGACATAGCAGCCTTCGCGAATGTAGATGTTGCGACCCGCAAGCTCGAGCGGCGAGTAAGGCCGCATGCCCTCGACCTTCTCGATGGTGTTCTCCAGATAGAAAAGCGGCGCGATTTCGACGATGCCGCCAATCGAGACGACCGCCAACGATCCGACCAGAAGCAAGGTGGCGTTACGCTCGATAATGCCGTGTTTGTCCAGGATAGACATGATCGATCTCCTTACTCGGCAGGTTGCAGCTTGGGCGCTGCAGACTTGCCGGTGTTCTCTTCACGCATATGACCGAGAATGGTTCTGGTGATGTTGTAGGCCATGACGATTGCGCCGCTGAGGAACAGCAGGCCGCCCGTTGCGCGCAGCAAGTAGTATGGGAACATGGCGGCAACGGTTTCGGCGAAGGAATAGACCAGGAAGCCCTCAGCATCATATTCACGCCACATCAGGCCCTGCTGGATGCCGGCAACCCACATCGAGGCCGCGTAGACGACGATGCCGAGCGTGGCGAGCCAGAAGTGCCAGTTGACCAGCGCCAAACTGTAGAGCTGTTCGCGGTGCCACAGTTTCGGCACGAGGAAGTAGACAGCGCCGAAGGTGATCATGCCATTCCAGCCAAGCGCGCCGGAGTGAACGTGACCGATGGTCCAGTCGGTGTAGTGGCTGAGCGAATTGACGGCCTTGATCGACATCATCGGCCCTTCGAAGGTCGCCATGCCGTAAAAGGCAACGGCCATGATCATCATGCGCAGGATCGGGTCTGTGCGCAGCTTGTCCCAGGCGCCCGAAAGCGTCATCAAGCCGTTGATCATGCCGCCCCACGAGGGCATCCAGAGCATGATGGAAAACACCATGCCGAGCGTCTGCGCCCAGTCTGGCAAAGCCGTGTAGTGCAGGTGGTGAGGACCGGCCCAGATATACATGAAGATCAGAGCCCAGAAGTGGATGATCGACAGGCGGTAGGAATAGACTGGCCGGTTTACCTGCTTGGGAATAAAGTAGTACATCATCCCCAGGAAGCCAGCCGTCAGAAAGAAGCCAACGGCGTTGTGGCCGTACCACCATTGTGTCAGAGCATCCTGGACGCCGGAGAACACCGAGTAGCTCTTCACGCCGAGGAAGGAGACTGGAACCGCCAGGTTGTTGACGATGTGCAGCATCGCAATTGTCACGATGAAGGCAAGGTAGAACCAGTTCGCTACATAGATATGCGGTTCCTTGCGGATGAAAATGGTGCCGAGAAAGGTGATCAGATAGGCGACCCATACGATCGTGAGCCAGATATCTACGTACCATTCAGGCTCGGCATATTCCCTGCCCTGCGTGATGCCAAGCAGATAACCGGTGGCTGCCATAACGATGAAGAGGTTGTAGCCCCAGAAGACGAACCATCCGAGATCGCCGCCAAACAGGCGCGCGCGGCAGGTGCGCTGCACCACATAGAAGGAGGTCGCAATCAGCGCATTTCCGCCAAAGGCAAAGATGACGGCAGAGGTATGCAGCGGACGAACGCGACCGAAATTGAACCAGGGCTGGATATTGAGGTCAGGATAGGCCAGCTGGAGAGCGACGATGACACCCACCAGAAAACCGGCCACGCCCCAGAACATGGTGGCGATGACGCCATAGCGGATAACGTCGTCAAAATATTCAGTCTTCTTGCGAGCCTGAACTGCGGGATCGACGGTTGCGAAGGAGACGCGGCGCAGCATCACGACCGTGCCGACCAGCAGCACGAAGAACAGCACCCACATATGCGCGGCGAAGAGATTGTCGTGAGCGAAGGCCGCCCCGAGCAAAGCGAGGAAGGCCCCCACGGCCACCATCGCAATTCCTAAAGTAGAGTTCATTGTTGGCTTCCCCCAACGTCAAAGCAGATATGACGAGAAGCGAAGAAACCAGCTCGGAAGCGGCTAACATGCTTTCACGTCGGTCGCAGCTTTGCCACCGTGACGGCCAAGCGACCTTGATCCAAATCAAGACCGCAGGTTGAAGTCGGAAACTGAAACACGATGTTCGACGTGGGATCGCGTGGCATGAACCAGCCGATATGCGTCCGTCGATGTGTCGACGGATTCATCCCTTCATTCTGAGGGGCAAACCGGCGGCAACGAAGTAGACCTCCGCTGCAATCGCGGCTATCTGCTGATGCAGCCTTCCAGCATGATCGCGAAACTCCCGCGCCATGCGATTGTCAGGCACGATGCCGAGGCCGACTTCATTTGATACGAGGATGATTTTTGCTCGGGCCTCGGCGGCATGGTCGATAAGCGGCTTGAACGCGGCTTCGACGTCCCGCCCCTCCTCCATCATCAGGTTCGTCACCCAGAGCGTCAGGCAATCGACCAGGATCGTATTGGATGCATGGTCAAGACTTTTCAGCGCTTCAGTGAGGTTCAACGGCTCCTCATGCGTGATCCAACGATCTCCGCGCTGGAGACGATGAGTTGCGATGCGAGACCTCATCTCGTCATCCCAAGCACGCCCTGTCGCGATGTAATGGGCTGGCCCCTCGGATGAAAGTACCATACGTTCTGCAAATGCCGACTTGCCGGAACGCGCACCACCCAGCACAAGCACAGCACGAGATATCTCGCTCATTCAGAACCTGCAGGGCGGAGAAAGGTTACGAGCGATCCGGTCGCCAATACGGCGAATGCCGAAGGCCGAGACGGGACAGGCATGAAAAGAGAACGATTCGTAGACATGGAGGCGTTCTCCCGGTCGATCATGCTGGACGTCAACGGTAGTCACCAAGAAGTATCGATGCCCGACCGCCCTGTGCGGTCAAGTCGACACCGGCTTCGTGATGAAAGCGCCGGATCGCTTCATCAAAGTAGGATGAGATTCGGCGATTGTCAATTTTTGACGCTGCTAGGTGTGCAGCAGCTCATGTCCGCCCGGTTAAAAACGTCATGGGGAAAAAGAGGCCCGGTACTCACTACCTAATCCGGAACCTCGCAAATCGGTGTAGCGGTATAATCTTACCGGATCGTTAGCACGGGATGAAAATGATCTTTTTCGTCCCGAAGTCACGATTGCCTTGCGATGGTTTCTTGGTATGACAGCGTGACACCGCCAGCGTCACTAACTGGCGGACAGTGAGCGACACAGAGGCTGACAGGCGGGCGCACATGACGACAATGGATTACGCAGCGCTCGTTATTTTCCTAGTCCTGTGGGTGTCCTACGCCTACGTCACCACCGCGAGATCGCCGTTCCCACGAACGAGTCTTAATCAGGCGATGGCGGAACGCAGAAGGCAGTGGATCTACAACTCCATGACACGCGATCTCAAGATGATCGATACGCAAATCATGGCCGGTTTGCAGAACGGCACAGCCTTCTTCGCATCGACCTCAATCTTCGCAATAGGCGGGTGCTTTGCTCTTTTGGGCGCCACGGATAGGGTCGAATCGGTATTCCGCGACATGCCCTTCGTCTATTACGGCGGTCGGACGGCCTTTGAACTCAAGGTCATAGGCCTTACCTTTCTTTTCGGGTACGCCTTTTTCAAGTTTGGCTGGTCCTATCGGCTGTTCAACTATTGCACGATCCTTTTCGGCGGCATGCCGATGATGCATGAGGCGAATGCCGATCGCAGAGCGGCGGAGCGCGCTGCAGAGAATGTCATACGCATGAATGTCATCGCCGCGAAAAACTTCAACGACGGGCTGCGAACCTTTTTTCTGTCGATCGGCTACCTCGGATGGTTCATCAACGCCTATGTCTTCATCATGATGACCGTGGTCATCATCATCGCACTGCTCAGGCGGCAGTTCTACTCGGAAGCGCGGCTCGCCATCATGGACGATCATGAAACGATGCCATGAAATAGCCTTACTTTAAGGGCGAAGCGCAACGTCAGCCATATCACCGTTGCGAAGGGATAGAAGAATGCAAGAGGCAACAGCAACGGCTCCGAAATCCGGCCGGATTGGCTTTCTCGACACGTGGCGAGGCATCGCGCTGATTGCCATGGCGAGCTATCATTTCACCTGGGACCTTGCCATGTTCGGCTACATCCCGCCGGAGACGCCGACCGAAGGTCTATGGCGGCTCTATGCGCGGGGGATCGCCAGCTCGTTTTTGTTTCTTGCCGGATTCAGCCTGTTTCTGGCGCATCGCCGAGGCATAAACTGGCAAGCCTTCGGTAAGCGTTTTGCAATGGTGGCCGGTGCAGCCGTGCTCATCTCAGTTGCGACTTACATCGCCGTTCCAGACGGTTGGATTTTCTTTGGCATCCTGCACAATATCGCCGTTGCCAGTCTCGTTGGCCTTATCTTCCTGCGCCTGCCCACAATCGTAACATTTGCGGTGGCACTTCTCGCGTTCCTGGCGCCGCTCCATTTCTCGTCCGATGCCTTCAACACCATCTGGCTGTCCTGGGTCGGATTTTCGACCGCGCCTCCCCGCTCCAACGACTACGTGCCGGTGCTTCCCTTTCTGGCGCCGTTCCTCGCCGGTCTAGGAGCTGCGCAAATCGTCGTGCCGAGAGGGTGGCTGGATCGCTTCCGTAAACCGAGCGGCAGGCGCAATCTTCTCGCCTTCTTCGGCCGCCACAGCTTGTCCTTCTATCTTATCCATCAGCCGGTTTTGATCGGCATCGTCTACCTGGCTTCGATCACCTTTCCACCCCCGCCCGTAGATCAGGTCGAGGCGTACAAGAAGAGCTGCGAATCCAGTTGCATGCAAAGCCAGAACACTCTCGAACTCTGTCAAAGCTTTTGCGGCTGCACCTTGGAGAAGCTGCACGCCGAAAACGTCTTCGACGCGATGATGGCCAACAAGGCCGATCTGGACCAGCAGACAAAAATCCAAGACGTCGCCACTCAATGCTCGGCGCAGGTTCAATGACCTGTCTGAGCGGCGACAATCCTTGCGTTACCGCACAGCCGTAGCTACGCGCAGACAGGCTCCCTGTAGCGAAAGCGGTAGAGGTTCTGTTCGGATAGCCACTCGACGACGCCCTTCGCACAGAGCGGCTTCGACAACCAGTAACCCTGGAGTTCGTCGCACCCCATGGCGGTCAGTAGTTCGGCGGCTTCCTGGGTTTCCACGCCTTCCGCAACCACCTCGTAGCCCAGCGAATGACATAGGGTAATCATAGACTGGACAAGGACACGCTCGCGGTTGCCATTGCTCATGTCGTTGATAAAGCTACGGTCGATCTTGACGGTGTTCACAGGCAGCTTCTGAAGATAGGACAGGCTGCTGTAGCCGGTGCCGAAATCATCAATCGAAAGACGTATTCCGGCTGCCGATAGAGTACTGAGCAGATCCTGAGACCTCTCGGTTTCGATCATCATTGCCGTTTCCGTCAGTTCGAATTCGATCTGGTCGCTGTCGACACCAGACCGCGCAAGATCAGCGCCGAGCCGATCCCAGAAATCGTCTTCCTGCAGATTGATCGCGGACAGATTGATCGAAAGATTGAGCCTAAGTCCCGTCGCATTCCACGCGGCCAGTTGCGTCAACGCTGCCTTGACGACCCACATGGTTAGTTCGCGAGCGTATGCTGAAGCCTCGATAACGGGGATGAACTCCGCTGGGGAAATCGGGCCAAGATCGGGATGGCTCCAGCGCAACAGGACTTCCATGCTTTTGCAAATGCCGCTTTCGGCATCCACGCGCGGCTGAAACACCAGTGATAACTGGTTGTCATCGGTCAGCGCGTAGGGGAACTCGCGTTGGATCATGAAATTTCGCTGATGCTGCACATCGAAGGACGGGGAGAAAAAAGCAATCTTCGAAGGATGCGCTCGAGCATCCTGCACGGCGCTTTGCAGAGATCGTAAGATTTCCTCCGCAGTGCACTCTCCCGCCTCAAAGACCATGGAGCCGATGGAAGGTGTCATCGTGATCTGGAACTCCACCTCGCTGCCCAGTGAAAGCATGGTTTTCTCCAGGAGGATCAGGTGGTCGGACATGCCCGTGCCTGGCGGTGACAGGAACACGAATTGCGTCGGGCCGATGTGGTAAGCGAGCGTTTGGCCGTTCAGATTGTCGTTCAGGATTCGCGCGACCTTCGCGATAAGGCTATCGAGATGAGAAATCCCGACAACGCGGATCATCCGGTCGAATTGTGTGGTTTGAGCAAGATCGAGGAGGCTGATAATCTGCTCAGTGCCTGAGCTATGATGAGATAGGTCAGACAGATCGTTCATCAATTGATGACGGTTCGGAAGGCCGCTGGAAGGGTCGACGCGTCCTAAGGCATGCTGGAGCTCAATCTGATCCATGACCACTGCGGCAAGATCGGTGAGGACCGCCATTTCCTCTTCGGTCACTTCACGTGGTTCTGTCCCCAAGACACAAAGCGCGCCGAGACCATGACCATCCGGTGTAATCAATGGCACACCGCAATAGAAGCGAACTCCGGAACGTCCCACTGTGCTGTCAGCGTAATAGTCGTGCTTTTGCAAGTCGCGAATGACAAGCGGCAGTTTGGTTTCCGCAACCTCGGCACAGGGTGCCCGGTATCGCGGAATTTCATTATGCTCAACGCCGACCTTGGACTTAAAATATTGACGGTCCGCATCAGTGAGCGAAATGCCGGAAATCGGAAGACCGAAGTAAACGGCCAACAGACGTGTAATACGATCGAAACTCTCGCTTGGAAGTGTATCGAGAAGGCGTAGGTTTCTCAGAGCAGATAGACGGGCAGCTTCGTCAAGCATCATATGTCCCAAAGCATGCCCGACGGGAGCAATGCCAAAGTCGATCAGAAAAGCATTTTTTGTAAGCCGGATATTATCGCGCCAAGAACACGAAAGGCGCCACAGATATGACGGGCTTCATGCCCGGGCTCGAAGAATTCAGGATAATCCTACGTGATAAAGGAACGGTAGGACTTAACGGTTCCATGGGTTCTTCGAGCGTGGTTATTGATTTATGAAAGAAAAATCCAAGCGCAGAAGCGGTTATGGTCGAACTTCGAGAAGATGAATCGTACATAAGACGCCGATTGATTTACGTCCCGACGCCAATTTCCGCGAGGCGCGTCAAGCATGCTTCTTCAACATTGTCCAACTCAACCAAAGTCTCGTCGATGTCACGACGCTTCTGGCGAAGGTCGGCACGCTTTTCGTCGACCTTTTTCATGAGAAGCTCGAGCTGACCGGACTCACCGGGGGGCTCCTTGTAGACCTGGATGATTTCGCGTATTTCCGCGATTGTAAAACCAATACGGCGGCCGCGAAGAATTTCCTGGATGAGCCTGCGATCGGCGGCACGAAACAAACGGGTGCGTCCACGGCGCTCGGGGTGGATCAATCCCTCGTCTTCGTAGAAACGAAGAGTACGGGTTGACACCCCGAATTCGCGAGTTAGTTCCGTGATGCTGTAATACTTATTCAAAGCGCTGTCCCATTCTGGCTGATGGACATTATGTTTGACCTGTACGTAAAAGTCAATTTTCCATCATGATCCGGATATGCCGAACCACCATGTCGCCAGTCCGAGGAACGAAAAGAATCCCACGATATCCGTGACCGCCGTTACGAAAACCGCAGACGAAACTGCCGGGTCGGCGCCGAACCTGTCCAGACAAAGGGGGATGAGGATGCCTGCCAGGGCCGCAGCAAGCATGTTGATCAACATGGCCGCGGCAATAATTCCACCGATATTCATATCGTGGAACCAGAGGCCGGCAATGATGCCGATGGCACAGCCGAAAAGCGCGCCGTTCAGCAAACCGACGCCAGCTTCACGGCGAATGATACGTGCGGCGTTATGGATATCGAGATTTTTGGTGGCGAGTGCCCGCACCGAAACGGTCATAGTCTGCGATCCGGCATTGCCGCCCATACCCGCCACGATCGGCATCAAGATTGCGAGTGCCACGATCTGCTGAATAGTGGCGTCGAAGAGTTCGATGACCGACGCTGCGAGGAATGCCGTCATCAAATTGATACCAAGCCACGGCACGCGCGAGCGTGACGTACTGGCGATGCTGTCGGACAATTCTTCATCACCGACGCCGCCCAGACGCAGTAAGTCTTCTTCCGCTTCCTCCTGAATGACGTCTACAACGTCATCGATGGTGAGCACGCCGACGAGACGGCCATTGCTATCCACGACAGCCGCAGACAAGAGGTCATACTGCTCGAAAAGCTGGGCGGCTTCTTCCTGGTCCATCTCCGCCGGTATGGGATGGTTCGTCTCGTGCATGATGGTTTCGATCTTCACCTGCCGCTTCGAACGCAGCAGCCGGTCTAGATCCATGACACCCACTAGCTTGAAGGTCGGATCGATGACGAAGATCTGTGAGAAGGATTCAGGTAGCTCCTCCTCCTCACGCAGATAGTCGATCGTCTGGCCGACCGTCCAGAAGGGCGGAACGGCAACGAACTCGGTCTGCATGCGGCGACCGGCGGAGCTTTCGGGATAGTCCAGCGCTCGCAGAAGCCGTACGCGTTCGGTGAAAGGCAGTTGCGAGAGGATGTCGTCACGATCCTCGCGGTCCAGATCCTCAAGAATATAGACGGCATCGTCCGAATCGAGCTCACCAATACCGGCGGCGATCTGCTCGTTCGGCATCTGCTCGACGATATCGAGACGGATCGCTTCGTCCACCTCGGTCAGCGCCGTCATGTCGAAGTCTGCGCCGAGCAGGCGCACCAGCGCGTGGCGCTGCTCGGGCTGGATCGATTCCAGCAGATCGCCCAGTTCGGATTCGTGCAGGCGGGCTACGTTCTCGCGCAGGAACAGCACGTCACGATCAGTGATCGCGGCGCCCACCATCGCCAGAAAATCCGACCGGATCGATCCATCTTCCGAATAGATGTCGGCCATCACTTCCGGTCGCTTGGCTTCTTCCGTTTTGGGATGATCGGTGTCGGCTTGTGTCAACTTGCGCCCCCTTCTTCCGGTCGATAGCCTGCTTTGCGAACGGGCTGGAGATTGTCGTTTAGAACAACAAAGTCAACAACCCATTAGGCAAGAAGTGGTTTCATCACCATCCTGTCGCCCTTCTGGCGAGCTACCGACAGCTCCGTGTCGTCAACGCACGAATATGATGTCGCCAATAGAAAAACGCAGCGCGCATCCATACCAGAGATCGAATTGATATATGTTAGGTAATCGCCTATCTAGACAGTTATGCTGCAGTGCAAACTAAGGATCGGGCAAGTCTGCTTTGATACCGATCGAGACAAAGCCTTCGAGGAGTGACGTTTCATGGGCAAGATGGATTTCATCGGCAAGCCCTCATCCGCGGCCGGCGGCTGGGGTGCGCTGAAAAGCGTTGGCAAGCGCTTGCTAGAATCCGGAGCACCTCTCTCCAACGCGAAGGCGCTCCTCAAGACCAATCAACCCGACGGTTTCGATTGCCCTGGCTGCGCCTGGGGTGACCCGGAACATGGCTCATCCTTCGAATTTTGCGAGAATGGCGTCAAGGCCGTTTCCTGGGAAGCCACGGAGGCGCGCGTCTCTCCCGAGTTTTTCGCCAAGCATACCATCTCCTCGCTGAGCCAGTGGTCGGATTACGAGCTGGAAAAACAAGGTCGTTTGACAAATCCCTTACGTTACGATCGCGCTTCCGATCGATACGTGCCAGTATCCTGGGACGATGCTTTCTGCGAGATCGGCACCATCCTGCGTCGCCTCGACAGTCCGGATCGTGCCGAATTCTATACGTCTGGTCGAGCGTCCAATGAAGCCGCCTTTCTCTATCAGTTGATGGTTCGTCTCTATGGCACCAACAACTTTCCGGACTGCTCCAATATGTGCCACGAGGCCAGCGGCGTTGGTTTGAAAGCCTCGATCGGCGTTGGCAAGGGCACGGTTCTTCTGGAAGATTTCGAAAAGACCGACGCGATCTTCGTCATCGGCCAGAATCCCGGTACCAACCATCCCCGCATGCTTGGCGATCTCAGACGCGCAGCCCTTCGCGGCGCACGCATCGCCGTATTCAATCCCATCAGAGAAAAGGGATTACAGCGTTTCAGCGACCCACAGGACAAGCTGGAGATGATCACTGGAGGCAATACAAAGATTGCCACAAACTATTACCAGCCCCGTCAGGGCGGCGACATGGCGGCCATTCGCGGGATCAGCAAGGTGGTTTTCGCGGCCGACGCGGCTGCGCGTGCGCAAGGCGAGCCGGCGATTATCGACTATGCCTTCATCGCCGACCATGCCGTGGAGTTCGAGGCCTATCGTGCGGCCGTTGAGGCGACGAGCTGGGACGCCATTCTTGACCAGTCAGGTCTGACGCGTGAGGAGATCGAGGAAGCCGCCGCCATCTACATGAATGCCGAATCGGTGATCGCCACATGGGCCATGGGCGTCACACAGCACAAGCATTCCGTGATCATCGTTCGCGAGATCACCAATCTCATGCTGCTGCGGGGCAATGTAGGTCGTCCCGGTGCCGGTCTCTGCCCGGTCCGCGGTCACTCCAATGTCCAGGGCGATCGCACGGTTGGTATCGATGAAAAGGCCCCTGCTGCACTCCTCGATGCGCTGGAAAAAGAGCTTGGAGTTGCGATGCCACGCAACCAGGGACACAACACGGTCGAGGCGATCAGCGCAATGCTTGATGGACGAGCCGAAGTCTTCATCGCGCTCGGCGGCAACTTCCTGCGTGCCACCCCTGACAGTCCGCGGATCGTCGAAGCCTTCAAAAAACAGAAGCTGACCGTCAATATCGCAACCAAGCTCAACCATTCCCATCTCGTGCCCGGAGAGACGTCCTTCATCCTGCCGTGCCTGGGACGTACGGAAATAGATCGCAACTCCAAGGGCTCACCGCAGATCGTAACCGTAGAGGATTCCATGAGCATGGTTCACGGCTCGGGTGGCATCAATGAGCCAGCCTCGCCGGCACTGCGCTCGGAAATCGCGATCGTTGCTGGAATTGCGGAGGCCACGCTCGGAAATGATCTCGTCAAGTGGAATGAGCTTGCCGATGATTACGACCTCATCCGGAACATGATCGAGCGGGTTATTCCTGGATTCGACGACTTCAACATGCGTGTCAGGGTGCCACGTGGTTTCCATTTGCCTAACTCTGCCGCTCAGAGAGAGTGGAATACGCCGCAACACAAAGCGGTCTTCTTTGCCGGTCCGCTACCCGAAAGGACGGATCATCAGGAGGCTCTGGCACAAAACGATATCTTCGTGTTGCAGACGTTGCGCAGTCATGACCAGTACAACACCACAATATATGGGCTGGACGACCGCTACCGCGGCGTCTATGGCGAGCGCCAGGTTCTTTTCATGAACCCGCAGGACATGGATAAAATTGGCGCGCAGGCCAAGCAACGGGTGGATATTGTGGGTGAGTATGGTGATGGCATCGAGCGTATTGCCCGAAACTTCCGTCTCGTACCGTACAATATTCCACAGGGAAGCGTGGGCGGGTACTACCCGGAGCTCAACGTGCTCGTGCCGTTGCACAGCTATGGCGAAGGCAGCTTCACGCCGACCTCCAAGTCGGTGCTGGTTTCGGTTCGTTTGCGCCAACAGGACGAGGCGGGTTGATGGAGAGAGACGAGGCCGCCACGCGCTTCATGGCGGTGGTGGACAGGCTGCTGAAGGCTGCCCACGGTGAATTGCAGCCGACAGGCGCAGCCATTCTCGCGGCAATAGACCAAGGCGTCGGCAGTGACAGCCGCAGCCTCGCAAACAGCCTTGGTATCGCCCATGCGCTTGTGCTGCGTGAGATCTCCACGCTTTCGGGTACCATGCTGCATGTTGTCAGGCGGGATGACCGGACACAAAGGACATTCGTGGAGTTGACGGTCCGAGCGCAGACCATCGCGCTTGCCGCATCGACCGCAGTCAATGAACATTCGGTTTCCAATTCCGCGCTCCCGGAGACGCCATGACCATTCGAAATATCGTTCGATACCCTGACCCTGCCCTCTCCAAGCCGTGTGAACCGGTAACGGCCTTCGGGCCTGATCTCGCAGCGCTTCAGCAGGATCTTGTCGATACCATGCGCGCAGCCCCAGGCGTGGGGATCACCGCGGCCCACATTGGTGTATTCGAACGGATCTTCGTATTGGAATTACAACCCGGAGCGATCCTGACTTACGTCAATCCCCAGATTACAAGCACGGTGACAAAGACGATGCGTCATGTCGAGGGAAGCGTTTCCATGCCTGGTTTTACCGAAGAACTGGAACGTCCCCAGCAGGTGACTATTCGGTTTCAGGATATGAACGGCGCTGAGCACGAAGAGACGGCTGAAGGTTTTCACGCCATCTGCATTCAGCATGAGATCGATCAGCTTGACGGTATTTTCTGGATAAGACGCCTGTCAAAACTCAAGCGCGATCGATTAATCCGCAAATGGGAGAAGGCACAGCGCTGACTGATGCCCGGCGCAGTCTTCGTCTACGTCAGGCAATATCCAGACGAAATTCTGCCTCACCGCGCAAGGTATTGCTGACGGTGCAAATTCTCTCCGCTTCATGCGCTATTGCCTGCTTGGTCTCCTCGTCGAAATTGCCGGTGATCGCAAGCCGCATGTCAAAACGCAGAATGCGCGCGGGTTCACCGTCGGACTTCTCACCGGTCACCTTTACCTCGACCGCCTGGAACCTGTCGAGAACACCCATGCGGCTTGCGGCGATGCGCGCACTCAAGACCAGACAGGCGGCAAGAGAGGAATAGAGCAGGTCGAGGGGATTAAAGCCCGGATCGGACGCCGCTGTGGCCACCGACAGATTTCCGCCGGTTGGCGTTTCAATCTGCGGATGGCCATTGCGACCTAGAAGCGCGACGGCGCCCACATCCCGCTTCTTCACCCGTAGCTCGCTCACGCCCGCACCCAATCTCCATTTCCCGCAAATTCATTTTGCACAATGGAACCAAATAATAAATTGCGGCTTTTACTCACGCAACGGTGATCGGGCCGTTAAACGAAATGGAAATAGGAGCTGGGACATATGGTTACCTCGACGCTAGTCAGCATTCTGATCACCTTTCTGGTCATCGTACTCGTGCTGTGGCTTATTGCTCGTCTGCCCGTCGGCGGCGGCGCAAAGCAGATCGCTCAGGTCATCGTGATCATCATCGGCATTATCTCGCTGCTGAAGTATCTCGCAGTCTTCTGATAACCGCCCTGTCTGACGCAACGCTTCAAGCGTGCGACACGGATCTGGAAAAGCCCGTCGTTCCATAGGCGGGCTTTTGCTTTTTTGGAAGGACGGGACGCTTGCTTTTGAGCGAAGTCGTGACTGCCTCATAGAAAAGGGCGCGCGAGTGAACCGCACGCCCTTTCCCAATCTAAGGCTTTAGACTTACTTCGGCAGCGTGTCGTCCACGCCTTCGACGTAGAAGTTCAGACCGAGCAGAACGCCGTCCTCAGCCTTCTCGCCAGCCTTCAACCACTCCGTACCATCCTGCTTCTTCACCGGACCGGTGAATGGATGCAGCTCGCCGGACTTGATCTTGGCTTCGGTTTCCTCGGCCATCTTCTTCACGTCATCCGGCATGTTTGTGTAAGGCGCCATCGTCAAGATGCCATCCTTCAGACCGTCCCAGACCGACTCGGACTTCCAGGTCCCATCGAGGAGCGCCTGTGTGCGCTTGATGTAGTAAGCGCCCCATGTATCCACGATCGCCGTAAGCTGGGTGTTAGGACCAGCCTTGATCATGTCAGATGCCTGACCGAAAGCCTTGATGCCGCGTTCTGCAGCTACCTGCATCGGTGCCGTGGTGTCCGTGTGCTGCGTCAGGATATCAACGCCCTGGTCGATCAAAGCCTTCGCCGCATCGGCTTCCTTGCCGGGGTCGAACCAGGTGTTTGCCCAGACGACCTTGACCTTGAAGTCGGGATTGACGGAGCGCGCACCCAGCAGGAAGGCGTCGATGCCCATCACAACTTCAGGAATCGGGAAGGAAGCAATGTAGCCCGCGACGCCCTTCTGCGACATCTTTGCAGCGATCTGGCCCTGAATATAACGGCCTTCGTAGAAGCGGGAGTTGTAGGTCGCGAGATTTGCTGCGGTCTTGAAGCCGGTTGCGTGTTCGAACTTCACCTTCGGGAATTTCTGGGCAACCTTGACGGTGGCATCCATGAAACCGAACGACGTGGTGAAGATAACCTCGCAGCCGGAACGAGCCATACGCTCGATTGCGCGCTCTGCATCCGGGCCCTCCGGAACGCTTTCGAGGAACGGCGTTTCGATCTTGTCGCCGAAATGCTTCTGCAGCTCCTGACGGCCGATATCATGCGCCTGCGTCCAGCCACCATCCGTGCGTGTACCGACATAGACGAAGCAGACCTTCTTGGCGTCGGCCGCTCGCGCGGCAGGCACGACGCCGATGATTGCCGCTGCGGACGCGGCCAGTGCGATAATGAGTCTTTTCATTTTTACCCCTGCTTGGTTTGGCATGACATTCGGATTTCTTAGCGATCCGGCACGAACGGTTTACCGAGCGATGCCGGTGTATTGATCAGCGTGGTGCGCCGATTATGGGAGATGATGATGAGCACGACAATAGTTGCTACATAAGGAAGCGCTGAAAGAAGTTGCGACGGTACACCGATACCGAAGGCCTGAGCGTGCAACTGGCCGATCGTGACCGCGCCGAACAGGTAGCCACCTGCCAAGACCCGCCACGGCCGCCACGATGCGAAGACGACAAGCGCCAGCGCAATCCACCCACGTCCGGCGGACATGTTCTCAACCCATTGCGGCGTGTAGACGAGCGAGAGCTGAGCACCAGCAAGACCCGCACACGCACCACCGAACATCACTGCGAGATAGCGCGTGCGGATGACGTTGATGCCGAGCGCATGGGCTGAAGAATGGCTGTCACCAATCGCCCGGATTTTCAGGCCGGTGCGGCTTTTGAACAGAAACCAGCTAATTCCGAAGACGAGTGCAAGCGACAGGTAGAAGATTAAATCCTGCCGGAAGAAAATCGGACCGATGAACGGAATGTCCGAAAGCACCGGAAAAACAATGTTAGGCAATTTGACCCCGGGAACACCAACGAAGCTTTCACCCAGCATGCCGGACACACCGAGCCCAAGAATGGTGAGCGCGAGGCCGGTTGCTACCTGGTTGGTGACAAGGGTCAGCGTCAGGAAGCCGAAGAGTAGCGAGAAAAGCGCTCCGGCGGCGATGCCAGCGAGAATACCGATATAGGGAGAGCCACTCATATGGGCTGCGGCGAAAGCACAGACCGCGCCGATGACAATCATGCCTTCGACGCCGAGGTTGAGGACGCCGGCACGCTCTGTAACGAGCTCGCCAAGCGCTGCGATAACCAAAGGCGTGGCCGCGGTAATAACCGTCAAAAGGATCGCCTGAAACATATCCATCATGCGGCTCCTTCACGGGCAGAGTTGCGCGCCCAGCGAATGCGAACTTTGTAAAGGATCAGCGTATCGCAGGACAGGACAAAGAAGAGCAGTAGCCCCTGGAATACGCGCACCACCTTGTCCGAGATCTGCAGCGACATCTGAACCGCCTCGCCGCCGAGATAGGTCAGCGAAAGAACGATACCGGAGGCGATGATGCCGAGCGGGTTCAAGCGCCCAAGAAAGGCGACGATGATGGCTGTGAAGCCGTAGCCCGGCGAAATGGAGGGTTGGAGGTGACCGATGGAACCGGAGACTTCCGATATGCCGGCAAGGCCTGCGAGTCCGCCGGAGAGAAGCAGCGAGAACCACACCATGCCGCGCGAGGAAAAGCCGGCAAAGCGCCCTGCCCGCGCCGACTGGCCAAGCACGGTAACCTCGAAACCCTTCAGCATGTAGCGCATCATAAACCAGAGCGCGACGGCCGCCACCAGCGCGAAGACGACACCCCAATGAGCGCGGCCGGAGTCCAGCAGTTCAGGTAGGACGGCGCTTTCGTTGAAAGGCTTTGTCTGTGGAAAATTGTAACCCTGTGGATCACGCCACGCACCACGCACCAGCCAGTCGAGAAAGAGCTGCGCGACATAGACCAGCATCAGGCTGGTCAGAATCTCATTGGTATTGAACCATGTCTTCAACAATGCCGGAATGCCAGCATAAAGAGCGCCACCTGCGGCTCCCATGATGAGCATCAGCGGCAGGATCATGGGCGACTGCCATTCAGGGTTCAGCACCGGCAGTATGGAGCCCGTGATCGCGCCGATTGTGAACTGCCCTTCGGCACCGATATTCCAGTTGTTTGAGCGGTAACAGATGGCAAGCCCGACGGCGATCAGGATCAAAGGTGCGGCCTTGACTGCCAGCTCATGCAGTGACCAGACTTCCAGCAAAGGCTCGATGAAGAAGCTGTAGAGCGCTCCGACAGGCTCTTTGCCGAGGGCGGCGAAAATGATGGCACCCACGACAAGCGTCAACACCAGTGCCAGCAGCGGAGACAGGATTGCAAAGACCTTGGAGACCCCTGCGCGTTTTTCAAGTTCAATGCGCATGAACGACCTGCTCCGTATGCCCTGCCTGCTCCATATTGCCTGCATGGACGCCGCCCATCAACAGACCGATTTTTTCGCGCGTCATGTCTTTTGCCGGGTAGGCATCGGATAGATGCCCATCAGAGATGACCGCAATGCTGGAGGCAACCTCGAAAATCTCGTCTAGATCCTGGCTGATGACAATGACCGCCGAGCCAGCTTTCGCCATATCCACCAAGGCCTGGCGAATGCGGCTGGCCGCACCTGCATCTACGCCCCATGTCGGCTGGTTGACGACGAGCACCGATGGCTGTCGATCAAGTTCGCGACCGACGATGAATTTCTGCAAGTTACCGCCAGAGAGCGAGCCAGCTAGAGGATCGTCCCCGCTTTTGCGCACATCCATTTTTTCGGAAATACGCTTGGCGGCGTTTTTGATTACCGAATGACGCACTACACTCAGGAAGCCGCCGCTCAGGAACGCCTTTCTATCGGAGCGACAGCGCGCCAGCAAAAGGTTATCGGACAGGCTCATATTGGGAACGGCAGCATGGCCGTGACGCTCTTCGGGAACGAAGCCAGCGCCAAGAAGACGGCGTCCACTGATGCCCATGCGACCAACCGGTTTGCCACGCAAAAAAATCGTATCGTCTTTAGCGACAGGATATTCGCCGGACAGGGCATCGAACAATTCGCCCTGCCCGTTGCCTGCGATCCCGGCAATTGCCAGGACCTCGCCCGCGCGGACCTTCATGGCGATGTTCTTCAGGGAGACGGCAAAGGGCGTACGGGCAGGAACGGACAGACCAATGATCTCAACCGCGACGTCACCGATGGTGCATTCATCGTCACGCTGAATGCCGGCGACATCGGAGCCCACCATCATCCGCGCCAGGGAGGCCGGAGTTTCCTGACGCGGGTCGCAAGCGCCTGTCACCTTGCCATGACGCAGAACCGTTGCGCGGTCGCAAATGCGCTGCACCTCTTCCAGACGATGGCTGATGTACAGCACCGAGCGTCCTTCGGCTTTCAGCTTCTCCAGCGTCTCAAACAGGCGGTCTGCCTCCTGCGGTGTCAAAACCGAGGTCGGCTCATCGAGAATGATGAGACGTGGGTTCTGCAACAAAGCGCGGACGATCTCGATACGCTGGCGCTCACCCACGGAAAGATCGGCCACATGCGCGTAAGGATCGAGCGGCAGGCCATAGGCCTTGGAAAGCGCTTCAGCTTCCCGGGCAATTTCCTTCAGCGAAATCTTAGGGTCGAGCGACAGCGCGATATTTTCGGCAACGGTCAGGGCTTCAAACAGCGAGAAGTGCTGGAACACCATGCCGATGCCAAGCTTGCGTGCGTCACCCGGCGATCCGATTCTAACGGAATTTCCATTCCAGACAATGTCGCCACTCGTCGGCTCCAGTACACCAAAGAGCATCTTGACCAGCGTTGATTTTCCGGCGCCATTTTCGCCGAGAAGAGCGTGTATTTCACCCGGCGCAATGTCTAGATCGATCGCATTGCATGCGGCAAATGTTCCAAACAGCTTGGTCAGCTGGCGCACGGACAAAAGAGGCATAGCCCCGGACGTCACCGATACCGTCACCTGTTCCCCTTTTCACCGGCCGCCGCACTTCTTCGAGCGCTTAACGACGAGATCGATACCTTTGCACTAAAATTGGGCACTGCCCTTTATTGGTACTAAATACCTTTTTTGGATCGCTATACAACTGAAAAAGACAGTCCGGTCCATGCTTTTAAACGACTGATTTTATCAGCGCGTCTTTGCGCCGAGCGAGGGTAGAAATTGCATGATCCCACCGATGCAGTAGAGGTAGATACCCGTCAGCACAACGCCAGCAATGAGCCAATCCGGCGACTGGAAATGCAGGAGCAGCGAGTATCCGCTCAGCACGCACCAGAGTAGGAAAACTGCCATGTTGAGCCATCGAAGGCGCTTCACTCTGACCGGGTGAAGGAAGTTGATCGGCAGGAAGGTGAGGACGACCGAAATGGTAACGATGATCATTGCGGTGGTGGCACTGGCATCGATGACAAAGAGCGTGAACACCACCATGTTCCAAACCACTGGGAAGCCCGAGAAGAAGTATTCATCGGTCTTCATCCCCATGTCGGCATAATAGATCGCGCTAGAAACCACGATCATGCCAGCAGCGACGAAGGACCAGGGCTCGCCGATCATGCCGCTCTGATAAAGAGCAAAGGCAGGAAGCAGCACGTAGGTAACGTAATCGATGATGTTATCCAGCGTGTCGCCGGACCAGTTGGGCAAAACTTCCTTGACCTGCACCTTTCGGGCAATCGGACCATCGATCCCATCCACGAGAAGTGCCAGACCAAGCCACCAAAACATGTCCACAAAGCGATGTTCGGCGGCAGCAACGACGCCCAGAAAAGCAAGGAACGAACCCGAGGCTGTCAGAATGTGAACGGAGAAGGCCCGAATTTCGGCATAAGGCACGCGTCTGTAGTTGAAAATCTTCATGACAGCGCAATGGCCCCGCTCTTATTCGTTCTTCCATCCGATATGCGACCATTCACCGCTCTTTGCAACCGTGCGAGAATGCTTATCCTCGAACTTAACGAGCGTGTTGCCGCATGGCCATGCCGAACTGACGGCAGATGGCTTCTGGATTTGGCGAAACAAAGACACTATGTTTTGAGCCCCGACTGCAGGAGTGGAATAGGACGATGAAGAACTTCGAGGTTGCCGTTGTCGGTGCTGGACTTGCAGGACAAATCGCCGCTCTTGCCATTGCGCGCGCTGGCCGAAACGTTGCGCTTGTAGCGCCGCAATCCGACCGGACCGATCGTCGCACGACGGCCCTCATGGATCAGTCCATCCGCTTTCTCGACCGGCTCGGTGTTTGGACAAAAATCGAACCGTCCGCTGCACGACTCGCGACGATGCAGATCATCGATGGGACAGATCGATTGCTGCGCGCGCCCACTGTGGCATTCCGTTCGTCCGAAATCGGACTGGCAGCCTTTGGCTGGAACATGCCGAATGCCGCACTGCTTAGCGTGCTTTCAGATGCAGTCGCGCAGGAGAACAACATCACGCTTATCGATGCCTCTGTCGATACGGTGGAGGTCGGCCCTCACGACGTCTCACTGATGCTGTCCAATGGCGCTGCAATCTCGAGCAGCTTTGTTATCGGCGCAGACGGTAGAAACTCCAAGGTTCGCGAAGCGGCAGGAATTGGCGTGCGAAGCTGGTTCTACCCGCAGACCGCTGTGGTACTCAATTTCTCGCACACCAGGCCGCACGGCAATATCTCAACCGAGTTCCACACCTCCACCGGTCCATTCACCCAGGTTCCGCTGCCCGGCGATCGGTCCAGCCTTGTCTGGGTCGTCAAACCAGAGCAGGCAGCGGAGCTCGCAGCACTGCCGTTGGAGGCGTTAAGTGCGCGGGTCGAAGAGCGTATGCAATCGATGCTGGGTACGGTCTCGGTTGAAGAAGGCACGCAAACATGGCCGCTTTCCAGCATGACCGCCCGCTCTTTCGGCAAGGGACGCGTCGCGCTCGTCGGTGAGGCTGGTCACGGCTTCCCGCCAATTGGCGCACAGGGCCTTAATCTAAGCCTTCGCGACATCATCGTCTTGACCGACATGCTGGGCACATTGACGGGTGGTGTGATACCCGCGGATGCGGGCACCACATTCGATCGCCGCCGCCGTGCGGATGTGTTCAGCCGCACACTCAGTGTCGATCTCCTCAATCGGTCGCTCCTTTCCGGCATGTTGCCCATGCAGATGGCCCGTGCGGCAGGTCTGCATGTTCTCGGAAATGTCGGGCCACTGCGTGGTCTGGTGATGCGCGAGGGCATCGAACCTGGCCGTGGTATCAAGGCGTTGCCCTCCCTGATCGTCGGTAGCCTTAGACGCTCGTTGCGCGAATAAGATAAAGCACGAGCGTAACCGTGAACACTGAAAGCACTGTGGAGATGAGGATCGTCGCAGATGCCCGCTCCTGCCAGACCTGGTAGTGCTGGCCGATGACGAAGACATTTGTTGCTGTCGGCAGGGCCGCCAGGAGAACGGCTGTCGATACCCATACTGGATCGAAGTTTCCGAAGGACGACATCAGGACATAAGCCAGCAGCGGATGAATCAGCAGCTTTGCCGGGACAATGTAGCTGATCTCCATCGGAACACGCTTCAAGGGTCGCAGGGCCAGCGTCACCCCCATTGCAAACAGCGCACAGGGTGCCGCCGACTGCGCCAGATAATCCACCAGTTGCTGCACGTGTGGAGGCGGCTGCCAGGCAAGAACGGCAGCCAGGAAGCCGACGATGACGGACAGAATGAAGGGATGCGTCAACACTTTGCGGGCTACGTCGCCGGCGAGTTTCAAGCCTGATCGCCTGTCACCGCCGGCGATCGCCATAAGTGCTGGTGCCGCAATGAAATGTGCTGCATTTTCCAGACAGACGATCAGAGCGACGGGAACAGCCGCGCGCTCACCGAGCGCCAGGAGCGCCAGCCCTGGGCCCATATAGCCGATATTGCCATAGGCCCCTGCAAAGCTCTGGATGGTGCAGTCGGCAAAACTGTTGCGGCGTACAAAGTAGCCGATGAGAAAAAGGCCAAGGAAGATCGTATAGGTCGCAGCCAGGCTCAGCGCGACGAAATCCATCCGCGCAAGTTGATCAACCGGAGTTCTGGCGACGAGCTTGAAAAAGAGCGCGGGCAGTGCCGCATAAATGATGAATGTGTTCAGCCAGCCGAGCGCTTCGGCAGGCTGTCGCGTTATGCGTGCCGCCACGTAGCCGATGAGAATCAGCCCGAAAAACGGAAACAACAATCCGGCGATTTCAGCCATGGCCCCCTCGCCGCGATTTTTTGTGTTGGTTGAACCTAGCCGATTTTCATCAGTATTGGGAAGCTCTCCTGAAACCAGATCGCGACACTGGTAATGAAACCGGACATGAAGGCGATGCCAGTGAGCACAAGCAGCACGCCCATGATTCTTTCGACCAGGCCCAGATGGCGGCGGAAGCGGGCAAGAAAACGCATGAAACTGCCCGAAAAAGCAGCCGCGATCCAGAACGGTATCGCAAGACCTGCCGAATAAATCGCAAGCAGCATAGCACCCTCGCCCACGGTCTGTTTTGCAGCGGCGACCCCCAGAATGGCTCCGAGCACGGGGCCGATGCAGGGTGTCCACCCAAAGGCAAAGGCAAGTCCCATAAGATAGGCGCCGGAAAGCGTGGCAGGCTTACCACCGCTCTGGAAACGCGCTTCACGTGAGAACACGCCGATGCGGAAAACGCCGAGGAAATTCAGACCCATCAGGATGATGATGAGACCGCCTATCTTGGCAAGGATATCGAGATTTTGACGCAGTACCATCCCGATCGTGGAGGCGCCGGCGCCAAGTGCTACAAAAACGGTTGAGAATCCCAGCGTGAAGAACAGCGCTGCTAGCAGCACTGCTTTGCGCACCTGCGGCTTCGCCTCAAAGCGCTCGTCCTTGAACTGCTCCACCGAGATACCCGCCATGTAGCAAAGGTACGGCGGAACCAAAGGCAGTACACAAGGAGACAGAAACGAAAGGGCTCCAGCAAAAAGCGCGGTGAGAAGGGATATATCGGCAATGGACAATGCGGCACTCCGGACGGTTCACGACGCCTTGTAGCGCCACCAAACCTTTGCCACCAATCACCTTTTTGCGGTTGCGGCAAAAAAACGCGGAAAGATGAGATAATCCTGTTTTTATGGGTTGACCGCAAACGTGCCTCTACATATGTTCCGCCCACTTCCGAAGGGCGGTTCGCCCCACAAGGGAGAGCGTAGCTCAGCCGGTAGAGCAACTGACTTTTAATCAGTAGGTCCAGGGTTCGAATCCCTGCGCTCTCACCACCACAATCAAGCATTTACTGGCGTACACTCTAGTTAGCATTCTAAGCACTGCTATAGTTGCGGTTGCAATTCGGAGCATACTGTCGGGATGGACATATGGTGCGTCTGCACATTCATTACCGAGTAAGTCAGATATCTTACTTCCAGTGAAATACACCTATTGCGTGTTTATGACGGTATTTTTACAATCCAGGTTTTTGGGCCTTACATCGAATTCTGTCTACGTGTTGGGGATTCGCGATCAAAGTCCGACTTCCCTCCGAGCGCTTCTTCTTTTCCCGTCTCTTCCGCATGGCAGACTGCCCAACACCTGCCGAAAATAGTTTTGCGGCTGCGGCGGAGGAAAAATCCGCCTATGCCCGCCCCGTGCCGATCGATGTCGCCTCGCACACGAGGCAGCTTCGACAAAAAAGCCCAGTTGCTTTCGCAACAGGGCCATCTTGTCTTTTGAAATTGCATTCCGCCAATAGACATCGTGAAAGCGCGCGGTGATCTGCGGGAATGGCCGCATGTGGGACGATCAGGTGCGTTCGATGCGAATAACCTGCGGCTCGCTGACCAGATATTTCTCGCTCTTGATCGCTTTCACAGCCTTGCGGATCGCGTCTTCCATCGTCGCATGTGTCACGAGGATGATCGTCTGTGCTTTTTCTTCCGTTGGCACTTGAGAGCGTTGAACAATCGATTCCAGCGAGATGTTGTTCTCGGCCATCCGCGTGGCGATAGAAGCGAAGACACCCGCCTTATCCTTCACCGTCAAGCGAATGAAGTAGCCGCCCTCGTGGCTCTTCATCTTGGCGCGACGATAATCCGTCAGTGACTTGGCCGGACGGCCAAGGACCGGAACTTGCTGGGCGCCGGGACGACTCTTGGCGATATCCGCGACATCACCGAGCACGGCCGATGCAGTGGCGTTGCCGCCGGCGCCTGGGCCGACCATAAGCAACTCACCCAAGATATCGGATTCCACCGCCACAGCATTGGTCACGCCATCGACCTGCGCGATGACGGAATCGAGTGGCACCATGGTCGGATGCACGCGCTGTTCGATGCCCGACTCAGTGAGTTGTGCAACGCCGAGAAGCTTGATGCGATAACCGAGATCCGCGGCAGCTTGGATATCCTCAATCGAGATATTGGTGATGCCTTCGAGATAGATATCGTCGGCTGCAATCTTGGAGCCGAAAGCAAGCGTCGTCAAAATCGCAAGCTTATGCGCGGTGTCGTTGCCCTCGATATCGAAAGCAGGATCGGCCTCCGCATAGCCTAGACGCTGTGCTTCCTTGAGGCAGGCCTCGAAGGACAGGCCCTCCTTCTCCATCTTCGTCAAGATGTAATTGCATGTGCCATTCATGATGCCGTAGATGCGCGACACGTGGTTGCCGGTCAGCGATTCACGCAGCGCCTTGATGATCGGAATGCCCCCAGCAACAGCTGCTTCGAAGTTGAGCAAAGCGCCCTTTTCTTCTGCAAGCTTTGCGAGCTCCACACCGTGCTTTGCCAGCAGAGCCTTATTGGCTGTCACCACGTGGAGACCACGAGACAGAGCTGCACGTACGGCATCTTCCGCAGCACCGGACGCGCCGCCAACGAGTTCGACGAAAACGTCGATATCAGCCTTCTCTGCTAGTTCTTCCGGCGTGTCGAACCAGGTAATAGCCGACAGATCAATACCGCGATCGCGCGAACGGTCACGTGCGGAAACGGCAATAATCTCAATTGCGCGTCCGCAGGTAATCGCAAGTTCGTTGCTTCTCTGCTGGAGGATGCGCACGAGCGAAGAGCCGACAGTGCCGAGTCCCGCTATGCCGATTCTCAATGAATCTGCCATGGGTATGTTCCTGATTTGCTTTAATGAAAGAGGCGGCCGGAACCGGCCACCTTGGCGGGTTGCCCTTATCTATGGGCGTTAAGCGAGACGACGTTGTGCAACGTATCGTCCGCGGTCGACAGAAAACGCTTCAGATTGCGCGCGGCCTGACGAATTCTGTGCTCGTTCTCTACAAGCGCGAGGCGAACGTAGTCGTCGCCCATTTCACCAAAGCCAACACCCGGAGCAACCGCAATGTCAGCCTTCTCGATCAGGAGCTTGGAAAAATCAAGCGAGCCGAGGTGGCGGAATTTCTCCGGGATTTTCGCCCAGGCGAACATGGTGGCAGCCGGTGGCGGAACTTCGAAACCGGCCTTGCCAAACGTATCGACCATCACGTCGCGACGGCGGCGATAGACGTTACGCACTTCCGCGATATCGGAGCCATCCCCGTTCAGAGCGTGCGTGGCCGCAACCTGGATTGGCGTGAATGCGCCGTAATCAAGATAGGACTTCACGCGCGTCAGTGCAGCGATCAGCCGTTCGTTGCCGACGGCAAAGCCCATGCGCCAGCCAGGCATCGAGAAAGTCTTCGACATGGAGGTGAACTCCACCGACACATCCATGGCGCCTGGAACTTCCAGGACTGATGGCGGCGGGTTCTTTTCGTCGAAATAGATTTCCGAATAGGCCAGGTCGGACAACACGATCAGATCATGCTTCTTTGCAAAAGCGATGACGTCCTTATAGAAATCCAGAGAGGCCACATGTGCCGTCGGGTTGGACGGGTAGTTGATGATGAGTGCCAGCGGCTTCGGGATCGAATGGCGCACAGCGCGCTCAAGTGGGCCGAAAAAAGTTTCATCCGGCTCGACGTTCATCGAACGAATGACGCCACCTGCCATCAGGAAACCGAAAGCGTGGATTGGATATGTCGGGTTCGGACACAGGATCACGTCACCCGGCGCGGTGATGGCCTGCGCCATGTTGGCAAAGCCTTCCTTTGAACCGAGCGTTGCGACAACTTGCGTATCCGGGTTCAGCTTCACACCGAAGCGGCGAGCATAGTAAGCGGCCTGGGCGCGGCGAAGACCCGGAATACCCTTGGAGGACGAGTAACGATGGGTGCGTGGATCCTGGACGACTTCACAGAGCTTGTCGACGATCGCCTTTGGGGTCGGCAGATCCGGGTTGCCCATGCCAAGGTCGATAATATCGGCGCCACCCGCTCGTGCGCTCGCTTTCAAACGGTTGACCTGTTCGAAAACGTATTGCGGCAGACGCTTGACCTTGTGAAACTCTTCCATCTCTTTCCTCATGGAAATGGACCGGATTGTCCGGTCCACACTAGCGTTCGTTTTTTGGTTTTAAACATAAGCCGACACGAACAAATCGGACCCATGCTGTTCATTGTAGCGCAAGCGGTGGAAAACACGAATTGGTTTTCCCGATACGCCACGCCTGTACTGGCGTTGCGCCGGAACGAGTGTGGTGACACCTGCTTGTGCCGGTCGTGCCTGCATAACGCCAGATTCTCGTAAAATGCAAGGCAAAGCCACCGCACGAACGGCGGCTCAACTCAATCAGCCGCGTTCACCACGCACAATTGCGGAGCGGATGACAGAAAGCACACGATCTGCCTCGATCTTGGTGCAGATCTTCTGGCTTGGATGGCCATCCCAATTTCCCGGTGGGAAGGTAACACCGTCCGGCTTCTGAATTGTCTGGCCGTCGGCAAGACCGCCGCAAACGACCCGGATCGCACCGCTGCGCGTTTCGAAAAGTTCAGGGTTCGTCAGATAAACGCAGGCGCAAGAATCATGGACGACCATGCCGTCGCCCGTGCGCATATTGTAAAAGCTGATGTAAAACTGCGAGAGATCAGACAGAAGCTGAACGGCCGCCCCATTTTCCTTGACCATGTCCGCCAGAAAACCGGACGTCATGACCGTTTTCGTGGTGACATCCAGGCCGATGACGGTAACCGGCCACGGTGCGGTGAAAACGAGATCGGCCGCTTCGGGATCGCCGTGGATATTCGCCTCCGCTGCAGGGCTGACATTGCCGTTGATATCGAAGGCCCCACCCATGATGATGACCTCCTTCACCAGAGCCGCGAAATCGGGATCGGTTTTCAGAGCGAGCGCCAAATTGGTCATGCGACCAACGGCAATCAACGTCACTTCGCCGGGATTGGCCTTAACGGTATCGATGATGAAATGGTGGGCTGCACGCGGATCGAGCGGCACATCAACCGTTTCCGGGACGCCAATGTTCCCCAGCCCGTCATCGCCATGAATGAAGGTGGGGAAATGGCCCTCGGCACGCGATGGATCGAATGTCTTGCCAGCGCCTTTCGCAACCGGCGCATCGATCATCCATTGCTGCTTGAGGAACTGCGCATTGCGGGTGGTAATCTCGATCGGCGCGTTTCCAAAAACGGTCGTGACCCCGATGAGATCGATGTCAGGGTGGCGGTGCAGAAAAAGCAGCGCCATTGCATCATCAATACCCGGATCCGTGTCGAAAATTACTTTCTGCATATGTCCCTCATTTAAATTCGGCGGTCTGCTTTGCAGTTGCGTTCGGCGCACAATAACCTCCTGTGCGCACTGCGCAATCTTTTCCGTCCGTCCATTAACGTGACCTGCAAAAGCGGTTGCGGGACAGGGCATTCGGTGCCACAAGCGGCCAGCAAAACATACCGGATGCCTCCCCGTGCAAGACGTCGCCCTCCAGCTTTTCATTATTTTGTTCTTTGTCGCCGTCTTCGCTGGCTTCGTCGATTCGATTGCCGGAGGCGGAGGATTGATCGTGCTGCCGGCGATGCTGATCATGGGTATACCGCCGCTGGAGGCGCTTGGAACCAACAAGTTACAGGCTCAATTCGGATCGGCATCTGCGACCATCGCCTACGCCCGGAAAGGCCATGTCGATCTCAAGACGCAATTCCCGATGGCGCTGATGGCCTTGGTCGGCGGCATGGCGGGTGCCTTTACGGCATCATTCGTTCCGGCGGATGTTCTTAGAGCGATCATGCCGTTCCTGCTCGTGGCCATTGCGGTCTACTTCGCATTCAAACCGAACCTGAGCGATATTGACAGCCAACGCCGTATCACGCCGTTTCTCTTCGGTTTGACGGTGGTCCCTCTGATCGGATTCTACGATGGTGTTTTCGGTCCGGGAGCCGGTTCATTTTATATGCTGGCATTTGTCGGGCTTGCTGGCTTCGGCATGCTGAAGGCGACAGCTCATACGAAACTCTTGAACTTCGGCTCGAATTTCGGCGGTTTCCTGGTGTTCACCTTGAATGGCGCGATCCTGTGGAAGCTCGGCCTGGTCATGGGCTTCGGGCAGTTTCTAGGTGCTCAGATCGGCTCCAGACTGGCCATGAAGAATGGCGCGAAGATCATCCGCCCGCTTCTCGTAATCTCATGTCTCGCCATGGCTGCGCGTCTTATCCTGGATACGAACGCACCCTATTCTGTTGGATGGATCATCGGCAAATTCAGCGGATCGTAATCTTTCGCTCAATTAAGGTTTTAGGAGACTGAACCACTCTCCAGCTCCGCCATCTCATCCACATTCTTCAACACAGCGACAGCTGCCATGATACGGCCGTCGGAGGCGCGTAAAGGCGTTATACGGCAACGCGTCGCAAACCGCCCATCGCTTCGGATCGTATGGTGAATGTAATCAATCTTCTCACCTGCGAAGCATCTATCCAATGCGGGCTTAGCCTGATCATGAAATCCGTCGTCACCAATGAGATCCGCGAGATGACAACCGATGATCGATAGGCGGCTGGTCTTAAAGAAATTTGCATTTGCCTGATTGGAATACAGATAGCGATAGTCAGTCGTAAGGACGACAACACGATCGTCCAGGCTATCCAGAACCACCTCGCTGAAAAGCGGTTGATCGTATGAGGCCGGCTTAGCGGGCTTGCCGCGCCCCGCTAATAGCTCCGCAAAATCTACTTGGGAAAACGTCGGTCGATCCAGAAAATACTGATCTATCAGCGCAGACATCATCATGCTTTTACGCACAACCGAAAGCCTGTCATCGGATCCATCTCTAATCAGGGTACACAGGAACTGGAATTGCTGATGCAACTCCTCCCGCGTCAGAGCGGTAAAGGAGAGAATGTCGGCGATGATGACCTGCAGCTCACGATCAAACATTGTGACAAGATCGTCTTCACCTTGACTGACTGCCTGCCTCAACTGAAGATTTTTGATTGCGAAAGCCTGGAAAAATTCCTTAAGCTGTACGTCCATCAAATTTTTTTCCCCGCAGCCCGAAGACCCGTCAAACTGCATTCCTTGTTGACGATAGTTTTTTCGAGCACAGCACTACTGCACCGATCACGACAGTCAATATATCATTTCTAATAGTCTACTGATTGGGGAGTATCTTCAAATAGAAGCTGCCCATTTCACTTGCGTCGACAGATCAAGCAACATCCCTGCTGCGGCGATCTTCTAATTCCTTGACCACAACGATGGCCCCCACAAGCTTGTAAGACGGCGAATAGCAAGGAGACATCTCGAAAGACTTGACCACGGTGTGACCAAGTTCGTCTTCCGCATAGGTATATTTCTCGGCCTCACCTTTGAAACAGGCGTCCAGTTTGTGACGGAAGATCTGCTGAAAACGGTGGATACCGACGAGCTCTGCAATATGCTTGCCGATGATATCGCTGCGATCTGAATGTAGCGAGGCGGCATTGGCCGAGTTGGTGTAGTTGATCCGGTAACCCGGCGACACAACAACGACGCGATCGTCCAAATCATCCAACCGGTCTTCATCCAGAATGACGTAGGGGCTCCAGGGCGCATCCTCTTCAGTGCCGGTGCCGCCGTCACGCGGCAGGCCAGCGCCGATATAGCGATCCACCAGCCGTCGTAGAACCTCCGAGTTGCGCTGAACGCAGCCGATGTCTTCGGCTTCTTCATTGAGAAGGTCGATCGCGAAGCGGAACTGTTCGAGAATTTCAGACGACGAAGCGTTCTTGCGGCCGATAATGCTATCGAGCAGCTTTTCGAGCTCCTTGTCGAGCGCGGCAACTTTCGGCGCATCATTGCGGATGACTGCGCTTTTCAATTCCTTGTAACGCTGCCAGAACGATTCTATCAATCTTTTCAACTCAACACTCCCGAGACGAAGGCACTTCCTGTCCCCAATCTTCTCCGGGCTTATCGTGATGAAACTTCATCACGTGCCCGGAAAACAGGGCGTTTGTGGGTACAAGATCGTCACGCCAATATATTCATAATTATCACAATCCGAGCTGTTTCTACAAATGCCAGAAATAGTAAGGAAGAATAAGCATATCACTTCGAGCAGCAGCTAATGCCTCACTATTTTGTGCCTACCACGTTACCCCATTTTTATTGAAGAAGTAGTTTACTGCGAATAGCAACGACGTGCGATCGGCTCCACTTAAACATGGTCCTTGATGTGCCAACGGTCATGGTACCACAACCACTGACCCGGATATTCACGAACCCAGCTTTCAACTTTGTCATTCAGCAATTGTGCCGTCTTTTGAATGTCGACGCTGCCCTTATCATTCAATGGTATCTCGACTTTCGGCTCGATCTCGAGACGATACCGATTGTCCGGAAGGCGGATGCAACGCGCAGGATAGACATCGCAGCCGAACTGCCGCACCAGCTTGGCAAGCAGCGGATTGGTCTGCACGTTGTGTCCAAAGAACTGAGTCACAAGGCCTTTGCGGAACTTCTGATCCACCAAGACGCCGACACCTGCGCCCCTTTCCAGCTGGCGCGCCAGTGCGAAAGACGAGCCCGCATGCGACGGCACGAGCTTGCCCATCCGTTCTTTCCGGAAATTATAAATCTTCTCCGCCACGTAGGGATTGTTCGGCGGGCGAAAAAGAACGGTCACATCAAGCCCGAAGGCCGATCCCGCGACCGGCAGCAACTCAAAATTTCCGGTATGGGCGGTGAAGACGATAAAAGGACGCGGATTATCACGCAGCTCAAGGAAGGTATCGATGCCGACGACTTCGATGCGACCGGGTTTTGTTTGCTGCGGATCAAAATCGAAGAGGCGGTCGAGGAAAACATATTCGGCGGCAAGACGCCCCATGTTTCCCCAACTGTCCAATGCGATCTCCAGGCGCTCCGCTTCAGACTTTTCAGGATAGGCGCGAGCCAGATTGAAGAGCATCAACTTGTGACGCGGCGTCTTCGGGCCGATCTTGCGTGCAAGTCTATCCGCAAAGCGGATGGCCGGATCTGCAGGCAGCAGTTTCAGCAAGCTCAGAAAACCGAACGCAATCGTCGCGTTGAACCACTGGCGGAAATTTTCAAGCGCGAGAACAATGCGCGTCACGAGAAGCTTCACTGATCAATCCATCCGCAGAACGATCTTACCGAAAACCTGACGGGTCTCCATACGCTCCAGCGCTTTGTCGATATCGTCAAAGGTAACTTCTGTATCGATGACCGGATGGACAAGGCCACGCGCCATTTTCTGCATGGCGTCGGCCATGTTCTGCATACGGCAACCGAAAGAGCCGAGCAGCTTCAACTGCTGCTGGAAGAGCATCATCAGATTGATTTCGGTGGAAACGCCCGAGGTGGAGCCACAGGTGACGAGACGGCCGCCGCGCTTCAACGAGAACATCGACCCTGCCCAGGTATCCTTGCCGACATGTTCGAAGACGACATCGACACCCTTCTTCTTGGTCAGTTTGCGGACGACACCCTCGAAGCGATCAACGCGGTAGTTGATGACGTGATCTGCACCGAGTGCCTTGGCGCGCTCGATCTTGTCATCCGAACCGACCGTGGTGATGACGGTACAACCCATCTTTTTCGCCAGCTGAATGGCGGCAGTGCCGATACCGGAACCTCCCGCATGAACAAGGATCGTCTCGCCGGGCTGAAGCTTGGCGTTGTCGAACAACATGTGCTCCACCGTGCCGAAAGTCACGGGAGCAAGTGCTGCCGCAACAGCATCGACGCCGGGTGGTGCAAGCACCAGCTGGCGCGCCGGAATGTTGATTTTCTCCTGTGCAAAGCCATCAAGGTGAAAACCATGAACGCCGCCGACATTTTCGCAAAGATTGTCACGGCCGGCGACGCAGTGATGGCAGCGACCACAGATGCGTGCGCCGTAGATGGACACTAGCTGCCCAGGAAGAACATTGGATACACCCGGGCCGATTGCTTCCACCACGCCGGAAGCTTCTGCTCCGATGGTCAGCGGCATCTTACGCTTCGCAAAGGCCATGCCGCGCCAGCCCCAAACATCGATATGGTTCAGCGCAACCGCCTTGACGCGAAGCGTGACTTCCCCCGGTGCCGGCGCTTCTGGCTCTGGCAGATCCACCTTCTCAAGCTTACGGTCGTCGACGAGTTGAAGAGCGCGCATTATAAAAGTCCTCCGCCCGAGGGCGTTACATCGTTTGTCGATTGAGAGTGCCGTGCCTTACCGGATGAACACGCACAGGCCACTCCCATCCATTTCGCACAGACATTGTCCAAAGTCGGACACATACAGAGGGGGGAACCGATTAGGCCGGTTCCCGCGTCATGACAAGGCTTGCATTCTGGCCACCGAAGCCGAACGAGTTAGACAGAACGGCACCCACCTGAGCATCACGCTTCACATTCGGCACCACATCCAGCGCGATCGTCGGATCGGGATTGGTATAGTTGATCGTCGGCGGAAGTGTGCCAGTCAGCATGGTCTGCAACGAGAACACAGCTTCAACTGCACCTGCTGCCGTCAGGGTGTGGCCGATCATAGACTTGTTGGAGGAAACGGGGATCGACTTCAAACCCTCACCGAAGACCGCGAGCATGGAGCCATATTCCATCTTGTCGTTTTCCGGCGTCGAGGTGCCATGCGCATTGACATAGCCGATATCGGCTTCAGATACACCTGCATCGGCAAGTGCGGCATGGATCGTGGCAATTGCCGGGCCGCCATCTGGCGAGGAGCGTGTGCGGTGAAAGCTATCGGCTTTCTCCCCTGCACCCTTGATAATGCCCAGGACCTTTGCACCGCGGGCAACAGCTGCTTCCAGCGATTCCAAAACCAGTGTCGCAGCACCTTCGGCAATGACGAATCCATCGCGGTCCTTGCTGAAAGGCTTCGATGCCTTTTCCGGCGGATCGTTCTGCGTGGACAGTGCGGAGAGGAGCGAGAAGCGGATCAAGGCCTCTGCACTGACTGAACCGTCGGTGGCGACCGTCAGCGCACGGTCCGTGCGGCCCTGGCGAATGGCTTCCACGCCAAGCTGAATTGCCGTTGCGCCGGAAGCGCAAGCCGTCGAAAGCGTTACCGGAAGGCCACGTGTGCCGAACCGATCAGAAAGACGTTCGGAGATCGCACCGAAGAGAGCAGCCTCCTGGAAGGCCGGATCGGGACGCTGGCGCAATGCCGCCATGAACCGGTCATAGGCATCGCCTGGCTTTGCCGCTGGTGGCGAACGGTCGGCAAGCTCGAAACGGGCGCTCCATTCCGGCTCGATGGGCGGAGCCGCCAGAAATAGTGGGCCGTTGAAATCGCCGGACAGACCTGCCTGCGCCAGCGCTTCGATTGTGGTTTCACGGGCGAAAGCGAAAGAGCGCTCGACGGAATTCGGCACAGGAATATCGATGAAATCCACCGTGCCGCAAATCTTGGTCGACAGATTATCGGTGGGAAAACGTGTGATCTTGTGGATCCCGGATTTGCCTGAGGTCAAAGCCGCCCAGTTATCGGTCAATCCCTGCCCGAGGGAGGTGATGATACCCATGCCGGTGACGGCGACGATAGGACGGCCAAGATGATCCCGGAAATTGCTGGATGCCATGGTCTGAACTCCTCAAGCGTCTCTAGAAAGAACGGCGACGCCTTCGCCGCGCACGTGACCGATAGTGGTGACGACCGCTTCCGTTACGGCAGATGCCATAGGCTTTTCCGCAACAGCGTCGAATGGCGGCACTTTTGCGCCGCTCTGGAGAGTGAGCGCAGCGAGCGCCAGGCCAAGGGGGAACTGCGCTTCAAGACCGTGGCCGGTGACGCCGCCGAATCCACGGATAGCAGCATGCGGCAAAGCCTTTTCAAGGATGTTCTTTTCGCGGGCGGTCAATCCGTCAAGTCCACTCGCACCGGAGAAAACGATGGTTTGCGCGGCATCATTTGCAGGCGCAAGCAGACGCTCTAAACGCTTCTCAAGCTTTCCATCGTCGCGGCTGCCACGATCGCCCTCGATTGCGTCGATGCGCGCGTAGATGTGCGCACCACGAGCCTCGGCGCGCTTGCGCGATTCCAGAACAAGAAACGCGCCGACCGACCCGGTGATCATGCCACCACCCTCCCCGTCCGCGCGGGACCAAAGAGGTTGCCAGTCGCCTTGAGCGTGCGCGCCGATCGCTTCGAACAGAAGTGTCATATCCGGACGTTCCGCCGCGAATGCACCGCCAACAAGCGCATGGCTCGATTCGCCGGAACGGATGCGATAGAAGGCGGTCTCGACAGCCGAAATACCAGCGCCCTCCTCACCCATGAAGGTCCGCGACGAACCGGTGACCTTGTGAACGATGGAGATGTTGCCAGCCATCAGGTTGGAAAGTTGGGCGAGAAACAGCGTCGGACGAAGCTCGGTCGTCAGCTTCTCGTTGAGCATGACTTCGCGGTCGTTGCGCTTCAAGCCTTCGTCGACGATCAGCGTATCGACATTGATGTCTCGCTCCCCACCTCCGGCTGCGACGATCATGTCCATCGTGCCACAAGCTTCTGCGTCTTCTTTCAGACCGGCATCGTCGAGCGCAAGACCGGCGGCGAACACACCAAGGCGCTGCCAGTTTTCCATCTGGCGCTGATCCTTGCGACCGATTTGCGCCGACCAGTCGATCTCCGGCAGAGGATGGATCGGATAAGGCGCGAACTTTTCCGTCTCGACAATCGGCTCAGGCGTCGCTGTACTTGAAAGAAGAGCGATATGGGCATCTTTGCCAACACCATGACAGGTCACGATACCAACCCCGGTAATCACCACATCATTGTCAGACTTCATCATCCGTGATCCTTCGTCGCCTTTCCGGAACACTTCGCCGGGCCAGCTCTTAAAAACGGCTAAGACGCCGCACGTGCCATGCGGAATAATGCGCGCGGTGCGGCTTTGCAATGGCGAAGGCTACCGGACCTTACGCATTGCGTGATTTTTCAGCATTTTGGAGGCGCATATAGCGCTTTTTCAATCAGCGAGAAGTATCGGCCGCGATGGCCGCCATCAGGCCCACTTCCTCTGCGCGCTTCTTGACGATCGGCGCGAGTGGAATCTCTGAAAATGGCATGGTGCGGAGCTTCAACTGCGCATCACAGACCTTTTTGCCGGCTGACATTATCTTGGCCTTGGTCACAGCGAAACCCGATCCGTCGTGCTCAAGGTAGGCTTCGATATCCAGTTCGGCATTAGGCTCGACGAATGTGCGCATCTTGGCGTTGTCGACGGACATCAGGAACGGCATGGCGGCAAAGTCCGTCATGGCAAGGACCAGCATGCCGGAGGTCTGAGCCATCGTTTCGATCAAGAGTACACCTGGAACGAGTGGCATGCCTGGAAAGTGCCCTTCGAAGACCGGGCTTTTATCGGGCACGATGGATCGAGCCTTCAAGATGCGGGCGGATCTGTCGATAGACTCGATTCGGTCCACCATCTGAAAATATTCGAGAAGCATGTCTTGTCCGTAAAATAGAGAGCAGAGCCATGAACTGCCGTTGCGCCGCCCTCCGGGCTTGGAATGCAATCAGCTGCGATCGGATCTGATCGGATCTGCAGCCCCAGAAATGGCATAGCGCCGCAAATGCGGCGCTCCAGTTCAGGCTTGCGAGTGGACTGACGCAGAGGATGCCCGCAGAACGGGCACCGGCGTCAATCAGCCCTTTGCGGCTTTCAACTCATCGATCTTGGCGCAAAGGTTCTTCAGAACGAAGTATTCTTCGGTCGAAACCTTGCCCTCGTTGACTTCCTGCGTCCACTGTTCGAGCGGAATCTTGATGCCGAATTCCTTGTCGATAGCGAAAACGATATCGAGGAAGTCCAGGCTGTCAATGCCGAGATCGTCGATGGTGTGGCTTTCCGGCGTAATGGTTTCGCGATCGATTTCGCTAGTATCAGCGATGATGTCGGCAACCTTATCGAATGTAGCTGTCACGCCCGTATCCTTTGTGTTCTTACTTATAAAGGTCTCTTCAGAGGCACCACATAGGGAAGTTACATCAAAAAGCCAATGGTTTCGTGATAGAGCGCGATATTTTGGATGATATGTGTTGCGCACTCCCTACAGTCAAACCGCCAGAGAGTGGCGCCCTCGCCCATTCGAGAGGTAGGTATCAAACGTCGCGGCAATGCTGCGCGCAAACGGCTTGCCGGTTTCCGTCAAGGCGAAATGATCTGCCTCCAGATGGACGAGCCCATCGCGATCGCCCGCAGCAAACAGCTTGGCTTCCTCGATGGCCGGCAAAGCCAGCTCTCCATAAAGCGCAGTCAAAGCGGAAAGATCGAGTGCAAAGTCGCACATGATCCTTTCTATAACGAACGCGCGGACCCTGTCTTCTGCCGAAAGCGCGATGCCGCGCACGACACATAGGCCTTCGGCATCGGCCATTCGCTCATACTCCCCTGTCGCCACCATATTCTGCACGTAGCCTTGTGGCAGCTTGCCTATGGCCGATGCACCAAGCCCGATCAGCGCATCCGCACTGTCATCTGTATAACCCTGGAAGTTGCGCCGAAGTTCTCCCTCCTTCACCGCCAGCGCCAGAGTGTCTCCGGGCCTGGCGAAATGATCGATTCCGATTGCCTCGTAACCTGCCTCTACCAGCATTTCGGCTGCGGTCTTCATCTGCCGGTATCGAGCGAGCACATCCGGCAGCGCCTGCTGCGGAATCATCGTCTGATGCTTTTTCATCCATGGCACATGCGCATAGCCGAACAGCGCAACGCGGTCGGGGCTGAGAGACACGATCTTCTCGATAGTGGCGCGCAGAGTGTCGAGTGTTTGGTGCGGAAGGCCGTAGAGTACGTCGCAGTTGACCGAGTGAGCACCCCTCGCCCGTACCGCATCGACTACGGATTGCGTTTGCTCGAAGCTCTGCATTCGGTTGATGGTGGTCTGTACCTTCAGATCGAAATCCTGCACGCCAATGCTCGCCCGGGTCATGCCGATCTCGGCAAGCGCATCATAGCGTCCCTCATCGACATCGTTGGGGTCGATCTCCACACTGATTTCAGCATCGTGGGCAAATGAGAACACCGAACGAAGATGCCCCATTAGCTCAATCAGGTCTTCGGGCTTTAACATCGTCGGGGAGCCGCCACCGAAATGCACTGCGGTGACCTGAACACTTGGTGCTACCAGACCAGCCACGGCCTCGATTTCGCTGCGAAGCGCTTTGAGATAAGAGGCGATCGGCTCGTAGCGGAGCGTATGCTTCGTGTGACAGGCGCAGAACCAGCAAAGCCGGTCGCAATAAGGTATATGAATGTAGAGAGACAGCCGGTTTTGCGAATCAAGCGCCTGAAGCCAGGCCGCATATTCACCCGTTCCGATGCCTTCATGAAAGTGCGGTGCTGTCGGGTAGCTCGTGTAGCGGGGCACGGCCGAGGAATATTTCTTCAATAGATGCTCGGCCATCGCGCGCCCTTTTTTAGCATGTATCAATTCTGCGACTAAGAGATACATGCTGCGACAGTTTGCAACTTTGACTTCGATCAAATCAGCTAATAAACATTCTGCTCAGAAGCGGTGTGGGGACACGCGCTTGAGGGGATCGATGTGACGGGCTTTGGGATGACCTGACAACAGGCCCGTTCGACTTGGACGTGATAAATGGACACTCTGCAGAAGACCATCCATAACTCGGATATGCCTGTCGTTTGCCGCGCATGCGAAGCGCGCCATGGCGGGCTATGTGGTGTGCTCACGCCGACCCAGCTTGTGGAGCTGAACCGTCAGTCCAGCCGTAGGAAATTCGAGACGGGCAGTGAGCTGCTCGGCCAAGGCGAACTGGTGCCCTACTACGCCAACATTTTGAGCGGGGTCGTCAAGCTTTCGAAAATGATGTCGGATGGCCGTCAGCAGATTGTCGGGCTGCAATTTGCGCCCGATTTTCTGGGCCGTCCCTTCAATGCAGAAAGCAGCATGACGGCGGAAGCCGCGACGGACGTGGAAATCTGCCTTTTCCCGCGCCGCGTGGTAGACCGGATGATCGTCGATGTGCCGAATATGGAGCGTAAGCTGCACGGCCAGTCGCTCAAGGAACTCGACGAAGCGCGAGACTGGATGCTGACGCTGGGGCGTAAATCGGCGCAGGAAAAAGTCGCAAGCTTCCTTTATCTGATCGCAAAGCATATCGATCCCGAAAAAGGCGACGCCTCGTGTTTCGATCTGCCGCTGTCGCGCGCCGATATTGCAGATTTTCTCGGTCTGACCATCGAAACCGTCAGCCGTCAAATGACCAGGCTCAAGAAAGAAGGCATCATTCGGATCGAGAACAACCGGCATATCACAGTGCCTGATCTCGACGCGCTCAATGACGCTGCAGGAAACGACTGACGGTCTTCATCTGTCCCAATGCAGGTTCTTGAGCGATACGCCGAACATATAGGGCGCTTTCGCTTCCGCCGGTGTAAAAATCGTTCCCGTCAGGATCAACATCACAAAAAAGCACTTCATCGTCACGCTCCCCAGCGCCTGCCATCGAATGGCCTCCCTGAGAGCACGTTATATCCGATAAGACACTCTTTTCATTTAAGGAATTCGGTTATCGGTAGGTGCGATAGATGTATCGAAAACGCTGCGTCGCAGTCATAATTCGTTAAGATATGTGCAGAGTACAGCGAAGGTCGTCACTCGACATTCACTGATTGCGCCAGAAGCGCATGTCCGTTATAAGGCATCCATCCACAAGGACCCGGTGAAAATCCGGGTGGCTCTTCTGGCCGCCGATCCGCCAGACAACACAGCAACGCAACCTGTTTCATCTTTTAAGGACCGAGTCCCGCTCGGCCCGTTGCAACAACTGTGGTAACTCATTCATGCAAACTTTCACACACTACCGTCAGGAGTGGTTCTCCAATATTCGTGGAGACGTGCTCTCCGGCATCGTCGTCGCGCTTGCTCTGATTCCAGAGGCGATCGGCTTTTCAGTCATCGCCGGTGTCGATCCCAAAGTCGGACTTTACGCCTCGTTTGCCATTGCCTGTGTCGCGGCTTTCGTCGGCGGTCGTCCCGGAATGATCTCGGCTGCGACGGCCGCAACCGCCGTGGTTATGGTCTCTCTCGTCAAAGAACACGGGCTTCAATATCTCTTCGCTGCCACGATCCTGATGGGTGTCATACAGATCGTTGCTGGCTGGTTGAAACTCGGCCGCGTGATGCGCTTCGTGTCCCGCTCGGTCATTACGGGTTTTGTCAACGCTTTGGCCATTCTGATCTTTATGGCGCAGTTGCCTGAACTGATCGGTGTTCCCAGCCTGACCTATGTCATGATCGCAGGTGGCCTCGCGATTATCTATCTCTTTCCGTATGTGACGAAGGCAATACCCTCGCCTCTGGTTGCGATTGCCGTCCTGACGGTGATCGCATGGTGGACCGGAATTGAACTGCGCACAGTGGGCGACCTTGGCGAACTCCCGTCCAGCTTTCCAATCCTGACATTTCCGCAGGTGCCGATGACTTGGGAGACGCTTCGGATCATCCTCCCCTATTCCGTCACACTCGCAGCCGTGGGCCTCCTTGAGTCGCTTCTCACTGCGCAAATCGTCGACGACATGACCGATACGCCGAGCAACAAGAGCCAGGAATGCGTGGGCCAGGGCGCTGGCAATATTGCCTCAGCGCTGATCGGTGGAATGGGGGGCTGCGCGATGATAGGGCAGTCCGTGATCAATGTGACGTCCGGTGGCCGGGGAAGGCTTTCGACATTTGTCGCAGGCGCCTTTCTGCTGTTTCTGATTGTCGTGCTTGATGACCTTGTCCGTATCATACCTATGGCAGCGCTCGTTGCCGTCATGATCATGGTGTCGATCGGAACATTTTCCTGGCGCTCCATTCTCGACCTGCGCAAGAATCCGCTGCCGTCATCGGTTGTGATGCTCGCAACGGTCGTCACTGTCGTGGCAACGCACGATCTTGCAAAGGGCGTTATCGTCGGCGTTCTACTGTCCGGCATCTTCTTTGCCGGCAAGGTTTCCAAGCTCTTTCGAGTCACTCGAAGCGAAGAGGCCGTGGCGAAAACCGTGACTTATGTCGTGGAAGGCCAAATCTTCTTTGCCTCGGCAGAGAACTTTATCCGCGCCTTCGATTTCAACGAACAGGCAGACCAGATCAACATTGATGTTTCCGCTGCCCATCTCTGGGACATCACCGCAGTGGGCGCGCTGGACAAGGTGGTATTGAAATATCGACGAGCCGGAATTCAGGTCGACGTGGTAGGCTTTAACCAGGCCAGCGCTGAGATGGTCGACAAGTTCGCGCTTCACGACAAAAGCGAACGGCTGGCCGCCAGTGCAACCCTACACTAGCAAAGGTTTGGGCCATTCTCTTGAATGGCCCTTTGCTTTTGCACTGGCGATACGAGTTCTATAATTTCGTCTTGCGTCACTGTGAGGCAGCAGGCGTCGCCACAGGCTTTTGTTGCTCTGACAGAGCACGAAGTTCTGCAACGCGACGCTTATACTCGGCCTCTGTGATCTGGCCGCGACGGCGTGCCGCACCAAGAGCGGTCAGGTTCTGCTCCATGGTCGAAGCTTCGTTTTCTTCCATTTGTGGCATTGCCGCCGTCATGGGCTTGGCAAAGGTCGGGAAAGTCCCCGTGTCACGCTTCTGCAACGGCCCGCCGCTCACAGGCTGAGCGCCAACGATTTGCGCCTTGGGTCTTTCCATATGGGCAGGATCGACGATTGGAGCCGGTGTGGTACAGGCGGCTAACGGCAGAATCAGGCCGCAAACCGACAGCATCGACGCCGTTTTTATGCTTCCCGAATGCTTGCCCATTATCCTGCCCCACCTATAAGGTATCCATGGTTTTGCGAACGCGCTGAAACGGCGCCCGTGTCGGTGGAACTTGTATTCGTTTTCGTACAGAATGTGCAAATACAAAAATCGCCACGAAGGAGAACGTATGGCGGGCAATAGAGGCGGACCGAACGATCCTGACGACAGGGGATCCAGTTACGATCCCAAATCCGCCGATGCCTATATTCTGCGTGATCCTCAAGCCTTCGCCATGAATATCGCCAGAGCTGTGGAAAATCTCGGAAAGGCAGCGTCCGAATGGCTCGCGCCGCGAGAACGCGGCGAGATTCCACAAACCGATGCCAGCCCTATGAGCGATGTATTTCAGACATTGTCCGACGTGGCTGAATACTGGATGGCAGAGCCGAAGCGCTCCGTGGAGGCACAGACTCATCTTCTTTCGAGCTATTTCGAAATCTGGCAAGCGTCTTTGATCCGACTTTCAGAGGATCAGGGCAACTCCGGGACAGATAGAACCGCTTCCGAAAAACCACGCAGCCACAAGCGCTTCAGCGATGAGGACTGGAACGTAAATCCGTTCTTCGATTTCCTGCAGAAGGTCTATTTCGCAACTGCCGACTGGGCAGAGAAAATGGTGGCAGAGGCCGAAGGCATCGACGAGCGTACCCGCGAAAAGGCGCGCTTCTACATGCGTCAGATGACGGAGGCGATTTCACCGGCTAACTTCGCCTTCACCAATCCACAGGTCTTTCGCGAGACGGTCGCCACCAGCGGGGCAAACCTCGTCAAGGGTATGGCGCAACTGGCCGAGGACATGGCCGCGGGTAAAGGTCACCTGAAGCTTCGCCAGACGGATTACAGCAAGTTCGTCATCGGTCAGAACATTGCCGTCTCATCGGGCAAGGTCATTGCGCGTAGCGAACTTTGCGAAATCATCCACTACGCGCCTTCGACCGAGACGGTGTTCAAACGCCCTCTCCTGATCATTCCCCCATGGATCAACAAATTCTATATTCTCGACCTCAATGCGCGGAAATCCTTTGTTAAGTGGTCAGTCGATCAGGGTCACAGCGTCTTTATGATCTCCTGGGTCAATCCAGATGCGAGACACGCTGAAAAAGGTTGGGAAGATTACATCCGTGAAGGTATAGATTTCGCGCTTGCGGCGATCGAACAGGCAACGGGCGAGCGCGAGGTCAACGCGGCAGGATACTGCATCGGTGGCACGCTTCTTTCGGCCACGCTCGCACTTCACGCCCAGGAAAATAACGATCGGATCCGTACGGCGACATTGCTGGCAGCACAGACGGATTTCACCCATGCGGGCGAGCTGAAAATCTTCGTAGACGAGCCTCAGCTTGCAGCACTCGACGCTCATATGAAAGCGGTTGGCTATCTGGACGGCGCAATCATGGCAGGCGTGTTCAACCTGCTGCGCGCCTCCGATCTGATCTGGCCCTACATGGTCGACAACTATCTGCGGGGCACGCAACCGCCACCGTTCGACCTGCTCTACTGGAACTCCGATTCCACCCGTGTGACAGCGGCCAATCACTCGTTCTATTTGCGTAACTGCTATTTGGAGAACAATCTGGCGGAAGGCCGGATGCACGTCCGTGGCAAAGTGCTGAACCTCAAGGATGTGACAGTGCCCGTCTACGATCTAGCCACGCGCGATGACCATATCGCTCCGGCAAAATCAGTGTTCGAAGGCGCAAAGCTTTTCGGTGGGCCGGTCGAGTTCGTGCTCGGCGGCTCAGGTCACATAGCAGGTGTTGTCAATCCGCCGGATGCCGGAAAATATCAATACTGGACAGGGCCATCACCAACAGGTGACATTGAGGAATGGCAGCAAGGGAGCCACGCCCATACGGGGTCCTGGTGGCCGCATTGGCAGCGCTGGATCGAGGCACAGAGCGCGCAAAAGGTTGCGGCTCGCGTTCCGGGCGATGGTCAACTGACCCCGCTTGGTGACGCGCCTGGAACCTATGTTCTTGAATGATGTACACGTTAAAACGACACTCTCGCCATGCGCTTTGATTCTCCGCTTGTGCCCGCCACGCTCATATCCCGTTATAAGCGTTTTCTCTTCGATGCCGTTCTGGCCGACGGCACAACAATTACCGGGTCATGTCCCAATACAGGATCCATGCGCGGCTTGACCACGCCGGGCTCACGCATCTGGCTCTCCGAGCATGACAGCCCGACCCGAAAATATCGCCATATGCTGGAAATGGTGGAAGCGGACGGCACGATCGTCGGCATCAACACGGGAATGCCAAACAAGCTGGCGGAGGAGGCGCTTCTTGCCAATCGAATCCCTTCGCTTCGCGGCTATGACACGCTGAAGCGAGAGCAGCGATATGGTATCAATTCCCGGATCGATTTTCTCCTGTCATCAGCGGGACGACCGGAAGCCTATGTCGAGGCGAAGAACGTGCATTTCATGCGCGAACCGGGACTGGCGGAGTTCCCGGATACCGCCACCAAGCGCGGAGCAAAACATCTGGATGAACTGGGTGACGCTGCGCAAGCCGGCCACCGCGCCGTGATGCTCTACCTGATCCAGCGCTCAGACTGTCACCGGATGCGCATCTGCTCGGACCTCGATCCTATTTATGCAGCAGCGTTCCATCGCGCAACAGGGCGCGGTGTCGAGGCTTACGCCATCAATTGTGATATCTCACCGCTGGAAATCGTCGCAAGCCGCATGGTTGCAATAGACGACTGGCCCACTGCTGCTTTATGAACGCAGGTGAACGTAAGACAGAAAGCAATAGAATGGTCACCTATATCGACGCGGCATCGGCTCCTTTGAAGAATACAGGCGTTATACGCCTTTATAACTCGGAAGATTTCGAGGGCATGCGCAAGGCAAGTCAGTTGACTGCGCGATGCCTGGATGCACTTGCAGATATTGTAAAGCCGGGCGTGACGACCAATGCCATCGATCGCTTCGTCTTCGAGTTCGGCGCAGATCACGGCGCTCTTCCTGCAACGCTCAATTATCGCGGCTATACCAAATCCGTCTGCACATCCATCAACCATGTCGTCTGTCATGGCATTCCAGACGATAAGCCGCTGCGCGAAGGCGATATCGTCAATATCGATGTGACCTACGTCCTTGATGGCTGGTATGGTGATTCGAGCCGCATGTATCCCGTCGGCCAGATAAAACGATCAGCAGAGCGTCTGCTTGAAGTGACCTATGAGTGCCTCCTGCGGGGCATCGCTGCGGTAAAGCCGGGTGTGCGAACCGGCGCTATCGGCGCAGCCATCCAGGCCTATGCAGAGGGAGAGCGCTGCTCTGTCGTGACGGATTTTTGCGGCCATGGTGTTGGCCGCCTCTTCCATGACACGCCGAACATTCTGCATTACGGCAAGGAGAGCGACGGTCCGGAAATCCGCGAAGGCATGATCTTCACCATCGAGCCGATGATCAATCTCGGCAAGCCGCATGTTAAAGTTCTTTCTGACGGCTGGACGGCGGTTACACGAGACCGATCCCTGTCGGCACAATACGAGCATGCGGTCGGTGTCACCGCTACGGGATGCGAGGTCTTCACCCTTTCTCCGGGCGGTTTCGACAGACCTGGCTTACCTCCGCTCTAACAGCAAGCGACCGTCAGATGGCAAAAGCCCCCTCTCCTCCGCCGCAAAAGGCATCGCCACGTCAGGAAGAGAACGAGGGCAAAGACCTGTTCGATCCCGTCAACGAGCGCGGTCTATTTTCAGACCAACGCCCGGCCTCCAAGCAGCCAAAGGCGTCTCCCGAGCAAGAGCCAGCGCATTATCATGGCCACAGGGAGCGGCTGCGCGGCAAGTATCGAGACCAAGGTGATGCGGCGCTGGCAGATTATGAACTTCTCGAATTGTTGCTGTTCCGGCTCATTCCCCGCCGGGATACGAAACCGATCGCAAAAGCGTTGATTGCGCGTTTCGGCACACTGGCTGGCGTACTGGGTGCACCACTGCCGCTGTTGCAGGAAGTGAAAGGCATCGGGGATACGGTGGCTCTCGACCTGAAGCTGATTGCTTCCGTTTCGCAGCGCATGCTGAAAAGCGAAATCCGCAACAAGCAGGTGCTTAGCTCATGGTCCTCTGTCATCGATTACTGTCATGCAGTGATGGCGCATGAAACGCGTGAGCAATTCCGCATCTTGTTTCTTGACAAGCGCAATGTGCTGATCGCCGATGAGATACAGGGGCAAGGTACAGTCGACCACACACCGGTCTATCCGCGGGAAGTCGTGCGACGTGCGCTGGAGCTGTCATCGACTGCGATTATTCTCGTCCACAATCACCCAAGCGGCGACCCCACTCCATCCCGAGCAGACATAGATATGACAAAGACGATCATCGACACGGCGAAACCGCTTGGTATCACTATCCATGATCATATCATCATCGGCAAGGATGGTCATGTCAGCTTCAAGGGTCTGCGTCTGATTTAGAAATTTGCAGCAGAACCGTCAGCGCTTCGCCGCCGGACCACGCGCCGAAACAAGATATCGAGCATTGGAGGCGATCCCGTGATCGCTTGAAAATGCCCCCGATTGACGCGGCAAATTTGTCCCGCGTTGCGAACAACGATTGTTCCCGCATCCAGTAACGCACAGGTGTTAAACTTCCGGCCCAATACGATACACAACCTCAAGATTTACATTAATATAAAATCAACCTGCAAACATTAGCATCTAAGAATTAACGCATGAAGCGTATCGGAGGATGCCATGGCCATTTTGGCAAGAATGCTTCGTCATCGTGGCGGCTCGTCAGCTGTCGAGTTCGCAATCATAGCTCCCATTTTTCTTTTGGTCCTTTTGACCATGATCGCCTACGGCATCTACCTGATGACGGCGCACTCCGTTCAACAGGTGGCTGCCGATGCGGCGAGAACCGCCGTCGCAGGTCTTAATAACAATGAAAGACAGGCACTGGCGAAGGACTTCGTCACCAGAACATCGCTTGGCTATGTTTTCATGGACAAGCGCTACTTCAATGTGACCGTAGGCCAGGATTTGAACAACAGCAATCAGTTCACCGTCACGGTAGAATATGATGCGACCGAGTTACCAATCTGGAACCTTTATTCTTACGCCCTTCCCGAGAAAACCATCAAGCGCTTCTCGACAATCAGGATCGGAGGGGTTTGATATGCACGACAAGCGGCCTTCAAATTTTCAGATCTGGAAGAACAAGTCCGGCAATATAGCAATCACGGCAGGGCTGACGGCGCCCCTCTTTGTCGGCATCCTGGCGCTCGGGGTCGATTACGGAGCGCTTACCCTTCAGAAAAGAGAGTTGCAGCAAACGGCAGACCTCGCTGCCATCTCGGCGGCCGCCGCGGTCAACCCGGATCAAGCGGTTTTGCAGTACTTCAAACTCAACGGCAAAAAGATCGGTATCAAAACGGAAAACGGCCTGCTGACCGATACCGGCTTTGTTTCAGCTGATATCGAGGGAGAATTGGCCGGTGTCGATGGTTATGCGACCGTCACCAAAGGCCGCTATGTGCCAGATTCCACTGTCGACGTGGGGCAACGCTTCGTCGCGGACGCCAGCCCTACGAACGCAGTGAAAGTCGAAATCGTCGAAAAGGGCCAAATCTATTTCGCATCCAGCTTCACCACTGCGCCGAAGATTTCGGCAGTGGGCACGGCGGCGGCGTCGCGGGTCGCAGCTTTTTCCGTCGGCTCCCGGCTGCTCTCGCTCAATGAGGGCCTGTTGAACGCAGTTCTGAGTGGACTTCTGGGTTCTTCAGTCAACCTTAAACTCATGGATTATCAGGCCCTTGTCAGTGCCGACATCAATCTCTTGAAGACGATTGACATCCTGGCGATTGACCTTGGATTACAGGCGGGCACGTATCGTGATCTGCTTACCAAAGATATCACTCTCAGTCAGTTCCTTAACGCGCTTGGGCGAACGGGAGGGTTGCAGCCCTCGCTCGTGGCGACCATCAAGAGTTTGGAGCGCGCTGCCAACAAAACCAGTATCAGCCTCCCGCTGGAAAAGATCGTCAATCTGGGTCCGTTTCTAGGCAATATGGTCGGAAGCAGCGAAAATCTTAAGGTCACCGCAAAGCTGTTCGATCTGGTCTCAGCCGCGGCGATCGCCGCCAATGGCAATCAGCAGATTGCCATCAATGCGGGCGCGTCGGTACCCGGACTGGCCGCTACGAAATTGACCATCGCCATCGGTGAACCTCCCGTCAGCGCGCCGCCTCTGGCTGTCGGGTCAACGGGAACCGTCGTTCGCACGGCGCAGACGCGTCTGGCCATAGAGACCTCTGTCACCGGGTTGAAAGCATTGCTCGGCCTGCAGATCAACCTCCCTCTCTATGTGGAGGTGGCCAATGCCGAAGCAAAGCTTGCGGATATCAGATGCATGACCCCGGGCGACGGTGCCGTCGATATCGACGTCGTTCCGGGGCTGGCGGAAATCGCACTCGGAAATGTCGACACCAGCGCCTTCAATAATTTCGGACGAACTCCACGCGTGACCAAGGCTTCGATCCTCGATTCCGCAGTCGTCAGGATCAATGGCATGGCACAGATTAATAGTGGCAATCTGACGAAGAGCAGATTAACCTTCTATCAAGCCGACATCCAGCAGGCCAGGATCAAGCAGGTTTCCACCAAAGACGTTACGACCTCTCTTGTTGCTTCGCTTTTGAAGAAACTCGATGTCGATATCAACGTGCTTTTTTTAACGATCGGCTCGCCCGCGATCATTCAATCAGCGCTGGCCGATACGTTGAGCGCCGCCACCAAACCGATCGACGAGTTGTTATATAACACATTGCTCGTGATGGGCGTGAAGATCGGTGAAGCGGATGTGCGGGTGACCGATCTTCGCTGCATGCAGCCCGTGTTGGTTCAATAATTCTGCTTAAAACAAGAAAGCCGCCGGATCGCTCCGGCGGCTTCTGTATGTCTGCCTGTCAACGAGATCAGGCGTTGGCGACGGCCAGGCGCTTTTCGTCGCGACCGCTCTTCATCCGCTCGGACAGGAGGAACGCCAGTTCCAAAGCCTGATCGGCGTTGAGGCGCGGGTCGCAGTGCGTGTGGTAGCGATCGGACAGTGAGTCTGCCGTTACGGCGCGCGCACCACCGGTGCATTCCGTCACGTCCTTGCCGGTCATCTCGATGTGGATGCCGCCTGGATGCGTGCCTTCCGCACGGTGGATCTGGAAGAAGCTTTCCACTTCCGACAAGATACGCTCGAATGGACGCGTCTTGTAGTGGTTGAGCGTGATGGTGTTGCCGTGCATCGGGTCGCAGGACCAGATGACCTTACGACCTTCCTTCTCGACAGCGCGGATCAGCTTCGGCAGATGGTCGGCGACCTTGTCATGACCAAAGCGGCAGATGAGCGTTAGGCGTCCTGCTTCGTTGGCAGGGTTCAGCGCATCGATCAGCTGGATCAGATTGTCCGGCTGAAGCGACGGGCCGCACTTCAGACCGATCGGGTTCTTGATGCCGCGGAAGTATTCCACATGCGCGTGATCGAGCTGGCGCGTACGGTCACCGATCCACAGCATGTGGCCGGAGGTCGCGTACCAATCGCCCGAGGTGGAGTCGATACGGGTCAATGCTTCTTCATAGCCGAGAAGCAGCGCTTCGTGGCTGGTGAAGAAGTCCGTTTCGCGAAGGCTCGGATTATTTTCGGCGCTGATGCCGATCGCCTTCATGAAGTCCATGGTTTCGGAGATACGACCGGCAAGCTTGCGATAACGATCCGCCTGCGGGGAATCCTTGACGAAGCCGAGCATCCACTGATGCACGTTTTCCAGGTTGGCGTAACCACCCATGGCGAAGGCGCGAAGAAGGTTCAGCGTTGCAGCCGACTGACGATAAGCATCCAGCTGGCGCTCCGGGTTGGGAATGCGCGAGGCTTCGTTGAACTCGATACCGTTGATGATGTCACCACGGTAGGACGGCAGCTCGACGCCATTCTGCGCCTCGATATTGGACGAACGCGGCTTGGCGAACTGACCGGCGATACGGCCAACCTTGACCACGGGCAGTTGCGCGCCATAGGTCAGAACCACGGCCATCTGGAGGAAGGCGCGGAAGAAGTCACGAATATTGTCGGCGCCATGCTCCAGGAAGCTTTCGGCGCAATCGCCACCCTGCAGCAGGAAGGCCTCGCCTTCGGCGACGCTGGCGAGCTGCTTCTTCAGACGGCGCGCCTCACCGGCAAAAACCAGCGGAGGATAGCTCGCAAGCTGGGCTTCCGTTGCTGCAAGCGCAGCAGCGTCCGGATATTGTGGAACCTGCTGGATGGGCTTCTGTCTCCAGCTACCGGGCGTCCAATTCTGTGCCATTCTACTCACCTGTCTCCCCGCCCGAAAAATTGCGCGGGCGTCCGCACCTTTAAAAATTGAGCGGCTTATAAACCTTTGCAGGGAGCTTGCCTAGTCAATTACCGACGCTTTTGGACCTGCGGAAACCCTCTGCGATTCTAGATTATCCTTGAATTGAAGCCTGTGTGCTTCACGTCGTTGTTTTCGCAGCCCATTGCGATTGTGCAACCGCTGCGCTACGCGCCAAAGAAACAAGCCGAAATGGTCGAGACCGGTCGATGGCCATGTCTCCCATCGGTGATCATCGCCACTCTTCCTCTCCTTGATTTGATTACGCGTCATCCTCTCCATTGCAAACATCGTTTCCGGCAACATGATCTTTCTCCTGTGTTCCCGACAGGAGGTAAGGCAGAGGCTGCGACGGGCGTAGATGCAGGAATGAAAGGCGCGTTTCACCGGCAAACGATGCAAAGCCAGATGGATCCGGCTATAAATGACTCTATCAGCCGGAGAGCCTTCCATGACAGATGTAAACTGGGACGATCTGAAACTCTTCCATATCGTTGCGTCCGAGGGTGGCCTTGCAGGCGCGGCAAGCCTGACCGGCATCAGCGCGCCGACGATCGGCCGAAAGATGCTCTTTCTCGAACGGACGATGGGACGCACACTCTTTATCCGCAGCCAGCAGGGCTACAAGCTGGCGCCCGACGGGGTGATCCTGTTTGAACGCGTTCAACATATGAGGCGGACGGCAGCAGATATCAGCCAGTGGCACGGCGACGCCTTCTCACTGCCCATCGTTTCGATTTCCTCCAACATCTGGCTGATGGGTTTCATTGCTGAAAACACGAGCGCCATTCGCGGACCGGACGATGCCTTTCGACTTTGCTGCAAGCACTTCGGTCCCGAAGACGATCTGACCTACCGACGCGGAATGATCGGGGTCTTTGACGCATCCCCACAGCATGGCAATTTCGCAGTGCGCAAATCCGTTACGGTCAATTACTGCGCCTACCGGTCTGAGGGACTGACAACGACCGCATCCGCCCCCTGGATTTCAATCGGCACGGAAGTCGCGGCGTCGGATGCGGAAAAGTGGGTGTTTTGCAATCGGGAGCAGATGATCCACACATGGACAAATGCGCCAGCGCTCTTGCCGCGCCTGATCCAGAGCGGGGCCGGCAGGGGCGTTTTGCCCGCCTATATCGGCGACACTCTGCCAGGCGTGGTGCGAGACGGTGAGATCATCGAGGAGCTCGCTCACAACCTGTGGATCACCGTCAACGACGATGATCGACACACAGCGGAAATGCGGGTTGCCATCGATCGGCTCGCTGCGCTGTTGAAGCGCAACGAGCAACTATTCGAAGGCATGCGAGCCGAGCCTGTCGACCGCCAGAGCCCCGTTATACTCTTTCCCCGTTCTTGATGCGGTAGCTTGGCGAATACATCGTCACCAGCTCCTCGGCAGCAGTCGGGTGGACGGCCATGGTGGCGTCGAAGTCGTCCTTGGTGCAACCGGCCTTCAGCGTGATGCCGAGAAGCTGCGCCATCTCACCGGCCTCATGACCCAGTATATGCGCGCCGACGACCTTTCTGTCCGCCGCATTGACGAGCAGCTTCATGATCGTCTTTTCAGACCGGCCCGAGAGCGTTGCCTTCATCGGGCGGAACTGCGCTAGGTAGATCTCGACCTCTTCGAACTTCGAAGCCGCCTGCTCCTCCGAAAGCCCGACCGTGCCGATTTCGGGCTGGGAGAAGACTGCAGTCGCAATCAGATGATGATCGGGCTTTGTCGGGTTGTTCTTGAACTCCGTCTCGATGAAGCACATCGCCTCATGAATGGCGACAGGTGTCAGCTGTACCCGATCGGTGACGTCGCCAAGCGCATAGATATGCGGGACAGTGGTGCGCGAATAGTCATCGACAACGATCGCGCCCTTCTCATTCGTATGGACTCCGGCTTTCTCCAATCCAAGCCCCTTAGTACTGGGTTCGCGTCCAAGCGCCAGCATCACCAGGCCAACATGAAGCGATGCGCCCTGCTTGGTGCGGGCGACGAAGCCACCTGCCCCGTCCTTGCTGACCTCCTGGATAAGGTCTTCGAGAACGATCCGGATGCCCTTGGCCTCCATCGCTTCATGAAGACCCTTGCGCAGATCGCCATCGAAGCCGTTCAGAATTTCCTTGCCACGGTAGATCAATGTCGTTTCAACACCGATACCGTGAAAGATATTGGCAAATTCGACTGCGATGTAACCGCCGCCGGCAATCAATATCGATTTCGGCAGTTCCTCCAAATGGAAGGCCTCATTAGAGGAAATCGTCAATTCGTGACCGGGCAAGGCAGGATGTGCATTCGGCGTGCCCCCGACAGCAATGACGATGCGCTCGGCTGTCACCGTCTTTCCAGTATTGACGAGTTTAACCGTGTGGGCATCGACAAGCTCTGCACGCGTGTCGAAAATATCAGCCTTGGCGTTTTCCAGCCCCTTGCGATAAAGCCCCTCAAGCCGCTCGATCTCTTTGTCCTTGGCGGCAATAAGCTTTTTCCAGTCGAAGGCGCTCTCTCCGACAGTCCAGCCAAAACCCGCGGCATCCTCGAAATGCTCCGGATATTGGGAGGCGTAGACAAAAAGCTTCTTCGGAACGCAGCCTCTGATGACACAGGTGCCGCCGTACCGATATTCTTCAGCGATGCCGACCCGTTTCCCGAGCGATGCAGCGACCCGGGCACTACGCACGCCACCCGATCCGCCGCCGATAACAAAAAGATCATAGTCGTAGGATGTCATCATAAACCTCTGTCATCAGCCGGAGCGCGCAACGGCGGGGTGAAGAACATACCAGCCGCAGTCGAGCAAAATCAGTGCGTTAAGCGAAAGTACGCATCCAGAGATACGCAGTGCCAAGGCATCATATGGATGATCATATAGGTGTTAGACGCGGAAAAAGAAAAGCCCGGAATCGCTTCCAGGCTTTGAAAAATACTGAATGATCAACGACCGCTCATGGCTTCGGCGCAGGAGCCGCAGCGGGAGCCGGAGCTGTGGCGCCTGGTGCGCCGCCGACATTGGCTTCGTTAGCAGGAAGCGGCTGAAGGTCTGCACCGGCGACCTTTTGAAGTTCGGACATGCTGGCCGAGTTCAGGTCGCGGTTGATGCCGGCCGCCCAGATGTCGGCAGCCTTCATCAGTTCACGCGTGGCGATCGGGCCGTCCTTCAGAAGCTTCTTACCGGCTTCGCTACCATAGAAGGCAGAGATGGCCTTCAACTCGTCGATCGAGAAGGCGCGTGCGTAGGTGAGTGCTGCTTCTTTTTCCAGGTCGGCACGACGAGGAGCCAGTTCAAGCGCCTTCGCGTCAACGGTTGCGGTGATCTGATCCTGGACATTCGGGGACGCCTGGATGAGCTCGGACTTCAGGCGCTCGGCTAGACCCGGCAGAATGTTATCAAAGCGATCCGTCACGCCGAGTGCGGTGATAGCCTGCTTTGCAGCGGCGATATGCTCTGCAGAAATTTCCTGCGCGCGCACGGCAGTGCCGAACACAAGCCCAGAAATAAGGATCGAAGCAGCGGCAGCTTTGCCCAGTCCCGCTAGTTTACCCATCAACTCTCTCGCTCCTGTTATACTGTCGCATGCATCACGCGGGCGCCGTCCGGTCCTGCGATAATGGCAAGCGATGCCAAATTAATGAAAAGTCCGTGCTCGACGACGCCTGGAATCGCATGCAGCTGACGTGCCAGCGCTTCTGCATCAGGAATACGGCCAAATGATGCGTCGAAAATAAGATGACCGCCATCGGTCTTGAACGGTCCGTCTTCGGAAGAACGTAGTTTCAGCTCACCGGCAAGCCCCACCCTGGCCGCCAGTTTTTCGATAGCGATGCGGGTTGCAGCCATACCGAAAGCATTCACCTCGATGGGCAGCGGAAATGCGCCGAGCGTTTCCACGACCTTCGTCTGATCCGCAATCACGATCATGCGTGCCGACGCCGCCGCGACGATCTTTTCTCGCAACAGAGCTCCGCCGCCGCCCTTGACCAACCGAAGCGCATGATCGACTTCGTCGGCGCCATCGATCGTGAGATCGAGCTCTGGCAGTTCATCCAGGGACTTCAGTGGAACGCCAAGTTCGACGCACAGGCGCGCGGTGCGCTCTGAGGTGGGAACACCTTGAACCTTAAGACCGTTCGCCACCTTCTCGGCAAGCAGGCGAACGAATTCTTCCGCGGTAGAGCCCGTACCAATGCCCAGACGCATTCCGTCCTCGACATAGGTCAATGCTGCCTCTGCGGCCTTGATCTTCATTTGGCGGGCATCCATGCGCCTGCAACTCCGCTTTATATCATGGGCCATGCGCCTGTTGATCGCGCTTGTGCCCGTATGGTTTTGTGCAGCGGCGGGCCCGTTAGCAAGGTGCCGGACCGCTGCGACTGCGTGTGTTTACACGGCTCGAAACTCAAACGAAAGCCCCTTCTGCTGCTTCAAAATGAACCATTCAGTGGTTTCGTTCGAAATGAGATGGTGTGAGCGGGCAGGCAATCGAGGGCGAAACCTAAAGCTTTTGCGCACAAGTCCTCAATCCTGCCGAATTGGATTTCGATTTCCGCCCCGATGCGCTAGGTTCGCGCGATATTTGCCCCACAGACGAGGTTTCCTCTTTGACTTCACCCCTTGTTATATTCGATCTCGACGGCACGCTCGTCGATACGGCTCCGGACCTGATCGACAGCCTGAACCACACCATTGCTGCTGCGGGCCTTGCACCCGTCACCTTCAACGATCTGACACATCTGGTTGGCCAAGGTGTTCGTGTGATGGTCCAACGCGCCTTCGCGCTCAGGAACAAAGAGTTGCCGGAGGAGGACGTCGAGCCGCTGCACGAGCGCTTCATCGCCCATTACAGAGAGGAGATGCCTGGACAAAGCAAGCCTTATCCCGGCGTTCCAGACGCACTGGATCGCCTCGCCGCGGAAGGTTTCAGCCTCGCCGTCTGCACCAACAAGACATCCGTTCTAGCCATCCCGCTGCTGGAAAAACTGGGACTGAAGGATCGCTTTTCCACCATTACCTGCGGCGATACGTTTGAATGGCGCAAACCGGATGCCCGCCATATTCTTGGTACGATCGAGAAGGCTGGCTGCGATCCGGCTCGCAGCGTAATGGTGGGTGACAGCGTCAACGACATTCTGGCGGCCAAGAACGCCAAGATTCCCGCTATCGGCGTGACCTTCGGCTACACCGACGTTCCCATGGCAGAGCTTGGGCCGGATGTGACGATAGACAGCTTCGATTCGCTGGATGCAGCGCTTGTGGAGAGGCTTCTGAAATCGCGGGCAAATGCGGCGTGACGTAATCGCCTGGAGCATGTCGCGCAAAGTGCAACAGTTTTGCATCCAAGACAGGCGATGAAACAGTCTCTAAGCGAATCTGAAAGATCGAGGCACACGTAAAATGCCACCATCCCCGGCCTTCTGCCGGGGATTTTTTGTATCACACGCAAAAAAGCCGGCCACAGGGACCGGCTTTTTTTTTGCAAAACTTGAACGCGAATTAACGCGAGTAGAATTCGACGACCAGATGCGGTTCCATGATGACGGCGTAAGGCACGTCAGCAAGAGCCGGTACGCGAGCGAAGGTCGCGGTCATCTTGTTATGATCGACTTCGATGTAGTCCGGAACGTCGCGTTCTGCGAGCTGAACAGCTTCGAGAACGATTGCGAGCTGCTTGGACTTCTGGCGAACTTCGATAACGTCGCCGACCTTGCAACGGTACGAACCGATGTTGACGCGAACGCCGTTAACCGTGACGTGGCCATGGTTTACGAACTGGCGAGCCGCGAAAACGGTCGGTACGAACTTGGCGCGGTAGACGATGGCGTCCAGACGCGACTCGAGCAGGCCGATCAGGTTCTCGGAGGTGTCGCCCTTGCGGCGGTTGGCTTCGTCGTAGGTCGCACGGAACTGCTTTTCGCGCAGTTCGCCATAGTAACCCTTCAGCTTCTGCTTGGCGCGCAGCTGCGTACCGAAGTCAGACATCTTGCCCTTACGGCGCTGGCCGTGCTGGCCTGGGCCGTATTCGCGACGGTTAACCGGGGACTTCGGACGGCCCCAGATGTTTTCGCCCATACGGCGGTCAATTTTATACTTGGACGATTCGCGCTTGCTCATCGCATTTCCTTTTCAACAGTTTGCACCGGTCTGTCGCCAAACCGGGTGAAGGAAACACGCCCTCCTCTGAGATCCGATTAGGAACCTCTGACAGGCTTCTCACATGCGAGATGGAGAAACCACGGGACATGTCGGTGATATTGACCGCCGAACGTCAGTGACTTACTGCAAGGCAGTCAACGAAACACACCGGACACTTCTGCCCGGCGTTGATGGGGCTTCTAGGGTCGCTTCATAAAAATGTCAACGACAAAAAATGAAGACGCCCCTTGAAACCGTAGCCGATCCTCCCATTTCATCCGAGTGATCAGGACTCGGGCCCCTCTGGCGTATTACCGGACAATACGCGATGTCGAGTCTCCAAGGTTGGGGCGCGTCTTTTTTTCCATCTCGTTTCCCGACCGTTGAGCCAACCTCGTCCGGACAAAGGTTGACTGATGGACTTTCTGTTTACGGATTTTCTCGGTACCCCCACATGGATGTGGGGCATTTTCATCACGCTCGTTCTAGGCCTTCTGGCGCTCGATCTTGGTGTTCTGCATAAGAACTCCAAGGAAATCGGCATCAAGGAAAGCCTGTTGATGTCGGGCTTCTACATTGCAATCGGCCTAGCCTTCGGTGGATGGATCTGGTTCCAGTCCGGCCAGCAGCCGGCCATGGAATATGTGACGGGCTTCGTTGTGGAAAAAAGCCTGGCGATGGACAACATCTTCATCATCGCCATGATTTTCTCCTACTTCTCAATCCCGCGCCAGTACCAGCACCGCGTCCTGCTCTGGGGCATTCTCGGCGTCATCGTCCTTCGCGGTATCATGATTGCCGCTGGCGCTGCAATTGTCGAAAACTTCCACTGGGTTCTCTATCTCTTCGCGGCCTTCCTGGTGTTTACCGGCATCAAGATGCTGTTTTCCAGCGGCCACGACGAACAGGATATCGGCAAAAATCCGATCCTGAACTTCTTGCGCACACGACTGCCTGTTACCGACAGGCTTCACGAGGAGCGTTTCTTCGTCAAGCAGCCTGACGCAAAGACCGGCAAGCTCAAGACGTTCGTGACGCCGCTGTTCCTCGCGCTTGTGATGGTAGAAATTGCCGACCTGATCTTCGCGGTCGACTCGATCCCGGCGATCTTCGCGATCACCACCGACCCTTTCATTGTCTACACGTCGAACATCTTCGCGATCCTTGGACTGCGCGCACTCTACTTTGCGCTCGCTGCCCTGATCCACCGCTTCGCTTATCTGAAGTACGCTTTGGCTGCGGTGCTGGTCTTCGTCGGTTCCAAGATCTTCGTGGCAGACATGCTGGGTATTGCAAAGATCCCGCCTGCCGTATCTCTGGGCGTGACCGTGGCTATCCTTCTCACCGGTATTGTCGGTTCTCTGCTTGCGACGAAGGACGACAAGAAGGTTATCGAAGAACGATAAGAGCTTCGCTTTTGATGCTAGAGCGCCGTGCGTCCTCCCGGACGTACGGCGCTTGTTTCAATCCAGACATGTCTCTGCGAAATTCTGATTCCTCGGTGCGCAAGCCAATTCGCGGCGTCACTCCGCTGCCAGACTCACATCTCCATCCGGAGCATCCGCATCGCCCGGCGCGGTCTTGGCGTCTAGGTCCGGAAAGGCGACGATGCGCTTGCCGGTGAAGTCGGCATGAACCACCACCAGTTCCTTCTCCTCGAAGTAACCGAGCAGCCGTCTTGCGCGGCGTGCCGAATGTGTGCCGTAGGCGCGTGCGATTCTTGCATCCGAAGGGCACGGCTCTTGCGCAAGCGCGGCCTTGACCAGAAGCAGAAAGACGCCTTGCAGGTCGTCCGACACGCTTCTCGAAAGCTCCAACGCCTTTTGCCAATTCTCACTAGCAGCCATCTCCACATCCACGCCCGAGCGGGTGATGGCGATCTGGCGGCGAAACTCCGAAAGCGCCATCGGCGTGCCAGGTATGCGGCGCATCCGAGCGCGAACGAGGAAGTCCTGATAGAGGACCGCATCGGTGCGATAGGCCGATTGCGGATCGTCGAGAATTTCTGTCAAAACGGCGGTGATCTTTTCCTCGCGCTCTTCCGGTGTCAGTTCCGGCTGGCTCGAACGCGAAGGTTGCTCGGAAGCAGGCGCGATGGCGGCAGGCGTCGAGCGTGAGAGCTCCGCGAGAATATCGGTTGTAGGGCGAGGAGCCGGCGGTGTACGACGGACGACAGGACGGTTGAACTCTTCCGGGTCCGGCGTGAAGATCAAGTCTTCCACATCCTGGGGCGCATCCGGCAGCGGCATGAGCTTTGGCGATGACGAACGTGCCGATGTTTCCACCGGACCGATGACGATCGGCAGCGGGCGTCTCGACAGGGCCGGGCCGAGGGCCACGAAATTGCCGCGCTGAAGATCGCGAAACATTTCCGCTTGGCGACGGTCCATACCGAGGAGATCTGCGGCGCGCGCCATATCGATATCGAGGAAGGTACGGCCCATCAGGAAGTTGGAGGCTTCAGCCGCGACATTCTTGGCGAGCTTGGCCAATCTCTGTGTGGCGATCACGCCGGCGAGGCCGCGTTTGCGCCCGCGGCACATCAGGTTTGTCATCGCACCCAATGAGGCTTTGCGCGCGTCTTCCGTCACCTCGCCGCCGACGGAGGGCGCAAACATCTGTGCTTCGTCGACCACCACCAGCACCGGATACCAATATTCACGATCGGCGTCGAACATGCCATTGAGGAAAGCGGCGGCAGCACGCATCTGTTGTTCGATGTCCAGTCCCTCAAGCGTCAGGACACATGACACGCGATGCTGACGAATGCGATTAGCAATGCCTGCAAGCTCCGCTTCAGTACGCTCACCATCCACCACGACATGACCGAACTTGTCGGACAAAGTGACGAAATCGCCCTCGGGATCGATGATCACCTGCTGCACCCAGGGTGCGGATTGCTCCAGCAGGCGACGCAGAAGATGCGACTTTCCGGAACCGGAATTGCCCTGCACCAGTAGACGCGTGGCAAGCAATTCCTCGATATCGAGCTTGGCACTCTGCCCGCCCGAAAGCGTTCCCATGTCGATACCGACCTGCACTTGTACACTTCCCTGCACTGCTATGAACGAAGGTGCCGATTCATTGAACGGCGAACACTCTCTTTACCAAAGTTTTACTCAAAAGCCCGGACGCATCGCAACAATGCACAGGGAATTGAGAAACTCATCGCTGTTCATCACGCGGTACCAGAGCGCGTGCGACCGAAGGAGAGGCGGCGGCCAAAAACGTTCAGCGCCAAACCTGCGACAACGAGAGCGCTACCAACGATTTCCAGAACCGTGATGTGTTCGGAGAAGGCGAAGTATGCACCCATAAATCCGACGATCGGCACCAGCAGTGAAAACGGAGCCACGGTTCCCGCCGGATAGCGCAGCAACAAAAAGCTCCAGATCCCTGCGCCAATGATCGTTGCACCATAGGCCATGTAGGCAACGACGCCTACCGTCATCATGTTGGCGTTGGCCAGACCGTCGCGGATCGCTTGTGGGCCTTCGAGCAGCAACGAAAGCGCAATCAATGGCAGCACGGGCGCAAGGCTCGTCCATGCCACGAAGGAGATGGCGTTCACCCGACCAACCTTGCGATTGACGATATTGCCGATCGCCCAGCTGAAGGCCGCGCCGACACACATTAGCAGGGGAACGAGGGCCGTTAGCTCCAGACGTTCCAGAGCGATCACCGCAAGGCCTGAAAAAGCGACAGCTGCGCCAGCAATATGGGACTTCAGCGGGATTTCACCCAGCAACGTGACGGCGAGCGCCATGGTGAAGAACGCCTGCGACTGCATAACGAGTGAAGCAAGCCCTGCAGGCAGCCCCCACTTGATGGCCGTATAAAGCAGTCCGAACTGCGCGCAACCCATGACCATGCCGTAAACGACCATGTGCTTCCACGGCACTTTCGGGCGCGGCAGGAGGAAGATCAACGGGACGGCAGCGAAAAGGTAACGCAGAGCGGTCAGGAAAAGGGGCGGCATATCCATGACGCCGATTTTTATGACCACGAAGTTGAAGCCCCAGAGGAAGACCGTGACCAGAGCAAGAAGGATGTGCGGCGCTGACATTGTTCAATCCAAACTCGCGCCGCGCAGACTGGCGACGCTTTTATGCAGCAGCTTTCTTCCAGCCTGCCGCGAGCAGTCCGGCACCGATCAAAAGTCCGCCGCCGGTGCGATTGACGACACGCTGGACGGAGGGCTTGCGAATGGTGTTGCGCGCTGCACTCGCCAGCAACCCATAAAGAGCCGCGTTGCAAGTCGCAAGCACAAGAAAAGTAACTTCGAAAATAAGCACCTGCGGCCAGAACGGCAGGTTTGGCAAGAGGAACTGCGGCAGGAAGGCGACGAAGAAGATGATGCTCTTCGGGTTCAGCGCCGTCACGATATAGGTATGGAGAAATATTTTTATCGGACGCTCGCGCCCTGTCACATTTCCCTCCCCGTCAGACGAAGCTGCGACGGGCGCGCGCCAGAGTTTGATACCGAGATAGATAAGATAGGCAGCACCCACCCACTTCAAGATCGTGAAGAGCGCGGCAGACGTTGCCAGCAGCGCACCGAGGCCCAGCATTGAGGCCGTCATGGCGGTGAAGTCGCCAAGGGCTACGCCAGCAACCGTGGCACTGCTTGCCTTTCGGCCGTGTCCGAGCGCATAGGAGATGACCAGGAGGATCGTGGGCCCTGGAATGGCGAGCATGACGGCGGATGCGGCCACGAAGGCCAGCCAGTTTTCAATCGGCATCGTTAAATCCCCTCTCGAAACAAAGAGAAAGTAAGCCATCGGCCAGCAGGACAGGCAAGGACCTTTTTTCAACTATTGAGAAGCAGCCCACGCGGCAGAGTTGCTACCTATTTTTCGCCCCACCGGTTCTTGAATACCAATTGGTCTAACGGCAGGCGTTGGCGCCATCCCTTCACCGCAAGCTCTGGCTCCGCGTAGAGTTCAGAAACATATCCCAGGCAAAGCCACGCCACGATTTGAATGTGATGCGGGATATCCAGTATCTCTCGGATATCATCGTCATGAAAGATGCTGACCCAGCCAACGCCGACGCCCTCGGCACGTGCTGCCAGCCAGAGGTTCTGGACTGCGCAGACCGTGGAATAAACATCCATATGAGGATTGTGGGTGCGCCCCAGCACCACATCGCCACCTCTTGTTGGATCGCAGGTGACGCAGACGGAGAGCGGCGCCTTCCTGATTCCTTCCAGCTTCAGACTGCGATAAAGCGACTGTTTTTCATCTGCAAACATCTGTGCCGCTTCCTCATTGGCACGGCTGAAGGCCTGCCACACGGCCTGTCTGATCTCACCATTCGTGACGAGGGTAAAATTCCACGGCTGCATGAAGCCGACCGAAGGCGCGGCGTGGGCTGCAGCAAGCAGCTTTCCGATCAGTTCATCCGGTAGCGGATCGGATAAAAACTCATTGCGGACATCGCGGCGAGTCTCGATAGCGCGGTAGACCGCAGCCTTGTCGTCTTCGGCAAATTCAAAAGCTGGCCTCAGGCCGCGCCGGGTGGCATCAGGTCGCATCGTCAATCCCCAACAATGCAGGAAGGACCGCGTGAGCACGCAGATTGCACTGCGTCACAGACCTCCTTCCTCACAACCTGCCGCTGTCCGCGCGGACTGGTCAATCGTGTCAGGCCGGTCTTCTGACTTGGCTTCTTCTGACCGTTGCCGCCTTCCCGAGATTGCTCAGTGGCATATGGCGACGGTCATCCGCCTCACAGCGTTGGGCACGTTGCGGTCTTGCACCGCATTCCCGATTCTCCCGCTCAAGCAGGCACCTGACGAAAACCGTATGTCCAATTGTTGGCGCCAAGGCAAGCGCCGCAGATTTATTCGGCTGGGAAATATCGCACATAGGCAAACTCATCACCAGCTGGTGACCAGTTGGGAGAGTTCATCGTCCCCTGCCCGCCAAAAAGATCAAAGAGCGTTTCGACATTGCCACCATCGGGATCCATCAGTCGCACGCGAACATCGAGATCACGCGGATGGTCGAAGACGTCGCCGTCATAGGAAATGAAGACGACCTTGTCTCCCTTTGGAGACGGATGGGGGAACCAGTCGCCATATGGGCTGTTCGTGATCCGCTCGACGGCTGATCCATCTGCTCTTACGCGCCAGATCTGCATTTGTCCCGTGCGGCTGGAGTTGAAGTATATCCAATGACCGTCCGGCGAATAATCCGGCCCGTCGTTTCGCCCCTCTCCATGGGTCAGGCGCGTCTCGTTGCGGGTTTCTATGTCCATGGAATAAATATCGAAAATCTGATCTCTGATCCCGCAGTAAGCGAAGCTTTTGCCATCCGGCGCCCAGCCATGCCAGTAGGAGGGCAGGTTCGGCGTCATCAATGTCGGCGCGCCACCTGATGACGGAAGAAGATAGATCGCGCTCTTCCCGAACTCGACCTTGTCCGAAATCGCGTAAAGCGACCCATTCGGCGAAATGCCATGATCGTTGTTGCACTGTACGGCAAAGCCGGTGTCGACCTTCTCTACCGCGACATCTCCACCCAGAGACAAGCGATAAAGCAGGCCCTCACTGTTCAACAGGAGATAGCGACCGTCTGGGGACCAGTTGGGTGCTTCGAACAGTTTGTCCGTCTGCCAGACCACCCGATTTGCCCGAGTACGAATATTGAATATCTCGACTGAACTGCGCATCGTTACTCCCCTCACCACGTCCAGACTGGCAGGCCAGCCTACCGGTCGCGGAAGCGATTGGTGATAGGATAGCGCCGGTCACGTCCGAAATTCTTCTTGGTGATTTTCACACCCGGTGCGGACTGGCGACGCTTGTACTCGGCAAGATAGAGCAGATGCTCGATCCGGTGGACAGTTGTCACATCGTGACCGCGTGCGACGATCTCGTCGACGGACATTTCCTGTTCAACCAGGCACTCAAGAATATCGTCAAGAACCGGATATGGCGGCAGCGAGTCCTGGTCTGTCTGGTTGGGCCGCAACTCAGCCGACGGAGCCTTTGAGATGATGTTGGCCGGTATCACTTCACCGGAAGGCCCGAGGGCACCCGGCGGGACATGGGCATTGCGCCAACTGGAGATGGCGTAGACCTGCATCTTATAGAGGTCCTTGATAGGATTGAACCCGCCATTCATATCACCGTAGAGCGTGGCGTATCCGACCGACATTTCCGACTTGTTGCCCGTCGTGACCACCATCGAGCCGAATTTGTTGGACACGCCCATGAGGATCGTCCCGCGTGCGCGGCTTTGCAGGTTTTCCTCTGTTATGCCTTCTTCCGTGCCTTCGAACAATTCCGAAAGGGCTGACATGAAGCCGTCTACGGGCTCGGCGATCGGCACGATATCATAGCGACAACCAAGCGCCCTGGCGCAATCGGCAGCGTCTTTCAGCGATTCTTCCGAGGTATAGCGGTAAGGCAGCATGATGCAGCGCACCCTCTCCTCACCCAACGCATCGACTGCAATTGCCGCACAGATGGCAGAATCGATACCGCCAGAGAGGCCGAGTACGACGCTCTTGAAGCCGTTCTTGTTGACGTAGTCGCGGAAGCCCAGCATGCAGGCGCGATAATCTGCCTCCTCGCCTTCGGGAATATGCGACACCGGTCCTTGGCTGCAATGCCAGCCATTCTCGGTACGCTTCCAGTCGGTAACGGCAAGCGTCGCTTCGAACTGGCTCATCTGAAATGCCAGCGTCTTATCGGCGTTGAAGCCGAAGCTTGCCCCGTCAAAAACCAGTTCATCCTGACCGCCAAGCTGATTGGCGAACACGAGAGGCAGCCCGCTTTCGATAACCTGCCGCAGCGCCACCTGATGACGCACATCGACCTTGCCGCGATAATAGGGCGAGCCATTCGGAACCAACAATATTTCAGCGCCGGCCTCGGCTAGTGTCTCGCAGATACCGAGATCGTTCCAGATTTCTTCGCAAATCGGGATGCCGATGCGGACGCCCCGGAAATTGTAAGGGCCGGAGATGGAGCCTTCGCTGAAGACACGCTTCTCGTCAAACTCGCCGTAGTTTGGCAGGTCGACCTTGTCACGCAGAGCGACAATCGCTCCACCATCCAGCAAGGCGACCGAGTTATGCCTGCCCTTCTCGCCCTGACGGGGGAAGCCGATGATAACGCCCGGGCCGCCATCCGCCGTTTCTGCGGCCAGATCCTCTACCGCCTTGAGGCAGGCTTTCAAGAATGCCGGCTTCAGGACCAGATCTTCCGGGGGATAGCCGGAGATGAAAAGCTCCGTCAGCAGAAGTAGATCGGCGCCTTGGGCTGCGGCATCCGCTCTCGCCTCTCGCGCTTTTGCTAGGTTGCCAGCGACATCGCCGACGGTCGGATTGAACTGGCCGATGGCGATCCGGAACGTGTGGGGAATGGTCTGTTCTGTGCTCATGCCTTCCTCATTATCGCGCCGGCTCTCACTGTGCAACGCGCAGGATAAAACTGTTATAAAACAACGGCCCTTCAAGAAGGTTTCGGCATGGGAATGCCGGACATCCACGGCTCACGCAATGGTTACGCGCCAGACCTGTGAATTGCGCATAGTTCATGTCGCGTTCATTGCCTGTATGTGACAGTTAGATGACACTTATATGACGGGTGATTCATGCCTGTCCCCATGACTGCCGGAGTATAATCGTGACGAAATCGGTGCCCAAAACAACGGTTGCCGAAAGGATGAAACACGTCCTTTCAAACCCATGGACACGGTTCCCTGCCCGTGAAGCCGGTAACATCCAGTCCGTGGTCAATCTCGTTCTTGCAGCCGTTCTCCTTGTGGTATGCATGGAGTGGATTGCGCGAGGCACATTGCACGACGTCGCTACCTTTCTGCTTTCGTCTTCGCGACCCGGACTGACAACGGTCTGCGCAGTGGTCATCGGTCTCATGGCGCTGGACGCTGTCTTCGGGCGTCACTACCGATCGCTGATCGTTGCAGTTCCGCTGCTCGTCTTGCCCGCTTTTTTCTCCAGTCAGAAACAGCTCTATCTCTCCGATCCGCTTTACCCCTCGGACCTGCTTTTCGGACGCCAGATTATCCAGCTATTGCCAGCCATGCTGAAGGCGCAGCCTCTGACTGCCTTGTTTCTTGCGGTCGGAGTTGCCGCTGCCGTATTCGCGGCTGTCCTTCTGTGGCGCCTTTCTTCCAAACATGCGCCTGTCATTCCTCTCAAAGCCAGGATGTGGAGGCTGGCGCTTGCCGTTCCGGTGTTTGTCAGCTTCGGATCAATGATGGAATATTCAAGCTATTCCTGGATCAGGGACAGATTGAACATCATTCCGATGATGTGGGATCAGAAGGAAAATTACCGGCACAACGGCTTCATCATGGCGTTTGCCTTCAATATTCCCATGGCGAAAGTGACTGCGCCCTATGGCTACGGCGCGGAGACCATCGCAGACATCGCCTCCGATAGCTCGGCCTTCGCCGTCAACCATAGCAAGCGGCCAGACGTGATCATGATCATGAGCGAATCGCTATGGGATCCGACGCGGCTGGAAAATGTCCGTTTTTCGGAAGATCCGATGCCGCAAATCCGCGCCATGCAATCCGGCCATGTCTTTTCCCCGGAGTTTGGCGGCATGACGGCCAATGTCGAGTTCGAAGCGCTGACAGGATTCAGCAATGCGTTTCTGCCTTATGGCAGCATCCCCTATCAGCAATATGTGCGACGTCCGATGCCATCGCTCGCCACTTTCTTCCGCTCGGAGGGCTACTCCGCCATTGCTGTCCATCCCTTCCAGGAGTGGTTCTGGAACCGGCGTGAGGTCTACAAGCACTTCGGCTTCGAAGAATTCCGCTCGGAAGAAACCCTGCCGCCCATGGAGAAGCGTGGAGCTTTTGCCTCTGACGACGCTTTGACAAACGAGATTATCCAGACAGTCGATGCGGCCGAGAAGCCACAGTTCCTCTTCGCCGTCACGCTACAGGGTCATGGCCCCTATGAGCCAAACAGATATGCTAAGAACACCATCTCGGTCAGCAGCGACCTGTCCGAGAGCGCAGGCACGGCACTGTCAACTTATGTCCAGGGTGTTTCGGAAGCCGACGAGAGTTTCGCAAAGCTGGTTGCCTGGGCAAAAGGCCGGGAACGCGAAACCGTGATTGTCCTGTTTGGCGATCATCTGCCGCCGCTCGGGCAGACATTTGTGGAAAGCGGCTACATGCCGGACATGGTAGCGACACGCCGCGCGCCGCTTGCCACCATGAAGACCGAGCACGAAACGCCTCTCGTGGTCTGGTCATCCAGAACGGGTCTGCAGAACCGCATCGGTACGGTCAGCCCGGCGCTGTTGCCTTATCACGTTCTGAAAACTGCCGGCTTTGACGATCCGTTCTATACCGGCGTACTCGGCAAGGTGCATGCGTCCCACTCGGTGATCGACCGGCACATGCTAATGGAGCGCAATGGTTCAGCGGTACCGGACTGGTCGATTGCGCCTGCAATTATACCGCCAGCTCTGAGCGCGTATCGTCAGTTGCAGTTCGATATGATGTTCGGCGAACAATTTGGCAAAGACAGGTTTTTCCCAGGTTTCAGCTGGCTTCACGAGACAGCGCCATCGAGTTGATGCGGTCCGACTCGCGATTTAATTTGAATTTGTGGGTTCCTTGCGTTTATTTCCGGACAACGCCCTGCTGGAGAACGATCATGTCTGCCATTCCAGATTACGTGCTGTCCCACTTCAAACGATCGTCTCGCCATATCGGTGACGTCGAAAAGCGGATTCTGGAGGTGGCGCATCAGAAACAACTTATCTCCACGGACACGAATGCGGAGTTCTCCAAGGAGTCCAGTTTTGGAGCGCGGCTGGCAGACAGCATCGCGCGCATCGGTGGCTCATGGGCCTTCATCATCAGCTTCCTGGTGTTCCTTTTTCTTTGGGCGGTCGTCAACACGGTGGTTTTAACGACAAAGGCTTTTGACCCATACCCCTTTGTCTTCCTCAATCTTATTCTTTCCATGCTGGCGGCTATTCAGGCGCCGATCATCATGATGTCGCAGAACAGACAAGCCGAGCGTGATCGTTTCGAAGCCGCCAAAGATTACGAGGTCAACCTGAAGGCCGAACTCGAGGTTCTCTCCCTCCATGAAAAGATCGATCTCAAGGTTTTGGCCGAACTCGCGGCCTTGCGGGAAGACATCGCAAAACTGCATCAACGGCTGGCACCGGCTGAAGACAGCACCCGATCCTGATCGACCGACATTCGGGTTTACCGCTTTTGCGGCGCCGGTTACGAATCCGTCAGATTTCTAAGCTACAGATTGACGCAGGCATTTGTTGCATTGCACTCCGTCATTCTTCGGCATTCGGATGTGCAAGCGCGGGAACAATGTCCGCACGTCGGGAGCATCAGGCTTTCGATCGTAAATATCATCTGTCAGATTCACATTCGGGCATTGAACCCGGTTCACGTCCAGAGGCTTTTTCATGAACCAGTACGATCTCATTGTTGTCGGTAGCGGCCCTGCGGGAAGACGCGCTGCCATCCAGGCAGCAAAGCTAGACAAGAAGGTTCTGGTCATCGAAAAGGGTAGCCGTGTCGGCGGTGTATCGGTTCATACTGGCACCATTCCGTCCAAAACGATGCGTGAAACGGCGCTCAATCTGTCCGGATGGCGCGAGCGCGGCTTTTACGGTCAGTCCTACCGCGTCAAACAGGAGATCAGCGCGGAGGATCTGCGTCAGCGCCTGTTGATTACACTTAATCACGAAGTGGAAGTGCTGGAGCATCAATTCGCTCGCAACCGCGTACAACACATTCGCGGCAAGGCCAGTTTCATCACGCCCGATACGCTTCAGATCGTCAAGGACGATGGGGAAGTGCTGCATGTGTTGGGCAAGAGCATTCTGCTTGCTGTCGGCACAAGGCCTTTCCGACCAGACTACATGCCCTTTGATGGAAAGAGCGTGATCGACAGTGATGAACTGCTACAGATCGAGAAGCTACCCCGCTCCATGGTCGTGATCGGGGCCGGCGTCATCGGCATCGAGTATGCAACGATTTTCAGCGCGCTGGATACGGCTGTGACACTGATCGATCCTAAGTCGACGATGCTCGATTTCATCGACAAGGAAATCGTCGAAGACTTCACTTACCAGCTCCGCGACCGAAATATGAAGCTTCTCCTCGGCCAGAAGGCAGAAAAGGTCAAGCATACACCCGAAGGCAAGGTTTCGATCACGCTCGACAATGGGCGCACGATCGTAACGGAAATGGTGCTTTTCGCCGCTGGCAGAATGGGCGCCACCGATACGCTGAATCTTGCCGCAGCGGGACTTGAGGCGGATAGCCGCGGTCGGCTTGCCGTCAATCCGGAAACATTCGAAACATCCGTGAAAGGCATCTTTGCCGCAGGCGATGTGGTCGGCTTTCCAAGTCTTGCTTCCACCTCGATGGAACAGGGACGAATCGCTGCGCGCGTCGCGGTCGGCGCCATTGCAATGGAACCGCAGAAATACTTCCCCTATGGAATTTACGCTGTACCGGAAATTTCCACCTGCGGCCTGACCGAAGAAGAGATGAAAGAGCGCGGCATTCCTTACGAATGCGGAATTGCACGCTTCCGGGAAACCTCCCGCGGTCACATCATGGGCCTGGACACCGGCCTTTTGAAATTGATCTTCTCTTTGAAGACCCGTCGGCTTCTCGGCGTGCATATCGTTGGCGAAGGCGCAACGGAACTTGTTCACATCGGCCAGGCGGTGCTCAACCTCAAGGGCACGGTTGAATATTTCGTGGAAAACACCTTCAACTACCCGACGCTTGCAGAGGCTTACAAAATCGCCGGACTCGATGCGTGGAACCGCATGGGCGACATCAAAAACTTGACCGAGACGGCAAGCTAACGCTTTTGCCGCATCGGTCTCTTGGTCGCCTGCAGTACGCATGCACAGTGATATCTAAAGCGCCGAGCGTCCTATTGAACGCACGGCGCTTTACTTTTTAAATCTACGCATCGTGCTTTTCCGAAAATCGAGTGCCACTTTCGGGCTGATGCTGTATCGCCTCACCATCTGACCTTGTAGTTCGCACGAACCGCTGGCCGAAAGCGATCTTCATATTGACGATCAAAGCTGCCGGTGACGGTGAAGTGATCGCTGAGCCTCTGTTCGAGCGAAACACTGGAACTGAATTCCTGAAAGCTTTCACGACTCGCACCGGTCAAAATAAAAGCGGTGCCGGTGGCGGATCGCGTCAGTCGCAGGGACTGCGACACGTCAAGCCCGTTCCACTGCTGGCTCGGGCCGTCATAGCGCAGCGTCACGTTGCGGTTCGACTCCACATCAAAATCGGCCGTCGCCACGCGCTTTTGTGTCATCGTCATGGTCAAGGCGCTGGATCCGGTCAAGGCGTTCATCAGAACGCCGATGTCTCTAGCGATCTTAACCCCCGGCAGATTGGTGGACATAAGAGTGACATCGCCCCAGAACTTTACGGGCGTATCCACCACTGCACCGCCTTCCGACGCACTCATACCCATCTCAAGCCCCGCGCGCAGCGGAGTCTCGGTGGGCAATCTCGCGCCTAACCTCGCTGAGTAGGAGCGGTCGGAGTTCTTGGCAGGCGCCCAGATCAATCCGCGTTCCTGCGCCTTTACCTGTACTGGCGACAAAAGAACGAGCGAGGCCGCAGCGAGTGTGCCTAATATTTTGACAAACATGTCATTTCCTCAAGCTTTAAAAAGACCTGCTGCTCTTGGGAGGGGAACAGCAGTTCTCGTTTCGGCTTGGGCGACCCAGAGAACGAGATCACCCGGACTGAATTTTGCGGCGCTAATCGCCAGCCTGATGCGTGTTTAACTTCGGCAAACATGGATCAACAGGCCCGGCATTTTTGCCGCGCCCGAAAGAGAGATGGAACTGAAGGCTTAAAGCCGAGCCGCGTATAGCGACTGGATTGCCTTTAACGCCACCAGGCGTTTAGCAAATCACCCCCAAAACGTGCCAGATGAACGGGAGATGAACAAGAGCAGGTGCAGTAAAAATTTATTGTGCATCGCAATGTGATCGTCAGAGCACAGAACCAGCCTCGACTCAGCTGTTGTAAGGGCTGCACTGGCTCAAGCGCGAGGCTGCGGTAGGTTAAAGACTGTTCTCTGTCATACCCAACCGCTCAGACTTTGCCGTCACCGTAAATGAAAAGGCCGCAGCTTTCGCCGCGGCCCTTTCATATAGAATGATGAGAGCAGCAGATTACTCTGCGTCGCCTTCAGCTGCCTTCTTCTTGGCAGGAGCCTTCTTCTTCGGAGCGGCTTCTTCGCCTTCAGCGGCGTCAGCCTTGGCTGCAGCCTTTTTCTTAGCTGGAGCCTTCTTCTTGGTTTCTGCGCCTTCTTCGGCGTCGTCAGCAAGAAGCTCTTCCTTGGAAACCGTCTTATCGGTGACGGAAACTTCGGTCAGCAGCTTGTCGATGACCTTTTCTTCAAAGATAGGAGCGCGCAGCGAAGCGGATGCACCAGGCGTATTGCGGAAGTAATCGAGGATTTCCTTCTGCTGACCCGGGAACTGCTGCAGCTGCTGGAAGAGAGCGCGCTGCATTTCTTCTTCGGTGACTTCAACGCCTGCCTTCTCACCGATTTCGGAGAGAACGAGGCCGAGGCGAACGCGACGCTCAGCAAGCTTGCGATATTCTTCGCGGGCTTCTTCTTCGGTGGTGTCTTCGTCAGCAAAGGTCTTGCCGGACTGTGCAAGATCGGTGTTGATCTGGCGCCAGATGTTGTCGAACTCTGCGTCGACGAGACCGGCAGGCGTATCGAACTTGTAGAGCTCGTCCAGCTGGTCGAGGATCTGACGCTTGACCTTCTGGCGTGTCACGTTGCCATACTGGCTTTCGATCTGGCCGCGAACGATTTCCTTCAGCTTTTCAGCCGATTCGAGACCAAGCTTGGTTGCCAGTTCGTCGTTGATTTCAACGTCGGCAGCAGCAGCAACCTCCTTGACGGTGATGTCGAAGGTGGCTTCCTTGCCAGCCAGCTCAGCGGCAGGGTATTCGGTCGGGAACGTAACCGTGATGGTCTTTTCGTCGCCAGCCTTTACGCCAACGAGCTGGTCTTCGAAGCCTGGGATAAAGCGGCCGGAGCCGATAACCAGTTCGGCATCTTCAGCAGCGCCGCCATCAAAGGCTACACCATCTACCTTGCCAAGGTAGTTCATGGTGACGCGGTCGCCTTCAGCGGCCTTGCCCTTCTTGGTCTCGTAGCTGCGAGCGCTTTCGGCAATCTTGATGATCTGCTCGGTGACTTCGTCTTCGGTTACTTCGACGACTTCGCGCGTAACCTTGATGCCGTCATTGGACTTCAGTTCGATAGCCGGAATGACTTCGTAAGCGACGTTGAATTCGAAATCTGCTTCAGCGGACAGGATCTTTTCAGCTTCATCCTGGTCTTCCGTCATCGATACGGAAGGCTGCGTCGCCGACTTCTCGCCGCGGCTGGAAATGATTTCAGAAGGCTTTTCGCGAACCAGCTCGTTGACGAGGTCTGCCATGATGGACTTGCCATACATCTTCTTCAGATGAGCAACCGGCACCTTGCCAGGACGGAAGCCGTTGATCCGAACCTTATCCTTGGCGTCAGCGAGGCGCTCGTCGAGGCGAGCCTTCATGTCAGCGGCCGGGATAACGACCTTGATTTCGCGCTTCAGCCCTTCAGCGAGCGTTTCGATAACCTGCATTTTCATACCTTCACATCATGGCGGCAGTGCTCAGAGACAGCCGTCGGTTAATTTCGAGCACAGCGCCGGAACCTGAATTCACCGGCCGTGACTATAAAACTTGCATGCACAGGCGCGTTGCGGAGCAATTATGCCTGAGCCTGGGAAAGGGCAAAACGAAACGCTTCACCTTGTTTTCCCGGCGATTTGTGGTGCGGGTAGAGGGACTCGAACCCCCACAACTCTCGTCGCCAGAACCTAAATCTGGTGCGTCTACCAATTCCGCCATACCCGCGCTCTTTAAATCCTGCATAAACAACATCTGGCACATGAGGCCTTCCGGAGCGCGGCGTCTCTATATCATCCGTTTTCAGGAGCGCAAAGGAAAAATGACGCTGTACAAGGCCTATTTCCATGGGTTTCGAGGCTTATATGACAATGTCGAACAGAGCATCGCCGAGATTCACGAGGTGTACCGCGTCTGCTCGATTCTCCTCTATCGATGTGCTGACGCGACTTCGACCTTGAGCGATGGCCACCGAAGCCTTGATGACCCGATGAGCACACCGATGACTGCGTGTCGAGCCTGACAAAAAAATAGACGACCGGAAAAAACAAACCCCCGCCCTGCTCTTGACCGTTGCACCCCAGAAAACAACCTGAGTGCCGTCAAATTATGCATTTGTTAAGGAAGTGGATGCCGATTCTGCCTTCGCCCTGCGTTTAGTGCATAGGTGTCATCCTTCTTTGTCTATTTTTGAAGTGCGCCGAGCGGCATATATTCCAGTTCAGAAAACGAAGCCGAGTTGATCCCAAGCAACCGGCGAACCGAAAAGAGGATAAGATCATGAACATTGCACGCTCGCTGAACAACTGGCGCAAGTATCGTCAGACCGTAACTGAACTCGACCGCATGAGCGACCGCGAACTGAGCGATCTCGGCATCGGCCGCACCGACATCCGTCGCGTTGCTCGCACCGCCGTCGGCATGTAATAGAACGATAACACCGACTGGTCATCTTTGACCTGTCCGACGTGTTACCCTCAAAAGGCCCTGAGCACCCTGCTCCGGGCCTTTTCTTTTTCGCGATTACTTCTCTCCTGCCCCCCGAAATTACCCCCCCAAGCAATCGAAAAGATGGGCCTTCTCTGCGCTCAAAATATGCGCACATTCCGCGCGAAGATGCAAAAATAGACGACACATTGCACAAATGCATGGCAGTCGCTCAAAATCTGCACTCCAATTCATGGCTTTGAATATGTATATACGACATCAACAGCCGAGAGCGCAGATAACCAGCGGCCCGGCGGACAGACATCAAAGATCAAACGAACATAAAAGATTGAGGAAATACCCATGAACCCGCTTCGCATTGCAAAGAACTGGATCAGCTACCGTCGCACGCTCAACGAACTGGGCAGCCTTTCCAACCAGGCTCTCAGCGATATCGGCCTGACCCGTTACGATATCCGTAACGTTGCATCCCGTTCGTTCCGCTAATCAGCGTACAGGGTCGCCCGAAAGAGCCGACCTCCCAGGGACATCGGGCGACTGAGCGACAGGAGAAAAAACGGCGCCACGAGCGCCGTTTTTGATTCGTGGATGACGGCAACCGTCACAACAGAGCCCACGGCGCGCCACTTAACTCAACGTCAGGCAAGGGCGAAAACATTTGGCGCTCTTTATCGCTCGTGGTACTGCATTCGCAAATTGCCTCCCTTGTGAGAGGCACAGCCAATCAACAAGATGCTCGACCTCTTACACCTTCGGGTGCCTGGTTGACGATGTGAGTGCGCGATGCAAGACAACACAAATTCTCCCATCCACGTCATCGGTGGCGGGCTTGCCGGCTCTGAAGCTGCCTGGCAGATCGCTCAGGCGGGCGTCCCAGTTATCCTGCACGAGATGCGCGGTGTTCGCGGCACGGACGCGCATAAGGGTGACAGTCTTGCCGAACTCGTTTGTTCCAACTCGTTTCGCTCCGACGACGCAACGGCCAACGCAGTTGGCGTTATTCATGCGGAAATGCGTCTCGCCGGTTCGCTGATCATGGCCTGTGCCGACAAACATCAGGTCCCAGCCGGTGGTGCTCTCGCTGTTGATCGTGATGGGTTCTCCGAGGCGGTGACGGCTGAACTTGAGGCGCATCCGCTGGTGACCATTGTTCGTGAAGTGATTGTTGGCCTTCCACCGAAAGAATGGGGCAATACGATCATTGCGACCGGGCCCCTCACCGCACCCGAGCTCGCCGCCGCTATCCAGGCGGAAACCGGCGAAGACGCGCTCGCCTTCTTTGATGCGATAGCGCCGATCGTTCATCGCGACAGCATTAACATGGACATCTGCTGGTACCAGTCACGTTACGACAAGGTCGGACCTGGCGGTAACGGCAAGGACTACATCAACTGCCCGATGGACGAGGCGCAGTATCACGCCTTTATCGATGCGCTGATTGCGGGCGATACGGTTGGTTTCAAGGAGTGGGAGGGCACGCCCTATTTCGATGGCTGTCTACCGATCGAAATCATGGCCGAGCGCGGTCGTGAAACGCTTCGCCACGGCCCGATGAAGCCGATGGGGCTGACCAATGCCCATAATCCGACCGTCAAGCCCTATGCGGTAGTCCAGCTGCGTCAGGACAACGCTCTTGGTACGCTTTATAATATGGTCGGCTTTCAGACGAAGCTGAAATACGGCGCGCAGGCGGAAGTTTTCCGGATGATACCCGGCCTCGAGAACGCGGAATTTGCGCGCCTTGGCGGCCTGCACCGCAACACCTATATCGATTCGCCGAGACTGCTCGACCCCTCACTGAAGCTGAAGTCCCGACCGGATATCCGCTTTGCAGGCCAGATCACCGGCTGCGAAGGCTATGTTGAGAGCGCATCCATCGGCCTCCTGACCGGCCGATTTGCAAGTGCCGAACACAAGGGCGAGCCGATCCGCCTGCCACCTTCCACAACAGCGCTTGGGGCACTGCTGAACCATATTACTGGCGGGCATCTTTCCACCGATGAAGAGCCAGGCAAGCGCTCTTTTCAGCCGATGAACGTCAATTTCGGGCTGTTCCCAGACCTCGAGCCAGGATCGATCGTCAAGCCGGAAGGCGTCAAACGCTTTCGCGGCAAGGACAAGACGATCATGAAGCGGCAATTAATGAGTGCCCGAGCGCTGAAGGATTGCGCCGCATGGCTTGGCGTTGAAGCACCGGTTTTCGGTCATGTCGCGGGAGACGGCGAAGAGTTGGAAGCGGCCTCAGTCGCCTGATGAGGCTCTGATTCTACTGCTTCAAGATAGCTGCCGAGTAACCAGAGAGACACTTCGGCAGCCTCCCCTGCTGACTTGAAGCGATAGGCGCCGCTATATTTAGGGGCGTCGAGGAATGTCACGACGAAACCATCACCGCTTTCCAGATGCTCGACCGTAATACGCTCCGGATTAAGCATCATGCAGACATTGTGCTTTCCCATATTACGCATAAAGCCCGCCTTGTTGTCATGAAGGCGAACGAAGACGGCGTTGCCATCTGCCGTCATATGCAGGCTGCGGATCGCTTCATTGGGAAAGGCGCGGGCGAAATCGAGAATCGCCTGCCCAGTATCTCGATTACCGTCATCTTCAGAAAAACGCTTCAAGCGCCACACGTAAATGGCAAAAGCGCATAGCAACACGAGAACGATTGTCCAGATGGTCAGAGACATCCATGGCACTCCGTAGGCGTCGAAGATGTGTCGGGCGCACTCGATGCGCCGAAACTAGACGGGCTTGATACCGCACCAGGCTTGCGTGGGCGTGGAGCCCTGTCAGAAACGCTTGAGATAAGCCGCTTTTGCCAGCAGCCAGTGACGACGCAGGAGCGACAGCTGAATGCCATGGTGAAGATTGCCGGCGCCAAGGCGCTTGGCGGCTTTCAAGACAGGCTCAACCTGCGCCACGGGAAGAAACGCGGGAGCGACGGCCGAAGGAAGCACCGAGCGACGCGCTTTTTCGAGATGATCAAGCGCATGAGCGCAGAAAATGTCGATAGCCGCGCCTATCCTGTCTTTATCCGCCCCCTCCAGAAAAGCCTCTCGGTCCAGCCCTGCCGCAGATAGAATGTCTTGCGGAACATAGACCTGCCCGCGACGACGGTGCAGCGGCATCAATAGCAGCATGCCCGCCATTGCCTGAGCGACGCCTGCGTGACCGGCAGCTTCGGCGCTTCTTGCGGCATCTTCCGGTGAAAGGACGATGCTGGAGAGTTGGATCAGCGCGGATGCCGTCTCCCCTGCATAGCCTTCCAGTGCGTTGCGGTTTTCGAAAACGTCATCATAGAGATCGAAGATGCGTGCCTCGATCATATTGAGCAATGTCTGGCGTGGAAGATTATGCGTGGCGAGCGCGTTCAGCAAAGCTGCGGCAACAGGATGCCCCACGCTGTCGCCATGCGGATTACCCTCCAGCAAATCGCGCCACCACTGCATGCGGACTTCACCGGGAAGTGGCTCACGAACCGCATCGCGGATGCGGGCAATCTCGGCGTTGAATGCGTAAAGTGCAGCAAGGTCGCCGCGCTTACTTTCCGGCGCGAGAAGGCATGCGAGATATCTGTCGCGATCCATATCGCGCAGCATCGTCAGACATACGTTCTTATCCGCCGAAAGATCCGCCATCGATAACCGTTTTTAGCCTTCGACCGCAATCAGGGCGGCAGCGACTGCCCGCGATTCGGAAAGCATGATGTTGTATGTTCTGACCGCAGCGCCGGTGCTCATCGGATCGACCGAGATTCCGGCCTCCCTCAGCGCTGCCTTCAACTCTCTCGGCACGACCCGCATGGAGTCGCCCATGCCGATCAACAGAAACTCGATCTCGGTCGACTGTTCCAGAACCTTTGCGAAATTATCGACAGACAACTGAGAGTGATCTGTGACCTCCCATCCGTGAATCCCAGATGGAAGGCATAGAAGCGAACCGCGATGCGACATCTCGGCAAACCGAAATCCACCGTTTCCATAGGCATCGATGGGTGCCCGGCCTGGAAAGTGGGCCGGGCGTATTTCGATTCCACCAGCCATCAGACTGCCGGTTTGCCGTTGATCGCTTTCGCCTTCTGGTCGTCCTTATCGTCGGCGTCCGTGCTGGACGGGCGCAAATTGAAGGCGATCAGAACCGGGGCCGCGATGTAGATCGACGAAAATACGCCGATACCGACACCGAAGAGCATCGCGAATGTGAAGGAGCGAATGACCTCACCACCGAAGAGGTAGAGCGAAAGCAGCGCGAGCATCACGGTCAGGCCCGTGAGGATCGTGCGCGACAGCGTCTGGTTCAGGGACGCATCGATGATCATAGACAGCGGCATCTTCTTGTATCGCCGCAGGTTCTCTCGAATTCGGTCATAGATGACAACCGTATCATTCAGCGAGTAACCGATAATGGTCAATATTGCGGCGATACTTGTGAGGTTGAATTCGATGCCCAGAAAAACGAAGAGGCCAATTGTGAAGACCACGTCGTGGACCATGGAGATGATCGCGCCGAGCGCGAACTGCCACTCGAAGCGGAACCAGATGTAGATCATGATCGCGATCATGGCGAGCGCGATACCGACGGTCGAAGTCAAAGTCAGATCGCCCGAAACGGCCGGTCCTACGACTTCCACTCGGCGGAAATCGTATTTGTCCTGCAACTCACCGCGGATCAGCGTAATCGCAGACTGCTCGGCATTCTCTCCGCCTTCCTGCGCCTGAATGCGGATCAGCACGTCTTGCGGAGAACCAAAGCTCTGCGCCTGCACTTCACCAAGATTCAATTGGCTGAGGCGGTCGCGAATGTCTGCGAGATCGGCTTCACCACTTTTCGAACGAACTTCGATGATCGATCCGCCCTGGAAGTCGATACCGAGGTTGAGACCCTTAGTCATGAAGCCGCCGAGGCATGCCAGCATGATCACGCCGGTAATACCGAAAACGATGCGACGGTACTTCATGAACGGGATGTCCTTACCGTCGAACATACCCGTACGCACGCCCTTCGGTAGATGCTTCGGACGACTGCGGCGAACCCAGGCGCCGAAGAGCCAGGCCGTCAGAGTGTAGGCAGTGAACACGGTCGTGACGATACCGACGGCAAGCGTCACGGCGAAGCCTTTGACAGGACCTGTGCCCATGTAGAACAGAACGCAGGCAACGATGAATGTGGTCAGGTTGGCGTCGATGATGGTCGCGAAAGCGCGGGTGAATCCATTCTCAAGCGATGATATCAGCGGTTTGCCGCTTTTGACTTCCTCTCGGATGCGCTCGTAGATCAGAACGTTTGAATCGACCGCCATACCGATCGTCAGGACGATACCGGCAATACCCGGCAAGGTCAGTGTCGAACCGATGATGCTGAGAAGTGCGAGCAGCATAACGATATTGATGATCAGAGCGATGTTCGCCAGCAGGCCGAAGAAGCCGTAGAAGACGAGCATGAAGATCACAACGCCCGCTGCACCTATGGCGCTGGCAGTCAGACCGGCATTGATGGAGTCGCTGCCAAGGCTCGGTCCGACGGTGCGCTCTTCCACCACCGTCAACGTTGCGGGCAGAGCGCCGGCACGCAGCAGCACGGCAAGGTCGTTTGCGCCCTGAACCGTGAAGTTGCCGGAAATCTGGCCCTGACCACCGTTGATCGGCTCACGGATCACAGGTGCCGAGATAACGTTGTTATCGAGAACGATGGCGAAAGGCTTGCCGACATTCTGTTGAGTAGCCTGGGCGAAACGCTGGGCGCCGCGGCTGTCGAAGCGGAATGTGACCACAGGTTCGTTAGTCTGCTGATTGAAGCTAGCCTGCGCGTCGACCAGATTGTCACCAGACACCAGCGCGCGGCGCTCGACGAGGTAAGGAACTGGCGGGTCGTCCTGCGAATAGAGAATCTCATCGGTCGCGGGCGGGCGTCCGTTCAGTGCTTCCTGAACCGGCATGGACGTGTCCACCATGCGGAAGGACAGTTTGGCAGTCTGGTTCAATAGAGACTTCAGGCGCTGAGGGTCTTGCAGACCGGGAACCTGAACGATGATGCGGTCGGTGCCCTGCCGTACGATGAGAGGTTCGGTGGTGCCAAGTTCATCGACACGGCGACGGACGACTTCGATCGATTGTGAAACAGCCGATGACAGGCGGTAATTGATGCCGTCATCGGTGAGGTTGAGGCGAAGCACATTGTCCCCGCCGTCGCTCATCGTCACTTCATGCACAGAACTGCCGACAAGTGTACCGGATGAAACCGGCTGTGTCAGGTCATTCAGCGCATTCTTTGCTGCTTCATACTGCGCCGGATCGGTAATGCGCACCTGCACGAGCTGACCGTTGCCGGTGAGACCGGAGTAGCGGATATTGGCATCGCGCAACTGAGCACGAACATCGCCGACAATGGTTTCGAGACGTTCCTTGACGATGTCGGAACGCTCTACCTTGAGCATGATGTAGGAGCCGCCCTGAAGGTCGAGACCAAGCGTCACCTTGTTGTGCTTATACCAATTCGGCATACCCTCCAGCTGCTTGTCCGTGAACAGGTTGGGGGAAGCGATGACGGCACTTATCAGCACGATCAGCCAGATGAAGACTGTTTTCCAGCGGGAAAAATGAAGCATTTCGGTCTCGGTCAGGGTTGGGTTAAAAAACCCAGGCTGCGACGATGCGTAGCCTGCTTATGTTACTTCGCGTTTGCGGGAGCTTCGGTCTTGACCGGCTCACCCTTGACACGAACCTCTGCGATGTAGGAGCGCGACGCGCGAACCTTGACGCCATCTGCGATTTCGACTTCGAGTTCGTTATCGTCGATTACCTTGGTAACCTTGCCGACAATGCCGCCCCCGAGAACGACCTGATCGCCACGGCGGATGTTGGTCAGTGTCTCCTGGCGCTTCTTCATCTGTGCGCGCTGGGGACGGATAAGGAAAAAGTACCAAACCACCATCAGGGGGGCGAAAAGGAAAAGCATTTCGAGGCCGGACCCGAACGCCGACGGTGCACCCGCTGCATCCTGAGCAAAGGCTTGGCTAATGAACATAAAAAACTCCTCAGATTTCGGGCGCAGTCTTAAGCCACTGGCCAGCTTTCAAGCCGCCGGAATATAGTTGCGATCCCCTAGAATGCAACAGAAAGACTTGGGCCCAAGTACCGTTTCCACGCCTCATACGCTTTCGGGCCGCCAAACGCCATGCTAGGGCGGGCAAAATCAGTGGGTTTCGGAGTATTGGACAGGCCCGGAATGGCCATGAGAGCCGATCAAGGAGCATCGATTATGACATCAGAGGAACGCAGCACACTTCTGCTTCTGGAAATTCGCCGTCTTGCCGATGCGGTAGAGAGGCTTGCAGGCCCTGCCCCGGCGATCAATGACTGGAACAGCGCCGATTGCTTCGTCTGGGCGCCCGCCAATGCGTGGCTTCAGCCTGTCAAGCGTCCCAATAGAGTTGCGCTGACATTGATCCGCGGCGTAGACCATGTACGCGATATTCTGCATGAAAACACATTGCGTTTCGCAGAAGGTTTTGCCGCAAACAACGTGCTGCTCTGGGGCGCCCGCGGCATGGGCAAATCATCGCTGGTCAAAGCGGTTCACGAAGACGTGCGCGCGGCAAGCGGCGTATCGATCAAGCTTGTCGAAGTGCATCGCGAGGATATTCATACGTTGCCTGCCCTCCTCGACATTCTGAAAGTGGCACCGCATAGGATCATCGTGTTTTGCGACGATCTTTCCTTCGATCACGACGATACGGCTTATAAGTCCCTCAAGGCTGCACTCGACGGCGGTATTGAAGGCCGTCCGGACAACGTGCTTTTCTACGCGACCTCGAACCGTCGCCACCTTCTTCCACGCCATATGATGGAGAACGAGCAGTCCACGGCAATCAACCCGTCGGAGGCGGTCGAAGAAAAGGTATCGCTGTCGGATCGCTTCGGACTTTGGCTCGGCTTCCACAAGTGCAGTCAGGACGATTATCTCATGATGATCGACGGCTACGCGGACCACTTCGATCTCGGCCTTGCGCGCGATGTTCTTCATCATGAAGCGCTGGAGTGGGCGACCACCCGGGGAGGCAGATCGGGACGCGTAGCATGGCAATATATTCAGGATGCGGCCGGTCGTCTCCGCAAACCACTGGACCGATAGGGAAGACTGCCGAACACAACTGCAAGACGGTGATGCTTTTCCATAATTACAGACCTCTTCCTCTGATCCGCAAAAGGTTGGGCCTGCGCAGGGAACAAACCCGTTCACTCCCCGTTGCTCCGCGTGCGCAACCTTTGCGTGATTAATTAGGAGAGACTAATGAGTGATCAGGTAAGCTATGCAACGTCCGCAGTCACCGCACGGGGCGCGGTGTGGCCAGACGCCATAACACGAATTTCCTGGGGAGGCATTTTTGCCGGCGTTGCAGTTGCACTGACATTGCATTTGCTTCTAAACCTTCTGGGTGTCGCTATTGGCGCTGGCGTCATCGACCCGGCGCAGAACGATACCCCGACTGCGGCATCGCTCTCCACCGGCTCCGTTATCTGGATTATCGCCAGCGGTATCATCTCCTCATTCGTCGGCGCTTACGTCGCAAGCCGCCTGTCTGGTCGCGCAGCACGCTCCACTGGTGCACTCCACGGGCTGACGACATGGGCTGTCACGACACTGATCGTCTTCTACCTGCTCACAACCTCCATCGGCGCACTGATCGGCGGCGCGTTCACTGGCGTCACGAGCGTCTTCTCCGGTGCAGGCTCGACGATTGCAACAGCCGCGACGACCGCCGCACCTTCGCTCGCAAACTCCACTGACCCGCTTTCTGGTATCGAGCAACGCATCCGCGAGGCGAGCGGTGGGAACGATCCGCAAGCACTGCGCGACGCTGCCGTCAGTGCAATTCGCGCAGTTCTGACAGGCGATCAGGCACAGGCAGAAGATGCCCGCAATCGCGCGGCCGAGGCGCTCGCCCGTGCGCAGAACATACCTGTGGACCAGGCTCGCCAGCAGGTGACTGAGTATGAGAACCAGTATCGTCAGGCAGTAGAACAGGCCAAGGCTCGTGCGACTGAAGCCGCTCAGGCCACAGCGACTGCCGTTTCAACGGCCTCTTATGTGGCCTTCGGCGCACTTCTAGTAGGCGCTGTTGCTGCCATCTTCGGCGGCAGCGCTGGCGCACGGCGCGCTTACCGCGACGGTGAAGCCATCGTCGAGTAACGATCGATAAATTCTGTCACTTGATGCCCGCGCCAGCCGCGGGCATTTCCATTTCCGATACCGATTGCCGTCGCAACAAAAAAGGCCGCATCGTTTCCAATCCGGCCTTCTACCTAACTGCTGTCTGACGATGTTTCTACTCGTCGCGATAGACCTTTTCACGGCGTTCGTGCCGCTCCTGTGCTTCGATGGACAAGGTAGCGATAGGGCGGGCGTCGAGCCGCTTGATACCAATCGGTTCGCCGGTCTCCTCGCAATAACCGTAAGTACCGTCTTCGATGCGCTGAAGTGCTGCGTCGATTTTCGAAATCAACTTGCGCTGTCGGTCACGCGCTCTAAGTTCGATGGCTCTGTCTGTTTCGGAAGAAGCACGGTCTGCCAGATCGGGATGATTGGCGCTTTCCTCTGCGAGATGACCGAGTGTCTCGCGCGCTTCTCTCAATATGTCATTCTTCCAGCCGATGAGCTTCGCCCTGAAATAGGCCCGCTGATTGGCATTCATGAACTCGTCGTTTTCCGACAGCACATAGTTACTAAGATCGATCTTCTCACTCAACGCGATTCTCCTCGAAGAACATCTCATATGGCGGGGGTATACTCCAATGCCGTGTAGCCGTTCAAGTCTGGAGAATCGTTTTTAGGCATTTTTAAATCTGTCACAAAAATGATCTAAACGATTATTTTTTATACATTATTGTAAAAACACAAATTGTGTCTTCAATCACTTTATCTAAACTTGCCCCGACTTTTCCGATCTTGCGGGTTCTCATGCCGCTCCTGTAAAGTTTGGTTCTCTCTTTTTGATTGCAGGGAATGATCCGGCATGTCGGCATCGCAACAGCAAACTTTCCGGCTTTATCTCCTGCGCCACGCTCAGGCTGGATGGGCCGATCCGGGCGGTCGGGATTTCGACAGAAGACTGACAGAAGCCGGGCAGTCCGAGGCCGCTTTCGTGGCCAGTGCTGCCATGAATAATGGCTATAGGCCGGATGTCGTCTTCAGCTCCGCCGCGATAAGATGCCGCGAAACGACGAAAATTCTGCTGCAGGCATTTGAGGGCGCTCCTGCCGCTTTCTATTTGGACGACATGTACAATGCTCAGCCTGGTACATATCTCCGGCACGCCTTCGAACAGCAGGACACTTCTTCCGTCATGCTCGTGGGCCACAATCCGACGATCGAGGCTGTCGCGGAGGCTTTGCTCGGTCGGGATGTGATGGAGGCGTCTATTCCCCATGGATTCCCGACGGCCGGGCTCGCCGTACTGCAATGCAGCCTCCCCACCAAGAGCGAAGTTCAAGCCTGGCGGCTCATCGATTTTCTGACGCCGTAAGGTGAAAACCTTCCGGGCCTTGCGGAAAAAACTTTACCGAGCCGCTTCTTTTTTGAGCATCGGGCTATCCTATATATTTTGGAGGAACCCGTAGCTTCTAGGAAAAGTCATTGCCGCCATCCCTGACATCCATCACCGACAGCGCTTTGATTGCTCTCGACAATCTCGCTGACCGGGCAAGCGCGTTGACCAATCCGACATTGCGTCTTGGCGTCACAGGCCTGTCGCGTGCTGGCAAGACGGTGTTCATCTCTTCGCTCGTTCATAATCTTCTTAATGGCGGACGTCTGCCGCTCTTCGAGGCTATTCGCTCTGGCCGGGTGTCGAACGTGCGTCTCGAGCCGCAACCGGACGATGCCATTCCTCGCTTCCAATATGAAGATCATATCCAGGCGCTGGTGCGCGATCGTATCTGGCCAGATTCCACGCGCGCCATTTCAGAGTTGCGGATTACACTCGATTACCAAAGCGCAAGCGGTTGGGGCCGCTGGTTCTCCCCCGGTCGACTGTCAATCGATATTGTCGATTACCCTGGAGAGTGGCTGCTGGATTTGCCGCTCCTGTCACAGGACTATAAGACATTCAGCGATAACACCGTGTCGCTGGCGCAAACTGGTGTGCGATCCGAACTTGCGCGTGAGTGGATGGAAATCGCTTCCTCCACTGATATCGATGCGCCCGCCGATGAGATGACTGCAAGGCGCCTGGCGGAAAGTTTTGCGGCGTATCTCAAGGCCTGCAAATCCGATGAGCGCTCGCTTTCGACACTACCGCCTGGGCGTTTCCTTATGCCGGGCGATCTGGAAGGCTCCCCTGCTCTCACCTTTTCGCCGCTCCCTGGTATCGGTGAAGAGAAAGCGCCCAAGGGATCGTTGCGCGCAATGATGGAACGCCGCTACGAAGCCTATAAGTCGATTGTGGTAAAGCCGTTCTTTCGGGAGCATTTCGCCCGCCTCGACCGCCAGATCGTGCTCATTGATGCGCTTCAGGCCGTCAATCGCGGGCCGGAGGCCGTTCAGGATCTGGAACGGGCGTTGGGCGATGTCCTTGCCTGTTTCCGCCCCGGCAAGAATAGCCTGCTGTCGTCACTCGTCGGTCGGCGGATCGACAAGGTGCTGGTTGCCGCAACCAAGGCGGATCATCTGCATCACGAAAGCCATGACCGGCTGGAAAGCTTAACCGCGCGGCTGGTCGACCGGGCCGTGACGACCATCGGCATGAGCGGCGCAGGTATCGAGGTCATGGCGCTTGCTTCGGTGCGCGCCACGAAGGAAGCGAGCGTGCGTCAGGACGGCGCCGCGCTACCGGTCATCGTCGGCACACCCATTGCTGGCGAGACGATCAATGGCGAGGTCTTCGATGGCAATCGCAGTGCGGCGATCTTTCCAGGCGATTTGCCAGAAGATCCCGAGCCGCTGTTTCGTCGCATTGATGCAGAAGGCGCGTCTGCGCACTTGCCTGACGTCAACGTCATTCGCTTTCGCCCGCCGAAACTGGAAGAGACATCGGGCGGTATCAAGCTTTCGGTTCCGCACATCCGGCTCGACCGCGCCATGCAGTTCCTGTTTGGAGATAAACTCGCATGACAGACAACAATCACGGCTCGTCCCGCAAACCTTCGGCCTTCACCCTGGAAGGTGAGACCCAACAGGGGAGTTCTGCATCCTCTATCCGGCGTCAACCGCGAAGTTTCGATGAAGGTGTCTCCATCGTGCCGGACGAAGACGACGTGTTTCTCGCGCCACACGATATCGACCAGGCCGCGCTGCCGGTCGCACAACCGCGCCGTCACCGTTTCTCCTTTGGAAAGCTTGCGCTGGGTGCCATCGGCGTTCTGGTTTCGCTTGCCTTCGGCCTATGGGCCGATCAACTGATCCATGATCTGTTTTCGCGTTCGGATTGGCTCGGTTATACGGCAAGTGTTGCGCTTGGCGTTGCGGTCGTCGCGGTTCTGGTTCTTGTGGCACGCGAGGTCTTCGGGATCATGCGTTTGAATGCGGTACAGTCGCTGAAGGCAGATGCGCAGGAGGCCGCTTTGCAGAAGAAGGCATCTGCCGCGCGGTCTGTGATATCGCGTCTGACGGCGGTTCTATCGCACCGGGCGGAAACCGCGAAGGGCCGAGCCGCGCTGAAGGAGACCGATAACGATGTGATTGACGGGCCGCATCTGATCGAACTTGCCGAACGCGAGCTTCTCACGCCGCTTGACCGACACGCCCGAGCCTTGATCCTTAACTCATCCAAGCGTGTTTCGGTCGTGACTGCGGTCAGTCCGCGAGCCGTCGTCGATCTGGCTTATGTCCTGTTTGAAGTAGCCAGGCTCGTGCGCTCCATGGCGGAGCTTTACGGTGGAAGGCCCGGTACGCTCGGCATGATCCGGCTGCTGCGCGATGTCGTCGCTCACCTGGCGGTTACCGGTTCGATTGCTGTCGGTGATGGCCTTGCCCAGCAGGTCCTCGGTCATGGCCTGGCTTCGCGTCTCTCGGCGCGCCTCGGTGAAGGCGTCATCAACGGCTTGATGACGGCGCGGATCGGAATTGCCGCGATGGATCTCTGCCGCCCGCTGCCGTTCAGGGCGCTTAAGCGACCAGGCGTGAGCGATTTCATGTCCGACCTGACACCCGATCTCACAGGCGCAAACAGAACTGAAAAGTCCTGATTTCGGGGCGGTTCGGGGGCCAAAGGTTACAATTCGTTATCCTTATTTGCCCGAAATATACCAAGCATTAACCATTCGCGACATAGATTGCTCCCACACAAAGCGGCTTACTCGCCAGGGAAAGTATCATGTTTTCGCGCTTCTTTTCGCTTCTGGGCGGACTTGCCGCCGTTATCTCCGTGAGCGGCGGATTTGCTGTATCCGAAGTTCAGGCTGCCTCCCGTGAAGATGTCTTCTTCGGCTCGGTCGCTGGCACATGGTCCGGCCCTGGCGAAATCGTCGCGGGCAAATATAAGGGCACCAAGTTCAACTGCGACTTGACCGGCGAACCGCTCGGCGAGAAGGAAACCGGGATCAAGCTTGGCGGCACCTGCCGCGTCGGCGTCTTCAAGCAGCCCATGTCCGCCGTGATTGCCAAGAAGGGCGCGACATACGAAGGCAAGTTTCTGGATGGCTCCGAGGGCAAGGGGCTGGACGTAACGTCAGGCCAGGTCAGCGGCGACAAGGTCGTGCTGGGCATCAATCGCGCCAAGCTCAATGGGGCAATGGTCGCACGCGTCATGGATGACAACAAGTCTATGAATGTGACGATCTCCGTCAAGGTCGCGGATCAGATGATTCCCGTCATCGGCCTGACACTAGCTCGTAATGTTGACGCAATGGCTGTAGGTTCTATCAGACCGTAAGGGACGCTCGGAAATTTCTACTACAGCATCAGCCCCCAAAATCGGGATCGATCTTCGGAAAGGCACGGTGCGTAAGTTTAAAGAAGAAAGAGCGTCTATCTGCATCTAGCGAGACGCACGGCGCTCTAGCAAGCGGAAGTGGTCCACCATTCCCGCTTTTCGTTTGCGCGAACAATGCCGGATTTGTCTGCGTCCGACAGCCACTCGCTGACTCGCCTGCCATTCACCTCCATATCCGGTGCAATATCGGCAAGTGGCATCAGGACGAAAGCACGCTCCATCATTCTGGGATGAGGAATTTCGACACGCTCTGTTACGATGTGAGCGGCTCCGTAGGTCAGTACATCGATATCGATCGTGCGAGGTCCCCAACGCTCAACTCGCACCCGCTTCATTCCCCGCTCGATATCGAGACAGAGGTCGAGCAAAGTCTCTGCGGCCAGCCTCGTTTCGATCAAAGCGCAGCAATTGAAGAAATCGGCCTGATCGGTCTTTCCCCAAGGCGGCGTGCGATAGAGTTCGGATACAGAAACCAAGCGGCAGTCGTCGTGAGCGTTCAGCGCAGCTAATGCTGTGGCCATCGCCGCTTTCGGATCACCTACGTTACCACCAAGGCCGAGAGCCGCAGAGATCCATCTGTCAGGCATGCTGCTCGACACAGACTTGCGCATAATCGAGAATGCCAGGAACGGGTGCAGACGGTTTGCGGACCGTGATCTTGACCCGGACAATTTGAGGGTAGCGCTGGCGAAGAGCGGTCGCAATATCATTTGCCAGAGCTTCGATAAGGTAGCGCCGCTGGCCGACGACGATGCTCTCGATGACGGCAAAAGCCACGCCATAATCGACGGTATTACCAATCTCGTCGGTTTCGAGGGCGTCTCCGGCTTCCACTTCCATTTCCGCGTCAACAAAGAAGCGCTGCCCTAAAACTTCCTCCTGCACCAGCAGGCCATGGCGGGCGAAGAACGAACAGTTTTTCAAAAGAATGGTGTATCGGCTCAAGCGCGTGCCTCCTGTCGTTTTTTATCTTCCAGGACAGCATCAGCGACCGCCAAGGCATCCTTCGTCATGGACACGTTATGAACGCGGAAAATCACGGCCCCTGCAAGACGCAGAAGCGCGGTTGTCGCTGCTGTTCCCACATCGCGGTCAGCCGCCGCCTCCCGGCCCGTCAGCGCCCCGATAAACCGCTTGCGTGACGTTCCGGCCAGAATAGGCAGACCGAAGGCTAAAAGCTCATCGAAACGCGACATGAGAGCGACGTTTTCGCCCACATCCTTGGCAAATCCAAAGCCGGGATCCAGAACAATATGATCGCGCATAATTCCGGCGGCATCCGCAATGACCAGCGAGTGGTTTAGAAACGCAAACTGATCGGCAATCACATCGTCCAGTTTTTCGCGCTCCCGTCCTGTATGCATGATACAGAGACCTGCGCCGCTGGTCGCGACGACATCCGCCATCGCAGCGTCCTTCTGAAGGCCGAACACGTCGTTCACGATATGCGCCCCCGCCTCGACCGCCAGGCGCGCAGTGGACGAACGGTAGGTATCGACCGAGATCAGCGCATCGGTCTCCCGACTGAGTCTTTCGATGACGGGAAGCACGCGGTCCTGCTCCTCGGTATCGCTTACGCTCGCGGCGCCCGGTCGGGTCGATTCACCGCCGATATCGACGATATGAGCGCCGTCCTCGACACAGTTCAGCGCGTAACGAACCGCCTGCTCTACCGTTACGAAACGCCCGCCGTCGGAGAACGAATCCGGAGTGGCATTGACGATTGCCATGATAAGGCCACGCCCATCAAGTTTCACAGAGCGACCATGCGCCGCTTGCCATAGATTACCGCTGGCTGTTATCAAGTAACGTACGCCTTTCCGAACTCATGGAGTGCCTTGCCATTACTACCGATCCCGCTCCGTTCTCCGCACCGGCCGTTGAGCCGGTTTCGATTTTGTCCGGGCGCGGAACGGTCCATGAGGGATTGAAGCGTGGCTTACGCGCTTCCTCGGCCACCTTGCGCTCTATGCCGCAATCCTCCCGCAAGTTCAACATGAAGGCAGGAAAATGAAACAGCTTTCGGCTGCCTGGCGCGCCCTTCTCGCAGGCGTTCTTTTGCTGCCCTCTCTGCATGGCCAAGCCCTTGCAGAAGCCGTCAGCACCAAAACCTATTCCTATTTCACCATTGGTGGAAAGACTGCGGAAGATCTGGACCGTGAATTGTCGCAACGGGGTCCGATCACCAGATCGACGGGCTTTCGTCATCCCGGCGCAACCGAAATCAAATTCGGTGGCGAACTGACCTATGTCGAGAAAGACGGAAAATGCGGCGTTGGCACTGTCGAGGTCACGCTGCACACGAAAATTCTGCTGCCCCGCTGGTCCAACCGCCGGCGCACAAATGCCGATCTCGCCCTGATCTGGGATACACTCTCAGCCGATATCAAGCGGCATGAGGAACGGCACGCGGAAATCGCTCGCGGCTATGCCCGGGATCTTGACCGACAGCTAGGTGAACTGCGCCCTCAATCCGATTGCGAGAAAATACAGGCGATGGTCGCGGAGGTGAGCCAAAGAGTCATGGACGCGCACGACAAGGATCAGTTGCGTTTCGACATGGTGGAATCAAAGAACTTCGACGCAAGAATGACGCGGTTGCTCAAACACCGTATTCAACAGCGCCCCGCCAATCGCTGAACATCCGCTTGCCAGAGGGGTTTGCCCCCCCTCGCGGCCCTTTCTACCTTCAGATCCGCGTCTCGTGCTTTGATAAGACTAAGCGACTTCCGGGTGGCCCACATAGCGCAGCAAACTTGCTCCGACCCTTCGATAACGAGGGAAATTTTGCCGGATAATGACCGTTGATTTTTTGTCGTGGTCGCGCCAGGCAGACTCACTCTATGATCATCTCATCTGACAAACATTTTCATTCGACGACTTGGGAATCGTTGGGGCGTATAGCGATCTGCATTACTTTTCTCGCGCGCTTCAGCTCTTGCAGTTTGGCATGCCGATGTCGCAAGAAACACAGAATACATTGCGCGACATCACTATCACATGGGCTCTCCCGGTGCGTATGAGGCCGCAGGTGTCTTTCTCCGCCTGCTTAAGACGTGCCCAACTTGAGCGGCAGGCGGAGGATGAAACCCACTGCCGCTCAATCTTTTTCGCTCATTCACTGTCGTTTAGCCCTGGCGTTCAGGAACGTGGACAACCAGACCATCGAGCTGGTCCGTCATCTTAATCTGACAGGACAGACGCGAGGTGGGACGGACGTCGAAAGCGAAATCGAGCATATCCTCTTCCATTGGCTCCGGGGGCCCTACCCGTTCCGTCCACTGGTCGTCCACATAGACGTGACAGGTCGCGCAGGCGCAGGCGCCGCCGCATTCGGCATCGATGCCGGGAATGGAATTGCGCACGGCATTCTCCATCACGGTGGAGCCGTTGCTGACGTCGAGATCATGGGACGTGCCGTCGAAAGCAACGATTGTCAGTTTGGTCATTTCAAAAGATCCAGGAAGGTGTTTGAGAATTCTTCTAAACACATAGAAAGGCCGGCTACGATTGGCAACCCGTCAATGTGGCTGCAAACCGAACCGGCCGTCGAATTGGCGTAACCTTCGCCGCTCACCGCTAAAAGGGAACGTTATCGGCAGAGCTTCAGGATGAAGTTTTCGGCTTCTACGACCGCAGCCGAAAGTCTTGCTAGAACGGCGCTGTCACATTGCCCGTTTTCAAGCGCTTCGGCTGCCGCAGAAACATTATAGGCCCCGACGGCATCTGCCGACCCTTTGAGCCGCCCCGAAATGACACGCATCGATGCCTGATCGGCAACAGCAAGTTCCTGCAGTACGGAGCGCGCTTGACGCGAAAACAGTTGGAGAACAGCGATCTCGATATCCTTGTCCCCCTTTGTCTGGCCAGCGAGGTGGGCAAAGTCGATGGGTTTTCTTGCCGTGACCGCGTTACCGCCGTGATTGTCCGGCGCTTCAAATGCGATGCTGAGCGCAGCCATTCCAGTTTTCCTTCGATTGTGGTGTTAGAGAGTGTTCCGATGTGGCTCACATGAAAGCAGGCTATTGTCGCTTTCCGCTGAAAATGGGGCGCCATTAGCGGGAAAATCTTTAGCTATGGTTAATTTATGTTAAACTTCTCATTATTCAGCGTTTCCGCGTCTTTTCCCGGTTTAAAAACTGTTAACAAGCAGGCACTTGGACCAGCGGTGCTGGCCGTGTTAATTGTTTAAAAGCCGCAAATGTGCCACTACCGTTATTCCACATCGCTTGCTCGTCCTAGGTTTGGCGAATTCGGCGAGCTGATGTATTTTTTGTCTTGAGAAGTGGGCGACCAATTTTCAGGGTTAGTATGAGCGGGCCACTGCATATCTTCGGGTATGGTGTCTTGCAGGCATGATGGCGGATATTCGTTTGCAGGCGGCGGGCGGATGAACGACATGAGCCGGGCGTATATGTAACGAGGCGTAACCGCATGGCGAACAACAAGTTTAGCGATTCGATCGACGAGACTGCATATCAGGCACTTGAAGATGCCTTGCAGCTCGGCGCTTACGAAAACCAGCCGGAGCCTCGTAGAAGGTCCACTCCAAAGCCCGCGGAGGCAAGAGTGCCAGAAAATAACAGACCGCGTAAGAACGAACAGCAGGCACAGTCTTCCGCTCAGGCGGCGGCACGCGCAGCAAGCGAGCAGCAGTCCCGCGCCGGTGGATTGGAAGCTGCCAATGACGGCACCAAGCGTAGCCCGGCCATGATACTGCGGTCGCTGGAAGCAGGCTCGATGACCGGCGCCGTGCGCAATGCATCTATCGTTTCGATCTTTTGGGCCATTGCCGGTATCGGCTTGGCACATGCCATTTATGGCGGACAAATCTGGGGCGTGGGCTCGCTCGCGCAGCTTTTCGCCATTCCCGGCCTGATGGCGATCATTGTCGGCATCGTCGTTCCGATCATGCTGTTCTTCGCTTTCGCCATTATGATGGCGCGCGCCAAGGACCTGCGAAACGCGGCGCGCTCCATGGCCGAAGTGGCACTTCGTCTTGCGGAGCCGGAAACCATCGCATCCGAGCGCATCATGTCAGTCGGCCAGGCGGTTCGCCGTGAAGTGTCTGCCATGAATGACGGCATCGAGCGCACGATTGCGCGCGCAACGGAGCTGGAAACCCTCGTTCATTCGGAAGTGAACGCGCTGGAACGCAGCTATGCCGACAACGAGCTTCGCGTGCGCGGCCTGGTTCACGAACTGACGGCCGAACGCGACGCGATCATCAGCCATGCAGAGCGCATCCGGTCTTCGATTTTCGGAGCGCAGGAACAGCTCAAGGAAGAGTTGTCATTGGTCGGAGAAGAGCTTTCGATGCGCCTGGCGACAAGCGGCGAAGCTTTCGCCTTTATGATCGACACACGTTCGGCAGCTCTGCTGGAAAAATCACGCGTTTCTACCGAAGCCATGGGAACGCTGATTGCGGCGAAGACCGAAAATCTTCTGAACGCGCTGAACACCTCAGGCGCTGCGCTCAACAATGAATTCGACCATCGCCTGCACGATCTCAGCAACACGTTCGATGAACGTGGCCGCGCGCTGATCGAGAAATTTGCGACGCACGCCTCAGCGCTATCGAGCGGCACGGAAACGCTCAACAAGTCCATGGACGAGCAGACGCGGCTCTTGAACGAGACGCTCACCAAACGGTCGCAGGAGCTGTCGCAGAACATAAGCCGCGGCCAGCAGGTCATCGACGGGTCACTGGATAAGGTGCTGGACAAGCTTTCAGCGACGCTGGAAGAAAAAGGCATGTCCTTCCGTCAGAGCCTTCAGAGCACGGCCGACGACGCAATCATGGATCTCGACCTGCGTTCGGGCCTGTTTGAGGAGAAGCTCCAGACCACGGTCGGTCTCGTCAACACTGCCTTCGATCAGCATGTCGCGGAGTTCGCTAGCGCCTTCGATCAGCGTGCTGGCACTCTCGACAGCAAGCTCATGGAAAGCCTGGCTCGCATCAACGAGACGGTCGCGGGCGGTACGGATTCGCTCAACGGCATTCTCACATCCAATATCGATCGGCTGAATAGCGCCCTCACCGACCAGTCGCTCGCCCTGGCAACATCTCTGGGCGCGGGCCAGGAAATGCTGGAAAGCTCGCTCGAGACGCGTACCCGGGAACTGACGGACGCACTGAGTGCCCGCACAAACGAAATCTCAAGCGCCATCGTCAACACGCATGAAAAGATCGATACGGTTCTTGCCGAGCGCAGCGCACAGCTTTTCGGTGCGCTAACCGAAACCCAGAACCGCTTCGACAGCGCGCTCGCAAGCCGCTCAGAGGCGATCACGAGCTCTGTCGCTGGATCCGCCGAGCAACTCGCCGCACTCTTGGATGAGCGCGCTGCCGCTATCAACAGCGTGGTCGCGGATGTCGAGCGCCGCCTGGCTGAAACCCTAGAAACGCGTGCTGCCGCCATCACAGGCGCAGTCTCAGGCGTAGAAGACCGCATCGCAGACACGCTGGACAGCCGCACCGCCGCGCTCAAAAACGTGGTCTCCGGTGCGGAAGAGCGGATCACCGATGCTCTCGATAGCCGCACCATGGCGATCGATATGGCGTTCTCCACCGCGGAAGAACGCATCGCGGAAACGCTCGATCACCGGACCTCGGCGCTTGGCGACATCGTAGGCGGCGTAGAAGCGCGTCTGGTGGACACGCTCGACAGCCGTACATCGGCGCTCGGCAATGTTGTCGCGGGTGTCGAAGAGCGCATCGCAGACGCGCTCGATAGCCGCACAATGGCCATCGACATGGCATTCTCCAGCGCCGAAGAACGCATCGCGGAAACGCTCGACACCAGAACCTCCAATCTCACCAATATCGTCAGTGGTGTCGAAGGCCGTCTGGCCGAGACACTGGACAGCCGTACGTCAGCGCTCGGCAATGTTGTCGCCGGTGTGGAAGAGCGTATCGCAGACGCGCTCGATAGCCGCACAATGGCCATCGACATGGCATTCTCCAGCGCAGAAGAACGCATCGCGGAAACGCTCGATACCAGAACCTCCAATCTCACCAATATCGTCGATGGTGTCGAACACCGGATTGCGTACACGCTCGACAGCCGTACATCGGCGCTCGGCAATGTGGTCGCCGGTGTGGAAGAGCGCATCGCAGACGCGCTCGACAGCCGCACAATGGCCATCGACCTGGCATTCTCCAGCGCCGAAGAACGCATCGCGGAAACGCTCGATACTAGAACCTCCAATCTCACCAATATCGTCAGCGGGGTCGAAGGCCGTCTGGCCGAGACACTGGACAGCCGTACGTCAGCGCTCGGCAATGTGGTCGCCGGTGTGGAAGAGCGCATTACAGACGCGCTCGACAGCCGCACCATGGCTATCGACATGGCATTCTCCAGCGCCGAAGAACGCATCGCGGAAACGCTCGATACTAGAACCTCCAATCTCACCAATATCGTCGATGGTGTCGAAAACCGGATTGCGAACACGCTCGACAGCCGTACATCGGCGCTCGGCAATGTGGTCGCCGGTGTGGAAGAGCGCATCGCAGACGCGCTCGACAGCCGCACAATGGCCATCGATATGGCATTCTCCAGCGCCGAAGAACGCATCGCGGAAACGCTCGATACCAGAACCTCCAATCTCACCAATATCGTCAGTGGCGTCGAAGGCCGTCTAGCCGAGACACTGGACAGCCGGACGTCTGCGCTCAACAGCGTGGTTTCCGGCGTGGAAGAGCGCATCGCGGATACGCTCGACAGCCGCACAATGGCTATCGACATGGCATTTTCCGGTGCGGAAGAGCGTATCGCGGAAACGCTGGATAGCCGGACAGCAGCCCTTAACTTCGCCGTTGCCGGTGTAGAAACGCGCATTGCCGACACGCTCGACAGCCGTACATCGGCGCTCGGCAATGTGGTCGCGGGTGTTGAAGAGCGCATCGCGGATGCGCTCGATAGCCGCACGATTGCCATCGACATGGCATTCTCCAGCGCCGAAGAGCGTATCGCGGAAACGCTCGATACCAGAACCTCCAATCTCACCAATATCGTCAGTAGCGTCGAAGGCCGTCTGGCCGAGACACTGGACAGCCGGACCTCAGCGCTCAACAGCGTGGTTTCCGGCGTGGAAGAGCGCATCGCGGATACGCTCGACAGCCGCACCATGTCCATCGACATGGCATTCTCCAGCGCCGAAGAACGTATCGCGGAAACGCTGGATAGCCGGACAGCAGCCCTTAACTTCGCCGTTGCCGGTGTAGAAACGCGCATTGCCGACACGCTCGACAGCCGTACATCGGCGCTGACAACTGCCGTCCATGGCGTCGAGGAGAGGATAGCCGATACGCTCGATAGCCGGACGATGGCGATCAACATCGCTTTCTCCAGCGCGCAAGAGCGTCTGGCCGAGACCCTGGATGGACGTACCAGCACCCTGACCTCCGTCGTTTCCGGCGTGGAAGAGCGCTTGGCCGACACGCTCGATAGCCGCACACTGGCAATCGATATGGCGATCTCGTCTGCAGAAGAACGTCTCGCAGATACTCTCGATGGGCGCGCGTCGACCATTGCGCGGACTGTCACGAGTGCGGAAGAGAGACTGGCCTCCACCACTTCTGCTATCGAAGAGACACTGGCCGTGGGTCACCTTCGTCTCGATACGATGCTCGGCACTCAGGCAGACGCAATCAGCCGCACGGTGGAGCGCACCAGCACCCTCATCGAGCAGACGGTATCATCGGCAGCCAGCCGCATCGAAACCGCAGTGGAAGCCGGCGCCGGAAACTTTGCCAACACAATGGAAACCGGCGTCTCGCGGATGGAAAACAATCTGCAGACATCGCACGACGCGCTCCGCGGCACACTTGAACAGCATCAAGCCACGCTGTCGGAAACGCTGGGTTCTGCCAGGGAGCAGATCGGTGACATTCTTTCCGAACAGGCCATGTCCATCGCGACCACGGTCGCTTCCAGCGCGAGCATGCTGGAGATGTCGCTCGAAACGCAGCAGGAGGCCTTGCAGCAGACCATAGATAATGCAGCGGGTTCCCTCTCCTCGCGCATCGAGACCTCCGTGGACACCGTTTCCACGCGCCTTGGCGAGACGGGCGCACGCCTTGAGACAAGCATCGAAGCGCTCCATGGCAAGCTTCAATCCGATCTGACAAACGTCAACGTGACGCTTGATGATGCGACCCAGAAGATCGAAGGCGTATTTGCAGTCGGTACAGCAAGGATCGATGAGCGCCTTGGCACAATGGACCGCGCGCTCAACATTGGTCTCGAAAACGTCAATCGCACGATCGAAGGCAAGGCTGCGGGTCTGGCCCACAGCCTGCGTGATGCCGTCGCCGACGCCGCACAGAGCATCGATCATGAGGCCATTCGCTCCACCGAGTTCATCGGCAAGACCGGCCTCGACTTTGCCGAACAGATCAAGGCGCGCAACGACGAATTCACCCGCGCACTGGAACATCGCTCCGATGAGATCGTCGGCCGTATTTCCGATGCACAGAGCAGGCTTTCAGGCCAGGCGGCGGCAGTCGCGCAGACCTTCTCCGACGCAGGCAATGCCATCGTCAATAAGGTTGCCGAAGCGGAAGCCGTCGTTCGCTCTCAGGTCGGCGCAATCTCCGAAACGCTGACGAGTGTCGAAAGCGCGCTCGATGCCCGTGGCGAATCCATTCGCCATACGCTCGACAGCCGCACCCGCGAACTCAACTCCATGCTGGCAAGTCGTTCCGCGGAACTGTCCCGCCTCATCGAGGAAAAGGCAAAGCCGATCGTCAACGAGTATGCCGCGGTCGGCCAGGATGCCGCAGAAAAGATCGTGACCGCGGCACAGCAGAGTGCAAACCTTCTGTCGGAAAGCAACAGTGGCATGCTGGGCATGGTCGAACAGGCCATCGAGGATTATTCCCGCGCCAGCAGCGATGCCGCCAACAAGCTGGTCGCCGCGACCCGTCAAAGCACCGATATGCTGTCGCAGACGCATACCAGCATGACGGACGTGGTCACAGGCGCAACCGACAGCCTGAATGTGGCCGTGGCTCGAGCGAGCCAAGAGTTCAAGCAGGCGGATGCCGCCCTTGGCAGCGCTACGACCAGCTTCTCCGAGTCGGCGTCTCGCGCTTCGGATCTCATCACCACATCCAGCCGCCTTTTGGAAAACAAGGTCGATCGCCTCGCCCAGATTTCCGGCAGCACGCTGTCTCAGGTCGCGGGCATCGTCTCTCGCTTCGACGAGCACTCCTCTGTGCTGTCTCAGGCAGGCGATCTGCTGAATTCGGCTCAACAAAACCTGGTCGGCACGCTGGAAGAGCGTCAGGAAGCGCTTCGCTCGCTGTCGGTGGGCTTGTTGCAACGCTCGGAGGAGATCGAGAATTCCATGCGCAGCGTCATGTCCGTCGTCGAGCAGACGCTGGGCGAAGCCGAGAAACGCTCTACCAATGTAGCTGGTAATCTTCGCCAGAACCTCAACTCGTCCTTCGAGGATATTGGCCGGTCTCTGGATGAGACCGAACAGCGCGCACGCAATGCGGCGCAGAACATGCGCGGATCGCTTCTGGCGGCCAGCGAGGAGGCAAACCGCTCTATCGAAGGAACCATGGGAGAAGCGCAGAAATATTCTGAAGAACTGGCAGGCCGCCTGCGCAGCAGTGTCTCCTCCTCACTGTCCGACGTCGACAAGTTGCTCAACAGTGCTACGGACAAATCGAACGCTGCGGCAACCGTCATGCGTGAGACGTTGCGTGAGGCAGTACAGGACGCCGTCAATCGCTTCGCTGGCGCTACGGAGGAGATCCGCCGTTCGAGCCAGGATATTCGTCAGGAACTTGACGTGACACGCGCAGAGTTGAAGCGCGGGGCTTTCGATCTGCCAGAGGAAGCAAAGGAAAGTGCGGCGGCCATGCGTCGTGCCGTTTCCGAGCAGATCAAGGCCCTTCAGGATATTTCTCAGCTTGTGGGACGCTCCACTCAGCAACTGGAAATCTCTGAGCCTGCTGCACGGGCTATTGCGGCCACCAAGCCGTCTGCCCCGCAACAGCCACGGGCAGAAGCGCGGCCGCAGCAACCGCTGTCCGCTCCACCGGCACAGACAGCCCCGGCACAACCACAACCAGCCGCGCCTGTCATCCGCAACACTGCGCCCGATCAGCGCCAGGCACCATCGCAGACAGGTGTTTCGGCGCCGCTGCAGCGCCGTGAAGAAGGTGGCGGATGGATCAGCGATCTGCTGCGTGGCGCATCTCGCGATACGCAAGACGGCGCAACGCGGCAGGCTACCCCGCCCGCTCCCGCTCGTCCCGCTGCCGAGCAGCAGACCCGTGCCGCCGACAGCCGCAATCCACGCCATGTCGTCGAGTCGCTGAATTCACTGTCCGTCGATATCGCTCGCGCAATCGATCACGATGCATCAGTGGAACTGTGGGGCCGTTATCAGCGCGGCGAGCGTGATGTCTTCACGCGCCGCCTCTATACGCTTAAGGGTCAGCAGACCTTTGACGAGATCAAGCGGAAATATGACCGCGAATCGGAGTTCCGCACGGCGGTCGACCGCTACATTTCGGACTTCGAGAAGCTTCTGGCGGATGTTGCTAGAACAGATCGCGACCGTACGGTGACGCAATCCTATCTGACTTCAGACACGGGCAAGGTCTATACCATGTTGGCTCACGCAGCCGGACGCTTCAGCTAAAAATACCGTCACCACAACTGAAGTAAGAGCGCCCCCGGAATCATTACCGGGGGCGTCTTCGTTTGCGCTGCCAAGGGTCCACAAGTCACGTGGAAGAACTGAACGTGTTTTGGGCAAGCCACGGTTTCATATCTGCCGCTCAGCGCCAATCATCCCGATCGTGAGACTGAGGATCGAAATCACCGTGCAGTTGCGCAAGGGTCAAGCCAAAAATAGCGGCGTCGGTGCCCATAAAGCGGCACCTGTCGTTCCAAGCCAGTCGTTTTTTTCGTCGCTCGCCTGCCTCCGGATGTCTCCATCTCACCCGGAACCGATCTGAGCGGCCGATTTGTCGCAGGTGGTCATCGCAATACCGCTAGGCACTTTTGTGCGACAGGCGTTATGCGGCGTGTTGTCAAGCGCAAATCCGGAAACCGCCATTCTATAGAAAAATGAAAGCCGCTGAGGAGTTCATCTCCACAGCGGCTTTCTTCATCAACGAAAGGTCTTCATGACCTCAAGGGCCATCGAAAGATACGAGCGCGAATAAGGGTAAACCCCTTAACTCGCAACGCATCAACGACGAGGGCCACGCGCTACGCGCTCGATTTCTTCGCGAACGAGTCGTTCCACGATCGTCGGCAGATTGTCCTCCAGCCACTCCTGCAGCATGGGACGCAACATATCCTGTGCAACGTCCTCGATGGTAGGATGATGAACACCATCGAAAACCTCGGCAAGCGCACCAAAGGACCGCGCGATCTGCTCGCCTGCTTCGGCAGAAACCAGACTTAGCGGCAGGTCGAGCTTGGCTTCGCTTTTAGGCGCGACGGTGTCGATAACCGGGGATGGTCTGATCTCAGCAGTACGAGCGACGGGCCGGTCTTCCTCGACAGCTCCGCGCAGCTCCATCGTTTCCCACAGGGGTACTGGTTGGGGCGCAGGCGCAGATGGCGCTGGCTGAGGAGCCTGCTGGGCTTGTGGCGCTGGATTGAATACGGGCATCTCCCTCATCGGCTGCTGTGCTACAGCGGCCATCAGAGGGCGCACATCCGTCGGACGACTGGGGGCGGCTGCAGTTCTCTCTACCTCCACGTACGGTTGGGGCTGCATGGTCGCAGGAGCTTTAGAGCCGGCTGCAGAAGCTGCTTGTTCACGGGTACCCTGTGCAAAAGCGGCCTGCGGCCCGAGTGTCGCATTGCGATCTGCGGCGGCGCGAACTCGTGCTGCCACGTCTGCGAGTGAAAGGGTCTTTTCAAGCGCGGGATCCATCGCAGGCTGCTGACTCTCGCTAGCCGGGATAGCCTCATTGAACTGCCGCGCGCCGTGGCCTTGATTCGCAGCGGGCGGAACATGCGGCGGTGGAGTATGAACATCAGCGGAGATATCTCCATCAAAGCTCATTTCCTCATCCGCATCATCAGAATCGAACTGAGATGCGCGCTGACCCGGGTAGCCATCGGTTGGCGCAGGTTCATTGCTTTCGATGATCCTGCGGATCGACGCCAGAATCTCTTCCATAGATGGTTCACGCGCTACACTCGGCTGAGCCATATTTATCCCCGATTTTCACGTTCAAGACGGGCCGGAGCACGATACGCCTGCTCCGAATCATCGAGAGTGTAGGACACCATCAGTCAGAAGAGAATCCATGCGGCCAGGGGATTTGCGCGATGCACAGCTTTATTTCGAAATGAAAATGGCCCGGCATTGACCGGACCATCTGTTAACCATCTGCTTTTTCAGCATTTAGAACGTGTCGAAATCCTGCAAATTTGCCTTCCGCTTTTAGTCGCGCGTTGGAACTGCAGAGCGCACCATACTTTTACGCTACATGCTTAAAAGACGAATTCCTTCGACTTGGCAAAACCCGGTAGCGGTTTCAGCGATGCGTTAAAGAAGGTTGCGGCAGAAATCCCCTTGCCGTCGCGACGGTAAACAGTGACCTTGGCGGCATTGCCATAGCCGACAACGGTAATCAGGCGACCGCCATCGGCAAGCTGATCCAGAAGTGCCTGAGGCACCTCCTCAACAGAGCCGCTCATGAAAATCACATCGTAAGGCGCCTGCGCTGGGTGGCCCTTTTCAAGCTCGCCGGCAACGGTCACGACGTTATCATAGCCGAGTGCGCCAAGCGTCTCAGTCGCTTTGGCGGATAGTTCGGGATCACTTTCCAAAGAAACCACAGAGCCCGCAAGTTCTGACAGAATGGCCGAGAGATATCCAGTTGCTCCACCGACCTCCAGAACGAGATCATCCTTGGTGACGGCTACAAGCTGCAGCATCTTGGCAATCGGCGACGCTTTCAACAGGTAGCGAGCGCCAAGCCCATCTTTTGCAGGACAGATCTGCAGGTCTTCGTCCATATACGCTACCTGCTTGACACTTTGCGGGACAAAAGCCTCACGAGGAACGGAGAGAAACGCCTTGAGCACCGAATGGGACGTTACGTCGGTGGTGCGCACTTGGCCGTCCACCATTTTCGCGCGTGCGGTTTCATAATCCATCATGTCGTGCTTGCCTCACGTAAAAGCCTACGAACACAGGTGTGTCCGCTTTTTGCTAATCGTCTTAATCGGCTCCGCCTGCGCTTTCAAGCACAAGCATGCATCAGCGAAGCTAAAAAGAAACGGTGCTGCGCACCAGCACTTAGAGCTCACCAGATTACATCCTCTGATACCGGGCTCGGGAACTTTTTTATCCGCCTAATCATTATTGAGTTACTGAGACGTCATCAACGGCTGGAGGTAAAAATGCTCGGTACAATCCTCGTCATCCTTCTCATTCTCTTCCTGGTCGGCGCTCTTCCGAACTGGGGTTACCACAATTATGGATGGGGCCCGTCGGGCGGCCTTGGCCTCGTGCTCGTGATCGTCCTGATCCTCGTACTGCTTGGGCGAATTTGATCACACAGACAAAAAAATCCCCGCTGAGATCACTGGTCTGGCGGGGATTTTTCATGAGCATTAAGTCGCTCACACAAACTTATCGGGAGTTTTTCAAACTCTCCTATTGCGTGGAAAATGGATTCGTTCTAAATCCCCGCCATCGCTCAAACAGACGGGCGTGTGAGGCCTCGTGGCGGAGTGGTGACGCAGAGGACTGCAAATCCTTGTACCCCGGTTCAATTCCGGGCGAGGCCTCCAAAAAATTCTCCACGATTTAAAGTTACGCTTTATGTGACGCCGGCGTGAGCCTTAGAGCTTTGCGCGTAAGGCTCTGTTGCGGCCAGGCTCGCCCGGATATCAAAAGGCACAGGAACCTCCTCCCAGGCTTATAGTTTACGGCGATGACCTCGTGACGATTTCCCGTCTGATTCTATGGAGCACATCATGAAAATGAAGTCCGTCATCGCAGTAACCGTTGTTGCTCTGGCGCTCGCAGGCTGTACGACGGGGCTTTCGAATGCCAACCTCGAGCCGATTCCAGGTAGCATCACTTATAATGGACAGCCGCGTACCAAGCTGACGAAATCGCCGGTTGGCAGCACGTTCACGCATAACTTCCGGCGATGGAACGGCGACCGGGTAATCGAAACCTATCAGATACAGCCAGATCGCTCGCTGAAAATCATTGATCGTCGCATCATCCGCGATTGGCTGACATTCGGAAGCGACGACTGATCCAGAACATTGAATGATGCACGCTCTCAGGTTAGAGGCATCTTTCGATCGAATGGAGAGTAAGCGCGAAGATGGATACGAAATGGACCAAGCCGGTTCTTGTGGCGCTGGAAGAGCCGGGCAATTACACCAGCATTGAAACAACACAGGCCGCATCCTGGGCGATGATCGAGGACTGGCCTACGGAAGACGGAGCTGCGCTCGACCACGCCCTGCTCGTCTGTGCCGCCGTCGGTGCAGGCAAGAAGAAACCAGAAGACGCCAGACGGGCTTTCATTGCCGCTGCAGTCGAAGCTGGCCTCGACATCAAGGCATAATGTCGCAACAGCGAAGATACGGGTTAACCTGTACGCCTCCGCTGTGTAAAAGATGGCAAGCGTTTGACCAAGGCTCGTCGGCCGTTGCTTGGTCGGTTGCGTGATCATACCGTGCCGAGGGAACGGTTAATCATGCGCGACGGTCGTTTCTGATTGATCGCCACTCCTCTTTAGAAAGTGCAAGAGACGATGAAGAAGCCCCTGCTCCTGCTTTTGATGACATGCCTTATTGTGGGCATTGTCGGCCATCTCATCATTGCCTTTGTCATCACGGGCTGACAAAAAATACCGGATAAGCGATTCTCGTTACCATCCATTAAGATTTGCATCGTTGTCGCGGAACTACGTTATGTTTTCCACGTTTTCCTGGCACGGAAATCTGGAGGGTAATAAAATGCGTGACGGCCTGAACAGTCTGCTTGAAATATCGCTTCTGGGCTTTGTTGTTGTGACCTGCTTGATTATGGTCAACCCGCCGGTCTAAAGCCAAAAAAGTATTTACGAATAAGTCGCCTTCAATGGAGGTGATGAAAATGCGGCCTCAAGGGCCGCATTTTCGTTTTGACTACAAGGTCAAGCCGAAAGCTTGGCTGCCAGTTTCGCGACGTGCGCGCCTTGGAACTTCGCACCTTCAAGTTCGATGGCAGACGGTTGGCGAGAGCCGTCACCATCGGTAATGGTCGAGGCGCCATAAGGCGAGCCGCCCTTGACTTCATCTACCCCCATTTGACCCTGAAACGCGTAAGGCAGGCCAGCAACGACCATGCCATGATGCAGGAAAGTCGGGATGAAGCTGAGGATCGTCGATTCCTGACCACCATGCTGGGTAGCAGTTGAGGTGAAGGCGGAGCCGATCTTGCCAACCAGCTTGCCACTGAACCACAGTCCGCCAGTCTGATCCCAGAAATTACGCATCTGCGATGCAACGGAACCGAAGCGCGTGCCTGCGCCAACGATAATCGCGTCGTATTCTTCCAGCTCGTCGACGGTCGCGATCGGGGCTTGCTGATCCAGCTTGAAATGAGACGACTTGGCGACGTCTTCGGGAACGAGTTCAGGAACACGCTTCACGACAACGTCCGCACCTGCGGACTTCGCACCGTCTGCAACGGCATAAGCCATTGTTTCCACGTGACCGTAAGACGAATAGTAGAGCACCAGAACTTTTGCCATCGTTGGTTTTTCCTCATGTTTTTCTTTGATCATCACGATACAGCGCAGTATACGCCGCCGATGTAACGGGAGGCTAACAGAGGAGTTGCATTAGAGCGATAGAAGGAGAAAAGACGGACCGTTCTCGAATAGCGAACAACTACGCTAAAGCGTTGTCTAAGCGAAAAAATGTGCAGCGGTTTTGTGATCAAGACATGCAAAACGAAAGGCCTACGCGTGCGACGCAAATCTCAAGGATCGCGACACGCCCTACGCAATGGACTGGAACACCGCGCCTCCTGTTCAACACACAAAACGCTTTTTAGTCATTTCGAGTTTACCCAACAGCCGTCGTATTTTCTCATCGCGCGTATTGCATTCGCTGTCAGCGGGTTTAACGTCTGCCTATTCTGCATCGCGTGAGTTTCCCATGTCATCATCCCCTTCTCCATCTTCGGTCACTGCCGCCATGCTCGCCATTGGCGACGAACTTTTATCGGGTCGCACGAAGGACAAGAATATCGGACACCTTGCTGATGTTCTGACGATGTCCGGGATCGACTTGAAGGAAGTGCGAATCGTTGCCGACGAAGAGCCGGCAATCGTTGAAGCGTTGAACGCCCTGCGTGCGCGCTACGATTATGTCTTCACCTCGGGCGGGATCGGTCCGACCCATGACGACATCACCGCAGATGCGGTCTCTGCCGCCTTCGGCCTTCCTTGCGAACATGACAGCGAGGCAATGCACCTTCTCGGCGATATGTATCATGCCCGCGAGATGGAGTTTACTGACGCACGCAAGCGCATGGCCCGTATGCCACGCGGGGCGAAGCACATAGCCAATCCCGTCTCGGTTGCGCCGGGTTTTATTGTGGAGAACGTCTATGTCATGGCAGGCGTGCCGCAGGTCTTCCAGGCGATGCTGGACAACGTCGTTCCAACGCTGCAGGTCGGCACTAAGATGATGTCGCAGTCGGTACGCTCACCCTACGGGGAAGGCGACATCGGCACGCCCTTGAGCGAGGTGCAGAAGGCACACCCTCAAACCAGCATAGGCTCCTATCCGAAGTATGACGGACAGCGTTTTTCCACCGAGATCGTTGTTCGCGCGCGTGATGCCGAGCTTCTTGCGGCTGCAACGCGCGATGTTGCCGCCATGATAGAGAACATCGCGAAAGCAAAGGCCACCTCGACGGTTGCATGAACTCCTCAGGCCCAAATACGTTTTATCTCTTGAACCCATCGCCTTGATAGAGATCAAGGCGGCGGGCAAATGACGGGGACATGTTTAGTCCTGCCACTGATGCGTCACAAGGAGAAAGGCCATGGCCTATAAAACCATCCTCGCTGTTGTCGATACCGCTGAAAACACACGTCAACTGGACGCTTTCGTTGCGGCATTGGCGCAGCAGTTCTCTTCGCACGTCGTTGGTCTTCATATGGAGGCCCTAGCGGCGGTTCCTTTGATTGCCCCCATGGAAATGCCCGATCCGGCGACCATCCAAGCCGTGCAGGATGTGGCTCACAGGGAAACGACAGACGCTGGCCGGATTTTTTCCGACAGCATGGCGGCCAATGGAATTTCCAGTGAATGGCGCAGCTTCGTTTCGTCTGTCGGTTACTCGTCCCAATTATCGCTTCAGAGCGCGCGCTGTGCCGATCTCATCGTCGCAAGACAGCATAATTCATCCGCTCTGTCCGACAGCCGCGCCGATATCGACAATTTTCTCTATGAAAGCGGACGCCCGGTGCTTCTCATTCCTCACATCCTGAAAGCACCAGCCCCGATCCGTCGGGTGTTGATTGCGTGGAATGGATCCAGGGAGGCCACACGCGCCACTTTCGATGCCCTGCCCTTCCTCCAGGCGGCAGAAAGCGTGGAGGTGTTCTCTGTCGACATGGAAGATAACGACTCGGAGAAGGCGGCGCTGGCAGGGTCCGAGATTGCCGCAACGCTTGCGCGCCACGGTGTCAACGTAACGGTTACATCACAGGAAAAGCTAGAAGGCATCGCTCCGCACACAGCAATCGAAAATCGGCTGGCGGATAATAGCATCGATCTTTTGGTCATGGGCGCGTATGGGCACTCCCGCTGGTGGGAAATGCTGTTCGGCGGCGTCACCCGCACCCTTCTGGACTCGATGACGGCAATGACGCTGATGTCTCGCTGACCACTTGGATGCAATGCAAAAAGAAACCCGCCGGTCGCCCGGCGGGTTTTTGTGTTTTCAAGCCATGTTTCCATCGACGAAAGACACAAAGGCTTTCTAGTGCAGGATTTGGCTTAGGAAGAGCTTCGTGCGCTCATGCTGCGGATTGTCGAAGAATTCCTGCGGGGCGTTCTGCTCAACAATCTGGCCCTGGTCCATGAAAATGACGCGGTTGGCGACCTGACGGGCAAAGCCCATTTCGTGCGTCACACAGAGCATAGTCATTCCGTCCTCGGCAAGGCTCACCATCGTATCGAGCACTTCCTTGACCATTTCCGGATCGAGCGCGGATGTCGGCTCGTCGAAGAGCATGATCTTCGGCTTCATGCAAAGCGAGCGGGCAATCGCCACGCGCTGCTGCTGACCGCCAGAAAGCTGGCCCGGATACTTGTGCGCCTGCTCAGGGATTTTGACACGCTTCAGGTAATGCATCGCGATTTCTTCGGCGTCCTTCTTGGGCATCTTGCGAACCCAGATTGGAGCCAGCGTGCAGTTTTCCAGGATCGTCAGATGCGGGAAGAGGTTGAAGTGCTGGAATACCATGCCGACTTCACGGCGCACTTCATCGATCTTCTTCAGGTCGTTGGTCAGTTCGATGCCGTCGACAACGATGCTGCCGGACTGATGCTCTTCAAGACGGTTGATGCAGCGGATCATCGTCGACTTGCCGGAACCAGATGGACCGGCGATGACGATGCGCTCGCCCTTCATGACCTTCAGATTGATATCGCGCAGCACGTGAAAATCGCCGTACCACTTGTTCATGCCGGTGATTTCAATCGCGACATCGGTCGCGGAAACTTCCAGCTTCTTTGCTTGGGTTTCTGCCATGAGATTTTCCCTTATTTTTTATGTCCGGTGTCGAGATGGCGCTCCATGAACAAGGAATAGCGCGACATGCCGAAGCAGAATATCCAGAATATGAACCCAGCGAAAATATAGCCTGTGACGGGTGTCACCGGTGTCGCCCAGTTCGCATCTGACTGGTTGAGGTTGACGATACCAAGAAGATCGAACATGCCGATGATCGACACGAGCGAGGTATCCTTGAAAAGACCAATGAAGGTGTTGACGATACCTGGAATGACCAGCTTCAACGCCTGAGGCAAAACGATCAGCCGGGTTTTCTGCCAATAATTAAGGCCGAGCGAGTCGGCACCTTCATACTGTCCTTTCGGAATGGCCTGAAGACCGCCGCGAACGACTTCCGCCATATAGGCAGAGGCAAATAGCGACACACCGACCAGAGCACGCATGAACTTGTCGAATGTAACACCTTCCGGCAGGAACAGCGGCAGCATGATGCTGGCGAAGAACAGCACCGTGATCAGCGGGATGCCGCGAATGACTTCGATGAACGTCACGCACAGCGTCTTGATTACCGGCATTGTCGAGCGACGACCAAGCGCCAGGAGAATGCCAAGTGGCAGCGACACGGTGATCCCGAAGAAAGACAGGATCAGCGTCACCATCAGCCCGCCCCACAGCTGCGTTTCCACCCGTGGCAGGCCGAAGTAGCCGCCGACCAGCAGGAAGAAGGAGACGAAGGGCAAAACTAGGAAGAGCAACACGGCATTGGCCGTCTTGAACGGTGCCTTCGGGATCAACATCGGGATAAGCAGAATGACGAACATTGCTGCGACCAGAAGCGGCCGCCAGCGCTCATCGAACGGATAACGTCCGAACATGAACTGCTGGAACTTGGCACCAACAAACGCCCAGCAGGCGCCTGCCTGGCCGTCCGGCAAGGCACCACCCTGAGCGACAGTGAGGCAAGCCAATCGGTCGGTACCGGTCCAAACGGCATCGACGAACAGGAACTGCAGCAGCGGCGGAATGATGTAGGCGAGCAGTGCTATGGACAGCACGGTCATCACGACATCCTTCGGCGTGGCGAAGAGTTTCGTCTTGAGCCAATGCGCCACGCCGACCTGGCTGGATGGCGCCGGCTGAGCCGGCACCAATTCGCGGCGGATATAGGAAACGGGAGTAGTAGCCATGTCTCTTATCTCTCCACCAATGCCATCTTCGCGTTGAACCAGTTCATGAACAGCGCGGTGGTGATAGACAATGTCAGATAGACAATCATCCAGATCGCCACGACTTCGACAGCCTGACCCGTCTGATTGAGGATGGTGCCGCCAACCGCAACCAGGTCGGAGAAGCCGACAGCAACAGCCAGAGACGAGTTTTTCGTCAGGTTGAGATACTGGCTGGTAAGCGGTGGGATGATGATGCGCATTGCCTGAGGAACGACGATCAGGCGCGTCGTGGTGCTGGAACGCAAACCAAGCGCGTCGGCGGCTTCTGTCTGCCCCTTCGGCACAGCCTTGATACCACCGCGGACGATTTCAGCGATGAATGAGGCGGTGTAGAAGGACAGAGCCAGATAAAGCGACATGAATTCTGGCGCAATGACCGAACCACCAGCCAGGTTGAAGCGGCCAAGAACTGGCAGATCAAAGGTCAGCGGTGCGCCGAGCGCCAGGAACGTGGCAAGCGGCAAACCGATGATAATCGCGGCTCCCACGAGACCAGTGCGGAACGGCTGGCCGGTGCGCATCTGGCGTGCCTTCGCCCATCGATAGACGAAGAAGGTGATGACGATACCGACGAGAAAAGCCAACGGAACCATCCAGGTGCCCTCACCCCAAACGAATTTAGGGTAGAAGAAACCGCGATTGTTCAAGTAGGTATCGAACGGCAAGGCAAGCGATTCACGTGCCTGCGGAAGAATTGTGATGACGCCCTTGTACCAGAAAAAGATGACGAGAAGCGGCGGCAGATTGCGGAAGATTTCCACATAAGCCTGCGCGAGCTTCGATACGAGCCAGTTTCTGGAAAGCCGGGCAATGCCGACGAGGAAGCCGATGATCGAGGCGGTGATGATACCAAGAACCGCCACCTGCAAGGTGTTCAAAATACCGACGATCAGCGCGCGACCGAAGGTATTGTCGTTATTGTAATCGATCAGCGTCTGGCCGATATCGAAACCGGCGCGACCGTTCAGAAAGCCGAAGCCAGAGGCGATATTGGCGCGCTGAAGATTCTGGATCGTGTTGTTGGTGATGAACCAGACGGCCAGCACCAGGATGATGAGCGTAACGGTCTGGTAGAAGATGGACCGCATGCGCGGATCGTTGATCATGGACGTCGCGCCGGATGCGCCGGACGGTCCAGAACGGATCGTCTTGCCTGCCATAGGCACCTTTCCCTCTATATGCTCTTTTCGAGCTTATTTTATGAAGAAGAAGGAGGCAGAGATGAATATCCCCGCCTCCTGCAAAAGCTGTTTAGGCTTTAAAGCAATCAGCGAACCGGAGGTGCGTACTGCAGGCCGCCCTTGTTCCACAGAGAGTTCAGGCCACGCTCGATCTTGAGAGGGGAGCCTGGACCGACGTTACGGTCGAAGACTTCACCGTAGTTGCCGACAGTCTTGATGATGTTGTAGGCCCACTCGTTGGCGACGCCCAGATCGGTACCGATCTTGGTGCCTTCTTCCGTGCCGAGAAGACGCTTGACGTCCGGGTTGGCAGAAGCCTTCTGCTCATCGACGTTCTTGGAGGTGATGCCGAGTTCTTCAGCATTGACCATGGCGTAGTGAACCCAGCTGACGAGGTCGAACCACTGGTCGTCACCCTGGCGGACGGCTGGTCCAAGCGGCTCCTTGGAGATGATTTCAGGCAGAACCATGTTTTCATCAGGGTTCTTCATCTTCAGACGGATAGCGTAGAGGCCGGACTGGTCCGTGGTGTAGACGTCGCAACGACCGGAGTCATAAGCGGAGGTCGCGTCGGATTCTTTTTCGAATACGACGGGGTTGTACTGAAGGTTGTTGGTCTTGAAGTAGTCGGCGAGGTTGAGTTCGGTCGTCGTTCCCTGCTGAACGCACACGGCAGCGCCGGAAAGCTCAAGAGCAGACTTCACGTTGAGGCTCTTCTTCACGATGAAGCCCTGGCCGTCGTAATAGTTGACGGTGCGGAAGTTGAAGCCGAGAGACGTGTCGCGGCTGATCGTCCAAGTGGTGTTACGCGTCAGAACGTCGATTTCGCCGGACTGAAGGGCCGGGAAACGATCCTTGGAGGTCAGCGGAACGTACTTCGCCTTGGAAGCGTCACCGAACACGGCGGCAGCGATACCGCGGCAATAGTCGACGTCGATACCGGACCATTCGCCCTTGTCATCAGGGTTCGAGAAACCCGGAATGCCGGAGCTGACGCCACAGGTGACGAAACCCTTTGCCTTAACATCCTGAAGAGTACCGGCAGATGCAGCCGTTGCAGCTCCCAAGACTGCTGCGCCAATAGCGGCTGACAGAAGTGCCTTTTTCATTTTTCCCAACCTTTGTCTCTTTTTTCTCGATTGGAGAGGACCGGCACCCGCCGTGGCTTGCAACAGTCTCTCCGCTTCACCTCCCGGTGTGCGTCCCTATCACAATCGCAATTGCTGCCATGGTCAAGACTTTCGCGAAGCAATTGTGTCTAAAAAACGGAATTTTCAAATTTCCGTCCTTTAAGTGAGCATATGACTATTTTTTGCGCGAAAATCGCTCAAAATCTACTCATCCTGTCAGGCAGGTAGACTGGTTTTTCCCATGTCCGGAGAAGCGGCTTGACCTTGAGAGCAAATCCTCGGCATCTTCGCGCATCACAATAATGAGAGACTTGCAGCATGAAAGACAAGAACGAGATCCTCGGCGGCTCGGGTGTAAACACGCGCCTCGCGCATCTTGGAAATGATCCGACCGAGTTCTTCGGCTTCGTCAACCCCCCCATCGCCCGCGGCTCTACAGTTCTGTTCCCGGATGCTGCAACCTTGATGTCAGGCGATCAGCCTTACACCTATGGCACGCACGGAACGCCAACGACGGCTGCGCTTTGCAGCATGATCGATAGCCTGGAGGGCTCCGCAGGCACGATCCTTCTGTCGTCAGGCCTTGCGGCGGTGACTGTGCCATTTCTCGCCTATCTCAGCGCTGGCGATCATGCGCTCGTCGTCGATTCGGTCTACTTCCCCACTCGGCGTTTCTGCAACACGATGCTTAAGCAATATGGCGTCGAGGTCGAATATTACGATCCGGCGATCGGCGCGGGAATAGAAGCTCTGATCCGACCGAACACCCGGCTCGTTCATCTTGAGGCGCCAGGCTCGAACACGTTCGAAATGCAGGATGTCGGCCTGATTTCGTCCATCGCCCACCGCTATGACTGCGTCGTGACAATAGATAACACCTGGGCGACTCCACTCTATTTTCGCCCTCTCGACCACGGCGTGGATGTCTCGATCCATGCGGCAACGAAATATCCTGCGGGCCATTCCGACATTTTGATGGGCTTTGTGTCCGCCAATGAAAAGCATTGGAAAAAGCTATATGACGCCAATACCAATCTCGGCATGTGCGTGACGTCCGACGACGCCTATCAGGTGTTGCGCGGCATGCGAACGATGGGCATCCGGCTCGATCATCACCAAAAGAGCGCCCTCGACATTGCGCAATGGCTCGAGGCGCGAGACGATGTCGCCCGTGTACTGCACCCTGCCCTGCCAAGTTTTCCGACACACGACATCTGGAAGCGCGATTTCAAGGGTTCGAGCGGTGTCTTCTCTTTTGTCCTGAAGGCTGACAACGCCAAGTCTACGGCAAAGGCGCACGCCTTTCTTGATGCCTTATCGATCTTTGGTCTGGGCTATTCGTGGGGTGGCTACGAATCACTCGCCATCCCCGTCAATCTTGCCGACCGAACGATCGCGAAAGCGCCTACCGAAGGCCCCGTCATCCGGCTTCAGATCGGGCTTGAGGATGTAGCAGACATAAAACGCGATCTGGAAGCGGGTTTCGCTGCTGCGGCGAAAGCCTAAAGCCCTTCCGCTTTGTAGCCGTAGAGCCAATCGAAGTCCGCCAGGAATTGCTCTGGCGGACGCAAAGAGAGAAGGATGTCGCGCCCAATGCGCATGGGGCCGCGTGCATGGTAGGCGAAGCTGTTGAGCTTCGCCCGCTTTCTTGCCTTATCGACACGGGACATCCGATGTGCTGCGAATCTATCTAGCGATGCGCCAATGATTTCCCCACGCGACACGAAAGTGGCGAGTTCAAAAGCATCCTCGATGGCCATCGCAGCGCCCTGTGCGGCAAAAGGCATCATGGCATGAGCGGCATCTCCGATCAGTATCGTGTGGCGGCCATCTTGCCACTGACCTGCACCGGCTTGGAACAACGGCCAGAAGGTCGGGTTTGCAGCGCCGTCCAGCAATTGTGCAAAGGCCGGATTCCAATGGCGAAACTGCTGCAAGAGAAACGCCTTTTGCTGGCGTTGCGCTTCGGCCTTCCAGGTATCGCCGGGATTTGCGCCAACGGAGATGGCGACGATGTTGAAATCGCCGGTTTCCGTCAGAGGATAGGCGACGATATGGGCAGACGGCCCGAGGAAGGCGGTCACCGAATGACGTTTGAGGAAACCGGGTGCATCTCGTTCCTGCAACGTAAATCGCCATGCGACATTGCCTGAGAAGGTCGCGGCCGGTGCATTCGGCACGCAATAGCGCGTGGCTGACCAAACTCCATCGGCACCGACGATCATATCCGGTTGCGTGAAAATCGTGCGTGCAATCGTGTGCGTGTCGACGTAATCCAGCCTCTTTCCCAGATGCAGACGACACAGTGGATTGGAACTGACGGCGGCAAGAATAGCCCGCTGCAAACTAGCCCGGTGAAGAACGCCATAAGGCGCGCCCCAGCGCGCTCTTGCCACGCTTTTCATAGGCAGGGACATGAGCGTCTTGAGAGACAGACCGGAGGAAAGATCGACGCTCAGCGGCTCCAGCCACATGTCTTCAATCTGAGGCAGGACATTCAGCGCCGACAGAATATGCGCTGCATTGGGCGAGATCTGTAGCCCGGCGCCGACCTCAGCGAGTTCGGACGCCTGCTCGATGATGTCAGTTGCGATGCCATATCGGGCGAAAGATAGCGCTGCGGTGAGACCAGCTATGCCGGCACCGATGATCGCCACTGTTTTGATGGGCATGGAAAGCCCCAACTTCTAATGGGGTTACGCTGCCTTCACATGGAAGACGCAGCCGGGAGGATTGGTCTGCGTGGCTTTCAGCGACGGATTGTAGCGATAGAGCGTTGAACAGTAGGAGCAAACCTTTTCGTTCTCGTCGCCCATATCGATGAAAATGTGAGGGTGATCAAAAGGCACCGATGCTCCGGTACACATGAATTCCTTGACGCCGATTTCGATCATGCGGTGTCCGCCGTCGTTCTGGAAGTGAGGAATTGTGTGGCCAGCCATGTTCTTCTCCAAGAATGCGAAATCGTCTCTGAGCCAACGCTCTAATTGTTCGAGTATGTAGCGTTAAATCGGTCGAACCTCCATAGAAAAGAGCGCGGAATATTTCCAACACGTCCATTTCCTGACATATGGTCGGCAAAACAGGAGGTCCTTGATGAATCTCAACCTGCCGCAATTTTTGTCCTTCCAGCGAGACGGACTGCAACTGAGCTATTTCGATGAGGGTGATCCGTCCGGCGCACCCGTCTTCCTGATTCACGGCTTTGCTTCCAGCGCCGCGGTGAACTGGGTTCATCCAGGTTGGGTAAAGACCCTTGGCGATGCCGGTTATCGCGTTATCGCACTCGATAATCGCGGCCACGGAGCCAGCGACAAGCCGCATGATCCGGAGGCCTACTATCCGGCGGTGATGGCTGAAGACGCGGTCGGACTGCTCAATCACCTCGGCATCCCGGAAGCGCATATTATGGGTTATTCCATGGGCGCACGCATCTCCGCTTTCATGGCGGTGGCTCATCCGGAGCGTGTTCGATCGCTGGTGTTCGGTGGTCTCGGTATCGGCATGGTCGATGGTGTGGGAGACTGGGATCCGATTGCGGATGCGCTTCGGGCACCATCCCTCGACGTGGTCACACATGAACGAGGCCGCATGTTTCGCGCCTTTGCCGAACAGACCAAGAGCGACCGCGTGGCGCTTGCTGCCTGCATCGAGACCTCGCGCGTCCTCGTGACACGGGACGAGGCCAGAAAGATCGACGCCCCTACTCTGATTGCCGTCGGAACCAAAGACGATATCGCCGGCTCCGGCCAGGAACTGGCAGATCTGATGCCCAACGCGCGAGCCATCGACATTCCCAATCGCGATCACATGCTGGCGGTCGGCGACCGTGTCTTCAAGGCAGCGGTTCTGGAGTTCTATGCCGATCTCACATGATTGGCTGATCAAGAAAACTCGTTCCACAAAGCTTTCAGAAAAACTGATGCTTTACCGCCTTTAACGGCATGGGCGGATACCTATTTCTGTGCAACGTATTTTTCGATATAGTGGCGCAAACCGGTTTTAAGGACAGCTGACATGGTCGCACGCACAGAGACCCGCCAGAATGATCAGATCGCAGTCGTCGATCCGATCTGGGGCAGTTTGTTGAACGAAGCGCGCACGGCTGCTGCTCAGGATCCGCTGCTGTCGGCGTTCTTCTATTCCACGATCCTCAATCATCATTCGCTGGAAGATAGCGTCATCTATCGCATTTGCGAGCGTCTCGATCATCCTGATATGCAGGCCGTCCTCTTGCGCCAGACGTTTTCGGAGATGCTTCACGACTGGCCGGAATGGGGCGCAATCCTGCGCGTCGATATTCAGGCTGTCTACGACCGGGATCCGGCCTGCACGCGTTTCATGGAGCCGGTTTTGTACTTCAAAGGCTTCCACGCCATCCAGACGCACCGCCTCGCCCACTGGCTTTGGTCAAAGGGCAGGAAGGATTTCGCCCTTTACTTGCAAAGCAGATCCTCAAGCGTGTTCCAGACCGACATCAACCCGCAGGCCACCGTCGGAAAAGGTTTGTTTCTCGATCACGCAACTGGTCTCGTCGTTGGATCGACCGCTGTCATCGGCGACAACGTTTCCATTCTTCAGGGTGTCACTCTGGGCGGCACAGGCAAGGAAACCGGAGACCGGCACCCTAAGATCAGAAGCGGCGTGCTGATCGGCGCGGGCGCAAAAATTCTTGGTAATATCGAGGTGGGAAGTTGCTCTCGCGTCGCGGCGGGATCGGTGGTTCTGAAGCCTGTTCCGCCCAATACCACCGTTGCAGGCGTACCGGCGCGGATCGTTGGCGAAGGCGGTTGCAACGAGCCGTCCCGGATCATGGACCAAATCATCGGAGCCGATATCTGACACTTTCGAAAGCAAAAACGTAGCCTGCGTGGACCGCATAATGCGTCACGCGGGGGATTTGCTGCTTCGACTTTACTTTCGCCTTTAACCCGTGCCAAAAGCGGCGCAGATTGAAAATCACGACGTCCCGATGGTTGGCCCCGAAGGTCGACCGACGCCGTGAGAACCGCACAGGAGAAGACTGGTGAAAGCCGACGAAATCAAAAAGCTCGACGCCTATTTCAAGCGCACTTTTAACGACAAGATGGTCGTCAAGGCACGTCCCCGCAAGGACGATTCTGCCGAAGTGTACATGGGCGATGAGTTCCTCGGAGTCGTTTACATCGACGATGAAGACGGCGATCGTTCTTACAACTTCTCCATGGCGATCCTCGACGTCGATCTCTGATCGCACTGCTCGATAATCAGGATCGAAGCCTGACGATATTGGCGCCCGGGACATCTGTCACCGGGCGTTTTTTATGCTGCGCGCATCAGCGCATGACCTGCTGATTTGATTTTTCACAGTTCTTTTTGATAGCTGGAACCAAAATCTACGCCGCTCGTTTCTTCGCTGTCCCCCCGATGAAGCGTGAGGCGGCGATCAAACGGGAACCCCTGATCCCACGCCACCTCACGCTTCCCCCGCTCATTTCCCCGACATCGACGAATTTACAGAGTTCTCTCTCGGGCAGCGACCGCTTGATCCAAAAAAATTCGCATAAATTCAAAAAAACCGAAATTGGCGCTTGCGGAGAATCCGATGCCTGACTATAAGGCCTCCACCACAGCGCACGCGCCCTTCGTCTATCGGTTAGGACGTCAGATTTTCATTCTGAAAAGAGGGGTTCGACTCCCCTAGGGCGTGCCACTTGCCCTCTTAAATCAGTGTTTTACAGGTCTTTATTGAAGTACCGTAATAGGTAGGCCTTGCTCTTTTTTACGGAGTGACGTCTTTGCCTACGGCGCAAAAGCAGCATCCAGGACGCGCAGTTGGACCCTTTTCTGCCCCTGCCAGTGCTCCGCACCCAGCGTGCCCGCCACATGAATCTGACGTCCGCGAGCATTCATCAGCATCTGCCCGAGTGGTGCATCCGCTGCACGAAAAGCTATGCCGTCGAGGCGTGAACCATCCAGTGCTTCCAGCGTGATCTTGATATGCGACGTGCCGACGATTCGGACATCACGCAGCCTGTGCGAAGGGATGGCGAAAATCGGCTGCGAGTGGCCCGAACCGTACGGCCCCGCCTGCTCGAGTTGGTCGATCAGCTCCAGCGTTGCGCCAGAAGCGCCGATGGCGCCATCGATTTTGAGGACGCTGTTTTCGACCAGTTGCGAGACTGTCTTCTGTGCCGCCTCTTCAAAAAAGGTACGGAGCCGTCCGAGATTGGCGCGTTCTACCGTGAGGCCCGCAGCCATGGCATGACCGCCACCTTTCACCAACAGTCCCGCTTCGACAGCGTTGCGCACCATGCGCCCCATATCGAAACCGTTGATGGAACGACCGGAGCCTGTGCCTCGCCCTTGCGAATCGAATGCTATGGCGAAAGCCGGGCGGCGGAAGCGATCCTTCAGCCGCGACGCCAGAAGACCGACAATACCGGGATGCCAGTTCTCGCGGGCTGTCACGATGACGCCTGCGCCAGAGCCATCGCCATATTCGAACAGCGCTTCCGCTTCAGCCTCGGCAAGCATTGCCGCTTCCATGGCCTGACGCTCTCGGTTCAACTCGTCGAGCTTTTCCGCAATGACTTCGGCTTGCGTGCTGTCGTCGAGGGTGAGGAGCCGGCTGCCCAGGGCGGCATCGCCAATACGTCCACCGGCGTTGATGCGCGGCCCGATGAGAAAGCCGAAATGATAGGGCGTCACCGGACCGCCAAGACCTGCCTTCTTGAAGAGTGCGGCCAACCCCACGTTATTCATATGCCGCGCCGCAACCAGTCCTTTTACCACATAGGCGCGGTTGAGGCCTTTCAACGGCACGACATCGCAAACCGTCGCAAGAGCCACGATGTCCAGATAGGTCAACAGATCCAGCATGAAAGCCTGACGGTTGTGCCGCTCTTTCAGGACGCGGAGTGTTGCGACAAGAACGAGGAACACCACGCCGGCAGCGCAGAGATGTCCCTGCCCCGACAGATCGTCTTCTCTGTTAGGGTTCACGAGAGCGACCGCAGGAGGAAGTTCGGTTCCAACCTGGTGGTGGTCGATGACCAGTACATCTGTTCCGGCATCGCGCGCGACGACAAGCGACTCATGGCTGGTGGAGCCGCAATCGACCGTGATGATCAAGGTCGCGCCTTTAGCAGCAAGCTGCTGCATCGCAGCGGGATTGGGGCCGTATCCTTCGAAAATGCGGTCGGGAATGTAGATTTCCGGCTCGAGGCCAAAATGATGGAGAAAGCGATACATCAGCGCCGAAGACGCAGCTCCATCCACATCGTAATCCCCGAAAATTGCGATCTTCTCATGCTTTTCGATGGCATCGGCAATACGCTGGGCGGCTTTCTCGCAATCGGTAAGCGTGCGGGGATCAGGCATCAGCGATCTTATCGTCGGATCCAGAAAAGCCAGTGCGTCATCGACGCCGACATTGCGTCCTGCCAGAACGCGTGCAATCAGCTCCGGAATTCCATGGACCTGCGACATGGCGAGCGCACGGTTCTGAGCGGCCTGATCGAGCCGTGACATCCATCGCTGTTCTGTCGCTGACCGCTCCACTCCAAGAAACGCCCTTGTAACGGTATCGACCGTTTCAATCATCGCCATTGCTAGCCCATATCGTGTTTTTTTCCGCCATACCTTAACGGCCTATAGCATTGGACCTGCAATCGGAATCGATTTTATGAAAAGCGCCATTCACAGCTTTAAAAATTCAGCGTCCTCGGGGCGTTCCAGGGCACGACGTTCTGACAAGGCGATCAGGCTTTTTACTCGCGACACAAACGCGTTTGCCCTACCAAAGCGGCAGGAAGATGAAAGCTGCAAGCCCGCACACAATCGCTGCGATGAGGCAGACGAGACGCCAGTCACGTGTCTCGCTCGTCGTTTCGAATTCCAATCCAGGAAAATTATCGTTTGCTCCAGATCGGCGAATCCTGCGGCCCGAACCGAGCCCTTGCCGATCGCTTTTGAAACTGATCTTCGATTTCACGGCAGCGCCTCCCTTCGCCTTGGTGAATTCATAAAAATCATATCATCAGCATGATGGATTTTGCAAAGGCTCTACGCTGAGCGAGGTTTCGGATGGCGCATCATCACCGAGAGACATAGATGTCGCTCAAACTATACCTTGCGTCACCAAGGCCAAAACCAGATAACGCCCGAACTTGGCGAGTGTGACAATGGCGATGAAGGATGCGAACGGCTCGCGCATGACGCCAGCAACGACCGTCAAGGGATCGCCAATGATCGGTAGCCAGCTCGCCAACAGCGACCATCGTCCATAGCGCGCATACCAGTTCTGGGCCTTGTCGAGCTTCTGGGAAGATACGGGAAACCATCGCCGGTGACGATACAGCATCACCCCTCGCCCCAGATACCAGTTGACGACGGAGCCCAATATATTTCCAAGACTGGCCACGGTAACGAGCAGGACAGGCGAATATTGTCCTGTCATCGTCAGATAGACCAGAACGGATTCAGACTGCGCCGGAACAAGCGTTGCAGCCAGAAAGGCAGATGCAAACAACCCGAAATATGCGCCTAGCTCGCCCCCCATCAGTGCGCTTTCGGCATAGCTTGCAACGCCGGCCTATTCCAGCAGGAAGGCCCGAAAATCATTGACGTTGGTGCCGGTCGGGCCGGGTGTAAAAAGATCGCCAGCCAGATGAAAAGCCCACCACGCATCGTGACCGGCAAGAAGCGAGCGAGCGTCCCCGCCAGATGCGCGAATACGGGCAACAGTCTTCCCATCACAGAAAGCACCCGCATTGTTCTCCGATCCATCAATTCCATCCGTATCCGCTGCCAGCGCCGTTATACCGTCAGTTCCCTGCAAGTCGAGCGCGGCAGATAACAGAAACTCGGAATTACGCCCGCCTTTGCCGTAGCTTCCAGAGCCAATCGTCACCGTCGTTTCCCCTCCCGAGAGAAGGACCATAGGCCTTTGTCTGGCAGTACGGCTTGAAAATTCCCGCGCCAATGCGGCATGCATCCTTCCGATATCCTTGGCTTCGCCTTCGATGCAGTCCGACAGTATGAGGGGGTCAACTCCCCGCTCCCTGGCACGCTGTGCAGCCGCTTCCATTGACACGCGGGCAGACGCGATGACATGAACTTCATCTGAGGAAAATGACGGATCGGACGGCATCGGAGCCGCCTCGCGGGTGATGGAGTCGATAACGCGTTGCGGCAGCGTAATGCGATAATCGCGGATCGCCCGTAATGCCTCCTCCGAACGGCTTTCATCCGGCACGGTTGGGCCGGAAGCGACAAAGGCAGGATGATCCCCCGGCACGTCGGAAACGATCAGACTGACGACGCGGGCCGGATGGGCAAGAGCCGCCAAACGCCCGCCCTTGATCCGGGAAAAGTGTTTTCGCACCACATTCATCGCAGAGATCGGCGCACCAGATGCAAGGAGTGCTTCATTCAGCGCTATCTCGTCGTCCAGCGAAAAACCGTGCGGTGGCGAAGGCAACAGTGCCGAGCCGCCACCGGAAATGAGCGCGATCACCAGATCATCCTCAGTCAGCCCCTCCACGGCGCTGATCAATGCCTGTGAGGCGGCTAATCCTGCCGCATCCGGAACGGGATGCGCAGACTGCAACACCCTGATGGACTGGCATTGGGCGATAGGCCCGTGACGGGCCACCACGACTCCTTCGAGCGGATGAGGCCAAGCCCTTTCGAACGCCGCCGCCATCTGGCTCGCAGCCTTACCAGCCCCTATCACGACAGTGCGACCCTTCGGCCTTTCCGGAAGATGTGCGCGGATTGCCTCGTAAGGGTCTGCTGCGCGAACAGCTGCAAAAAACAGATCTTCTAAAAATGCACGCGACGTGGCAGTCATCACTTACTCCGGTGGAGCGAAAGGCTCCATTACAGCCGACAATGTCTTCTATGGGCTACGGCGACAAGGCCATGTGCGACAAAAGCAGTTCCTACTCGGGCATCTTTGAAGCCTGATGAAACTTCAAGCGAGGTTGAAGCGTTCGGTAAATTATAGCTTGCATTTTGACAGGCGCGGGGAGTTGAACGATGACCAATACCGAAAATCTTGGCCCAGAGTATCATCACCACAGCAAAAAGAACCTTCTTCGCAGAAGGCCTTTCGTATGGTCGCGTCGCAAGTCCAAGCCTTGGGGGCTGACGATTGCTGTCATCGGAACGCTGATCGTGGCCGCAAGCGCCATTGCCATCACCTATCTAGTGACCTCGCATCCCGGTATGCCGGAGCCAAATCCTGGAATTGAAACGCAGACCACGCGGTAAAGAGCGGGCTAGGACGGCAAACGCACGATACGCACGAGCGAAACTATGTTGGGGGCATGAGGCGAAGTGATCGGTACCATTCTGATAGCAATCGTCCTCATTGTCTGCGGTGTTTTCGCGCTTGCCATTCTTTCCCGTCGCCAGGAACGCGCAATAACGAAGATCGCTTCTACGGCGCTTCCCAAAGCCACAGATAGCACAGCGCTCGACCGGCATTGGTCTAATATCGGCAAAGATCACGACAGTAATCATACGGCTCTCGCGCTGGTCCAGTCGAACATGGATGCCTTCGCACTCAGAGTTTCTTCGGCTCGCGCTGCTGGCCGCAGCCTCGACCTCATGTACTACATGTGGAACGCCGATCTGACCGGGCAGCTGATGATGCGTGAGGTCTTAGCCGCCGCCGATCGTGGCGTGAGGGTTCGTCTGTTGCTGGACGACCTGGGCGTGACTATGTCGGACAGAGTCTTTCACGCTATCGATAGCCATCCCCAGATCGAATTGCGTCTTTTTAATCCCACCAAGGCGCGGGAAAACATCTTTCGGCGCGGCATCGAACTCGTCTTGCGGTTTCGCAGCGTCAACAGGCGGATGCATAACAAGGCCTGGATCGCAGATGGTCGGGCATTGATCATTGGTGGACGCAATATCGGGGATGCCTATTTCGACGCAGCAGAGGCAGCGAACTTCCGCGACTTCGATGTACTTGCACATGGCAAATCGGTCAGCGATGCAGAAGACATATATGACGACTATTGGAACAGTGCGGTTGCTATCCCCGTTCGCTCGCTCCTTGCACGACGGCCGAGCAAGTTGGCGCGACTTCGTCGGAAGCTAGATCGTCTGGCTACAAGCGAGGCTGCGCGACCGTATCTTCAGAAAGTGGAAAGTCTGCATCATCACGGTGGGTTTCTCATGTCCGACCGACTTGAGTGGGTGGCGTCCGCGAGCGTGCTCGCCGACCCTCCTGAAAAGGCGGCGGGCAAGCGTCGTAGCGGCCATAACTACCTGATGGAAAATCTTTTGCCCATCATGGAGGGCGCTAAGGTGAGACTAAAGATCACGTCTCCCTATTTCATCCCCGGACAAAAGGGTGTCGAAACGCTATCGCGGCTTTCTGCCGATGGCGTCAGCGTATCGGTCCTTACCAATTCGCTGGCAGCGACCGATGTGGCTGCCGTTCATGCCGGCTATGCGCGGTACCGACGCCCTCTTCTGCTGAATGGAATCAAGATCCACGAGTTACGCGCACTGGCCGATCAGCACAACGCACTGTCCTTACGTGGCTCCGGGCAGGCAAGTCTCCATACCAAAGCATTTACCTGCGACGGTGAAACGGGCTTTGTCGGTTCGCTGAACTTCGACCCGCGTTCAATGTCTCTCAACACTGAGATGGGGGTGCTGTTCACGTCCGAAACGCTTGCCGTACAGATGGACGAGATCTTCACCCAGGAAACCAGCCGCGAGATGAGTTTCGAATTGGCATTGAGTCCGAAGAAGCGGTTGATCTGGAATGGATTGGTAAAAGGAAGACCTCGCTTTTACGGCAAGGAACCCTATGCAAGCCTGTCCCGCCGCTGCATTTCGTTGATCTTGGGCATTTTGCCGCTGGAGTCCCAGCTATAGACAAACCGCCTGCGGGGCGCAGGCGGTTTGACGTTGATTTTGTATGAAAACAGCAAGCTCAGAACGAGTGTAGTCGGGTGTCAGGCCGCCGCTTTCGAACTGGCGCCGCGTGCGCTCTTGATCTGGACCAGCGTGTCGAGGTTCTGGTTCACGCGGCAATAAAACTCCTCTTCGATGAAGGGGCGCAGCATGAAGTCGTTTCCGCCAGCCTTCAGGAAGCGTGCCGACAGCAACCGGTTATTGGATGATGACACGCCGATGATGCGCAACTCATGGGAGCCGCGCATTGTGCGAATGCGCCGAGTAAGCTCAAACCCGTCAATATCGGGCATGTTGTAATCAGTCACGACTAGACCGATGTCGGGATTGTTGCGAAGGATTTCCAGGGCCTTCGCCCCACTATCGGCAAGGCTTACACGGAAATTATAGCGCTTCAAACGACTGGAGAGCAGCGCTCGAGCGGTTGGGCTATCGTCCACGATCAGAACATGATGGCGGTGATTGGTGAGGAAACGGCAAACCGATTCCGTCAACATATCGACTGCGAAGACATTGTCCTTGAGAATATAGTCAACCACCTCCTTGGTGATCAGTTTCTCTCGCGTGTCTTCATGGAAGGTGCTGGTGAAGACGATCGTAGGAATGGAAAGATCGATGAGATATTCAAGCGCTTCGCCGTTCTCTGCACCGGGCAGATTGATGTTCGAGATCGCGAGCGTAACCTTTTCAGTCGAATGCTCATAGCATTCCTGAAGCTCTTCGAAATTGCGGCAGACTTCCACGGTAAGGCCAAGCAATTCCATCAGACGGGCACCGATCATCTGGGTGAAGACATTGGAGTCCTCCGCGAGCAATATTCTCGTATCGTGGAATGGAACGCCGGAATATTGCATGCCCGTAATGCCAAGAAAATTCATGTAGTCCCCCAGAGCCAAATCATGGAAGGACAATAGAAAATTTTATTTTCTGAAAAATTAATAAGAATGAGCCACAATTATCTTGGTTTATGAAAGATGAATTGAGATCAATTCGTCCACAGAATTCGATCTAACGCCGACACATTTCTATGCTGCGAACTTCCTCAGCACTTCAGTAACAATCTGTGTATCGTAAGGCTTCGGAAAGAAAACGCTCCGCGGCGGCAACGCGTCGTTCTCGAGGCGGTGATGGCCGGACGTCAGTAGAATTCCGAGTTGCCTGTCAGTCTGACAGGCTATTCGCGCGAGTTGAACGCCATCCATGCTGCCCGGCATGTCGACATCGGTGAACAGAACCCCAACGTCTGGCCGGGCACGTAGGATCGTCAGCGCTTCATCGGCGCCGCCAGCCTCTATTGCGCTGAAACCCGCATCTTCGACCATATCCACTGCCATCATGCGCAGAAGCGGATCGTCTTCCACGACGAGGACGACCTGTTTGGCGACCAGTTGTTCTTGAGCCATGGTTCACGATACCTGTTGCAATTGAACCAGAGACGCTGTCATTTCGACCTCCAGTCCTTGATCTAAGTAACGCGTCGATACACCGCCGGTTCCTAAAAGCCCCATGGAAATAAGGCGTGATCCGAAGCCCTTCGATTGTGGCTGCAGGACAGCCGGTCCGCCAGTTTCCCTCCATATCAAGCGGAAAACGGCATCTTCCCTGTCTCCTTGCACCTCCCACGACACCAGCACACGGCCCTGGACAGACGAGAGACTGCCGTACTTTACCGCGTTGGTGGTCAGTTCATGCAGCAATAGCGACAGCGACAGGGCACCCTTGGGATTGACGGAAATATCCTCTCCTTCAATATCGACCTGCTCCTTCATACCCAGTGTATCGACAACACGCATGAGCGCCGTGCGCACATCGGCGCTCGCCCAATTGTTGCCGAGGAGAATGTCGTGAGCTGAACTGAGGGCCTGAAGCCGTTGTTCAAAATTCAAAACGGCTCCTCTCTCTTGGACAGGCCTTAGTGTCTGCTTCGCAAGCGCCTGCACCATGGCAAAAGCGTTTTTCAATCGGTGGCCAATCTCACGGTTGAGCAGATTTTGCTCCGCCTCCGCACGGAGGCGACCAATCGCGCTTTGAATGCGATCACCAAAACTCCTGACAAATGCGAGATCATCCTCCATCCATTCGAACAGATCGCTATGGTGAACGAAGACGACGAGCGCAAATTTGCCCTGATCGAAGATTGGAACGTTAACGAGCTGACGAATGCCAAGCGAAATCAAGGCATCTGCCTTGTCTGTCGTTCTCGGATCCGTCATCACATCCGAAATTACGACGCTCATACCTGCCTTCAGGTCATCGATATAGGAGCCGTAGTCGCGAAAATAATGTTTTCCTGCGACCGATGAGACGCCAGGGGCGCGCCACTCGGGTTGTAATATCACCGTTTCCTGTGCGGGATCGACAACGCCAAAACCCGCCCGCGTAGCGTCAAGCGCCCGCGCCATGAGCTCGGCAGCCGTAAAAGCGATATCTTCGACATTGGTAAGGTCACGCAGTCGATCGCCGAGTTCCAACAGTACCTTTATGCGCTCCGTGGCGCGCTTTTGAACGGTGATATCCTGGACAGTGCCGAGAAGCTTGACAGGATTGCCCCCTTCATCCCGCTCAAAGGTTGCCTTGCGAGAAACCCACCTTATACCTCGCGTCGGCGTTACGATGCGATATTGCACCGCCATGACCGCCGTTCCATTCTTGCGGGTGCTCTCGGACGATTCCTGTCCACGATCATCGGGGTGAAGCATCCGCTCGAAATCGCGTGCGTGGTATTGCCCTGTCTGCGGCACGTCGAAGATCCTGCAGAACTCAGCCGACACCTTGATCTTGCCCGTTATGATATCGAGTTCGAAGGTACCGATATGGCCAGCCTCCTGCGCAGTCAGTGCGGTGCGAACGCCGTCGCGCATCATTTCATTGATCTGCTTCTGTCGCTCGATAACCTCACGCTGCCGGTTCACGGTCCGCCGCAGTTCAAGATGCGCACAGACTTGGCCGGCGAGCGCTTTCAACACGGAGCGCTGCTCTTGGGTGAGCCCCTCTGGCCGCGGAACGTGGTCGATGACGCACACTGCGCCAACGGCAACACCGTCAGACAGAATGAGGCGTGCGCCCGCATAGAAGCGGATGAACGGCTCCTGGGTGACGAGCGCGTTCCTCGCCGTGCGTGGATCTTTCGTCAGGTCCGTAATAACAAGAAGATCGTCGCAGCCGAGCGAATAGCGGCAGACAGACTGATCAATGGGCGTTTCGCAGGGCTGAAAACCAACACGCGCCTTGAACCATTGGCGCTCTTCCTGAACGAAGCTTATGAGGGCGACCGGTGCTTTGCAAACTGTGCTTGCCACATGGACGATATCATCGAAGACCGGCTCAGGGCCGGTGTCGATGATCTGCAGTTCTTCCAGAGCCTCCAGCCGCTCCATGTCCGACGCCGAGAAGACGAACACGTCAGACTCGGGATCGCTCGTCATGTGAACCAAGTCCATTCCCCAAGGTATCGAAGGGTAGACCCCTCGGTGTCCTGCGCCATCGAGATGCGCACCAACATAAAAAAAGGCACTCCCCCGCTCTCATGCAACGCTCGAGAGATGGATCGGTTCCAAGCGATCAAGAAAACTTATACGGAGCGGGTCAGACCGCCATCCACCTTAAGGTTCTGCCCGGTAATGTAGCCGGCGCCTTCAGATGCGAGGAAGGCCACTGTCGCAGCGATCTCCTCGCTTTTGCCGTAACGCTGCATCGGAACCATCTCTCGGCGTTGTTCGGTCGCTGGAAGGCTGTCGATCCAACCCGGCAGAACATTGTTCATGCGGACATTGTCGGCTGCATATTTATCGGCAAAGATTTTTGTATACGCCGCCAGACCGGCGCGAAAGACGGCAGATGTCGGAAACATATCGCTTGGCTCGAAAGCCCAGGCCGTTGAGATATTGACGATGGCGCCACTCTTTTGCGCGGCCATGATAGGGGCGATGATGCGCGTGGGACGAATGACGTTCATGAGATAGACGTCGAGCCCGGTATGCCACTGCTCATCCGTGATATCGAGGATGGGTGCGCGCGGACCGTGTCCGGCACTGTTGACCAGAACATCAATGCGGCCAAAGCTTTCCAGGGTGAGATCAACCAGCTTCTGGATATCGTCATTCGACTGGTTGGAGCCTGTGATGCCGACACCGCCAAGTTCACTCGCCAAGGCCTCGCCCTTACCCGAGGAGGAAAGGATCGCGACCCTATAACCATCTTCGGCAAAGCGCCTTGCAACGGCGGCACCCATGCCGCTTCCACCCGCCGTCACTACCGCTACCTTGCTCATCGTCATAGCCTCTCTCCCCGGCGATTTAATCTCAGTCCTGTTTCAGCCACCCTGCAATGCGTCCGACGGCCTCGGCAATATCGGAAACCGAGCCGGCATAAGAAAAGCGCATGGCACGATGTCCTTCAAGTGGATCGAAGTCCAGGCCCGGTGTGGCCGCGACGTCGATTTCCGACAGCATGCGTCTGGCAAACTCCATACTGTCGTTGGAGTAGCGGCTGGTATCGACATAGGCGTAGAACGCGCCGTCCATGGGAGATGCCAACGGGAGGCCAAGCTCCGGCAGACGGCTCATCAGAAAGTCGCGATTGGTGCGGTAGCTTTCCTTGTAGATGTCGAGCTCTTCCTCCGCAGTAAACGCGGCCATCGCTGCGAGTTGCGACAGTTCAGGCGCTGAAATATACATGCTTTGCGCAAGACATTCGACCGGACGGATCAGTGTCTCCGGCAGCACCATCCAACCGATGCGCCATCCGGTCATGCAGTAATATTTCGAGAAAGAGTTGATGACGATGGCGTTGTCGGTCACTTCAACGGCACTCGACTCGTCGCCGACGAAAGTCAGTCCGTGATAGATCTCGTCCGAGATGAAGGCGATGTTGCGCCCGTCGCAATAGCTTGCAAGGCGCTTCAGCGCATCTCTGCTTGTCACGGTTCCGGTCGGATTGGCGGGGCTTGCAAGGAGCACGCCCTTGAGCTTGCAGCCTGCCTTGGCCTCAGCCCGTTCCAGGCTTGCTGGCGTTAACGTGTAACCCGTTTCCGCCGTGACCGGCACTTCAACCACAGTGAGACCGAGGGCTTTCAGGATGTTGCGATAGGCAGGATAGCCAGGCCTGGCGATCGCTACCGCGTCGCCTGCATCAAACAGCGCAAGAAAAGCAAGATTGAACGCCGCGGATGATCCGGTCGTTACTGCGATACGGGCAGGATCGACAATGACCTGATGGCGCAAGCGATAATGCGAGGCGATCGCCTCACGCAATTCCCGCAATCCAAGAGCATCGGTGTAACCGATCCTGCCGTGTTTGAGAGCAGCCTCGGCAGCCTCCAACGAAGCCTTCGGCGCAGGATGGGAAGGTTGCCCAACTGCCATGGAAATGACGGGCCGCCCCGCCTGTTTGCGCCGATTGGCCTCCGCTAGAATATCCATGGCGTGAAAGGGCTCGACGGCGCTTCGCTTGGACAGTGTGATCAAAGGCATGGTCTTTCTATATGCTATGACGGAGATTTGCCGCATTGTTGCGCTCTTCACAATGACGCGAGAGCAACGCACGCAATTTATTTCCGGTATGGCAATTGAATTAAATTAGGGTAATTGCCTGCAACATGAATCATCACAGAACCCAATGAGGACCGAAATGGCACTTTCCATCCGATCAGCCGCATTCGCCTGTGTCACGGCCCTCTCCACGTTCGGCGCGAGCCTTCCAGCTCATGCGCTGGATGCCGACCAGAAAAAAGAAATCGGTGCCTTCATCAAGGAATATCTGATCGAAAATCCAGAAGTCATGCTGGAGGTTCAGGATGCGCTGGAGAAGAAACAATATGCGGCACGCAATGCAAAAGCGGCGGAGGCCGTGACCGACAACACCAAAGCCATCTTCGATTCGAAATACGATCTCGCGATCGGAAATCCCAACGGCGACGTGACCCTGGTCGAGTTCTTCGATTACAATTGCGGTTACTGCAAACGCGCCATGGCGGATATGGACAAGATCCTCAAAGAGGACAAAAACGTTCGTGTCGTGTTGAAGGAGTTCCCGATCCTTGGACCGGAGTCGGTTGAGGCACACAAGGTGTCCAACGCGGTTAAACTCCTCGCACCGAAGAAGTATCCGGAATTCCAACGCACGCTTCTCGGCGGCCGCAGTCGCGCCAATGAAGCGAAAGCGATCGAAGTGGCGACCTCGCTTGGCCTCAAAGAAGCCGATATACGCAAATCCATGGCGGAGAATCCGAATGATGCACAGGTCCAGGAAGCCTATACGCTTGCCACGAATCTCGGCATTTCCGGCACGCCTTCCTATGTCATCGGCAACGAGGCCGTGTTTGGTGCAGTCGGCGCCGAACCTTTGAAGGAAAAGATTGCCAATATGCGCAGTTGCGGCAAGGCAAGCTGCTCCTAAGTTGGAAGATATCACAGTCACGACGCCCAAAAAGCTGCTGAATAACTGCGGCTTAACCCACTCCATGCGCTCTTTCGAAGCTCCGGGGGCTTTTCCTCGTCAGTCGCGCAGTCTATAGGTGTCGCTGATTTTTGACGGAACAGCGAATGAGCAACACGATCTTCGTCCTGAACGGCCCCAATCTCAATATGTTGGGAAAGCGGGAGCCGGGCATCTACGGCGGCAAGACGCTGAAGGATATCGAGAACGACTGCATGGCGGCAGGTGAAGGGCTTGGCTTTAGCGTCGAGTGCCATCAGTCCAATCATGAAGGCGTTCTCGTGGACCTGTTGCACGAGGCGGGCGAACGCGCTGCAGGTGTCGTCATCAATCCGGGTGCGTATGGCCATACATCCATCGCTCTGCACGATGCCATTCGCGCCATTTCCGTTCCCGTCGTGGAAGTTCACATTTCCAACATCCACGCCCGCGAAGAATTCCGCCACAAATCGATGATAGCGCCCGCTGCAAAAGGCATGGTCTGCGGCTTCGGGCCATATGGCTACATCATGGCGCTCAACGCCTTGAAGAACATCACGGCATAAAAAGAAACAATCAGAATAGGGTTTGTCATGTCTGAAAAGAAAAACGGTATCGACAAGGAACTGATCCGCGACCTCGCGAACATTCTCAACGACACCGATCTTTCCGAGATCGAAGTCGAGCAGGACGACCTGCGTATCCGCGTTTCGCGCTCCGCACCGCCTGCAACCGTTTATGCCGCGGCTCCGCAGTATGCCCCCGCGCCAGCCGCAGCGCCTGCAGCACCCGCAGCAGCGCCTGCCGCTTCCGCTGCACCGGCTGCACCGGCTGCTCCGGCGCGCAACCCTGCAAATACCGTAACCTCCCCGATGGTCGGCACGGTCTATCTGTCTCCAGCACCGGGCGCGCGCGCGTTCGTCGAAGTCGGCGCCACCGTCAAGGAAGGCCAGACCATCCTTATCGTCGAAGCCATGAAGACCATGAACCAGATCCCGGCGCCCAAGTCCGGAAAGGTGACGGAAATCATCGTCAATGACGCGCAGCCCGTGGAGTATGGTGAAGCCCTCGTGGTCATCGAATAAGGCGGCTCCCATGGTATCCAAGATCCTCATTGCCAATCGCGGCGAAATCGCCCTTCGCGTGCTTCGCGCCGCCAAGGAACTCGGTATTCCGACGGTTGCCGTTCACTCCACGGCTGACGCGGATGCCATGCATGTGCGCCTCGCCGACGAGAGCGTGTGCATCGGCCCACCGCCGTCGCGTGACAGCTACCTCAACATTCATCAGATTGTTGCAGCCTGCGAAATCACCGGCGCGGACGCGGTTCACCCCGGCTACGGCTTTCTTTCGGAAAATGCCAAGTTTGCCGATATTCTCGACGCCCACGGAATCACCTTCATCGGACCGACTGCCGATCATATCCGCATCATGGGTGACAAAATCACCGCCAAGCAGACGGCGCAGGAACTCGGCATCCCCGTCGTTCCTGGCTCCGATGGCGAAGTAAAGCCTGAAAACGCGATGGAAATCGCGCGTTCAATCGGCTTTCCTGTCCTGATCAAGGCCACGGCAGGTGGTGGCGGCCGCGGTATGAAGGTTGCCAAGACCGAAGCCGATCTGGACGAAGCTGTTTCCACAGCCCGTTCCGAAGCGCTTGCCGCTTTCGGTAACGACGCCGTCTACATGGAAAAATATCTTGGAAAACCGCGCCATATCGAGGTTCAGGTTTTCGGTGATGGCGAAGGCAATGCCGTCCATCTTGGCGAGCGCGATTGCTCGCTGCAGCGTCGCCACCAGAAGGTTCTTGAAGAAGCCAACTCCCCTGCTCTCACCGTTGAGCAGCGCATGGAGATCGGCGAAATTTGTGCAAGCGCCATGCGCAAGCTCAAATATCGTGGTGCCGGCACCATCGAGTTCCTCTATGAAAACGGAGAGTTCTATTTCATCGAAATGAACACCCGTCTTCAGGTGGAGCATCCGGTCACGGAAGCGATCACGGGAATGGACCTCGTGCAGGAACAGATCAGAGTCGCCTCCGGCCGAGGTCTTTCGGTTACGCAGGCCGATATCGAATTCCATGGTCACGCCATCGAATGCCGCATCAATGCCGAAGATCCACGGACTTTCGTGCCTTCGCCCGGGACGCTCACTTACTTCCACACACCCGGCGGTCTGGGGGTGCGCGTGGATTCGGGTGCCTATCAAGGCTACAAGATCCCGCCTTACTACGACAGCATGATCGGCAAGCTGATCGTCCATGGTCGCGACCGTGACGAATGCATTCGCCGCCTGCGCCGTGCGCTCGACGAATTCGTCGTCGATGGCATCAAAACGACGCTTCCGCTGTTCCAGGACCTGCTTCAGAACGAAGATATCCTGAACGGTAATTATGACATCCACTGGCTGGAAAAATATCTGGCCGGCGACGCGCACTAAGGAATGGGTCGGCGCAGCAGAGATCGCGATATCACCGTCGATATGCTGCTGCGCGCCTATTCCATCGGCCTGTTCCCGATGGCCGAAGCGGCTGACGACCCGGAGTTATTCTGGGTCGAGCCGGACCTCAGGGGCATCATCCCGCTGAACGATTTTCACGTCTCAAAAAGTCTCGCAAAAGCCATTCGAAAGAAACCCTTCGATATTCGCTTCGACACTGCTTTCACCGCCGTCATGGCCGGATGTGCCGCAGAAGCGCCGGACCGCCCGAACACCTGGATCAACGAGACGATCCGCAAGCTCTATACCGAGTTGCATGAGATCGGCCACGCTCATAGCGTGGAGGCGTGGCAGGGTGATGAACTGGTCGGTGGTCTTTATGGCGTGTCGCTCGGCGCTGCCTTCTTCGGCGAGAGCATGTTCTCCCGTCGCACCAACGCTTCAAAAATCTGCCTGGTTCATCTGGTGGAGCGATTGCGCAACAGTGGCTTCATCCTGCTCGACACGCAGTTCACAACGGACCACCTCAAAACCTTCGGCGCGATCGACGTTCCAAAGGATGAATACTCAAAGATGCTGGACCGGGCAGTGAACCAGCCGGATTTGACATTTTAGGTTTTTGCGGATGAGTGACTTCTGACAAGTCTGTCGGTTACTTGCTCGCTGTCGATGGCGGCGGAACGTCCGAATCCTGTTTGCAACCGGTGAGCCAGACATCGTAGATCGGGTGTTCGACAGCGTTCAGGCCGGGGCTATCGGCAAACATCCAGCCGGTAAAGATGCGGCGGATTTTTCTGTCGAGGGTGATTTCATCCACTTCGACGAAAGAATCGATTTTCTGCGCTTCGGTATCGTCGCGCGAGTAGCAGACCTTCGGCGTGACCTGCAGCGCGCCGAACTGAACCGTTTCGTTGATGTAGACGTCGAAAGAGGTAATGCGACCGGTGATCTTGTCGATGCCGGAAAAGACCGCAACCTTATTTTCAAGGCGGGCGGCAGACACCGGTGACACGAGACCCACTGCCGGAAGAAGCGCCAGAAGCGAAACCGCCAGTGCACGCAAAGATAGATCCCGCGTGAATGTTCTCATATCAAACCGTCTCCAGAAAACTGCCCGCTCATCAAAGCGCCCATCACGCCTAAAGATCGAATGTGGCAAAAGCGGGTGGCGGCCATGATGAATGCCCGCCCTTTTTGCTCCTACATGCAAGGAGCACGAAGCGTAGTGAATCAGCCGCCAGGCGTCCAGGCGTCGTAGTCGCCGGTGACGCGGGGGCGCTCACCTGGAACGGCCAGCGAGCCTTGAGGACGGTACGCCTGGGCAGAACCCGTCAGGTTCGGCTGATGCTGCTTCTGCCAGTCGCGTGCGACATAGCTTTCCTTGCTCGGCGGCGTGTCAGTGCGATAATGCATCCAGCCGTGCCAGCCGGGCGGAATTGCAGACGCTTCAGCGTAACCGTTGTAAATCACCCAACGACGCGGCATGCCCCAGGAGGTGGTGCCACCTTCGTAGTAGGTGTTGCCAAACTCATCCTGCCCCACCTTCTTTCCGAAGCGCCACGTATGGAAGCGCGTTCCGATCGTCTGGCCGTTCCACCAGGTGAAGATTTGCAGCAGAAGAGTCTTCATTTTCCGTTCCTCGGGCTTTTCACATGCGTCGCTTTCGCACTCGCACGGCCACAAGCTTATGACGTTCTCACCAACGATTGTCCAGCTTTTCCAACGTGCGGGCGATTATTTAAGCTTCAGCCGGAAGCCGAAATGGCGCTTCTCGAAACCCAGCCTCTCGTAGAAGCGATGAGCATCGGTGCGCGCCATGTTGGAGGTGAGCTGGACCCCGGCGAGGCCACGCTTTTCAGCCTCAGCGATGCAGTACCGGATCATCGTCGCACCGATACCGCGGCCACGCATATCCTCCCTGGTCTGCACACCTTCGACGACCATCCATACGGCGCCGCGCCCGGCAAGCTTGGTGAGAATCACGGTCTGGAACGTACCGATCACTCGGCCTTCAAACTCAGCGACGTACAACGTCTCAAGCGGTGACCTGGCGATCGCCCTGAAAGCCCTGAGATATTCGGGCACGGCCACGTCATCGGTCGTATCACCGTGCCCACCCACATCGTCAGCGGCGAACATCGCAGCAATTGCTGCAACATCCTCTTCGCGCGCTTCACGAATGATCAGACCGTCCATTGTGTTTTACCGCCTCAGGCTCTTCTCCATTACAATTCCGGGCATCCCCTCGACGCCAGCCATGCGCTCGATTCGATCTACCTCGGAAAAGCCGACGCCTTCATAGAAGGCAATTGCGACAGTATTTTTAGGTTCGACCTCAAGGCGCATGATTTCCGCGTCGGGAAAACAGGTTTCCAGTTCGGCGAAGAGATCACGCCCCACCCCCTGACGCTGGAACTGCGGATCGACATAAAGCTGATAGAGCAACGCGGTTTTAGCCATGCTGGTGGACATGACGGCATAGGCCATGCCGCCTATACGCTTTCCATCGTCTGCCACCAAAAACTCGCCGCCCTTTTTCTCCACGCGCTCTTTCAAGGCCGCTGGCGTGTGCCACAGAGCAATCATGTCGTTGACCTTGTCCGTGCCGTAGATTGGATCGTAGGTCGCGTGCCAGGTCTTCATCAACAAAGACCGGACTGGCTCAATATCGCGCTCGCTTGCGGTGCGAATGAAGAACACCATTGTGACTCCCATCAAAAAAGAAAAGCCGGGAGCGATCCCGGCGTTGCTCATGTTATCTCGACGTCAACCTCGATTGAGATCGGAGTGACGGAGGAGACTGTCTTCCGCCTCTTTCATTGAAAAGCGATGACACTTTATTCCTCGATGCCGAGCTTGGCCTTGACCAATTCCTGTACGGCCTGCGGGTTGGCCTTGCCGCCGGTTGCCTTCATCACCTGGCCAACGAACCAGCCAGCAAGCGTTGGCTTTGCCTTGACCTTTTCCACCTGATCCGGGTTTGCAGCGATGATCTCGTCCACCGCCTTTTCGATGGCGCCCGTATCGGTCACCTGCTTCATACCGCGGCTTTCGACGATGTCTGCCGGGTTGCCGCCTTCGTTCCAGACGATTTCGAACAGATCCTTGGCAATCTTGCCAGAGATGGTGTTCGCCTTGATGAGGTCGATGATCCCGCCGAGCTGGTCCGGCGTAACGGGCGTTTCCTCGATGGACTTGCTGGACTTGTTTAGCGCACCAAGGAGATCGTTGATGACCCAGTTGGCGGCAGCCTTCGGGTCGCGGCCCGCCGCGACGGCCTCATAATAATCCGCAATGGCCTTCTCCGAAACGAGGATGGAGGCGTCGTAGACGGAGAGGCCGAGTTCAGCCACGAAACGTGCCTTCTTGTCGTCGGGCAGTTCCGGCAGACCGACCTTCAGGCTTTCCACGAAGGCATCGTCGAATTCCAGCGGCAGCAGATCGGGATCAGGGAAGTAGCGATAGTCGTGCGCATCTTCCTTGGAGCGCATGGAGCGCGTCTCGCCCTTGCCAGGATCGAAGAGACGGGTTTCCTGATCAATGGCGCCACCATCTTCCAGAATGGCGATCTGGCGGCGGGCTTCATATTCGATGGCTTGGCCGACGAAGCGGATGGAGTTGACGTTCTTGATTTCGCAACGCGTGCCGAAACCTTCGCCGGGGCGGCGCACCGACACGTTAACGTCAGCGCGCATGGAGCCTTCATCCATGTTGCCATCACAGGTACCGAGATAGCGAACGATGGAGCGCAGCTTGGTCAGATAGGCTTTCGCCTCATCGGAAGAGCGCATGTCCGGCTTCGAGACGATTTCCATCAGGGCAACGCCTGAACGGTTCAGATCGACGAAGGACATCGTCGGATGCTGGTCATGCATCGACTTGCCGGCGTCCTGTTCCAGATGCAGACGCTCAATGCCGATCTCGATATCCTCGAAATTGCCCTGACGGTCAGGCCCGAGCGAAATTGTAATCGTACCCTCGCCGACGATCGGATCCTTGAACTGCGAGATCTGATAACCCTGAGGCAGGTCGGGATAGAAGTAGTTCTTGCGATCGAAGATGGAGCGGTTGTTGATCTTGGCTTTCAGCCCGAGACCGGTACGTACCGCCTGCGCCACGCACTCTTCATTGATGACGGGCAACATGCCCGGCATGGCCGCGTCGACCAGAGACACGTTGGAATTGGGCGCATTGCCGAAGGTCGTGGAAGCTCCCGAGAACAACTTCGAATTGGACAGAACCTGTGCGTGAACCTCCATGCCGATGACGATTTCCCAGTCGCCAGTGGCGCCGGGGATAAAACGCTTCGGGTCGGGTGTGCGAACGTCTACAAGGGTCATATCAAGCTCATACGATACGGAATTTCTATTCGTGGTGAGGTAGAGCAAATGGCCCGGAGGTGCAAGACTTCTGAGGCGCTTCGTGTCTGTTTGGATCAGACAGGCGATCATGACATTCATCGTTATCGCGCTAATCGCCTATCTCGCGCTCAACCTCATTGTCTTCATCGGCTTCTGGCAGGACAAGCGAGCTGCCAGAAAAGGCGATCGGCGCATTCGTGAACGCACGTTGCTCCTACTGGCCTTGCTGGGTGGAAGTCTCGGAGCGGTGACAGCGCAACATCTCCTGCGGCACAAGACACGCAAAGAGCCGTTTCGCAGCCTGCTTTTAGGCATTGTCATCGCTCAAGTCGGACTCGTCGCTTCGCTTATGTTTCTGACGCAACGGTTCTGAGAGCGGCGCACCATTAGAATGAGGGGCCATATGTCATCAGCTTGACATCCTTCAGTTGCTTGCGAAGGCCGATGGTCTGCACTTCGCGATCGAGCTTGCGCGCATATTTCATCGACAGCCAGCTGACGCCGTAGGCATGCTTGCGAAAGAAGGAAATTGCTCTCTCATTATCAGCATGGCTTTCGAGCTTTATGGAGGGAAAGCCAGCCGCTAACACCTGCTCCTCGACCGCTTCGAGTAGAGCGCCGCCAATCCCTTGTCCATGAAGGCGCGGATCAACCCAAAAATCCGAGATCATGTCACCAGAATTTTCCCTTGCCGACCAGCCGACAGCAATACCGTGTTTCTCCGCCACCAGGATACGGTGCCAAGAGGACTCGGTAAAACCCGCAAAGGCTTCCTGGGCATTGGATTCCAGAACTGCTGTCAGACCCAGCGCAGAGCTTGCCACCCGCCATGCCTCCAGACCGATGGCTGCGAGATGGGAGGCCTCCTGCTCTTGCGCATTGCGAATGACGACCAAGTTCAATCTCCATAATGGCGAAAGTGGAAAGCTTTTGCCGGTCCTTCCGGCCAGTCCGTCCGCAGTAACAAGGCTCTGCCTCTTCTTGACCGTAACGCGTCCAGCTTTTAAGCAAAAGATGTGATCTTTGGAGTTTTTATGTTCTCTCAATCGGAGTCCCGGTAAAGGCCCTGCCCGCAAGTGTTTTGCGCGCCGGGCCATACTGAAACCGAACCGGATGCCACTGGCAACCGGATTGTTTTCACGCGTCCATCTGGATGCAAGCTGGATTCCAAATCATGGACATTTCCCGCGCGGAACAGCGCATTCTACATCTGCTCGCCCAGGGCGGCAGAATCGAACTTATCCGAGACCAAAACCGCAGAATCGAAACCCTCGTGCTGTATACGCGCGACGGCTGGGTGTTCAGCGGCCTCGACCTCATCACGTTTCGCAAGCTGAAGCGCAAAAGGGCTATCTCCTCGTCCAGAAGCCAGCCCTACCGCATCACCACACGCGGGCTGGAGCTGGTGAGAGGCGAACTCGACAATCGCTGACAATTAGATGCGGCGGTCAGACTTGGCCGCCGCACCTTATATCTCGGCTAGCAATGCAACCAACTGATCTGTCGCGGCGCCCCAGCCCTCGTGAAAGCCCATCGCTTCATGGGTCTTTTTGTCTTCCTCAGTCCAATGTCGTGCGATCGCCGTATATTTGGTCCGGCCGTCGCCCAATGGCTCCAGTACGACGATGCCCGTCATGAAGGGTTTTTCCGACGGTACCCAGGCCGTTGTGAAAGCGTCAGTAAAGACGAGCTTCTCATTTGACACGACTTCGAGATAAACGCCGCGGTTTTCAACCTCTTCGCCATTTGGTCCTTTCATGACGATGAAGCTTGAACCGCCTGTACGAACGTCAAGTTCAGCGTGACACACGCCCCAGGGCTTTGGACAGAACCATTGTTTCAACAATTCAGGATCAGTCCAGGCGCGGTAGATTTTCGTTGTTGGCGCATCGATTTCGCGCATCAGGAACAGTTCATGTCGTGCATTATCCGCTGCCATGTTTGCCTCCCCTTATCGAGCCGGGCTGCAGCATAGCAGAGCGTCACCGCTTTGCGAGAGATGCTTCAGATGGCTTTTTCCAGGCGGACCTTTTGAAGCTCAACCTTCATAGTTTCGGACCACTGCTTGCCCTGCCAAATCACGCGAAAACCGCAACGTTCATAGGCGCGAATAGCGTAGACGTTTCTAGCATGGGTCGAGATTTTGGCTGTCGAGATATGCGAGCGGCGCATCTCTCAAAGGAAATGCTCGACTAGAATTCGACCAATGCCTCTGCCCTGATAATCAGGATCAATCCAGATGTCGGAAATATAGTCAGGCTCTCCAGCGCGGGCGCCCCAGCCAACCGTCACGCCATCGACCTCAGCCACGACGACATCACAGGTGGTCTCTTTTGCGAAAACCTCAAATTCACCGCGCACCCGTTCGATCACGACCGGGTCGAGATAGGTATCTTCGAACGCGCTGCTCGATTGCCAGGCGCGAAAACCGATGAGGCCTACCGCATCGCGATCGGCCTCGGCCATGGCTCGAATGATAAGACCCGTTACCACCACTTGGCGGGCGTGAACTTGCCCGCTGCCTGTTCGATGGCGTGCGCCGTCTTGAACAGCGTTTCTTCCTCGAACGGCTTGCCGATCAGCTGAAGGCCGAGCGGCAGGCCCTTGCCGTCCAGACCGGCAGGAACGGAAAGACCCGGCAGACCCGCCATGTTGACCGTGATGGTGAACACGTCCTGCAGATACATCTTGACCGGATCTGAGGCCAGTTCTTTGTCACCAATTTCGAAGGCCGAAGATGGCGTGATAGGAGCGAGAACGGCATCGACGCCGTCATGAAAGACGTTTTCGAAGTCGCGCTTGATCAGCGTGCGAACCTTCTGCGCCTTCAGGTAATAGGCGTCGTAATAGCCGGCAGAAAGAACATAGGTGCCGACCATGATGCGGCGCTTCACTTCCGAGCCGAAACCGGCAGCGCGGCTCTTCTCGTACATGTCGGCAATGTCCTTGCCATCGACGCGGAGACCATAGCGAACGCCGTCATAGCGGGCGAGGTTTGACGAAGCCTCGGCAGGCGCCACAATGTAATAGGCCGGCAGCGCGTATTTGGTGTGCGGCAGAGTGATATCGACGACCTCGGCGCCGGCATCCCTCAGCCAGGCAATTCCCTGTGCCCAAAGCTTTTCGATTTCTTCCGGCATGCCCTCGACGCGATACTCTTTCGGAATACCAATCTTCAGGCCCTTCAACGACTGGCCGATGGCCTTTTCATAATCCGGCACAGGCAAATCGACGGAGGTGGTGTCCTTTGCATCGACGCTTGCCATGGACTTCAACAAGATCGCGGCATCGCGAACGTCGCGGGCAATCGGACCAGCCTGGTCGAGCGAGGAGGCGTAGGCAACGATGCCCCAGCGCGAGCAGCGTCCATAGGTAGGCTTAATACCGACCGTGCCGGTGAAGGCTGCTGGCTGGCGGATGGAGCCGCCGGTATCGGTTGCGGTAGCGCCAGCGCAGAGATGCGCCGCAACCGCGGCAGCAGAACCGCCGGAGGAACCGCCGGGAACGAGGCTCTTTTCGGAGCCTTCAGCGCGCCAGGGGTTCACGACGGGACCGTAATAGGAGCTCTCATTAGACGAGCCCATGGCGAATTCGTCCATGTTGAGCTTGCCAAGAAGCACCGCACCGTCATCCCACAGGTTCTGGGTCACGGTGGACTCGTATTTCGGCTTGAAACCGTCCAGCACATGCGAGCAGGCCTGGGTATGGATGTCGCGGGTCGCGAACAAGTCTTTCACGCCAAGCGGAATGCCTTCAAGCGCACCGCCATTACCGGCTGCCAGCTTCTGATCGGAGGCCTTCGCCATGTCACGCGCCTTGTCATGCGTCGTCACGACATAGGCGTTGAGCTTCTCGTTGGCGGCATCGATGGCAGTCAGATAGGCATCCGTCAATTCGACGGCGGAGAATTCCCTTGATTTCAGTCTGTCACGCGCTTCGGCAATGGTGAGGCTTGTCAGTTCGGTCATATCGGCAACGGCTTTCGAAACTTTTGAATTTTCAATGTGGGAGCAAACGGCGAGCGCTTACTCGACCACCTTCGGAACCATGAAGAAGTTGCGCTCGGTAGCTGGCGCATTGGCAACGATGTCATCGGCCTTGTTGCCGTCGTTCACCGCATCGGCGCGCTTTTTCATGGCAACCGGCGTTACCGATGTCATCGGCTCTACGCCATCCACATTCACTTCCGACAGTTGCTCCACGAAACCGAGAATGCCATTCAGTTGGCCAAGCATGGTGTTGGCCTCTTCTTCGCTGACGGCAATGCGGGAAAGGCGTGCGACGCGCTTCACGGTGGCAAGATCGACGGACATGGTTCTACTCCAGTCAAGAATTTTCTACCCGCTATAATGACCATGTACGCCCTTCGCAACGGTAGAAAGCGTGTCGCGGCCCTCTGCGGCGCAGTTTTGGGCCGTGACACGCTGATGCCGGGTCATCAGAACGACAGGACTTGTCCAACCTTGGGGACATCCACCCGCGTCTGCGAACCGTCCATGCCGGACACGAACTTGTCGGCAGTCTGGTCGACGATCGGGAACGAACCGTAGTGGCAGGGAATTGCATGGCGGAGCTTAAAGAAGCGCTGGCAGGCAAGAGCGGCCACCGCACCGCCCATAGTAAAGCGATCGCCGACGGGAACAAGGCCGACTTCCGGCTCGTGCAACTCGTTTATCAGGGCCATGTCGGAGAAGATATCCGTGTCGCCCATATGATAAACCGATGGGCCGTCTTCGAAATGCAGCATCAGGCCATTGGCGTTACCAAGCGAATGGGACACGCCATCTTCGGTAATTTGCGCGGAGGAGTGCAGCGCATTGGTGAAGGTGACGGAAAATCCTTCAAAACCCACCGTGCCGCCGGTATTGCCCATCTCAAGCTTCTGAACGCCCTTGGAGCCGAGCCATGCGGCAAGATCGGCATTGGCCAGCACTGTTGCGCCGGTCTCTGCCGCAAGTCGCACCGTGTCACCGACGTGGTCCCCGTGACCGTGTGTGAGGAGAATATGGGTGATGCCGCTTGCAGCATCCTTGGCGTCCTGTCCGGCAAAGCCCGGATTTCCGGTGAAGAAAGGATCGATCAGGATCTTTGCGTGGCCTGTTTCAAGACGGAAAGCGGAATGGCCTAGCCAGGTGATTTTCATCGAAGTTCTCCTTTGTGTTCCTGCGATCTTATGAGATAGGACCACCCATAAAACCCAAAACCTTACTTTGGAGTGATAGGATGGCCGCAGATAATGACGACTATGTGTATGACGAGGCAACCGGCGAATGGCGCCCTGCCTCGGAAGTCGCAGCTGCAGCAACCAAGGCCAATGAGGTTCGCGATGCCGCAGGCAACCTGCTTGCAGATGGCGATTCTGTCACGCTGATCAAGGACCTGAAGGTTAAGGGTACCAGTACTACGTTGAAGCAGGGCACCGTGATCAAGTCGATCCGGCTGACCGAAAACCCTGAAGAAATCGACTGCAAGAGCGATGCGGTCAAGGGCTTGGTGCTGCGCACGGAATTCGTCCGCAAAAGATAAAGGTCACCGAATGGCGACGTTGACGATAGAAGAACTCGCTGAGACCTTGAGGCCCGGACAGGCGATCGCCGGTCTCGATCTCGGGACCAAGACGATCGGTCTTGCCATGTCGGATCTGTCCCGGCGGTTTGCCACCCCTCGCCCGGTTCTCAAGCGCATCAAGTTTACCCAGGATGCTGCACTTCTCCTGGATTTCGCCGCGAAAGAAAAGGTTGCGGCGCTCGTCATTGGCCTGCCGATGAACATGGACGGCTCCGCCGGTCCACGTGTTCAGGCCACCCGCGCCTTCGTGCGCTCCATGAGCGAGAAGACAGATATTCCTTTTATCTTCTGGGACGAAAGGCTGTCCACGGTCGCTGCCGAGCGAGCTTTGTTGGAAATGGACGTCTCTCGAGCCAAGCGCGCCGAGCGGATCGATTCCGCCGCCGCGAGCTTCATCCTTCAGGGCGCCTTGGACCGGCTCTCCATGCTCGCAAGAGAGGCGTCTACGGACGGCTGACGCAACCGCCACCACGCTGCAATCACTTTTCTTTTACGAAACCCGATAAGCGCAAAGACGAGCAGGCTATCGACCATGATGGCGCGCGCGACAAGCGGCGGTATCGTTTCGGGCGGGATGCCGAGCACGTTGCCGTAAATCTGGAAAACCAGATCATGGCTCTGCCGCGTCAGCATGAAGAAGCCAAAGCTCATGTCGTAATAGGACAGACCATACCAGGTTCCGAGAAAAAGCACGGGACCCGCCCACAAGATCAGAAACCACTTCATGCCATCCGCTCCCCTGCCAGGTTGGCTCCGGCGAACTCGCCATCAGGAAGAACCGAAATGACACTCCACCGGACCAACGCCATGATGCAAAGGTTTAGCGTCGGGGCGTTCAGATCGAGTGGTAGCAGGGCGAAAAACGTCATCATGACGCTCAAAGGTATCCAGCGGCTCACAGCGCTTCCTTCTCATCCAGCTCGGAGTTCGTGGTTAACAAATCATTAACAGAATGATCCTGTCGTTAACGCCTTGCAAACGAAACCTGCATCTATGGTTAACGAGAGAGAAACGTTGTGGATAATGAAATGCCCACCACGCGCAGCGCACAGGTAAAGCCGGAACCGGTTTGATGCAGAAAATGGTTTCAGGAAACCTGGATCAGCCGTAAAGCGCTCGAACCACGCGCTTTACCGCAGTTGCGATCTTGTCCCAGTCCTTGTCACTCTTCAGCGACACACCGGAAAACTGGCCATTCGTGCCACCTGCTATTACGAGATGCTGGATCGCGGCGAAGAGCATGGCATTCATTACCGAAGCGTCGACGCCCTTCGGCGGCTGGAGCGAACCGCGCATGCGGTCTATCCATTTTGCAAGAGCCTTGGAACGCGCTTCTGCCAGTTGTTTGACCTGCGGCGTCTGCTCGGAGACTTCCCAGGCGATTATCTTGCAAACCAGCGGATCGGCGCGCAGCGCATCGAGATAGGAGAGCATCAGTCTCTCCATCAGATCGCCATAGGTCAGCAGGAACATGCCGCCCGTATCTTGCGGAATGCGCTCCTGCACCCAGGATGCCAAATCTTCGCCAATGGCCGAGACCAGCCCTTCGAGACCGCCGAAATACCGATAGATCAGTTGCTTGTCGCAACCTGCGCGACGCGCTACGGCATTGATACCGAAACCCTGAAAGCCTTCATCCGCCAGCAGGGACTTCGCCGCAGCAAAGATCGCCTTTTCCGTCGCTGCGCGATCCTTGATACGCTTTTCCGGCGCGGGCGACATAAGGGCGGCAGTGCCATCGATGGCGAGCATGGCTTTTCCGAATCTCCGATTGATGACTATCTTGCGCGGTTAGCAAAGAGTTAACAACGCGACAATCGAGATGAAACCTAGCAGCCGTGGCTTTCCTGTGGATGGCGGAAAAGACGGCTGTCTCTTGGGCTCATCCCCCCAGGGACATGCCAAACCATGAGGTGCCGGCTGGCATCCCGACAAGCGGTGCGAAGCCACGCGATTGCCAGAAAGCGATGCCAGTGTGATTTTCAGGATTGGCGCCGAGGTGAATGCCGGGAGTACCCCTGCCCCGCGCCATCTCTACCCACATCGACAAAAGACGAGAACCGCCACCGGTACCGCGAGCCCTCTCCAACAGGTTCATGTGGATATGAGCGGGATAATTCTGAAGCACCGCAGCCGGCATTTGCGACGGCTGGTGAATGAAGGCAACGCGCTTGCTGTGTTCTTCGGGCAAAAGATTACCTTCTTCTTCCGCGATTGGATAACGCTCGCGCAGCTTCGGCCACCAAGCCTGCTCCAGCAGTTTTTCGTAGGCTGCGGTGTCAGTAGCGCCGACGATGTAGCCGCAGACGCCCTCTCCGTCTTCGGCAACGAAAGCGCTGTCTGGACAAAGATGGAGATAGGGAACGGCATAGATATTACCGACGATCTTGTCGTCGGCGTAGAGATGCGTTGCATCCTTCCCCGAATCGCCCGTTGCAAGGCAGATGGCGTAAAGCGCATCTTCGTCTTGTGGAACGGCTTTGCGGAAGGTCAGCATCACGACACCGGCGGATAAAGCAGATCGATGATGTAAGTCGGGTCGAAGCGGCTGTCGAGCATGCCGTAGGTGTGTCGCCATCCGCCAGCCAGGCGCGTCTCGAGGAAGGCGTCTGCTATGCGCCCTGCCCCGATGCGGCAGAGTTCGGCGGCGGCAGCAGCAAGTGCAAACTGCTCCACCAGAAGGCGGGCGGCACCTTCGTCGCGCTCGCAAAGCGCAATCGCTGCACGCAGAACGTCGGTGGTCTTTTTGCCGGACGGTCCGAGGTCGCGCTCCAGCGTTTCGAAAACGAGATCGAAGAGATCCTTGCCGCGTTGAAGCACGCGCAGCACGTCGAGCGCCATCACATTGCCGGAGCCTTCCCAGATGGCGTTGACCGGAGCTTCGCGGTAGTGGCGCGCAATCGGACGCTCTTCGACGTACCCATTGCCGCCCAGGCTTTCCATCGCTTCGTAGATGAGTGCCGGCGCGATCTTGCAGCACCAGTACTTGACGATGGGTGTCATGACGCGGGCATAGGCCGCTTCCGCCGGATTGCTGCGGGCGCTGTCGAAGGCGCTGGCGAGGCGGAAGGACAATGCGGTTGCAGCAGCAACATCCAGCGCCATATCCGCCAGCACGCGGGTCATCACCGGCTGGTTGACGAGCGGCTTGCCGAAGACCGAGCGCCCTCGGGCAAAGTGAACCGCTTCGGCGAGCGAAGCGCGCATCATGCCGGAAGATGCCAGGGCGCAATCGAGCCGCGTCAATGTCACCATGTCGAGAATGGTGCGGACGCCGGCACCGGGATCACCCAGCAAATAGCCGAAGGCGTCGGTGAATTCGACCTCGGCAGACGCATTCGAGCGGTTGCCAAGCTTGTCCTTCAAGCGCTGGAAATGCAAACCGTTCGCCGAGCCGTCTTCAAGGAAGCGCGGCACGAGGAAGCAGCCCATGCCATCGCCCATCTGCGCCAGCATGACGAAGCCGTCGCTCATCGGGGCCGACAGGAACCACTTGTGGCCGGAGAGGCGATAGATACCTTCGCCCACCCGCTCTGCCGTGCTGCGGTTGGCGCGCACATCCGTGCCGCCCTGCTTCTCCGTCATGCCCATGCCGACCGTGACGGCCGTCTTCTGCATAGCGGGTTTCTGCGACGAATCATATTTGCGCGAGAGGATCTTCGGCGCCCATTCATTCTGCACGCGGGGTGATGCCATCAGTGCTGCGACCGACGCGTGGGTCATGGTCAGCGGGCAGAGATGACCGGCTTCCAGCTGCGCCGTAAGATAAAATTTCGTGGCGCGCGCCTTGTGTTCGTTGCCGCGCGTATCGGCGGAGTTTTCCCAGGCGGAACTGTGCAGGCCGGACGACATGGAACGGCGCATCAGCGCATGCCAGGCGGGATGAAACTCGACCTGATCGAGACGTTCGCCGCGAGGACCGTGGGTGTGAAGCTGCGGCGTGCTGCGATTTGCCATGCGAGCCAGTTCCTGGGCTTCCGCCGAGGTAACATAGCGACCGATCTGATCCAGTTCGTCGCGAAGCGGGCGCGAGAGATTTGAGGTCAGATCGACGATGAGCGGGTCGGACCGATAGGCGTTGATCCCGGACCAGAGGCTAGGCTGGTTTAATTCGGCAAGCTGTTCTTCAGTCCGGTTCATATCTGTCATCGTGTACTTTTGTCGGGATTTGCAATTAATTGCCTATATAGGCTCGTTCCCGGCTTATCCCATGCTTGCCGACAAAGCCACCTGTCTTTATAGACCGAGACTGACTATTCCGGCCCGGAGGACAGTTCCATGGTCTATTTTCCCCATCGCCATCTGCTTGGCATCAAGGGGCTTTCCCATCAGGATATCACGCTTCTTCTCGACAAGGCCGATGAGGCCGTAAAGATCAGCCGCCAGCGTGAAAAGAAGACGTCCACGCTTCGTGGGCTGACACAGATCAATCTGTTCTTCGAAGCCTCGACCCGCACGCAATCCTCCTTCGAACTGGCCGGAAAACGCCTGGGCGCGGACGTGATGAACATGTCCGTCGGTAACTCTTCGGTGAAGAAGGGCGAGACGCTGATCGACACGGCAATGACGCTGAATGCGATGCGCCCAGATGTTCTTATCGTGCGTCACTCGTCCGCCGGTGCGGCAGCGCTTCTGGCACAAAAGGTCGCCTGCTCGGTGGTCAATGCCGGCGACGGACAGCATGAGCACCCGACGCAGGCGCTGCTTGACGCGCTGACGATCCGCCGCGCCAAGGGCACCATTTCCGGAATGACCGTTGCTATTTGCGGCGATGTGCTGCATTCGCGCGTTGCTCGCTCCAACATTATTCTTCTGAACCAGATGGGGGCGCGTGTGCGTGTCGTCGCGCCACCAACGCTTCTACCCTCCGGCATCGCCGATATGAGCGTGGAAGTCTACCACGACATGAAGGAGGGCCTGAAAGGTGCCGATGTGGTGATGATGCTGCGCCTTCAGCGGGAGCGCATGGCAGGTTCTTTCGTGCCTTCGGTGCGCGAATATTTCCACTATTACGGTCTTGATGCGGAAAAGTTGAAGGCTGCCAAGGAGGACGCGCTTGTCATGCATCCCGGCCCGATGAATCGCGGCGTGGAAATCGCCTCAGAAGTGGCAGATGGTCCACAGAGCGTCATCGAAGCCCAAGTGGAAATGGGCGTCGCCGTGCGCATGGCGGTGATGGAAACCCTTCTTCTCTCGCAGAATATGGGAGAGCGCGTATGAGTGCCGCGACCGTCCTCAACAATGTCCGCATCATCGACCCGTCGCGCAATCTTGACGAGACCGGAACGATCATCATCGGTGCCGATGGCACCATTCTGGCTGCGGGCAAGAATGCGCAGAACCAGGGGACGCCGGATGGCGCAACGGTCCGTGACGCCAAAGGCCTCGTTGCCGTTCCCGGGCTGGTGGATGCCCGCGTCTTCGTCGGAGAACCCGGCGCCGAACACCGCGAAACGATCGAGTCGGCCTCGCGTGCCGCCGCCGCAGGTGGGGTGACCAGCTTCATCATGATGCCGGATACCGACCCAGTCATCGATGACATCGCGCTGGTGGAGTATGTCAAGAAGACTGCGCGCGATAAGGCAGTCGTCAACGTGCACCCGGCCGCGGCTCTGACGAAAGGTCTGCTCGGCGAAGAGATGACCGAGTTCGGCATGCTGAAGGAAGCGGGTGCGGTGGCCTTTACCAATGGCCGCAAGGCGCTGTCCGATACACTGGTGCTACGCCGCGCCATGACCTACGCCCGCGAACTTGGTGCGGTCATCTCGCTTGAAACCCGCGACAAATATATCGGCAATGGCGATATGAATGAAGGGCTGCTCGCAAGCTGGCTCGGCCTACCCGGCATCCCCAAGGAAGCCGAGGTCATTCCGCTGGAGCGAGACCTGCGCATCGCGGCGCTGACGCGCGCCAACTACCACGCCGCCAAGATTTCCGTGCCGGAATCGGCGGAAGCCATCAAGCTTGCCAAGGCCCGTGGCGCGAAGGCAACCTGCGGGATTTCGATCAATCATCTGACGCTCAACGAAAACGACATCGGCGAGTATCGCACTTTCTTCAAGCTTTCGCCGCCACTTCGCGCCGAAGACGATCGCGTCGCCATGGTCGAGGCGTTGAAAAACGGCACGATCGACATCATCGTCTCCTCGCATGATCCGCAGGACGTCGATACCAAGCGGCTGCCATTCTCGGATGCGGCGAGTGGCGCAATCGGACTGGAAACGATGCTGGCTGCAGCGCTTCGCCTGTATCACAGCGATCAGGTGCCGCTGATGCGGTTGATCGATGCGCTTTCGACGCGACCGGCGCAGATCTTCGGACTGGAGGCCGGAACGCTGAAGCCTGGCGCCAAAGCCGATATTACCCTGATCGATCTTGATGAGCCGTGGCTGGTTTCGGAAAAGGGTCTGGTCTCGCGTTCGAAGAACACGCCATTCGAGGATGCGCGTTTCAGCGGGCGAGCCGTTGCGACCTATGTTGCGGGCAAGCTCGTTCATTCACTGCAGTAGAAATGTTAGTGCGCAAAGACGCACATAGAGAGGGGACCTGAGACATGACTGCATTGACCGTTTGGGACACAGCGCCCGCATTTCTCGCTCTTGCGGCGATCATCGGCTACCTCCTCGGTTCCATTCCTTTCGGCCTGCTTCTGACGCGGGCCGCGGGGCTGGGCGACGTTCGCCAGATCGGCTCCGGCAATATCGGCGCAACCAACGTGCTTCGAACAGGCAACAAGAAGCTGGCCGCCGCCACGCTTCTCTGCGACGCGCTGAAAGGCACGGCTGCGGTGCTGATCGCCAATACACTCTGGGGATATGAAGCATCGCTGGTGGCAGGTTTCTTCGCCTTCCTCGGTCATCTTTTCCCGGTCTGGCTCGGCTTCAAGGGCGGCAAGGGTGTCGCGACCTATATCGGCGTGCTGCTCGGTGCAGCGCCTCTCATGATGCTGGCCTTCGCCGCCATCTGGCTCATCACTGCCTTCGTCACCAAATATTCCTCTCTCTCGGCACTGGTTGCGATGCTTGTCATCCCTATCGTCCTGTGGATCTTGGGACCGGAGAAGACCGCCCTTCTGGTCACGGTACTGAGCATCATTTCGTGGTACATGCACCGCGAAAACATCAAGCGGTTGTTGGCCGGCACGGAAAGCAAGATCGGCAAGAAGGGCTGAGACAGGATCGTCCGGCAAGTTTGGAGGAAGCGATGTCGCGTGATGAAGAAACGAAACGCGGCATTGTCCTGTCGGAGAAGCAAAAGCTTTCCTGGCTGCGGCTGATCCGCAGCGACAATATCGGCCCCGTTACCTTCCGCGACCTGATCAATCACTTCGGTAGTGCTGAAGCGGCACTGGAGGCCCTCCCCGACCTCTCCCGCCGCGGTGGAGCGGCGCGCAGTCCACGCATCACCACGCTCGATCAAGCCGAACGCGAGATGGAGATTGCGGCACGGTTTGGCGCACGCTTTGTCGGCATTGGAGAACCGGACTATCCGCCCGCCTTGAGAGAGATCGATGGTGCTCCGCCGCTGATCGCTATGAAAGGCAACAGTGCCACGGTTATCCGTCCTTCGCTCGGAGTAGTCGGCTCTCGCAATGCCTCGATCAACGGGACGAAATTCGCCGCGATGCTTTCACGCCAGTGCGGACAGGCTGGCTATACAATTGCCTCGGGTCTTGCTCGCGGCATCGACGCAGCCGCTCACGCCGCCAGTCTTTCGACCGGCACCGTTGCCATGCTGGCAGGTGGTCTGGATAAGCCTTACCCATCTGAGAATTTCCGCCTTCTCGATGACATCTATGCCAATGGCGGCGCGACCATCAGCGAGATGCCTTTTGGCTGGGAGCCGCGTGCGCGCGATTTTCCGAGGCGAAACCGGCTGATTGCCGGCGTCTCGCTTGGCGTGCTGATCGTGGAGGCTGCCGAGCGCTCCGGCTCTCTCATCACTGCCAGACTTGCAGGCGAGTTCGGTCGCATCGTATTTTCAGTCCCAGGTTCACCGCTCGATTCTCGCTGCCATGGCACCAACCGCCTCATCAAGGACGGCGCGACACTGGTTACTGAAGCCGCCGATATTCTGGATTCACTTTCACCGATGATTGAGCCGAGGCTCAATCTTCAGCAGGTGGCGAGAGAAGACAGTAGCGGTCCCCCCACCCACTCGATGTCCGGAGCCGGAGACAATGAGCGCGCCATCCTCGCACAAGCGCTTGGCCCCTCACCGGTAGAAACCGACGACATCATTCGCCACACCGGCCTGCCGGCGGCAACCGTCTATCTTCTGCTACTCGAACTCGATATCGCTGGTAAATTGAACCGGCATTCGGGCGGGCGCATTTCCATGATCATGGCAGAGTGACGCATCGAAGCACCGCTAAAGCGGAGGACTTGCGGAGCTGCAACCGACGGCATCATGCCTATCTGAAATTGTCTCATTTTGATGAAAATTGCAGAAGTTGCATGCATCTGCGAAGACAGAAAAAGGGGCTCTCCCCCTTGACCGGAGCGCATTACCTGTCCATGTCGAAATAAAAGGATGGCGTCGTTGCATGCGCAATAAGCGACGATGCCGGTTAACGGACATGTTCCCAGAGAAAAAAATATGAATGTCGTCGTCGTAGAGTCTCCGGCAAAAGCCAAGACGATCAACAAGTATCTTGGCCCCGGCTATCAGGTCCTTGCATCGTTCGGCCACGTGCGGGACCTTCCCGCCAAGGATGGTTCTGTTCTTCCAGACCAGGATTTTGAAATGTCCTGGGAAGTCGATCCTGCGTCGCAGAAACGCATGAAGGATATCGCCGATGCCGTGAAGGCATCCGATGGCCTGTTTCTGGCGACCGACCCTGATCGCGAGGGGGAAGCGATTTCCTGGCACGTTCTGGACCTTCTGAAAAAGAAGAAGGTTCTAGGCGACAAGCCGGTCAAGCGCGTGGTGTTCAACGCGATCACCAAGAAGGCCGTTCTGGATGCTATGGCAGAACCCCGCGATATCGATGTTCCGCTCGTCGATGCCTATCTCGCTCGCCGCGCTCTGGATTATCTCGTTGGCTTCAACCTGTCGCCGGTTCTCTGGCGCAAGCTGCCGGGCGCTCGTTCCGCCGGGCGCGTGCAGTCTGTGGCGCTCCGGCTGGTCTGCGACCGCGAATCGGAGATCGAGCGCTTCGTCTCGGAAGAATATTGGAACATCTCCGCACTCTTGAAGACACCACGCGGCGACGAGTTCGAAGCGAAGCTCGTTTCGGCCGATGGCAAGCGCCTTCAGGGCAAGTCGATCAAGACCGGTGACGATGCAACGCGGCTGAAGACATTGCTGGAAGGCGCAAGCTACGTCGTCGATACGGTCGAAGCAAAGCCAGTCAAGCGTAATCCGGGCCCTCCCTTCACGACATCGACGCTTCAGCAGGCAGCCTCTTCACGCCTTGGCTTTTCGGCATCGCGCACGATGCAGGTAGCGCAGAGACTTTATGAAGGTATCGACATCGGCGGTGAGACAGTCGGTCTCATTACCTATATGCGTACCGATGGCGTGCAGATGGCGCCCGAAGCGATCGACGCCGCACGGCGCGCGATCGGCGAGCAGTTCGGCGAGCGCTATGTGCCGGAAAAGGCGCGCTTCTATTCCACCAAGGCCAAAAACGCTCAGGAAGCCCACGAGGCTATCCGTCCGACGGACTTCAATCGCTCTCCGGACAAGGTAAAGCGTTATCTCGATTCAGATCAGCTTCGTCTCTACGATCTGGTCTGGAAACGTGGCATTGCGAGCCAGATGGCCTCCGCAGAGATCGAACGCACGACAGTTGAAATTCTTGCCGACAACAAGGGCGACAAGGCAGGTCTGCGCGCTGTCGGCTCCGTCATCCGTTTCGATGGCTTCATTGCCGCCTATACGGATCAGAAGGAAGATGGCGAGCAGAGCGACGATAGCGAAGACGGTGGACGCCTGCCGCAGATCAATGCCCGCGAAAATCTTGCCAGGCAGAAGATCAATGCAAGCCAGCATTTCACCGAGCCGCCACCGCGTTACTCGGAAGCATCGCTGATCAAGAAGATGGAAGAGCTCGGTATCGGCCGACCCTCCACCTATGCGGCGACGCTGAAGACACTGAGCGACCGCGAGTATATCGTCGTCGACAAGCGCAAACTGATCCCGCATTCGCGCGGCCGGCTGGTGACGGCCTTCCTGGAAAGCTTCTTCACCCGCTATGTGGAATATGATTTCACTGCCGATCTGGAAGAGAAGCTCGACCGGATCTCGGCAGGTGAACTCGATTGGAAAGAGGTTCTTCGAGACTTCTGGAAGGACTTCTTCGCCCAGATCGAAGACACCAAGGAACTGCGCGTCACCAACGTTCTGGACGCTCTGAACGAGGTGCTGGCACCGCTGGTCTTCCCCAAGCGCGAAGATGGTTCCGATCCGCGCATCTGCCAGGTGTGCGGCACCGGCAACCTATCGCTGAAGCTCGGAAAATACGGCGCTTTCGTCGGCTGCTCCAACTATCCGGACTGCAACTACACCCGTCAGTTGACCTCCGATGGCGCGGAAGCCGAAGCCGCAGCGCTGAATGAGCCGAAGGCGCTTGGCGCCGATCCAATGACCGGCGAAGAACTGACGCTTCGTTCTGGCCGTTTCGGACCCTATATTCAACGTGGCGATGGCAAGGAAGCCAAGCGCGCCTCCCTGCCAAAGGGTTGGAAGCCGGAAGAGATCGACCATGAGAAGGCATTGGCACTGATCAATTTGCCACGCGATATCGGCAAGCATCCAGAAACCGGCAAGATGATTTCTGCCGGCATCGGTCGCTATGGTCCGTTCCTGATGCATGATGGTGGTTATGCCAATCTGGAGAGCGTCGAAGACGTGTTTTCCATCGGCCTAAACCGCGCCGTGACCGTGATTGCCGAGAAGAAGGCAGCGCCCGGTCGTGGCCGCGCCGCGACGCCTGCCGCGCTGAAGTCGTTGGGGGATCACCCGGATGGTGGCGCGATTACCGTTCGCGATGGTCGCTTTGGTCCTTACGTGAACTGGGGCAAGGTCAATGCGACGATCCCCAAGGCACAGTCTCCGGATACGGTGACGCTGGATGAGGCGCTGGTACTGATTGCCGAGCGCATTGCCAAGACCGGCGGCAAGCCGGTCAAGGCCAAGAAGGCTCCGGCAAAAAAGAAGACCGAAGGCGAGGCAGACGCCAAGCCCGCAAAGGCGAAAGCGGCAAGCAAGACGAAGGCGGCCGCCAAGCCTAAGGCTGCGGCGAAGCCCAAGACAGCAGCGAAAACCAAAAAGGCAGAATCGTGAGCAAAGCACCGCGTCAGAAACAGAATTCCGCCAATGAAGGTTTCGGACGCACCGCCCGCTCAAAGCGCGTGAATGAAAGCGAAGGCATCGTCCATGGGGAAGTGCCTTCGCGCGAAGTGTTGCTGAAGTTCATTGCCGAACATCCGCAACAGGCGTCCAAGCGCGAAATCGCCAAGGCGTTCGGCCTGAAGGGCGACACCCGTGTGGTGCTGAAAGCTCTACTAAAGGAATTGGAAGTTGACGGCATGGTGCAGAAGAACCGCAAGTCGCTGATGCGACCCGGTGGCCTGCCTCCCGTGACCGTTCTGGATATTACAACCCGCGACAAGGATGGCGAACTGATCGGCCGTCCCGCCGAATGGCCGGAAGATCAAGGCGCAGCACCCGCCGTGCTGATCCGCCAGTCGTCGCAGGACCGTGGCAAAAAGGGACCGGCAGCTGGCTTGAATGACCGCGTGCTGGCCAAGATTTTTCCCTCCAAGGACCGTAGCGGCCCTGCTTATACCGCTCGCGTCATCAAGCTGATCGATCGCCGCCAGAGCGCGCTGATCGGCGTTTTCAAGGAGCAGCCCGGCGCTGGTGGCCGCTTGATGCCGGTCGATCGGCGCGGCGAAGAGCTGGTGATCGATCCCGATGGCGTTGGCGACGCCAAGGATGGCGATCTGATCGAGGTGGAAGTTTCGCGCAATAGTGGGCGCTACGGCCTCAAGCGTGCCAAGGTCCTTTCCGTCATTGGCTCGGTGGCGTCTGAAAAAGCCATATCCATGATCGCGATTTATGGACATGGTATTCCGCACATCTTCCCGCAGAATGTTCTGGCGGAAGCGGATGCAGCAAAGCCCGCTACTATGGCGCACCGTGAAGACTGGCGCGATCTGCCGCTGATCACAATCGACCCGGCGGATGCCAAGGACCATGACGATGCCGTCTATGCCGAGCCCGATACATCGCCTGACAATCCCGACGGCGTGATCGTCACCGTGGCGATTGCAGATGTGTCTTATTATGTCCGCTCCGGCGCGCCGCTCGACCGCGAAGCGCTGAAGCGCGGCAATTCCGTCTATTTTCCAGACCGCGTCGTGCCGATGCTGCCGGAGAGGATTTCCAATGATCTCTGCTCGCTCAAGGAGGGCGTCGACCGCCCTGCTCTTGCGGTGAGGATGGTGTTTTCCAAGGAAGGCCGCAAGGCGTCGCATACTTTCCATCGCATCATGATGAAGAGTGCGGCCAAGCTCTCCTACCAACAGGCGCAGGCGGCCATCGACGGCAAGCCCGATGACAAGACCGGCCCCATGCTGGAGCCGATCCTGAAGCCACTCTGGCATGCCTATGAGGTGATGAAGCGCGGGCGCGATCGTCGCCAGCCACTTGAACTCGACATGCCGGAGCGCAAGATCGTTCTGCGCGACGATGGCACTGTCGACAAGGTCATCATTCCAGAACGCCTCGATGCTCATAAGCTGATCGAGGAAATGATGATCCAGGCGAACGTTTCCGCGGCCGAGACGCTGGAAAAGAAGAAGCAGCCGCTTGTCTATCGCGTTCACGATGCCCCCACACTTGCAAAGCAGGAGACGTTGCGCGAATTCCTCGCAACGCTCGGCATCACTATGGCCAAGGGCGGTCAGGTGCGCGCCAACTCCTTCAACGGCATCCTGGCGCGGGCGGAAGATACGCCGCATCAGATCATGGTCAACGAGATGGTGTTGCGCTCGCAGAGCCAGGCGATCTACAGCCCAGAGAATATCGGCCATTTCGGTCTTAATCTCATGAAGTATGCACACTTCACCTCGCCCATTCGCCGCTATGCGGACCTGATCGTGCATCGTGCGCTGGTTGGCTCTTTGGGACTTGGTGAAGGTGGTATCACGCCACAGGAAGAAGCCACACTCGACGATATCGCCGCTGAGATTTCGACCTTCGAGCGCCGGGCGATGGCCGCCGAGCGCGATACCATCAACCGGCTGATAGCGCACCATCTTTCCGAGCGCGTCGGCGAGGAATTCGAAGGCCGGGTTGGCGGTGTCACCAAGGCGGGACTATTTGTCGCGCTTCCACAGTTTGGCGCAGACGGTTTCGTTCCTATATCTACGATCGGAACCGATTATTTCATCTATGACGAAGCGCATCAGGCACTAACGGGTGAGAAGACCGGTCTCGGCTTCCAGCTTGGCGATACCGTTCAGGTTCGTCTGGCCGAAGCCGTGCCGCTGGCGGGCGCGCTTCGCTTCGAGATGTTGAGCGAAGGGCGCAAGATGCCGGCAGGCACACGATCCTTCCACAAGACGGCGCGCCGGAGTGGAGGGCGTACGGCGGCACCGGGAACAAGGCCGCCGCGCAGGAAACGCTGAAGCATTTTCGAATAGCAATATCGGCAACGATATCGCGGTTGAATGGTTCGGTTAGAACGTCTTGGAGGGATTGGTATGAGCGATATACAGACAGTGCAATATGGCGGCGAAAAGCAGGAGCGTCCGCTGGGTCGCTCGATCATGCGCGGAATCTCCTGCCGATGCCCGGCCTGCGGCAGCGGTCGTCTGTTCAAAGCCTGGCTGAAGCCGGTGGACCAGTGCGCCGCCTGCGGCGAGGATCTGCATCATCAACGCTCGGACGACCTGCCACCCTATATTTCGATCATGATCCTCGGCCACGTCGCCGTCGGTGGCTTCATGATGACCGATCTCGTCTTGATGGTACCGATGTGGGTACATTTCGCCATATGGGTGCCGATCACCATCCTGGTAGCGCTTCTGACGATCCAGCCAATCAAGGGCGGCGTAATCGGGTTGCAATGGGCGCTCAGGATGCACGGGTTTGGTAGCGAGCCGGACAAGCCGCAGATCGACGGCTCGTCCCACTGACGGGCGGGTCGCTGCTCTCTTGTGTGCTCACGTGGACGCCGAAAAGATATCCTATCTGCGCCCGAACGATGCAGCGTGCCTGATCATCGTGGACCGCTCGAACAGCAGTCCGCGCGTTCTGATGGGCCAGCGCAGCAGCCAGCACGTCTTTATGCCGGATGTTTATGTCTTTCCCGGTGGACGTCGAGATCCTGGCGATTACGCATTGCCATTTGGTGACGATCTCAATCCGGTCGTCCTTGAAAAACTCAGACAATCGGCGTCACGCCCCATAACCAATACGAGAGCGCGCGCGCTGGCGCTGGCGGCAGTGCGCGAGCTGCGAGAAGAAACCGGCTTGACCTTCGGAACTGAAGGGCATCAGCGGCCGGACCTGGCTGCACTGCGCTATGTGGCACGGGCAATCACGCCGCCCGGGCGCGTGAGACGCTTCGATACGCGCTTCTTCTTCTGTTTCGCCGATGAAGTTGGCATAGATCCCGTGGCAGTCAAGGATTCCGAGGAGTTGCAAAATCTCCAATGGCTTGACATTCGCGACTATTCCGGTGTGAACATGGCTGCGATTACACGGATGGTTCTCGAAGATGTCACAAACTTCATGATAGGTGATCAGCCAATAAAATTTGAAAGCCCGGTGCGACTATATTTCGAGCGTCGCGGCACATTCATACGCGGCTTTCTTTAAAAGGTCTTCATGTCACATCCCAATTGCGACGCCGACAATATCCACTGGCCTTCACTTGTCGCTGCCATATCCGCCATCAGCGCCGTTGGTATCGCCATCGGTCTCGGATTGCCGCTGTTGAGCCTCATTCTGGAGCGACGCGGTATTTCGTCGAGCATGATCGGCCTCAACTCGGCCATGGCCGGCGTGGCTGCCATGATCGCAGCGCCCATCACCAGCAAGCTTGCGCATGATTTCGGTGTTGCTCGCACCATGATGACGGCGGTGCTCATCTCCTCGGTCAGCGCTATGGGTTTTTACTACGCAGCCGACTTCTGGATGTGGTTTCCGCTCAGAATCGTCTTTCACGGGGCAACCACCACGCTCTTCATCCTTTCGGAATTCTGGATCAATGCGGCGGCGCCACCGCGCAAGCGCGGGCTTGTACTCGGGGTTTACGCGACCGGCCTTGCGGTCGGCTTCGCCGTTGGGCCTCTCCTCTTCTCCACGGTTGGAAGCGAGGGAATTACACCCTTCCTTGTCGGCTGCGGCATTATCCTTCTTGCTGCCATTCCCATCTTTCTGGCGCGCAAGGAAAGTCCCGCGCTCGATGAAAAGCCGGCCCATCACTTCGTGCGCTACATCTGGCTTGTTCCTATGGCTTCTGCCGCAGCTTTCGTCTTCGGCTCCGTGCAGGCGGGCGGGCTCTCGCTCTTCCCAATCTATGCCACGCGTGAAGGCTTCAATGAATCGCAGGCGGCTCTCCTGCTGACAGTGATGGCGATCGGCAACATGGCGTTCCAGATCCCTATCGGACTGCTGTCGGACAGGATGACCAACAGACGCCTTCTTCTTGGGCTGATGGCGTTCGTTGGTCTGTGCGGCACGCTTGCGCTGCCGCTCCTCGTTAGCAACTGGATGCTGGTGGCGATTCTGCTGCTCCTCTGGGGCGGGCTCGTGTCAGGCATGTATACGGTAGGCTTGACCCATCTTGGCTCGCGACTCACCGGCTCCGACCTCGTTGCCGCCAATGCAGCCTTTATATTCTGCTACGCGACGGGTACGATCGCGGGGCCGCAGACGGTGGGTATCGCCATGGATATCTCAGGAAGCCATGGCTTTGCCTGGGCATTAGCGCTGTTTTTCGGCTTCTATGTCGTTCTTTCCATTGGGCGTTCGGTTTTCGGCTCAAAACATGCTTGACTTTTCGGGCGCGATCCGTAGTTTCGCGCCAGATTTAGCCGGGATCGAACAGGTCCGCGGCTCACTTACTTGTTAAAGGCAGGACGACCATGGCGAAAGCTACAACAATCAAGATCAAGCTGCTGTCGACGGCCGACACAGGTACTTTCTACGTCACCACGAAGAACAGCCGTACCTTCACGGACAAGATGACGAAGACCAAGTACGACCCGGTCGTTCGCAAGCACGTTGAATTCAAGGAAACCAAGATCAAGTAATCGGCTAGATCTTGACCTTAAAGAACGCGCCCTCGAGGCGCGTTTTTTTTGTTTTGAGCGGTACGCTGAATAGAGTTTGCCAAAGCGGTTCGGTGCGTCACATACCCACCTCAGCGTGCGCGCCAAAAGTGCTGCGCACCATGGCGCATCAGATCAAAACATATGAGACTAAAAGATCGGAAGGATGGGGTCGGCCGGGATTTCCACGACGGCACGAGGAACCGTCTATTGGTATCGCCGGCCGACCGACCCCAAGACCCAGGAGATGCGGCGGACCTGAGCATCAAGGGGTATCCATACACGGCCTACCGTAAGACTGACCGCGTCATGACTAATTTTCGCGCTCTGCATTCCCATTGAATGCATTGGCGTAAAATTATCTGTCTGAACAAATACTCGCTCAAGCGACCTAAAAGTTCAACACTTTATTAATGCGAGACAATTTCCGCTTTGAAATATGGTTAAATGTAGCGTGCTGATACAAACTGCGATTGGCGCAGTGCGAGGTACAGCGCGCCGCGCTTACTGTTGACGCACTACCAATGCTCTATCGGCTTTGATCTATACATCATGCCTTCCGCTCAGGCGGCGGCAGCAACGACGCGATTGCGACCGCTTCTTTTCGCTTCATAGAGCGCACGATCCGCCTGACGCATCAATTGCTCGGGACTGTCGACACCGGCAAGGTTTGAGGCAATGCCCATGGATGCGGTAATCTGCAAGTGCTGTCCCGAACGCAGAACGAAGGGGCGATCCTCAATAATCGAACGCAAACGCTCTGCGACCACGGCAGCGGTCTCCAGCGACGTATCCGGCATCACCACGACGAATTCCTCGCCGCCATAGCGGCAGGCAAGATCGGCACCGCGCACTGTTGAGCGCAATCGGCTGGCAAATTCCTTCAACACTTCGTCGCCTGCCTCGTGGCCGTAGAGATCGTTCACCTGCTTGAAGCAATCAATATCCGTCATGCAAACGGATATGTCTCGTCCACGAAGCGCTGCGCGGTTGAAAAGCGTCTTTAGATGAAGATCGAGATAGCGGCGATTGTTGAGACCCGTCAGTCCATCGATGACCGCAAGCTCCATGGTCTGTGCCAGATCTTCACGCAACCTGTCATTGAAGCGCTTTCGCTTGATCTGCGAGAGTGTGCGTGCGACGAGTTCGTTTGGATCGATGGGGCGAATGATATAGTCGTTGACACCGAGATCAAGCGCGCGGACCACCATGGCATCGTCGTTCTGTTCGGTGACGATCAGAAGCGGCAGAAAGCGCGTTCTGTCGAGCGAGCGCAGTTGAGAACAAAGCCTCAACGGGTCGAAGTCGTCGAAATTGGAGTTGATGATCACGAGATCGTAGGGATTTTCGGTCGCCTCGAAAATCGCGTTTGAAGGATCGCTCCAAGCGCAAACCTCGGCAACCGGCTTCAATGCCTTGACGATCCGCTCTTGCGAACTGGCTCGTTCATCGATCAACAAGATGCGGCCAGGCTTTTCTATGTGACCGTCTGCGCCGATGGATTCCTGAATATCGATCGATCCTGCTGTCTTCAACCTGTCACGCAACTCGTCGCTCATGGTCTTGAGACGTGCCAAGCTTTTGACGCGGGAAATCAGCTGCAGGTCATTGACGGGCTTCGTCAGAAAATCGTCTGCTCCCGCCTTCAGTCCTCGCACGCGGTCCGCTGGCTGATCCAGCGCTGTCACCATCACCACAGGGATATGCGCTGTCGCCGGATCGGCTTTCAGCCGCTCACATACCTCGAAGCCGTCCATTTCCGGCATCATGACGTCGAGAAGAATGACGTCGACTTGGCCGCCCGCGCAGATTGCCAAAGCATCGCGACCATTATCGGTGCAGACCACATCGAAATAGTCCGCCAGAAGGCGGGCCTCAAGAAACTTCAGATTAGCTTCTATGTCGTCGACGACCAGTATTCTAGCAGTCATTCGGTCGCCCCTGTTGCCTTATGCATCGCCGAGATAGGTCTTGATCGTCTCTATGAACTTCGGAACGGATATTGGCTTGGAAACATAGGCCTCGCAACCGCCCTGGCGAATGCGCTCCTCGTCTCCCTTCATGGCGAAAGCCGTGACGGCAATCACGGGAATCACATGCAGTTCGTCATCTTCCTTGAGCCATTTGGTGACTTCAAGTCCCGAGACTTCGGGCAATTGAATATCCATAAGAATGAGATCAGGACGGTGCTTGCGGGCAAGCTCGAGAGCTTCCATGCCGTTACGCGTCTGTATGGTCGTGTAACCGGATGCCTCGATCAGATCACGAAAGAGCTTCATATTGAGCTCGTTGTCTTCAACTATCATGACCTGCTTGGGCATGGCGGCAGTCCTTGTTACGCTTTGAAACCTTCCCCTGGGCATATAAGTTGCCACAGAACCGATTCCATTATCCCCTGCCGAGGGAGGCTAATGCGATTTGGTTGAAAAATAGGTAACTTCCGGAAAGAAATGCAGCGCTCGATGAAAAACGGAAAGTCACTGGTCAAGGACCCCGAGGAAACAGTCGCGGCCATACTGGGATGGCTGGCGAACGAACCGGATATTCTTGCCCGGTTTCTGGCATTGAGCGGCCTGCAGCCCAACATGCTGCGCGCCGCCATACAAGATCCAGGATTTCTGGCTGGCCTGACCGACTTCGTCATGAATCACGAGCCTGATCTGATGGCGTTCTGCGAAGCGTCCGGGTTCAACCCGGAAGATGTTCAGGCTGCCTGGCACAGATACTCCGGTCCCGGTCTCGATTCCGGCGTTTATTGACATCCAAAGCGACAGACCGCGCTCTTGAGATTCAAGAGATCCACGACTAAAGTCAGAGCCGTTCTCTTTTTGTTTCGTGGCCATGCCTTTGATTTCGAGCGACCATCCCGGTTTTTGTCGTGACTGCCTGGCTGGTCAGCCGGAGAGAATAAGGCGTTGCCTCGCATGTGGCAGCCCGAGGCTGCTCTATCATGACGAACTCTACGATCTCACAATAGCCCATATCGATTGCGACGCTTTTTATGCTTCTGTGGAAAAGCGCGATAATCCGGAGCTCATCGACAAGCCAGTGATTATCGGCGGCGGCAAACGCGGCGTTGTATCGACCGCATGCTATATTGCCCGTATCCATGGCGTGCGCTCCGCTATGCCTATGTTCAAGGCGCTGGAAGCCTGTCCTGACGCCGTGGTCGTCAAGCCGAACATGGAGAAGTACAGCCAGGTCGGTCGCCAGATCCGCGCCATGATGCAGGATCTGACGCCGCTGGTCCAACCGCTGTCGATCGATGAGGCCTTTCTCGATCTCTCCGGCACAGAGCGGCTCCATCACGATCCACCCGCACGCGTATTGGCGCATTTCGCTCGTAGGGTCGAAAAAGAAATCGGCATCACGGTTTCGGTCGGCCTTTCTTACTGCAAGTTCCTGGCGAAGGTGGCATCCGATCTTCAAAAGCCACGCGGCTTTTCTGTAGTGGGCGAGAAGGAAGCAACGCGCTTTCTCGCCACACGTCCAGTCACCACAATATGGGGCGTCGGCAAGGCCTTCGCCGCCACGCTGGAGGCAGATGGCATACGAATGATCTCCCAGCTGCAGGACATGGAAGAAACGGAGCTGATGCGCCGCTACGGCAGCATGGGGCAACGCCTGTACCGGCTTGCCCGCGGGATCGATGATCGTGACGTCCACACCAACGACCCGGCAAAGAGCGTTTCGGCAGAGACGACCTTCTTCAATGACATATCGCGGTACGACGATCTTGTGCCTATCTTGCGGGCGCTTTCGGAGAAAGTCGCCTGGCGATTGAAGAAGAACGCCACTGCCGGACAGACGGTCGTGCTGAAGATGAAGGCGGCGGACTTCAAGTCCCGCAGCCGCAACAAGCGGCTGGAAGATCCGACGCAACTGGCCGACAAAATTTTCAGAACAGGGCTTTCCCTTCTCGAAAAGGAAACTGACGGGACGAAATTTCGTCTCATCGGTATCGGCGTGACCGATCTTCGTGATCCGGCTCAGGCAGACCCTCCAGACCTCGTGGACAAATCGGCTGGCAGACGGGCAGCAGCGGAGGCGGCGATGGACAAGCTGAGAGAGAAGTTCGGAAAGGGCACGGTGGAAACCGGCTATACCTTCGGCGCCAAAAAATGACTCCGCTACACGGCTTCGTGATCGCAGTTAAAAGCTTCCTTAAATGAGCTGCCTTAAATGTAGCGATCTGACTGGCGCGGATCGTGCGCTTCAAGTCTCCCTTGCACGCTGTCAATCGGCGGCATGTTGTGTATCGCGTTGGAGCAAACATGATGTTGCGTAGCCTTGTAGGAGCCTGCCTCCTCTCCTCCTCCGTCCTCGTGCAAGCGGCGATTGCCGGTGATGCGCGTAGCTTACAGGTCGTCGTTTCGAAGAACGAGCAGACGCTGTCTCTTTACGAGGATGGCAACGTCATCGCTACATCGCGCGTGTCTACCGGCAAGTCCGGACACGAAACGCCGAGCGGCATCTTCTCTATCCTGGACAAGCGCAAGTATCACGAGTCCAATATTTACTCGGCAGCTCCCATGCCGTTCATGCAGCGGCTGACTTGGTCGGGAATTGCGTTGCATGAAGGCCACGTCCCCAACTACCCGGCCTCTCACGGCTGCATTCGCCTGCCGGCCAAATTCGCAAAGTCGCTCTATGGCATGACCGGCAGGGGCGTCCACGTGATTGTCTCCAGTAAGGATGTTGCCCTGCGTCGGATCGACCACCCTGCCCTTCTCCAGCCAAAGTCTGCCGATGAAGGGCGCCTACTCGCCGATGTCGAGATGCGCCCCGCCACTTTCGATACCTCGCTAAAGCTGGTCGAAGTTGCGGTGAATGAAAAAACCAGTTCTGTTCCTGCGTCGGTCACGCAACGAAAGTCAATCGGAGCGCCTTTGCGCGTCCTGATCACCCGTCGCGGTGACCGGGAGAAAACCATGGATGTGCAGCGCCTCTTGACGAGCCTGGGTTTTGACGCCGGTGCGGCAGACGGATACGCGGGACAGATGACCATCAATGCCGTCAATGGCTACAAGCGGTGGAAGGGGATGAAAACCACTGGCCCGCTTCTGACCGCCGAGTTTGTCGATGCTGTCTATGCATCGGCTGGCGCGGATACGCCAGCTGATGGACAATTGATGGTGCGGCAGAATTTCAAGCCGCTCTTCGAAGCCCCTATCCACATAAAAGATCCGCAGGTCGCGCTCGGCACGCATTTCTTCGAGGTCATCGATATCGACGGCGAGAAAGCAGAGTGGAACGGCCTGACACTCGAGAACCATCTTCCAAATGCCGCACGCAAGCGCCTTGGTATTAACGTTTCCGACGCACCGGGCGGATACGACCAGCTGACGGCAGCACTCGATCGCATCGATATTCCGGCAGATGTCCGCGAGAGATTGGAAGAGCAGCTTTCCGTCGGAAGCTCGATCACGGTATCCGATCTAAGCCACGGACTTGAGACGGGTCAGGGCACGGACTTCGTCACCGTTACGCGTGATTGACACGCCGGCTCCGAGTTCGGACAGCAGTACAGGCGGGCGTAACAATCTGAAGCGTGTCGTCCTCGCAAAACGGCTGCGCACCTTTGCGTGCGACCATGCTTAGGAACCACTTCTGCCCCGGCAACGTTTAGAAGCTCATCAATTCGCTTGGGAAGCCGTGACTATGAACATGAAATATCTTGCAGCAGCGATTGTTGCGCTGGCCTGCGTTTCCGCCGCGGAAGCGCCGAAAAATTATAGCGTCTATGGCGGACCGGCGGTTGAGAGCGATCCCATCATCCTGAACGTGTTCGACCATGCGCTCGCACGCTGCAGCGTCGAGGCAAGCGTACCGCAACGTGGCACCACGTTCACCAACTCATATTATTATAACGCAGCCTTGCGCGCATGCCTGTCGCGGCACGGATTTATCGATAACGGTGCCTATGCCTATCCGGCAAACAGCCTGTTTTGATCGGAAAGCGGGTGAACGGATCTCACCCGCTCCCTCATCACCTCACACGAGTTCGACATCGACGACACCGGGAGCGGAGCGCAAAGCAGCTGCTATCTCCGGGGAAATACGATATTTATCGGTTAGTTCGACTTCGATTTCACGTTGCCCTTCATCCTTTATCACGATGAAGTAGACCGACCCGTCACCTCTGGCATTCAGATGTCGCGCCACGGTTTTAAGCGGGCCGGAATCCCGAACATAGACGCGCAACGCCTTTTGCATCTGCACGGATTTTTCCTCGAGCGATTGCGCCGTCTGGATGCGCAGCCCGATACCTTCCGGTCGTTCTTCCGCCTGAACGGTAATGACCAGCGATTTTCCGACCTCTAGCAGATCGCGATATTGGCCAAGTCCTTCTGAAAACAGCACGGCCTCGTACTGGCCGGATGCATCGGAGAAGGTCACGATTCCCATCTTGTTGCCGGTGCGGGTCTTACGCTCCTGCTTGCCAGTGACTGTACCTGCAAGACGACCAACCGTTGCTCCCTGTTTCACCGCTGCGGAGAAATCAGCGATGTTCTGAACACGAAGTTTGTCGAGCACGGTCCGGTAGGTATCGAGCGGGTGGGCAGTGAGATAGAAGCCCAGCACCTGATATTCGCGCAGTAGCTTTTCGGAGGCCAGCCATGGCTGGTAGGCGGGCAGCACCAGCTTCTCCGGACCGGTTGCCGCGCCTGAGCCGAACATGTCGTGTTGGCCGGTAACACGGCTTTCCTGGGCGCGTTGGGAGTAGCCAATAATGCGATCGAGACCGCCGATCAGTTCGGCGCGGTCTTTGCCGAAGCAATCGAATGCGCCTGCGTTGATCAGGCTTTCCAGAACGCGGCGGTTGATCTGCTTGGGATCGATCCGGAGGCAGAAATCTTCGAGACTTGCGAAAGGCGTATCGCCGCGCACTTCGACGATATGATCGACCGCACCCTCGCCCACGCCCTTCAAGGCTGCCAGCGAATAATAGATGCGGTTCTCACCCGTTTCGAAACGACGGAAGGATGTCTGGACAGATGGTGCGACGATCTCGATTCCCAGACGCGCAGCATCCTGGCGGAAATCATTGACCTTTTCGGTATTCGCCATATCAAGCGTCATCGAAGCGGCAAGGAACTCCACCGGGTAGTGCGCCTTCATATAGGCGGTCTGATACGAAACGATGGCGTAAGCGGCGGCGTGAGACTTGTTGAAGCCATAATTCGCGAACTTGGCGAGGAGATCAAAGATCGTGTCGGCCTGGGCCTTGGAGACATTATTGCGGATCGCGCCTTCAACGAAGCGCTCCCGCTGTTTGTCCATTTCTTCCTTGATCTTCTTGCCCATGGCGCGACGCAGGAGGTCGGCTTCACCAAGAGAATATCCAGATAGAACCTGGGCGATCTGCATCACCTGTTCCTGATAGACGATAACACCCTGCGTTTCCTTCAAGAGATGGTCGATGGTTGGATGGATCGACTCGATTTCCTCTTCGCCATGTTTGCGGGCGTTGTAGACCGGAATATTTTCCATCGGGCCAGGACGATAGAGCGCGACCAGCGCGATAATGTCCTCAATGCAGTCCGGACGCATTCCGATGAGCGCCTTGCGCATGCCGGCACTTTCCACCTGGAAGACGCCGATCGTCTCGCCGCGCGACAGCATCTCATAGGTCTTCTGATCATCCAGCGGAATGGCAGCAAGGTCGACATGGATGCCGCGCTTGGCGACGAAGTCGACCGCAACCTTCAGGACCGTCAGCGTTTTCAGTCCGAGAAAGTCGAACTTCACCAGCCCGGCGCTTTCAACCCACTTCATGTTGAACTGGGTGACAGGCATGTCGGATCGCGGATCACGATACATCGGCACGAGCTTCGACAGAGGACGGTCGCCGATAACGATACCGGCGGCGTGGGTAGAGGCGTGGCGATAAAGACCCTCGATTTTCTGGGCGATATCCAGAAGCCTTGCGACGACCGGTTCCTTGTCCGCCTCCTCCTGTAGACGCGGCTCCTCTTCGATCGCCTTGGAGAGTGGAGTCGGGTTGGCCGGATTGTTCGGCACCAGCTTACAGATGCGGTCCACCTGACCGTAGGGCATTTCCAGCACGCGACCAACGTCGCGCAAGGCCGCACGGGCTTGCAGCGACCCGAAGGTGATGATCTGCGCCACTTGCTCGCGACCATATTTACGCTGCACATAGCGGATCACCTCTTCGCGGCGATCCTGGCAGAAGTCGATATCGAAGTCGGGCATCGAAACGCGTTCGGGATTAAGGAAACGTTCGAAAAGTAGCGAGAAGCGGAGCGGATCCACATCTGTAATTGTTAATGCATAGGCGACGAGTGATCCCGCACCCGAGCCACGACCGGGGCCGACCGGAATATCTTGCTGCTTTGCCCATTTGATGAAGTCGGCAACGATGAGGAAATAGCCAGGAAACTTCATGCGTTCGATGACGCTGAGTTCAAAATCCAGCCGATCCCGGTATTCCTGCTCCGTATAACCGGGCGCCATGCCGAGCGCTGCCAAACGCATGTCAAGACCTTCGACGGCCTGGCGGCGAAGTTCCAGCGATTCTGCGCGTTCGGCCTCTTCCGGATCGTCACTGGCGCCGGTAAAGCGCGGCAGAATGGGCCCACGCTTCTTGAGAACATAGGAACAACGCTGGGCGATCTCGACCGTGTTTTCGATGGCTTCGGGGATATCCTTGAAGAGTGCCACCATCTCATCGCGGCTCTTTAGATAATGATCGGGAGTCAGACGAAAACGGCTATCGTCCGAAACGATCGCATTATGAGCGACCGCCATAAGGGCGTCATGGGCCTCATAATCCGCCTTGGAAGGGAAGAAGGCCTCATTGGTGGCAACCAGAGGAATATCGTGCTCATAGGCAAGCGCTATCATGCGGCGCTCATGCGCACGATCGTAATTGCCCTGACGTTGAAGCTCTATATATAGCCGATCGCCAAAGATCTCCTTCAGCGCGAGAAGCCGGCTCTTTGCCTGAGCGGCATGCCCTTCTTTCATTGCCATGTCGATAGGACCGCCGGATGCGCCTGATAGTGCTATCAAGCCGGCATTGCTTGCTTCTTCCAGCCAGGACTTGGCGATATTGACCGCATGGCCGCTGCCTTCACCGTCGAGATAGGCGCGACTGATCAAATCAACCAATCGTTCATAACCGTCAGCATCGGCGGCCAGGAGAACAAGAGACGGCAACTTGACCAGATTGTTGCCACCTCGCCTCTCCTCTACGACGTCCTGCATATCTATGGAAAGCTGACACCCGATGATCGGCTGCAGTCCTTCGTCTCGCGCCTTCTCCGAGAATTCCAGCGCAACAAAAAGGTTGTTTGTATCAGTGATGGCAATAGCGGGCTGAGAATCGCCAACAGCTTTTGCCATGATCTTTTTAAGAGGAAGCGCGCCTTCAAGCAGCGAATAGGCAGAATGGACTCGAAGATGCACGAAGCCGGGAGATTCCAAGAGCACGCCCGAAAGGTTCTGCCCGTCAAGATTATCGTCCATTTTGCCCGCATTCCTGTCATTTCTGAATCGGGCTTATTTTGGTCCCTTCGGGCGGCAAAGTCCACCGCGAACGGGTGTCCGTACACTGCAATCGTCAAGATACCGAAGGGTCGAAACTCACATGGATGTGAGGATAACCGAGAAGCTGGCAACGAACACAGCGATGGACGTGAAGGCGGCAAGGTCACGGATGAAATCAGTCATTTGTCTCTCCTTACTTGTTATGTTCCAACTTTGTTCTCATTTTGTTTCCATGTCAACAGATTTCTTCGGACTGTCCTATTGCCAACGTGCGCAGACTCGTCCGGGTTCCGCCGATCGAATCATTGGCAAAACAAAACCCCGCCTGAAGGGTCAGACGGGGTTCCTGTCATGAATCAGCCTGTGCGGTTGACAGACACTCTGAGTGTTAGAATTCGACGATCTTGCCTTCGCTCAAGGTAACGCGGCGGTCCATGCGTGCGGCCAGATCGTGATTGTGCGTTGCAATCAGCGCGGCAAGACCGGACTGGCGCACAAGTGCTTCCAGAGCATCGAAGACATAGGATGCCGTTTCAGGATCGAGATTGCCTGTCGGCTCGTCTGCCAGCAGCAGAAGCGGGGCATTGGCAACCGCTCTCGCGATCGCCACACGCTGCTGTTCGCCGCCCGACAGTTCAGCCGGGCGATGTTCCGCCCTGTGGCCGATGCGCATATAATCCAACAGCGCCTTGGCACGAACCTGCGCTTCCTTCGGAGCGAGACCCGCGATCATTTGCGGCATCATGATGTTTTCAAGCGCCGAGAATTCCGGCAGCAAGTGGTGGAACTGATAGACGAAGCCGATGTCGCTGCGGCGGATCGACGTGCGCTCCTCATCAGACAGCGTGCCGCATGGCTTGCCATTGATGAACACCTCGCCCGCATCTGGGTGCTCGAGCAGACCGGCCAGATGCAGAAGCGTCGATTTCCCCGTTCCGGAGGGCGCGACAAGCGCGACGATCTCACCGCTTCTCAGCTCGAAATTTGCGTCTTTCAGAATGGAGAGACTCGTCTCCCCCTGACCGTAGGTCCGTTCCACGCCGGAGAGCTGTAAAGCCATTTTTTTTGCCATGGTGCGAGGCCGGTCCTTATTCATATCTCAGGGCCTGGACAGGATCTAGCTTCGACGCACGCCAAGCGGGGAAGATCGTTGCCAGGAAGGACAAAGTCAGCGCCATGACGATGACCGTGATCGTCTCGCTCAAAGCCATCTCAGCTGGAAGCTGGCTGAGGAAATAAAGCTGCGGATCGAACAGAACCGTGCCGCTGATCCATGAGAAGAACTGGCGGATCGATTCCACATTGAGACACACGACAACGCCAAGCGCCACGCCCGCAAATGTGCCGACGATACCGATAGCCGCACCTGTCATGAAAAAGATGCGCATGACAGCGCCCGAAGTCGCACCCATTGTGCGCAGGATGGCGATATCGCTGCCCTTGTCCTTCACCAGCATGATAAGGCCGGAAATGATGTTGAGCGCCGCGACCAGAACGATCAGTGTCAGGATCATGAACATGACGTTGCGCTCCACCTGCAGGGCGGAGAAGAAAGTCTGGTTCCGCTGTCGCCAGTCGGTGATATAGACTTGGCGACCGGCAGCAGCCTCCACCAGAGGTCGGATACCATCGACATCGTCCGGATGGCTGACGAAAAGCTCGATCGACTGGACGATGCCTTCCGAATTGAAATAGAGCTGCGCTTCCGAAAGCGGCATATAGATCATCGAGGCGTCATATTCCGACATGCCGATCTCGAAAACACCGGAGATCGGATAGGACTTCACGCGAGGATTGACACCCATGGGTGTCACGTCACCTTCCGGTGAAATGAGCGTAATCTGGTCCCCTACTGTCACGCCAAGCTGCGCGGCTAGCCTTGAACCAACCAGAACACCCTGCCCTGACATGAAGCCGACGAGATCGCCAGCTTTGACGTTGGTAGAAATTTCCTTGATCTTTTCGAGATCTTCGGGCCGCACGCCCCGGACTAGGGCGCCACTGCCCGCACCGTTGCGACCAGATGCCAGCGTCTGGCCTTCCACGAGCGGCAAGGCCATCGTCACGCCCGGCACTCCGGCAAACTTCTTCGCCAGTTCATCATAATTGTTGAAGGGCTGGTCGATCGGCTGAACGATCATGTGACCGTTGATTCCCAAAATACGGGAAATCAGCTCGGTGCGGAAACCATTCATGACGGCCATGACGATGATCAGCGTCGCAACGCCGAGCATAATGCCGACGAAGGAGAAGCCTGCAATGACAGATATGAATGCTTCCTTACGGCGCGAACGCAGGTAGCGCCAGGCCACCATGCGCTCGAAAGCCGAAAACGGCCGTGCCGCCCCATCCTTCACGGATGCCACAGCACCGTTGTCAGCCTCGGCTTTTGCCATGTCTACTCCTTGTCGGCCTTTCAGCCGAGAACTCTGTTCATTGCGGCTTCCACCGTCACGTTCTCACGTGCGCCGGTTTTGCGGTCCTTCACCTCGACCTCGCCGGCAGCAATGCTGCGTGGGCCGACGATGATCTGCATAGGCACGCCGATGAGATCGGCCGTCGCGAACTTCTGGCCCGCGCGGTCATCCGTATCGTCGTAAAGAACATCCTTACCGGCATTGGACAGCGCGTAATAAAGCTTTTCGCAAGCCCCGTCGCAGGCCGCATCACCAGCCTTCATATTGATGATGACGACATCGAAAGGCGCAACCGACGCCGGCCAGATGATTCCGTTCTCGTCATGCGAGGCTTCAATGATGGCGGGAACAAGGCGTGTCGGTCCGATGCCATAGGATCCCATGTGGACGGGATGTTCCTTGCCGTCAGGCCCCTGAACCTTGGCACCCATCGGCTCGGAATATTTGGTCCCGAAGTAGAAGATGTGGCCAACTTCGATGCCGCGAGCAGAAAGACGGTCGCTCTCGGGAATTGCGTTGAAGGCAGCTTCGTCGTGCATTTCGGACGTTGCGGCATAGTCTGCCGTCCATGTATCGAAAATGCTCTGCAGACCGGCAACGTCATCGAAATTGGTATCATCTCCGGGAATGCCCTGCTCCAGGAAGCTCTTGTGGCAGAAGACTTCCGATTCACCGGTGTCTGCCAGAATGATGAATTCGTGGCTGTGATTGCCGCCGATCGGGCCAGTATCGGCGCGCATCGGAATTGCGCGCAGGCCAAGGCGCGAGAAGGTGCGCAGATAGGCTGCAAACATCTTGTTATAGGAGTGGATCGCGGCTTCCTTCGTCAAATCGAAGGAGTAGGCATCCTTCATCAAGAACTCGCGCGAACGCATCGTGCCGAAACGAGGACGCACTTCGTCGCGGAATTTCAGCTGGATATGGTAGAGGTTCAGCGGCAGGTTCTTGTAGGACTTCACATAGGAGCGGAAGATGTCCGTGATCATCTCCTCGTTCGTGGGGCCATACAACATCTGACGATCCTGGCGGTCCTTGATGCGCAGCATTTCCTTGCCGTAATCGTCATATCGACCGCTCTCCTGCCAGAGCTCAGCCGATTGTAGCGTTGGCATCAACAGCTCTACTGCGCCGGACCTGTCCTGCTCCTCACGAATGATGCGGTTCACCTTGTCCATCACCCGCTTGCCCAGCGGCAGCCAGGAATAGATGCCCTGGCTCTGCTGACGGATCATCCCTGCACGCAGCATGAGGCGGTGAGAAACAATTTCAGCTTCCTTGGGATTTTCCTTCAGGATGGGCAAAAAATAACGGCTGAGACGCATGACTATTTCCTGGGTGCGGCGACCCGCCATCTACTGGGAATCGCCAGAATTAAAGGATATTTCCGCCGTACATAACCGTTTCTCCATCAGAAGGAAACCCGCTCGATCGGGGCGCTCTAAACAGCATTCACATGAACGTGAGAATAGGTCTTTCGTCACTGCACGGTTTCAGGCGAAATAATTTTGCGGGTGACCTGCGACATAATGTTCGTGGGGAAATTTTTTGCCCACTGTAACAAAATTGCAAAAAACGTGGTGACAAAGTGGAATCTTTGGGCTAGTTTCAGCTTACAAAAGAGGCAGGAAGTTTAAATTTCTGCCGTCTTCGCGGTCAGTCTTGGGAGGATGAGATCTTAGGCGCGCTTGTTCGCTGCCCCGGAAACGGAAACAGATCACGCGAAACTGAAAAACAAGGCCTAACCGCCTTGTTTTTTTTTGCTCTAAAATCCGTGTTATTTCAGCGAGTTGGTTGCCGAGACCTGATCAAACAGCTTTTGCTTTTGGCGGATGTGCGAATCTCGCCCACAGAAATGTAACATTCGTATGACGGACACTGACGCCTATACGGACACCAGCCCCCGCTCCATCTCATAAGATCAATCATAAACGGGAATGATACGTGGCAAATCATCAAGGCTGACACCAAAGTACAAGGTGACGCCATACCAGAGTGCGCAGAGCAATATCGAGATCAGGGTCGTGAGGATCAGGATTTTGGCGCCTTGGAAACGACTAGGCGCGCTCGCCACTGTGCCCAGCGTCACGTCGCCGTCATCCATCTGGGTTCTAAGGCCAATCGGCAGCACGACAAACAGAACCGTCCACCAGACGATGAAAAAAACAGCAACGACCGACAACCACGGCATTTGGAACCTCCCCCTTGAAGAACCGGCGTTCCTCGTCTCCTCATGGTGCTGGAAACACGCTGGAAGCAGACGGAGCAGCTAGTAAACGATTCCTACAACACAAGCCCCAGAATCGGAATCGATTTTCGGGGGCATCGTCAGATTGAAGAGGATAGAGCGTCCTCTGTGGATCTCATCATGCGCTTGGTACTCCCGGCGCAGACGTTAGTTTTCGAAACAAACCCTCGTTCAACTCTCTTCCAACTCCACCAGCGTACCGCAGAAATCCTTCGGGTGAAGGAAGAGCACAGGCCTTCCATGGGCGCCTATCTTCGGTTCTCCATTGCCGAGAACGCGTGCGCCGGCGGCCTTCAAACTGTCGCGGGCAGAGATGATATCTTCCACTTCGTAACAGATGTGGTGCATGCCGCCGGACGGATTCTTTTCCATAAATGCTGCGATGGGCGAGTTGCCGTCCAATGGCTCAAGCAGTTCGACCTTGCTGTTGGGCAGGTTGACGAACACGACGCGCACCCCATGTTCGGGCAAAGTCTGCACCTGCGAGACAGCAGCGCCCAGGACATCGCGATAGGTGGTGGTTGCCGCCGCAAGGTCGGGGACAGCGATCGCAATGTGATTGATCCGTCCGAGCATGGTCATCCTCCCAATTTCCTGGCCGAACATCATCTAAGACGCTGACATCGTCGGTGATGCGCGTTTATCCCAACGCGCATCACCGAACTTATCGTCAAATCTTCGTCACGAATACCGTGACGATCGGCTTTTTGCCCCATGTCTGATTGGCGGCGGCGCGCACGGCGCGACGGACCGCTTCGCGCAGCAGGTCCAGATCCTTGCGGCGAGCGCGCGGGATGCTTTCAATGGCACCGAGGACGGCATCGTAGAGCGTGTCTTCCATTGCCTCGCCTTCGTCGTCAAATTCAGGAAGACCGAAAGGAACCACGTCCGGATCGCCATGAAAATCGTAGCGGCTGTCCAGAACGACATTGACCGAGACGTGACCTGCGAAGGAAAGCTTGCGGCGATCACCGATACCCATTTCCTCGAAGTCGCCGACAAGACGACCATCCTTGAAAATGCGTCCGTGCGGCGCATCGTCGATCACCTCCGCCGGTCCAGGTGCCAAACGAAGAATATTGCCGTTGCGCACCTTTGGAACCTGCTTGATACCGGCCTGCTCCGCCAGTTCCTTCTGGGCCACGAGATGTGCTGCTTCGCCATGCACAGGCACGAGGATCTTCGGCTTGGTCCACTCATACATGCGCAAAAGCTCGTTGCGGCGCGGGTGGCCAGAGACGTGAACCAGAGCCTCGTTATCGGTGATGATGTGGATGCCCTGCTCTATCAGACCGTTCTTGATATCGAGAATGGCCTTTTCGTTGCCAGGTATAGCACGCGAGGAAAAGACGACCGTGTCGCCCTTGGCGAGCGCTACATTGCGCATTTCATCGCGGGACAACTTGGCAAGTGCTGCACGCGGCTCACCTTGCGAGCCGGTGAGGATGACCACAACCTTGTCCCGAGGAATATAGCCGTATTCATCTTCAGCCAGGAACGGCTTGATGCCTTCCATAATGCCGAGATCCTGCGAAACATTGACGACCCGCTTGAGTGACGAGCCGAGGAGCAGTACTTCCCGACCAGCGCGCTCCGCCGCCTGCGCAATGGATCGAATACGGCCGACATTGGAGGAGAAAGTCGTGATTGCGACGCGGCCCTCGGCATTCTCGATGATTTGACGAAGCCCTTCTGAAACCTGCTCTTCCGAGGGAGAAACACCGTCACGAACAGCATTGGTGCTGTCGCAGAGCAGCGCCAGCACCCCCTCCTCCCCGATGGCGCGGAAACGAGCTTCATCTGTCAGCGGCCCCAAAGACGGCGCATGATCGATCTTCCAGTCACCGGTATGGACCACATTGCCAAGCGGAGTGCGGATGACGAGTGACATGGGTTCAGGGATCGAGTGGTTGACGCCGATGGCCTCGATCTCGAACGGACCGAGATTGATGCGATCGCCCGCTTTGAATGGCGAAATCGGGATTTCCGCGCGCGTGCCCTCATAGTTGCGCTTGGCTTCCAGCATACCCGCGGTGAAGCCGGAGGCGTAAACAGGCACATTGAGACCCGGCCACAGATCGTTCAGCGCGCCGTAATGGTCCTCATGGGCGTGGGTGATAATGATACCTTTGAGGTTTTCCCGTTGCGCTTCGATGAAGCGGATATCGGGCAGCACGAGATCAACGCCAGGCAGATCGAGGCCTGCAAAGGTCACGCCGCAGTCCACCATGATCCATTGCCGTTTGGCAGCAGGACCATAACCATAAAGGGCGAGGTTCATGCCGATTTCGCCCACGCCGCCAAGCGGCAGGAAAACCAGTTCGTCTTGTTGAGACATGTCTTTATCCAATCTGCAATGTGCAATGGGCGCGGGTTCAAAACTGCGCTCCCGATTGCACTGACCGCGCCGGACTTATCGAAACGTCGAAATACCGGGCCGACGCGGACCGGATGAACGCCCTGATTTCACGAGCGACAGGGATGCTCCAAACTCGAAGACCAAAGTGGCACGCATCGAGCGCGCCGTACTTCAGCCGAAAAATACATCGCCAGCGGCGATCGCCCGTCTGGGGCCATCGTCCTCATCCAGCAACAGAAAACCTTGATCATCTATTCCTGCAAAACGCCCGCCGATGGAGTGGTCGGGAAAGTTGACGGTGATGTGTTCGCCAATTCCGCAAGCGGCTGCACGCCAATCCCGCATGACCTCGGTCACGCCACGGCCTTCGTTCCAGACGGCGAGAACCTCAGCCGTCTCACGATAGAGGTGGGCAAACAGTTCGTCCGGTCCGCAGGACGCGCCATGCTCGGAAAGCATGGTGACGGGATAAAGAGGGTTATCCGGTTTATGGGCAATGTTGATGCCGATGCCGATGACGATCGCGCGGCGACCATCTGACAACTGCTCAGCCTCCATGAGAATTCCGCAGGTCTTCATTCTGCCAATGAGAATATCATTCGGCCATTTGATTTCCAGTGAAGCGCCACCAAACGGCAAAACGACGCGGATCGCACGATGGACGGCGAGCGCAAAGGCAAGCGGCAATGAACCGAGCTGTTCCATCGGTGCGGGATCGATCAAAAGAAGAGACGCGTAGAGATTGCCAGCTTCAGAGACCCATGGCCTACCGCGGCGGCCCTTGCCGCCAGTCTGGCGAATAGCGGTTATCCAGAGATTGCCGCTGTCGCCCGAGCGCGCCCGGGCGAGGCATTCGACATTGGTGGAAGATGTTTCCACCAATGCCTCGTGCCGGAAGTCATCGAGCGACAACCGGCGCTGTTTCATAAGGTTTTCGCTCAAAAGAACGTCTTCGCCGCAGCTGTCACGGCGTTACCGAGCATGCCACCGAAGAAGATGAAGGCAACGACGAAGAGACCCGATAATGCGTAAACGATCCGTAGCTCGCCCGCAGCCTTTTCAAACCCACCCTTGGCCTCGTCGAACCACATGACCTTGACGATGCGCAGATAGTAATAGGCACCGACGACGGATGCGATCACGCCGATCACGGCCAGGGCATAGAGCTTGGCTTCGATGGCAGCCAGGAAGACGTAGTATTTGCCGAAGAAGCCTGCGAGCGGTGGGATACCTGCCAGTGAGAACATCAGAGCCGTCAGCACCAGAGCCATGAACGGGTTTGTCGAAGACAGACCAGCCAGATCATCGACATTCTCGACATTGCCGACTTCCTTGCGACGCATGGCCAGAATGCAGGCGAAGGTACCGAGCGTCATGCCCATGTAGACAGCCATGTAGATCAACACGCCTGCAACACCATCCTGCGTACCTGCGGCAAGACCGACAAGAGCATAGCCCATGTGACCGATCGACGAGTAGGCCATCAGGCGCTTGATGTTCTTCTGACCAATGGCAGCGAACGAGCCAAGCAGCATCGAGGCGATCGACACGAAGACGACGATCTGCTGCCAGTCGGTGAAGACAGGCTGGAACGCGTCAACGACGATGCGAACGAAGATCGCCATGGCGCCGATTTTTGGAGCGGCGGCAAGGAACGCAGTCACGGGGGTCGGCGCGCCTTCATAGACGTCCGGCGTCCACATGTGGAACGGCACGGCGGAAATCTTGAACGCCAGACCGGCCAGCACGAAGACCAGACCGAAGACGAGGCCGAGCGAACGGGTTTCGGAGGAAAGAACGGTTGCGATTTCCTGGAAGCCGGTGTTGCCGGTAAAGCCATAAACCAGCGACATGCCGTAAAGCAGCATGCCGGAAGACAGTGCGCCGAGAACGAAGTACTTCAGACCGGCCTCTGTCGAGCGCAGGCTTTCGCGGTTGATCGCGCAGATGACGTAGAGCGCCAGCGACTGAAGCTCGAGTGCCATATAAAGCGAAATCAGGTTGTTGGCGGAAATCATCAGCAGGATGCCGAGCGTCGCCAGAACCAGAAGCACCGGATATTCGAAGCGGCCGATCGGCTCCACGCGGCTGTGGCCGACCGAAAGGATCATGGCGACGATCGAGCCGATCAGCGCCAGGATCTTCATGAAGTTGCCGAAGGCATCGGCGACGTAAACGCCGCCGAAGGCCAGGCCGCTTGCAGGGGCGAAGATGATCCACAGGCCGACGACAACCAAAAGCGCGACGGCAAGACCCGTCACAGTGTTGGTCGACTTGTCGCCGGAGAAGACGCCGATCATGAGCAGCGCCAGCGCACCGATCGCAAGGATCAGTTCGGGCGTCGCGATGCGCAGACTGGCAAAAAGAAGTTCAGCGGTCATATCCCACGGGTCCTGTCGTCAGTTCAGAGAAAGCGCAACATTCTGCGCTGCCTGCAATGCGGCTGTATAATTATTGATCACGAGATCTACCGATGCCGCCGTCGCATCGAAGACCGGTGCCGGGTAGACGCCGAAGAAGATCGTCAGCACCACGAGCGGATAAAGGATTACCTTCTCACGGGTGTTGAGATCGAGCATCGCCTTCAGGCTTTCCTTCTCAAGCGCACCGAAGATGACGCGGCGGTAGAGCCACAGAGCATAGGATGCAGAGAGAATGACGCCGGTTGCGGCAAAGAGTGCCACCCAGGTGTTGGCGCGGAAGACACCGACGATCGTCAGGAATTCGCCGACGAAGCCAGAGGTGCCAGGCAGACCGACATTGGCCATCGTAAAGACCATGAAGGCCACAGCATATTTAGGCATGTTGTTGACGAGGCCGCCATAAGCCGCGATCTCGCGGGTGTGGAGACGGTCATAGACGACGCCGACGCAGAGGAAGAGCGCACCCGATACGATACCGTGCGACAACATCTGGAAGATCGCACCCTGCAGACCCTGCACATTGGCGGCGAAGATACCCATCGTCACGTAACCCATATGGGCGACCGAGGAGTAGGCGATCAGCTTCTTGATGTCTTCCTGCATCATTGCCACCAGAGAGGTGTAGATGATGGCAAGGACCGACAGCGTGAAGACGAAGGGTGCGAAGTGTTCGGATGCCAGCGGGAACATCGACAGCGAGAAGCGGATGAAACCGTAGCCACCGAGCTTCAGCATGACGCCAGCCAGGATGACAGAGCCTGCGGTCGGCGCCTGAACGTGCGCATCAGGAAGCCAGGTGTGGACGGGCCACATCGGCATCTTCACCGCGAAGGCTGCGAAGCAGGCCAGCCAGAGCCACGTCTGCATGCCAGCCGGGAAGCCGTGCTTCAGAAGCTCGGTCATATCTGTCGTGCCAGCCTGCCAGTACATCGCCATGATAGCGAGCATGGTCAGAACGGAACCCAGAAGCGTGTAGAGGAAGAACTTGTAGGACGCATAGACGCGATCCTTGCCGCCCCACACGCCGATGATGATGAACATCGGGATCAGCGTTGCTTCGAAGAACACGTAGAAGAGAACGGTATCAAGCGCCACGAACACGCCGATCATGACGACTTCCAAAAGAAGGAAGGCGATCATGTATTCCTTAAGGCGCTTCTCGATCGAATCCCAGCTTGCAAGAACGCAGAAGGGCATGAGGAACGTCGTCAGGATGACGAAGAGCATGGAGATGCCGTCAACGCCCAGATGGTAGGCAGCGATGCTGCCGAACCAGTTGTGCTTCTCGACCATCTGGAAGCCGGGGTTCGAATTGTCGAAGCCGACCCAGATCAAGAGCGAGACGATGAAGGTGAACACCGTCGTCAGAAGCGAGACGTTGAGAATGTTGCGGCGCCCGAACGGGCCGTTTTCATTCGTCAGAAGCAGGAGCACCACGCCGACGAGCGGCAGGAAGGTGACCGTTGAAAGAATGGGCCAATCGGTCATCAGAGGGCACTCCCGAGCATCATCCAGGTGACTAGTGCTGCGATGCCGATCAGCATCGCGAAAGCATAGTGATAAAGGTAACCGGACTGCAGACGGACGACACGGTTGGTCACGTCAACCACGCGCGCTGCAATACCGTTGGGGCCATAGGCATCAATGACAGCCACATCGCCCTTCTTCCACAGGAAGCGGCCAAGCGCCTTCGCGGAGCGAACAAAGAGGAAGTCATAGAGTTCGTCGAAGTACCACTTGTTCAGAAGGAACTGGTAGAGGCCACGATGGGTCTCTGCCAGACGCTTCGGCGTCTGTGGCGACTTGATGTAGAAGTACCAGGCGGTGACGAAACCGAGAAGCATGGCGATGAAGGGGCTCCACTTGACCCAGAGCGGCACGTGGTGGAACTCTTCGAGAATTTCGTTGGACGGAAGCGTAAATAGCGCGCCCTTCCAGAATTCCGCATATTCGGGGCCGAAGAAGTAGCCTTCAAACACGACACCGGCAAAGATAGCGCCCACTGTCAGGACAAAGAGCGGGATCAGCATTACCATCGGCGATTCATGGACGTGATGCATGACGTCCGCAGAAGCGCGCGGCTTGCCGAAGAATGTCATGAAGGCCAGACGCCAGGAGTAGAAGCTGGTGAAGAGCGCTGCGACGACCAGAAGCGTGAAGGCGAAACCAGCAAGCGGGCTATGCGACGCAAAGGAGGATTCGATAATCACGTCCTTGGAGAAGAAGCCGGCAAAGCCGATCATCGTTCCAGGAATACCAACGCCCGTCAGAGCAAGCGTGCCAACAGTCATCGTCCAGAAGGTGATCGGGATGTGCTTACGAAGACCACCCATGTAACGCATGTCCTGCTCTCCATCCACAGCGTGGATGACCGAACCGGCGCAAAGGAACAGCAGCGCCTTGAAGAAGGCGTGGGTGAAGAGGTGGAAGACGGCGGCGCCATATGCGCCAACGCCAAGCGCCACGAACATGTAGCCGAGCTGCGAGCAGGTCGAGTAGGCGATAACGCGCTTGATATCGTTCTGCACCAAACCGACGGTCGCGGCAAAGAAGGCGGTAATTGCGCCAATCAGCGTGACGAAGGTGAGCGCGGTCGGAGACAGTTCGAAGATCGGCGACATGCGCGCCACCAAAAAGACGCCCGCGGTCACCATGGTTGCAGCATGGATAAGAGCCGAAACGGGGGTCGGGCCTTCCATGGCGTCAGGGAGCCAGGTGTGCAGCAGGAACTGCGCAGACTTACCCATAGAGCCCATGAACAGCAGAAGGCAGACGGCGGTAACTGCGTGGGCCTTGTCCAACTGCATGCCGAAGAGGTTGATCACCGTTTCCGTGGCGGCCGCGCCATCGGCAGGCAGATAAGAACCGGCCGTTGCGAAGATCGTTTCGAAATTGATCGAACCGAACAGAACGAAGAGACCGGAGATGCCAAGGATGAAGCCAAAGTCACCGACGCGGTTGACGATGAAAGCCTTCATGGCAGCAGCCGATGCAGACGGCTTCTTGAACCAGAAACCGATCAGCAGATAGGACGCCAGACCAACTCCTTCCCAGCCGAAGAACATCTGCAGCAGGTTGTCGGAGGTCACCAGCATCAGCATGGCGAAGGTAAAGAGCGACAGATAGGCGAAGAAACGCGGACGATGCGGATCATGATGCATGTACCCGATGGAGTACAGATGCACGAGACAGGACACCGTGTTGACCACGACGAACATAACCGCGGTCAGCGTGTCGATGCGGAACGCCCATTCGACGTCGATGCCGCCGGACTGGATCCAGCGCAGTACCGGCACCTTGATGACCTCGCCGGTCTCATGGGTCAGAAGCGCGACGTCGAAGAAGACGATCCAGGAGAGAACCGCGACCACGATCATCAGACCGGTGGTGACATATTCCGAGGCCTTGGCGCCGATGGATCGGCCGAAAAGACCAGCGATCAGGAAGCCGATCAGCGGAAGAAAGACGATAGCCTTGTAGATCATAGCCTTATCAGCCCTTCATCATATTGACGTCTTCCACGGCGATCGATCCGCGGTTGCGGTAGAAGACTACGAGTATTGCAAGACCGATGGCCGCTTCAGCAGCCGCAACAGTCAGAATGAACAGGGCGAAGACCTGGCCGACGATATCGTTCAGCACCCAGGAAAAGGCAACCATGTTAAGATTGACAGCCAGAAGGATGAGTTCGATCGACATGAGGATGACGATAACGTTCTTGCGGTTGAGGAAGATACCGAAGATGCCGATCGTAAAGAGGATCGCGCTGACCGTCAGGTAATGGGAAAGACCGATTTCCATATTCTATATTCCTTGGATCCGTTCGCGCCTCAGAGGCCCTGACCCGGCTTGACCTTGACCGTCGTAACGGCGGTCTTAGGATCGCGGGCGACCTGGGTTGAAATGTCCTGACGCTTGATGTCGGTGCGGTGACGCAGCGTCAGCACGATGGCGCCGATCATGGCCACCAGCAGTACGAGACCTGCCAGCTGGAAGAAGTAGACGTAGTTCGTATAAAGCACGTCACCCAGGGCTGCGGTATTGGCGCGCTCAAGAGGATTGGGGATCGGCATGGTGATGGACTTGGCCGCCTGCGGGTTGAGCACGCTGCCCCCGATGACAATGATCAGTTCTGCCGCAAGAATCACACCGATAAGAGCGCCGATCGGAGCGTATTGCAGCACGCCGGAACGCAGCTCGGCGAAATCGACATCCAGCATCATGACGACGAAGAGGAACAGCACCGCCACAGCGCCGACATAAACGACCAGCAGGATCATGCCAAGGAACTCGGCACCCGTCAGCAGGAAGAGCGCGGCCGCGTTGAAGAAGGTCAGGATCAAGAAAAGAACCGAGTGAACCGGGTTCTTGGAAGCGATGACCAGAAATGCAGACGCCACGGCGACGAAAGCGAATATGTAGAAGAATACAGCGTGCAGACCCATGTTGGTGCCTTTTTGTCCTCACCGGGCAAAAGCGGCCTCCAGACCGCCCTGCCCGTTTCGTTCCCGCCAGCGATCGCCGACAGGCATTTCATCTTTTGCCATCCCCGGAGTGAAACTCCGAAGACATGGAGTAAGCCTTAGCGATAAGGCGCATCCAAAGCGAGGTTGCGCGCGATTTCGCGCTCCCAGCGATCACCATTGTCGAGAAGCTTCTGCTTGTCGAAATAGAGTTCTTCTCGGGTTTCCGTCGCAAACTCGAAATTAGGGCCTTCAACGATCGCGTCCACCGGGCAGGCTTCCTGGCAGAAGCCGCAATAGATGCACTTTACCATGTCGATGTCGTAACGAACCGTGCGGCGCGTGCCATCGTTGCGGCGCGGTCCGGCCTCGATGGTGATCGCCTGAGCGGGACAGATCGCTTCGCACAGCTTGCAGGCGATGCAGCGTTCTTCACCGTTCGGGTAGCGACGCAGCGCGTGCTCGCCGCGAAAACGCGGGCTGACGGGACCCTTTTCAAAAGGATAGTTCACCGTTGCCTTCTGTTTGAAGAAGTGGCGCATGGTCAAAAAGATCGCGCCAACGAATTCCTTAAGGAACAGCGAATTGACGGCTTGGGAAAGACTGGCCATCTCAACCTCCAAATCTGCAAGCGAGGAGTTCGGACATCATTATGCCCCTGCCGTCAGCTTGAGTACGAATGCAACAATCACGACCATGGCGAGCGACAGCGGAAGGAAGACCTTCCAGCCAAGACGCATCAACTGGTCATAGCGGTAACGCGGGACGAATGCCTTCACCAGACCGAACATGAAGAACACCATGACGCCCTTCAGTGCGAACCAGACAATGCCCGGGACCCAGTTCAGGAACCAAACATCAACGATCGGCAGCCAGCCGCCAAGGAAGAGAATGGTCGTTAGGCAGCACATCAGAACGATGGCGGCGTATTCGCCCAGCATGAACATCATGTACGGGGTGGAGCCATACTCCACCATGTGACCGGCTACAAGTTCCGATTCCGCTTCCGGCAGATCGAACGGTGGACGATTGGTTTCGGCCAACGACGAAATGAAGAAGACGATGAACATCGGGAAGAGCGGCAGCCAGTGCCAATCCAGGAACGACGCCGGCAAACCGAGCGACGTGCCGATACCGGAATGCTGCGCATTGACGATGTCCGTCAAATTCAGCGAACCGACGCAGAGCAGAACAGTGACGATCACGAGCCCGATCGAGACTTCGTAGGATACCATCTGCGCCGCGGAACGAAGCGCGCCGAGGAACGGATATTTGGAGTTAGACGCCCAGCCACCCATGATGATGCCATACACTTCAAGCGACGAAATCGCGAAGATATAAAGAATGCCGACATTGATGTTGGCGACAACCCAGCCCTGGTTGAACGGGATGACAGCGTAGGTGGCAAGTGCCAGCGTCACAGCGACAAGGGGTGCCAGCAGGAAGACGGCCTTGTTGGCGCCGGATGGAATAACCGGCTCCTTGAGGATGAACTTCAAAAGGTCGGCGAAGGACTGGAAGAGACCGAAAGGGCCCACGACGTTCGGGCCGCGGCGCAGCTGCACGGCAGCCCAGATCTTGCGGTCAGCCAGAAGCAGGAACGCGATCGCGACCAGAAGTATAACGAGAAGCAGCAGAGACTGGCCCACAATAATCAGCGCTGGCCAGACATAGCTCCAGAAAAACGAGTCCATAATCCCCTACCCTTACTCTGCCGCAGCCTTGAAGTTGTTGCGGGCCAATGCGGAACATTCGGCCATTACGGCGGACGCTCTCGCAATCGGGTTCGTCAAATAGAAATCCTTAACCGGCGTCGCGAAGGCCGCCTTGTTAAGAGTGCCGGTCTTGCCGGACAACCCCGTCAGGTCGTGAACATTGCCCGCAGCAATCTCATCGGTATCCGCAAAGTGCGGGTGCGCGATGTAAAGCTGCGCACGCAGGCCGGACAGGCTGTCGAATGGCAGCTTCTTGCCGAGAACATCGGAAAGGGCACGCAGGATCGCCCAGTCTTCACGCGCTTCGCCAGGAGCAAAGCCTGCGCGGTTGCCGAGCTGAACGCGGCCTTCTGTGTTGACCCAAATACCTGATTTTTCGGTATAGGCAGCACCCGGCAGGATGACGTCGGCATTCATCGCGCCACTGTCACCATGCGAACCGATGTAGACGGTGAGCTTTGCGGCCTTGGCCGAAAGATCGAGTTCATCCGCACCGAGCAGGAAGAGCACGTCGGAAGACGCAACGATGGAAGCTGCGTTTGCGGACGTATCCGCAGGCACGAAGCCGAGATCGAGACCGCCGACGCGCGAGGCTGCAGTATGCAGAACCGAGAAGCCGTTCCAGCCGTCGGAAACTGCACCGATGTTTCCGGCGAGCTTTGCAGCATCAGCCAGAATTGCTGCACCGTCTTCGCGTGTCAGAGCGCCTTGACCAACGATGATCATCGGGTTCTTGGCAGCCTTCAACTTCTCAACGAAGCTTCCTGAGCCATTAACCAGATCGGTCAGCGTATCGGTGCCGGCACCCAGGTACTCGTACTCGTAACGCAGCTCGCCTGCTTCACCGATCACGCCGATCGGGAAGCCGCCACGGCGCCAGCGCTTGCGGATGCGAGCGTTGAGAATAGCCGCTTCGAAGCGGGGGTTTGAGCCGATGATCAGCAGCGCATCTGCCTTTTCGATGCCCTGGATCGTCGTATTGAAGATGTAGCTGGCACGTCCGTGCGACGGATGAAGCGCTGTACCATCCTGGCGGCAATCGATATTCGTCGAGCCGAGCGATGCGAGAAGCGACTTTAGCGCGAACATTTCTTCGACGGATGCAAGATCGCCAGCAATGGCGCCGATCTTTTCACCGGTGGTGGCCGAAACGGCAGCCTTGATCGCACCGAAGGCTTCACCCCAGGTCGCAGCCTGCAAACGGCCATCTTTACGGACGTAAGGACGATCGAGACGCTGTGTCTTCAGGCCGTCCCAGATGAAGCGGCTCTTGTCAGAAATCCACTCTTCATTGATGGCTTCGTTGACGCGCGGCATAATGCGCATGACTTCACGGCCACGCGTGTCAACGCGGATTGCGGAGCCCAGAGCATCCATCACGTCGATGGTTTCGGTCTTGCCGAGCTCCCACGGACGGGCGGTGAAGGCGAAAGGCTTGGAGGTAAGAGCCCCAACCGGGCAGAGATCAACCACGTTGCCCTGCAGCTCGGAGGTCATTGCCTGCTCGAGATAGGTTGTGATTTCTGCATCCTCGCCACGACCGATCAGGCCGAGTTCGGAAATGCCGGCAACTTCCGTGGTGAAACGGACGCAGCGCGTGCAGTGGATGCAGCGGTTCATCACCGTCTTGACGAGCGGGCCGATATATTTGTCTTCAACCGCACGCTTGTTCTCAGAATAGCGCGAACCGGCAATGCCGAAGGCCATGGCCTGGTCCTGCAGGTCGCATTCGCCGCCCTGGTCGCAGATCGGGCAATCCAGCGGGTGGTTGATGAGCAGGAACTCCATCACACCTTCGCGGGCCTTCTTGACCATCGGCGTGTTGGTAAACACTTCCGGCAACTCGCCGTTCGGGCCACCGCGAATATCGCGCACACCCATGGCGCAGGAAGCCGCAGGCTTGGGCGGTCCGCCCTTCACCTCGATCAGACACATGCGGCAGTTACCGGCTACCGACAAACGCTCATGAAAACAAAAGCGCGGAACTTCGGCGCCAGCCTCCTCGCACGCCTGAAGCAGCGTGAAATGATCCGGAACCTCGATCTCTTTACCGTCAACCTTGAGCTTTGTCATGGTTCTACTTACGTCCTGTTGCCTGTCCGTCCCGCCAAACAAGCGGTCCACGACAAATCCCGATCGCATCCTGCCGTATCGGTGAGATTCGACCGGATGCTTAAATGATTTGCGGGATCGGTGAAACCCGGTCCCATGCCTTGTCACGCGCGTTAAGCGTTATTCGGCAGCTTCCATTACAGCGCCGTCATCCATGGCCCTGTAAGTGTATTGGTCGATGCGCTTTTCGATTTCCGGACGGAAATTGCGGATCAACGCCTGAACCGGCCACGCGGCAGCATCGCCAAGCGCACAGATGGTGTGGCCTTCGATCTGCTTGGTCACTTCGAACAGCATGTCGATTTCGCGCTTCTGCGCGTTGCCCTTAACCATACGCTCGAGAACGCGCCACATCCAGCCGGTGCCCTCGCGGCAAGGCGTGCATTGGCCACAGCTCTCATGCTTGAAGAAAGCCGCGATACGGGCAATCGCCTTGATGACGTCGGTGGACTTGTCCATGACGATCATGCCGCCGGTACCGAAGGACGACTTCACTTCGCGCATGCCGTCGAAGTCCATGATGGCGTCCTTCATGTCCTCACCGCGAACTATGGGGCAGGACGCGCCGCCAGGAATGACGCCCAGAAGATTGTCCCAACCGCCGCGAATGCCACCACAGTGACGCTCGATCAGCTCCTTGAAGGACAGACCCAGCGCATCTTCGAAGGTGCACGGACGCTCAACATGACCAGAGACCATGAAGAGCTTGGTGCCGACGTTGTTCGGGCGGCCGATCGAAGAGAACCAGGACGCGCCACGACGCAGGATCGTCGGTGCAACCGCAATCGATTCCACGTTGTTGACCGTGGTCGGGCAGCCATAGAGACCCATATTGGCCGGGAATGGCGGCTTCAGGCGCGGCTGGCCCTTCTTGCCTTCCAGGCTTTCGAGCAGAGCCGTTTCCTCGCCGCAGATATAGGCACCCGCGCCATGGTGAACGTAGATATCGAAGTCCCAGCCATTCTTGTTGTTAGCGCCGAGCAGACCAGCGTCATAGCACTCATCGATTGCAGCCTGAAGCGCTTCGCGCTCACGCATATATTCGCCGCGCACATAAATGTAAGCGGTATGAGCACCCATGGCGAAACCAGCAATCACGCAGCCTTCGATCAGCGTATGCGGATCGTGGCGCAGAATTTCGCGGTCCTTGCAGGTACCGGGCTCGGACTCATCGGCATTGACGACGAGGTAATGCGGGCGGCCATCGCTTTCCTTCGGCATGAAGGACCACTTCAGGCCGGTTGGGAAGCCTGCACCACCACGACCACGAAGACCGGACGCCTTCATCTCGTTGATGATCCAGTCACGGCCCTTTTCGATGATCTGCTTGGTGCCATCCCAGTGGCCACGTGCCATGTTGCCCTTGAGCGACTTGTCCTTGAGGCCGTAGAGATTGGTAAAGATACGATCTTGATCTTTCAGCATGGTTCAACCTCTCACTGCGACTTCTTGGCATCGCTGTTGGTATCGGCAGCCTTGGCATTTTCTGCTGCAGCCTTCGGCTCCGTCGCCGGCGTCTTCAGCTTCGGATCGGTTTCCGGTGTATCCGTCTTCGGCTTTGCAGCGTTGGAAGGCGGCGTCTGCGCAGCATCTGCTGCAGGCTCTTCTTTCTTGTCGAGATTGGAGCGATCCGGCTTTGTTTCTTCCGTCAACGTCGTCAGCGGACCGACAGGTGCAGACAGATGACGATCGATCTGAGGACCGGGCGTGATCGTATCACCCTTGTCTGCTTCGAAAGCATCAATGATCTCTTCCAGGCGCTCAGGCGTCAGATCCTCGTAAGCATCCTTGAAAATGATGACCATAGGCGCATTCACACATGCGCCCTGACATTCAACCTCTTCCCAAGAGAGCGTGCCGCTTTCGTTGGTATGCAGCGGATCGTGATGGATCTTGTGGCGGCAGACATCCATCAGCGCTTCAGAGCCACGCAGCATGCATGGCGTCGTGCCGCAGACCTGGATGTGAGCCTTGGTGCCCACTGGCTTGATCTGGAACTGCGTATAGAAAGTCGCAACTTCGAGAACGCGGATATAGGCCATATCCAGCATCTCGGCGATCTTCTCGATGGCGGCGCGGGTGACCCAGCCGTCTTGCTCCTGGGCGCGCATCAGCAGCGGGATGACCGCGGACTGCTGTCGTCCTTCCGGATATTTCTTGATCGTCTTTTCCGCCCACACCGTATTGTCCGCATTGAATGCGAAGCTTGCGGGCTGGAACTGATCTTCGGCTAGTCGACGAACGGACATACTTCCTCACGCCTCATCAATTTAACGATTCACACCGCGATCTCGCCACCGTGACGAACTCGCAAGCGTAAGCCGCTTTGTCTTTTTGCATAAACACAATGAATTTGCTGCCGTTTGGGAGCGAAGACTTGATCTCGTACCCCAAATCCAGCAGCTGCTTGATCGTCGAGCTGCCGCCGCTTCCACCCGACGACACGTCGCTTGTCGCCGTCTGGGCGAAGAGCGGTGTCGTGGCGGCAAGCAAAGCCGATATGGCCAGCGGCAGACGCATCAGCGGTCGACCTCCCCGAACACGATGTCGAGAGAGCCGAGCACAGCGGTCACGTCAGCGAGCTGATGACCCTTGCATAGGAAGTCCATCGCCTGCAGGTGGGCATAGCCCGGAGCGCGGATCTTGCAGCGGTAGGGCTTGTTGGTGCCATCTGCCACAACATAGACGCCGAACTCACCCTTCGGCGCTTCGACGGCCGCATACACTTCGCCAGCCGGCACGTGGTAGCCTTCGGTGTAGAGCTTGAAGTGGTGGATCAGCGCTTCCATCGAGCGCTTCATCTCACCGCGCTTCGGTGGAACAACCTTGCCATCCAGCGCCGAGACCGCACCGATGCGATGCTTGCCCGACAGAAGCTCGACGCACTGCTTCATGATCTTCACCGATTCGCGCATTTCCTGCATGCGGATCAGATATCGGTCGTAGCAGTCGCCATGCTTGCCGACCGGAATATCAAATTCGAGATCGGAATAGCATTCGTACGGCTGCGCGCGGCGCAGATCCCAGGCAGCGCCCGAACCGCGAACCATCACGCCTGTAAAGCCCCAGGCAAACGCATCTTCCAGCGACACAACGCCGATATCGACGTTACGCTGCTTGTAGATGCGGTTGTCGGTCAGAAGGCCTTCGATATTGTCGAGAACGGTGATGAACGGATCGCACCACTTGCCGATATCATCGACCAGTTCCGGTGGAATGTCCTGGTGGACACCGCCGGGACGGAAATAGGCGGCGTGCATGCGTGCGCCGCAGGCGCGCTCATAAAACACCATCAGCTTTTCGCGCTCTTCGAAGCCCCAGACCGGCGGCGTCATGGCGCCTACGTCCATGGCCTGCGTCGTGACGTTCATGATGTGCGACAGGATGCGGCCGATTTCCGAGTAGAGAACGCGGATCAACTGGCCGCGCATCGGGATTTCAAGCCCGAGCAGCCGTTCGACAGCAAGCGCAAAGGCGTGTTCCTGGTTCATCGGCGCGACATAGTCGAGACGGTCGAAGTATGGGACAGCCTGAAGATAGGTCTTGGCTTCGATCAGCTTTTCCGTGCCGCGATGAAGCAAGCCAATATGCGGATCGACGCGCTCGACGATTTCGCCATCGAGTTCCAGAACCAGACGCAGCACACCGTGCGCGGACGGATGTTCCGGACCGAAGTTGATCGTAAAATTGCGAACGTTATGTTCAGTCATCAGTGTTGCTCCGCCGACGTGATCATGGCGATGAATTCGGGGCCGGTCATGGTCTTAGTGGCCTCGGCGAACGAATAGCTTGTCGGCTTTTCGTCAATGAAAATCTGCGATGCCAGCGTGAAGCTGGACGGGTCGTTGAAGAGCTGAGCAGAAACGGCAAAATGCGCGCCATCCTTGGAGCGCCACATCACCGTGCTGCCGCACGTCTTGCAGAAGCAGCGCTCACCCCATTCGGAGGACGAATACACGCCGAGCGCGGCTGCGTTCTCAACCGATACAGACTGGCATTCAACAGCGAGGAAAACACCGCCGGACCAGCGACGGCACATGGAGCAATGGCACGCCCCCATTTCCCGGGCGCCGATCGTCGCTTCAACGCGAACGGCGCCGCAAAGACACTGTCCCTGCTCTGTGGAAATCGCTTCGCTCATTGCTTGGCCTTTTCATCGCCAGGAAGAACGTAATCCGTCCCTTCCCAAGGCGAGAGGAAGTCGAAGCTGCGGAATTCCTGCTTCAACTCCACGGGCTCGTAAAGAACGCGTTTCTGGACGTCATCGTAGCGCACTTCTACAAAACCGGTGAGCGGAAAATCCTTACGCAGCGGATGACCTTCGAAGCCGTAATCTGTGAGGATACGACGAAGATCGGAATGGCCTTCGAATGGAATGCCATACATGTCCCAGGCTTCGCGCTCGAACCACTCGGCGCCATAGAATACAGACGTCGCAGACGGAACGGCCTCGTCTTCCGCCGCTTGAAGCTTGATGCGAACACGCAGGTTCTGGCGAGGAGACAGCAGGTGATAGACAACATCGAAGCGCTTTTCGCGCTGCGGCCAGTCAACGCCGCAAATGTCGATGATGTTGACAAAACTGCACTGCACGTCGTCGCGCAGGAAGGTCAGAAGCGCGATGATGCTTTCCGGTGTCGTGTTCAGCGTCAACTCGCCATAAGCGATGGCATGCGACTCAATAAGAGAGCCGCGCGCTTCCTGCACATAGGCCGCGAAATCGTTAAGAGCTTCGCTCATTCTTCAGTCCTCTGCCCTTAACGCTCGATCGTGCCTGTGCGGCGGATTTTCTTCTGCAGCAGAAGCACGCCGTAAAGCAACGCTTCGGCCGTGGGGGGACAGCCTGGCACATAAATGTCGACTGGCACGACACGGTCGCAGCCGCGAACGACGGCGTAGGAATAGTGATAATACCCGCCGCCATTGGCACAGGAGCCCATGGAGATCACGTAACGCGGCTCCGGCATCTGGTCATAGACCTTGCGAAGTGCTGGCGCCATCTTGTTGGTGAGCGTGCCGGCAACGATCATCACGTCCGACTGCCGCGGTGAAGCGCGCGGGGCAACGCCGAAGCGCTCCATGTCGTAACGCGGACCGGACGCCTGCATGAGACCTTCGACGGCGCAGCAGGCAAGACCGAACTGCATCCACATCAGCGAGCCGGTGCGCGCCCAGGTGATGAGCTCGTCGGTCGAGGTGACGAGAAAGCCCTTGTCGGCCAGCTCGTCATTGATTTCGCTGAAATAGGCGTCGTCACTACCAACCGGTTTGCCGGTGGCTGGATCGATAATGCCCTTGGGCTTTTGCGCGATAAGCGTCGAGTCGTTTTGAACTACGCCCATTCCAGCGCTCCCTTCTTCCATTCATAGATGAAGCCGATGGTCAGAACGGCCAGAAACACCATCATGGACCAAAAGCCGAACCAGCCGAGTTCACCGAAGGACACAGCCCAAGGGAAGAGGAATGCGACTTCCAGGTCGAAGATGATGAAAAGGATCGAAACGAGATAGAATCGAATGTCGAACTTCATGCGCGCATCGTCGAACGCGTTGAAACCGCACTCGAATGCGGAAAGCTTCTCAGGATCGGGATTCTTGTAAGCAACCGCGAAAGGCGCGATCAACAGCGCCAGGCCGATGACGAGTGCGATACCGATAAAGATTGCGATTGGAATATAGGAACTGAGGAGTTCAGTCATTGTCTCTTCCTTGCCCGACCGAGTGTCGGGCACCCATTTGGAACCGACGTTCCGCAGGGCCGAATTGTGTTGCAACGCCGCAGTGGTTAGCGCAGCCGCGCCATCTCTGCAAGGGTTTAAGCACCTTTTCGCGCCAATCCCGCCACGGATTAGACACCGTCACGTCAAACAGCTGGTGCATCGATCATTCGAAGTATAGCTAAATACTTAAGAAACATCGACAAAAATCGTTTGAAAGACGCTTTTAAAAAGTCACGTAATTTTGCGCCCTCCGGTAACGTTTTATGACATCGACGAGGCACTGGAACTGGACTTTCAGGAGCAACAATGCGACGGCTCCACGGGAGCGAGATCCGATCGATCTCGCAGCGCAAACTGCCGTCTCCAAGATACAATTCAGGCTATTGGAGGTATATAAAAATGGCGCGAGTGACGGGGCTCGAACCCGCGACCTCCGGCGTGACAGGCCGGCACTCTAACCGACTGAGCTACACCCGCATCTCCTGACAGGGGGCTTTCACCCCGCTGCACGAACCGCCTCGGCTGTTCGTTGAGCGGCTAACTAAGGGGTTCGTGTGGGGGTGTCAAGCAGGTTTCACGACAAAAGAATAAGCTTATGCATTTTGCTGTAGGCGTGGACTCCCAAACGCCTGATTTTTGGGGCGATCCGCCAAAAGTGGGACGGATGCCTCAGCCACGTCTTTTCCACAGCCCGGCATTTTCTTTTGAAGGCTGCCATGATTCTTGTTCATAAGGCGCCGGCTACAGACGGGTAATGGCCTGCCCTGCCCTCTCGAACACGCAGGCATCCATTTCCCACCGATGACTCAGCATCACTGCAATTAAGAGACATCAACATTTTGGCACTGGCACCGACGTGTTCGTCCGAGCGATCTGGAGGACATTGCCTGCGCCATCTGTGGGAGGGTGACGCTTGAGGAATAACCCAACCTGGTCATAAGTCTCTGGAAAGGTTAGCCTATGATGCGGACCGATGACGTCCTTGAGTGCCGATGTGCAACGAAAATTCAGAAAAAAACAAAAAAACTTCACAAAGGCTCTTGCGGTTTCCGCTCGATCCGAATAGATCACGGCCACCGACGCGGCGGACACGATCCGCAGAACGCGAAGGGCGATTAGCTCAGTTGGTAGAGCGCCTCGTTTACACCGAGGATGTCGGGAGTTCGAGTCTCTCATCGCCCACCATCTATCTCTCCATTTGAATATATATTTTGGGCATGGTGCTCTGTTATCGGCTTCAAGCTTTTGACCGCCGCTAGTGAGTTTGAATGTCGCTATGCACTCAATTGCGGCAAGCCGCCGTATGGAAAGTGGTATTGATGCAAACTACTTCAATTGGCTTATACAATTGTCCCAGAATCGGTCGTTTCGCCTGTAGATCGATTCAAGAATTATAAAGATGTTTCAGCTCATAAGTATCTCGTCGTCCTCATGATGAGGACACGTAGTAATGGGATGAACCATGTCAGCACACACCCTCGTCACTTTGGCGCTTATTGCGCTTCCTATCTATTTCTTTTTTCGATGGGTTCAGTACGATTCGGAGAATCAGGACAAGCAGCGTTAGAGACTTAAGCTCTTCCTCTTCATTCAGAAAAGAACGCGTTGCCGAACCCAGTGCTCACCCGTCCGATAGCGAACATTCTGTCATTTTCGAAGTCGTTCGCTGTTTTGGGTTATCCAAAGTCCATCAACTGCGATTCTTAATCTTGTCTGGTGCCTCATACAGGCGACAAGAAAATGCCTTCGACGCCTGTGTGCCGTGACATGTGGGCGTTTGCTGAGGTTGCCGGACGCGTTGCGACCGGCTTCCGTTAATTTGCCATCAAGACGCCGCCGGTGTTTCCTTTCTTGCCTCGCGCAACATAAGGAAGAGCGAGGCGCAGAGAATAAGAAAAGCGCCCAGCCAGAGATAGCCGCTTGGTGCGTAGCCAAAGACAAACCAGCCCGCAAAGACGTTAAGTGGCAGCTTCAGGTCGTCGAATGGCTGGACGTAGGCAGCGTCGGCGGCGTTGTAAGCCAGCGTAAGCAAATATTGTCCTAAGGCAGTCAGCAAGCCAGCCGCAAGCAGCAGCCAGAGACTGAGCCCGTGTGGAAGCGCGAAGCCGGATGCCGCGGCGAGCCCTGCATTGATCGGCGTTAACAAAACGAGCAGCCAGACCGTCACGGTTTCAGGCGCTTCGTGATGGGTCAGGTTCTTCATGATAAGCGACGACCCGCCCCATAGCAGTGCCGAAAGAACCGGTAGCAGCGCGGACATGGTGAAGCTGTCAGACCAAGGCTGCAGAATAATCATCGCCCCGACAAAACCGGTGAGCGTCGCCAGCCATCGGTCGCGACCGACCGTTTCCCCGAGAAAGAGGCGCGCCCCAATGATGATGAAAAAAGGCGACGTCATAACCAGCGCGATCGCTTGCCATATTGGCACGGTAACAAGCCCCGTCACCCAGGCCTGAACGCCGAGGGCGGCAAGCAGCACCCGGATGATATGGCGAAAGGGATAAGCCGTCCTCATAGCACTCAGCCCCAACCGGATCAGTAAAGGCAGTGAGAGGACAAGAGCAAAGCCATATTGCCAAAAGGCTGTCGACGCCGGCGGGAAGCCGAGCGTCATCGCAAGCTCTTGGGTGATGATGTTGATAGCGGCAAAGGCGATACCCGCCAGAACCATGAAACCGGCGCCGAGAACGGCCCGGGAGCGCAAGAGCGAAACGGAACTCTGATTCATGCCATGCTTCCTTATCAAAAAGGACCAACATAAATCAGGACAGATGAGGACGACGAGAACCGCATCGCGAAAGATACGATAAAACGCACAACCGCTCCCGAATGTGCTTTCGCACTCCGGGGCAGTCACCTGACCTCATTCTCTTTCATCCGGACTATGACCGTCGGCTCCGGAATTGCACCGGATCTGCTGACCCTGCCATCTCAAGGAGAACAGGCGCTCGCGGGCTTGAGGCTTCCCCATTACCGCCGGTGGGGAATTTCACCCCGCCCTGAGAACGAATGCCGGAAAAACCGGCGAAAGAGGAGTATGACAGGACTGAACGCAACGCAAGCTGGCGCAAAAGAAAGCCCGGCGCTAAGGCCGGGCTTGCAAAACATCGAAATAAAAATCGCCTTCGTTGAATCACGAAGTCTGGACGGATCAGCTGTTGACCGCGTCCTTCAGGCCCTTGCCTGCGGAGAATTTGGGGACGTTGCGAGCAGGAATATCGACCTCTTCGCGGGTCGCCGGGTTGCGGCCCTTGGTTGCCTTGCGGTGGCTGACGCTGAAGCTACCAAAGCCAGCAAGACGAATGTCGCCACCAGCCTTCAGTTCGTTCTGTACAGTTTCAAATACGGCGTCAACGGCAGAAGCGGCGTCAGCCTTGGACAGGCCAGCCTTCTCGGCAACTGCGGAAACGAGCTCGTTCTTGTTCATGTTTCCATCCCTTTCAGTGGTATGAAACGACTCAAAATCAGGTCCGCGCAGAATAGAGTTCTATTCGCGCACCGCCACCCAAAAGCGACGGAATCGCCTGAAAAACAAGAGGTCTCGTAATCTTTTCACAAAAAAGGCCGGCATTTCTGCCGGCCTTCCAGAAGTTCTGTGCTAATTTAGCACCATAGATCGCTCGAAATCTTAATGAGCGATGGTCTGGCTGCCGTCATCGACACCTTCAACGGTCGCAATGACCGGCGTCTCAATGCTTCCATCCCACTCGATCGGCTCAGGTTTGCGGGTCAGAGCATGCTCCAGAACCTCACCCATGCGCGATACCGGAATGATCTCCATACCGTTCTTCACGTTGTCCGGAATGTCCGCCAGATCCTTGGCGTTCTCTTCCGGGATCAGCACCTTCTTGATGCCGCCGCGAAGCGCTGCGAGCAGCTTTTCCTTCAACCCACCAATCGGCAGCACACGGCCACGAAGCGTGATCTCACCGGTCATCGCCACATCCTTCGAGACGGGAATACCCGTCATGATGGAGACGATGGCCGTTGCCATGGCGACACCTGCGGACGGACCATCCTTCGGCGTCGCGCCTTCCGGCACGTGAACGTGGATGTCGCTCTTGTCGAAGCGTGGAGGCTCGATGCCGAAATCGACCGCACGCGAACGGACATAGGATGCCGCCGCCGAGATGGATTCCTTCATCACTTCCTTCAAGTTACCGGTCACGGTCATACGACCCTTGCCCGGCATCATCACGCCTTCGATGGTGAGCAACTCGCCACCCACCTCGGTCCAGGCCAGACCCGTTACCACGCCAACCTGATCCTCACGCTCTGCCTCGCCATGGCGGAAGCGCGGCACACCCAGATAGTCGTGGATGTTGTCTGCCGTGACCTCGACCGACTTGGTCTTGCCCTTGATGATCTCGGTGACGGCCTTGCGGGCAAGCTTCATCAGCTCACGCTCGAAGTTACGGACACCGGCTTCGCGGGTGTACTGCTGGATTACGGCCATCAGCGCGCCATCCGTCACGGAAAATTCTTCCGGACGCAGGGCATGTTCCTTGATAGCCTTGGGCAGCAGGTGCCGCTTGGCGATTTCGCGCTTTTCGTCTTCCGTGTAGCCGGCAATACGAATCACTTCCATACGGTCCATCAGGGGGCCAGGAATATTGAGCGTGTTGGCGGTCGTCACGAACATGACGTCTGACAGGTCGTATTCCACTTCCAGGTAGTGGTCCATGAACGTGGAGTTCTGTTCCGGATCCAGCACCTCGAGCAGCGCCGACGACGGATCGCCACGGAAATCCATGCCCATCTTGTCGATTTCGTCGAGCAGGAAGAGCGGGTTTGCCTTCTTGGCCTTCTTCATCGACTGGACGATCTTGCCCGGCATGGAGCCGATATAGGTCCTACGATGACCGCGGATCTCAGCTTCGTCACGAACGCCACCGAGCGCCATGCGAACATATTCGCGGCCGGTTGCCTTGGCGATGGACTTTGCAAGCGAGGTCTTACCAACGCCTGGAGGGCCAACAAGGCACAGGATCGGGCCGCGGATCTTCGTCGCGCGGGCCTGCACGGCCAGATATTCGACGATGCGTTCCTTGACCTTATCGAGACCGAAGTGATCGAGATCCAGAACCTGCTCGGCAGCGTTCAAATCGACCTTGACCTTGGACTTCTTACCCCATGGCAGACCAAGCAGCCAATCCAGATAGTTTCGCACGACGGTGGCTTCCGCCGACATCGGGCTCATCTGGCGCAGCTTTTTCATCTCCGCCTCAGCCTTTTCCTTGGCCTCCTTGGAGAGCTTGGTCTTGGCGATGCGCTCTTCCAGTTCAGCCATCTCGTCACGGCCGTCTTCGCCGTCGCCGAGCTCCTTCTGGATCGCCTTCATCTGCTCGTTGAGGTAATATTCGCGCTGGGTCTTTTCCATCTGGCGCTTGACGCGCGAGCGGATACGCTTCTCCACCTGCAGAACGGAAATCTCGCCTTCCATGAAGCCGAGAGCCTTTTCCAGACGCTGCTTCACGCTTACCGTCTCAAGCATTTCCTGCTTTTCGGTAATCTTGATGGAGAGATGCGATGCGACCGTATCTGCGAGTTTCGAGTAATCGTCAATTTGTCCGGCAGCACCAACGACTTCCGGGGAAATCTTCTTGTTGAGCTTTACGTAGCTCTCGAATTCGGACACCACAGAGCGCGACAGAGCTTCGATTTCGACAGGATCTTCATCCGGTTCGCTCAGGATTGATGCCGTCGCTTCGTAGAAGTCTTCTCGGCCAGTGTAATCGTCGATCTTGGCGCGGCCCTTGCCCTCGACCAGAACCTTGACGGTGCCGTCGGGCAGCTTCAGCAACTGCAGAACGTTCGCCACTGTGCCGACCTTATGAATGGCCGATGGATCGGGATCATCGTCGCTGGCGTTGATCTGGGTCACAAGCATGATCTGCCTGTCGGAGCCCATGACTTCCTCGAGCGCACGGATAGATTTTTCGCGTCCGACGAAGAGTGGAACGATCATATGCGGGAAAACGACAATGTCGCGCAGAGGGAGTACGGGATAGGTACCGCCAGATGCAGCAGACGTGATGTTCGTCATATCATTTCCTTTCCATGGTCCCGGTTAGGGACGCTTGCCGGACGTCTTGGGAAGTTTCCGGCATATTCTTATTCGTGACTGAAAGTGGCGTTTCGCACCGTCATTTTCAAGTCACGGGAACCAACAGCCCGCTTAGAATGTTTGGACAAGTTGCGCTTAACAAACGCGCGGGCTCCAAAACGCTTATACAGCCCGCATCTCACTGGCCCCTTGAGCGCGGGTTTGATGCACGATGTTCGCGAGAACATTCACCATCAGACAAAATGACTCGTAACATCTTATCAGCAAAGCGTAATTTTCTTCAAATTTAAAATCGGGAGATAGGTCGGTTATTTGCGCTTCATCAAGCACGAAGTGCCGAGCCCCTCCAGCATCCCTGCCCCACCTGCAATTCGCGTTGCGTCTTACAGACTGTGGAAAACCTGCCGATATTTTCACGGCAGACCTCAACGCAGAAAAAGGCCCGCCAATGGCGAGCCTTCTTAATTCCAAATGCGTCCGGCTTGACGATTAGGCCGAAACATTCGCCTTTTCGTCCTGACGATCGGCATAGATGTAGAGCGGGCGCGCAAGGCCGCTGACAACTTCATCCGAAATGACCACTTCTCGAACACCTTCCAACGTCGGAAGGTCGAACATTGTATCGAGCAAGATCTTTTCCATGATGGAACGCAGGCCGCGCGCACCAGTCTTGCGAGTGATCGCCTTACGAGCGATTTCGCGCAATGCGTCTTCATGGAAGGTCAGCTCGACATCTTCCATCTCGAACAGACGCTGATACTGCTTGACCAAGGCGTTCTTCGGCTCGGACAGGATCTGGATCAGCGCATCCTCGTCGAGATCTTCCAACGTTGCCAGCACCGGCAGACGACCGATGAATTCCGGAATGAGACCGAACTTCACCAGATCTTCCGGCTCAAGTTCACGCAGCACTTCGCCAACGCGGCGATCGTCTTCGGCTTTGACCGTTGCGCCGAAGCCGATCGAGGTCTTTTCGCCACGGGCAGAGATGATCTTGTCGAGACCGGCAAAGGCCCCGCCGCAGATGAAGAGAATGTTCGTCGTATCCACCTGCAGGAATTCTTGCTGCGGATGCTTGCGTCCGCCCTGCGGTGGAACGGATGCGACCGTGCCTTCCATGATCTTCAGAAGCGCTTGCTGCACGCCCTCGCCCGATACATCGCGAGTGATGGAAGGATTGTCCGACTTGCGGGAAATCTTGTCCACTTCGTCGATGTAGACGATACCGCGCTGGGCGCGCTCGACGTTGTAATCGGCAGCTTGGAGCAGCTTCAGAATGATGTTTTCGACGTCTTCACCGACATAACCGGCTTCGGTCAACGTCGTCGCGTCCGCCATGGTGAAGGGAACATCGATGATGCGCGCGAGCGTCTGGGCAAGATAGGTCTTGCCGCAACCCGTCGGGCCGACCAGCATGATGTTCGATTTCGCCAGTTCGACATCGCCGTTCTTGGAGGCGTGCGCGAGGCGCTTGTAGTGATTGTGAACGGCCACAGAGAGGATTTTTTTCGCCTGCTTCTGGCCGATGACGTATTCGTCGAGGATCTTGATGATGTCCTGCGGGGTGGGAACACCCTCACGCGACTTCACCATTGAGCTCTTGTTCTCCTCGCGGATGATGTCCATGCACAATTCGACGCATTCATCGCAGATGAACACGGTCGGCCCGGCAATCAGTTTCCGGACTTCGTGCTGGCTCTTGCCGCAGAATGAACAATAGAGTGTATTTTTCGAGTCGCCGCCGTTGCTGCCGCTGACTTTGCTCATATCTCTTTCCTTCCAGCACGCCGCAGGTCCGCAAAGCGGATCGCGGTCAACTTACCGCCTGCAAATGCGACGCCGTCTTCGGCCTTCGCATCCGCTTCGTTCCCGGGGTACTAGCCGTATCAGATACATGAGCTGACGAACGGCGGCAACGAATTCCCCTTAAAACCCCGGAACAGCCATGCTCCGGTATATCTTCGCTGCTCTCCCTCACAGCATTACGGCCTACGGAAGAGCTTGGTTCAGACTACGTCATAAAAATTCAACATAGCCTTAATATGTACTATTAGCGCTTTATTTGCCGGTTTAAAGCCCAGAATTCAATCCGCCACCATAAACCGGCAGACACTCACGCCAACATCAATTTGCGGTAACGCCTTCAATTTCCTGGCGAGAGGTGAGGATCTTGTCGATCACGCCCCAATCCTTCGCTTCTTCGGCATCCATGAAGTGGTCGCGGTCGAGCGTCTTTTCAACGTCTTCCAGCGTACGGCCCGTGTGCTTCACGTAAACTTCATTAAGGCGACGCTTCATCTTGATGATATCGCGAGCGTGGCGCTCGATATCGGATGCCTGACCTTGGAAGCCGCCGGACGGCTGGTGAACCATGATACGGGCGTTCGGTGTCGCGAAGCGCATGCCTTTTTCGCCAGCAGCCAAAAGCAACGAGCCCATGGAGGCCGCTTGGCCGACGCAGAGCGTGGAGACAGCAGGGCGAATGAACTGCATCGTATCGTAGATCGCCATGCCGGCGGTTACGACGCCGCCGGGGGAGTTGATATAAAGAGCGATTTCCTTCTTCGGGTTCTCGGCCTCGAGGAACAGAAGCTGAGCGCAAACGAGCGACGCCATGTGATCTTCGACGGGACCTGTCAGGAAGATGATGCGCTCTTTGAGAAGACGGGAGTAGATGTCATAGGAGCGCTCACCGCGATTGGTTTGCTCCACGACCATCGGCACCAGAGCCATGGCGGTATCAACTGGATTTGTCATGTCCGTCCTTTATCCAATTCTAGCCCGGAAGCTCCGCGCGCCCGGAATCACTTTTCTTCATTTCATTACATAGAGTGTCCTTGGTCAGCACTTCAAGACTGAGGCCGCGGATATCCTTAATAGGCTGGACAATTCTTCGAACGACTTAGAGATGAAACCGCACCGACGCCAGCCTGCCAACGGTCGTCAGATCATGTCATCAACGCTTGAGTCCGAGACTGGTCAACAAGCGGTTAAGGAGCTGCAGTGTGACAAATTCTTTACGTTACGTAAGGAATAAATGGCTGAACAGTATTTCGCGTTGAAATTCAGATATCTTCGGAATACACGTTGAAGTCGCATCACTTGCCCGGAGTCCGTTAGGAACGTCAATGAGCAGGTGGGATGATGCCCCTCGCGTTTCTAGTAAGAGTGTCTGGCGACATCACGCATCGAAATGCGGATAAACAAGACGTTGGGCAGCGCAGGTGAAGCCGTCTTTCACCCGAATGCTCGTGAAAATTCACATAGGATTGCCCAGTGTTTCAAGCCCAAACAGGCATGCTAATCTGGTCGCTGGAAACATCGACCCTTGCCGCACTTCTGGCCATGCTCTGGCTGCATGCGCCGTCGAAGAAGCACCATCTATTCTTCTCATGCGGCTTTGCGGCGGTGGGCCTGGGCTCTGCCCTGGTGGCCCAGAGGGGGCAACTTCCGGATTTCGTGACAATCGTGATCGGAAACCTGCTTGCGCTTTCGGCTTTCGGTTTTTGGCTGGCAGGCATGTTACGCCTGGAACGACGCAAGATTGAGGGGTGGATTGCGATCCCGGCGCTGCTCTGGCTCGCCGTCATGTTCCTGCCGGCAGTGCGTGAGAACATGCTGGCACGCGTGCTCGCCTATCACTTCTGCGCCGGGATCGGCTACATCACAATCGCCGGCGTCGTGATGACCTCCAAGCAGCCGATAACCATCACGCGAAAAGTCTTTGCTGTCGCTCTGGTATTGCATGCGCTTTCGGGCGGCCTGACCGCCGCGCTCATCATTCCTTTCAATGCGCTCAGCGGCCAGACTCTGCCTTTGACGGCCCCAGTTGCATATTCCGCAGCTTTCAGCTTCGTCGTGTTGATGATGATCGCCGTGAAGATGTTCATGGAAGACAACGAAAGACGATTGCATCGGCTGGCCGTCACGGACCATCTGACAGGTGTCCTCAATCGGCGCGGCCTGATGGAAGCATTTCCGGCGGTGAAAAAAGCACCGGAACATCGTTCTTCGCAACTCATGATCGCGCTATTCGATATAGATCATTTCAAGAAAATCAACGACCGCCACGGCCACCAGTGCGGCGACGAGGTGCTGGTGCAGTTCTGCGATCTCGTCAACCGTATCATTGGCGGCAAAGGGACATTTGTGCGTATGGGCGGAGAAGAGTTCGCTTATCTTTTGCCGCATGATGACATCACCGCAGCGTTGCGGATCGTTGATGGCGTTCGCATGTATTTCTCGCGTCTTTCCACCAACGGCAGCGAAGAGAGTTTTCATTCGACCGTCAGCATCGGTGTTCATTCAATGCCGGTGACTGAGGCAGATCTTGATTTGATGCTGAAGATGTCCGACCGCGCCCTTTATGCTGCAAAGTCCGCGGGCCGTAACAGGACCGTCTTTTATGATGGCCTGGCCAACGTCGTACTTCCGGCCGAGGACCGGGGCGAGAACCCGCATGACAACAATGCGGACCGGCAGGTGGCTGCGCTCAATCGTATTGCAGCAATCGGCAGTCATTGACCCGATTCCTGGCCTTCCAAGTCCCTTTCAACGAAGACAGGTTTCCGATAGATGTCGGGCATGAACACCATGCCCGATTTTCTCCGCATCGATCCTCAGGAACGCACCGTATCGCTCGACGCCCGCGACCCGGCGTTCTATGGCAATCCGAACGCGACTTACGCGCTCTTGCACGCACACTGTCCGACCTTCTACTGGGAGGAGCAGAAGCAGTGGTTCTTTACCGGCTATGATCACGTCAATGCGCTTTTGCGTGATCGCCGCTTCGGGCGTCAGATCCTGCACATCGCCACACGCGAAGAGCTGGGATTACCTGCACCGCTTGATCATACCCGCCACTTCGATGCCGCTGAGCGCCATTCGCTGCTCGAGATCGAGCCTCCAGAACACACCCGTCTTCGTACACTCGTCAATCGCGCCTTCGTGTCCCGCCATGTGGAGAAGATGAAGCCGGAAATTGAGGCTTTGGCGCATGGTTTGATCGACCGCTTTGCGACGGACGGGCAGACAGAATTGCTCTCCTCCTTCGCCGACATCATTCCCGTGACGATGATTGCCAGGATGATCGGCATTCCGGAAGAGATGGGGCCACAGTTGCTCAAATGGTCGCATGCCTATGTCGGGATGTATATGTTCAAGCGCAGCCTTGAAGACGAAGTGGCTGCCGACCACGCCGCCAAGGAGTTCGCTGATTACGTGCGCAGTGTCATTGCCGAACGCCGCGCCGAGCCGAAGGACGATCTGCTCAGCCATATGATCCATACGGAGCATAAGGGCCAGTTTCTGACCGACGAAGAGCTGGTTTCCACCACCATCGTGCTCCTGAACGCCGGGCATGAGGCGACAGTGCACCAGATCGGTAATTCGGTGCGCGTTATCCTCGAAAGCGGCCTCGACACTCATTCGCTGTTCAGCGACGAAAAGACGACGGAGCGGACCGTTGAAGAAACTCTTCGCATTGGCGCGCCGGTCCATATCTTCCAGCGTTGGGCTCTGGAGCCGGTGGAAATCGATGGCGTTCGGTTCGAGCGAGGCGACAAGGTTAGCCTGATCCTCGCTGCCGCCAATCTCGATCCGCAGAAATTCAGCGATCCCCTGACCTTCAAACCTGACCGAACCGAGGCTCCAAACCTCTCCTTCGGCGCAGGCATCCATTTCTGCATCGGCGCTCCACTGGCGCGGCTGGAACTGAATATCGTTCTGCCACTTCTCTTTCAACGCCTGCCGGATCTGAAGCTTGCGAGCCAGCCAACAGTGAAGGACGTCTATCACTTCCACGGGCTTGAAAGGCTTGATTTGGTTTGGTGATCAGGTCTGTTCCTTGCAGCTTCGGGCTATGCGCAGTTAAAGACGAAGAAAGTGTATCAAAACCTTCGTTTTGGTACACTTTGATTAAAAGCACCTGCGCTTCGCCTTCTGACTACTTGGCCGTTTACAGCCGGACTACGTAATCCTTGCGGGTTGTCTCCACCACTTCCCATGTTCCCTTGAAGCCTGGGCGGATGATTTGGCGGTCGCCAGTTCTGAGGTGGATGGCGTGTCCACCATCCTCGGTCAGAATGGAGTGGCCCTCCAAAATATTGAAGTACTCCCACTCGTCATATTCCACTCGCCACTTGCCGGGAGTGGATTGCCAGATGCCGGCGTAAATGCCGCCTTCGGCCTCCTCCATATTCCAACTGGTGAATTTGGGATTGCCCGCAATCAGACGGTCGGGCGCTGGGGCGCCCTCCTCCGGCTGGAGCTTGGAAAGATCGCCGTCCGGCTTGAAATCGAGTGTGAAGGCCATGAGCAATCTTGTCCTTTCAGATCGTTGCTATCGGGATTGATGGTCGTCAGATTTTGGCCAGCGACTGTTCCAGATCGGCGATGATGTCCTTCACATCCTCGATGCCGATAGAGACGCGCACGACATCTGGACCAGCGCCCGCTGCAACCTGTTGCTCCGGCGTCAGTTGAGCATGCGTGGTCGATGCGGGGTGGATGACCAGAGAGCGCGTGTCACCGATATTGGCAAGATGCGAAAAGAGCTGCAATCCCTCCACCAGGGATTTACCCGCCTGGTAGCCGCCCTTTACACCGAAAGTGAATACGGAGCCTGCGCCCTTCGGCGAATAGCGTTGTTGCAGAGCATGGTTGTCGCTATCGCCCAATCCCGCATAATGCACCCAGCCAATCTTTGGATGTGCTTTCAGCCATTGCGCCACGGCCAGAGCATTGTCCGAATGGCGCTGCACGCGCAGCGGCAGGGTTTCGATGCCGGTGAGAATTAGGAAGGCATTGAACGGCGAAATCGACGGGCCTAGATCGCGTAGGCCAAGAACGCGGGTGGCAATGGCAAAGGCAAAGTTACCGAAGGTCTGATGCAGAACGACTCCCGAATATTCTGGACGCGGCTGCGATAGGGCGGGAAACTTATCGGATGCGGACCAGTCGAACGTCCCGCCATCGACGATGATGCCGCCCATGGAGTTACCATGGCCGCCGAGAAATTTTGTCAGTGAATGAACGACGATATCGGCACCGTGTTCGATCGGCCGAATGAGATAGGGGCTCGCCATGGTATTGTCGACGATCAGCGGCAGGCCATGCCTGTGCGCCACCTCGGCAATAGCCGCGATATCGACGAATGTGCCGCCCGGATTGGCAAGACTTTCGATAAAGATTGCCTTTGTCCGCTCGTCGATCTGACTTTCAAAATTCACCGGATCGGCGGCATCCGCCCAGCGCACTTGCCAGCCGAAGTTCTGGAAGGAATGCCCGAACTGATTGATCGAGCCGCCATAGAGTTGGCGTGCGGCAATGAAATTGTCACCGGATTGTAAAAGCGTGTGAAAGACAAGCAATTGCGCCGCGTGGCCGGAGGCCACCGCAAGGGCAGCGGTACCGCCTTCGAGCGCGGCGACACGCTCTTCGAGTACCGCCTGGGTGGGGTTCATAATGCGGGTATAGATGTTTCCAAACTCCTTCAGCCCGAAAAGGGCTGCGGCGTGTTCGGAATCGCGAAACGCATAGGCAGTAGTCTGATAGATAGGAGTGGCGCGCGCGCCGGTGGTCGGGTCCGGCTGCGCCCCGGCATGAATGGCAAGGGTGGAAAAGCCTGGCGTATGATCTGACATGGTGTCCCTCCAGCTGTCTTTTTTAAACAAGCACGGGGGGATCATATCGCGTCAAGCACGAATGATAAGAGCCGCTTGTCCTAACTATCGCGCAATATTGAGACGAGGATACTCAATGGCAGGGCACCGATCCATAATCACTTCCAAGCCGTAATGCTCGCCCTTGGCTGCGGCGTCGTGGTCCTTCACGCCCAATTGCGCCCAAAGAACCTTGGGCCGGGGCGACATGTGGATCACCTCCTCCACAACGCCAGAGAGATACTCCGAAGCACGGAAGACGTCGACCATATCCACCGGCACTGGGATGTCGGCAAGCTTGGCGTATACTTTCTGCCCAAGGATTTCCTTGCCCTCCTGTCCCGGGTTGACCGGTAAGACCGTGTAGCCTTTTGACAGAAGGAACGACATGACCCCGTAACTAGGCCTCGCCGAATTGGGCGAAGCGCCGACAAGCGCGATCGTCTCGACGTCCATCAAAATCCGGCGAATGTCTTCGTCAGCGTAGTGTTCGTGATCCATCATGCTAGTCTCCTATCTTACACCATGAGGCCATACCCTCAGGAGGGTGGCTCACTTTATGGATTCTCTGCCAGCAAAAACGTTGCGCAAATTTGCATCACACGTTGCCTTTTAATTCGGCAGCCATCGGAATGCCCAATCGTACCACATTTGTTCCAATTTCGTTCACAGGCATTTTAGCAGCTACTTATAGTTACATTAGTAATTTATGTTTTTCCCATAACAAATCCCATTCTGAAACGTTTGAGATACGTAAAAATCTTAATTAGGCGAAAAAAGTTCCAAAGGCATCACCCGATTACGCCGCTTACACCTGTATAGGTTGTGTGTTGAGGTTGGATATTGGCCGCAGAGCCAGCCGATCAAAAACAATGCATGATCATCCGGCCTCGCAGCGTATGCACATAAAGATAGGCAGGCAGTCACCGTAAAAACGTCCAACACTTTTGTGCGTCATGCTCTAAAGTTCCACTTTCATTCAGACGCTCCGTGAGTCGCCCTTGTCGCTTGATGTCCTGCTGCTAGTCCTTCTTGGCGCGCTTCTGCATGCGTCATGGAACGCTCTCGTGAAATCGGGTTCCGACAAGGCGCTTGATGCATCTTTGATTGCGGCAGGCGCGGCGATCTGCTGCGTTCCCTTTCTGCCTTTTCTACCCCTGCCTGGATTTGTCGCCGTTCCGTTTCTGGTTGCCTCGGCATTTCTACAGTTCGCCTATTTTCGACTTGTGGCAGCCGCCTACACCGTTGGCGATATTGGTCTCGTCTATCCGGTCATGCGTGGCGTCGCGCCGCTGATCGTGGCCGCCAGTAGTAGTCTGTTTCTTGATGAGCGGCTTAGTACTCCAGCCTTTATAGGGATTGCCGTCATTTCCGCGGGAATTCTGACGCTCGCCTTCGAAGCGCGACGTGGAGGCCGAAAGGCGATCCTGCTGGCACTGGCAAATGCAGTGGTGATCGCTGGTTACACATTTGTCGATGGCGTGGGCGCGCGCCGATCCGGCAACGCCATATCCTACACGCTGTGGATGTCCCTGCTGCCGCCCCTCCTCCTGTTCTCATATGCCTTTTACCAACGTGGCTATCTGCCTGTCATGCAGCATGTGAGACGCAATTGGTGGCGCGGTCTTGCCGGAGGCGGCGGCTCTATTTTGTCCTACGGCCTTGCACTCTGGGCTATGACAAAGGCACCGGTGGCCGTGGTGGCAGCATTGCGCGAAACATCCATCCTTTTTGCCATCGTGATCTCGGTTTTCCTTCTGAAAGAAAAGGCCAGCGTCTGGCGCTATGTCGCAGGCGGCGTCATCGCATCTGGTGTTCTGATCATGAGGCTCGGCTGAAATTGCCACTATTTTGTGTGGTATCATAAAACCACACATACAACTAACTGATTTTTAATGACTATTTTTGAAGTCAGCTTTTTTGCACCTGTTGACGGTTATCAGCCGACCGCCTATAAGCGCGCCAGACTGAATTCTCATGGAATACATGTCTTCCGGCACGCGCAAATGCGGCCAAATCAAGCAACAAGAAACGCCCGCATCTCGCCTGGCAACAGCAGGATGACGGGTCCAAAAGAAAGTGAAAAAAATGTCTACTTTCGTTCAGAAGCCCGCTGAGGTGGAGAAGAAGTGGGTCATCATCGACGCCGAAGGCCTCGTTGTTGGTCGTCTCGCCACCCTCGTTGCTACCCGCCTGCGCGGCAAGCACAAGGCAACCTACACCCCCCACGTGGATGACGGCGACAATGTCATCATCATCAACGCGGAAAAGGTTGTCTTCACCGGCAAGAAGTATTCCGACAAGAAGTACTACTGGCACACCGGTTACCCGGGTGGCATCAAGGAGCGTACGGCTCGCCAGATCATCGAAGGTCGCTTCCCGGAGCGCGTCGTTGAAAAGGCTGTCGAGCGCATGATCCCGCGTGGTCCTCTCGGTCGTCGCCAGATGAAGAACCTCCGCGTTTACGCTGGTTCGAACCACCCGCACGAAGCACAGCAGCCAGTCGCTCTCGACGTTGCATCGCTGAACAAGAAGAACGTAAGGAGCGCCTGATAATGGCCGATCTTTCCTCCCTGAAAGACCTCGCCCCGGCATCGGAAGCTTCGGCTCCCGTACACGTCCGCAAGGTTGACACTCTCGGTCGCTCCTATGCGACCGGCAAGCGCAAGAACGCCGTTGCCCGCGTATGGGTCAAGGCTGGTTCCGGCAAGATCATCATCAACGGCCGTGATTTCACCGCCTACTTCGCACGTCCGGTTCTGCAGATGATCCTGCAGCAGCCGATCGTTGCAGCAGCGCGCACGGGTCAGTTCGACATCGTTGCGACCGTTGCAGGTGGTGGTCTCTCCGGTCAGGCCGGTGCGGTTCGCCACGGCTTGTCCAAGGCTCTCACCTACTTCGAACCGGGCCTGCGCTCTGTTCTGAAGAAGGGTGGCTTCCTGACCCGCGACAGCCGCGTTGTTGAACGTAAGAAGTACGGTAAGGCCAAGGCTCGCCGCAGCTTCCAGTTCTCCAAGCGCTAATCGCTTCTGGAATACACGAAAATCAAAAAGGCGGCGCTTCGGCTCCGCCTTTTTGTTTTGCAGGTCTTGCTGCATTTCGCGGTTGGATGACCTCTTACAGCATAGTCTGACAATCGGCACGATCTTCTAGATCACGTTTCGAAGCGTACAAGGCGCCATCCTGTGTGCGCCTACGGGGTTGCAGCGTTTTAGTTTAGCGGCAGCGGTATGGAGCCGGTTATTCCATCGGCGCCGAAAAGATCGTCCGCGACTGCAGCCGCAATCCGCTCCGCCCCTGCCCTTGTATAGTGGCCTCTGTCGGCGATGTAAGCGACGCCATCCATGCCAAAGGAGCAGCCAGCGATCGATGCCGGATCGCAGAATATCTGCTCGGGCAGTATCTTCGTCACCTCCGCAGGCAAGGCGGCATTCAAAACGCCGTAAGCGCGAGCGGTGTTTGCCTCGAAATCGGATTTCGAAATTATGAAGCTGGGGGCTGGATCTCCCCTCAGCATGCTTGAAGCCATCACATCTACCAGGGGCTTATCGAAGCGCGGACCCGGATAAACCACGAGAACCTGTTTTCCGGTCGCCTCGAGCCTCTGAACTGTCTCGCGGAAATTATCCGACACAGCGCTCAGGGGAACATCTGCGTCGGAATAGGTCTCTTTATCGACTTGCAGGTAGGGTGAATTGAGAAAGCTGACCCAGGATGCCGCTAGGATGACCGTTTCGACATTACTGGCTGCGAGATAATCCATGGCACGCCGATTGAACTCCTCGCAATTGGCAGCTCCTTTGTCTCTTGCCGTCCAGACCCCGAGGATCGGAGCGCAATACCCATGCGTCAATTGCACCGTGCCGATGTTCCGGTGCTTGAACTCCTCAACCAGAGCTGGGGAAATCGAAGAAGCAATGGAATCGCCCCAGACCGCGATCGTACGGCCGCTGCGGATATTGAACATGCACTCCATACTGGGCAGGGGTGGAAGCCCATCTTCCCGCTGAAAAAGACAGTTCTCGTTCCAAGTCGTGCGTTCGACGAACTGCGTGATATTTTTGGGAAGCCTGGACGGCAGTCCCTCCTTCAAATCTCCCCATGCGCCGAAACCCACAAGCCCTGCGGCAAGCATGGACGCTGTCCACCCCAACCGCGCGAACCGGACTCGCTGGCCACGAAAAGGCTGTTCGACGAGATACCAGCTCAAGGCCGAAAGCAGAAGAATCAGAGCGATCAGGGCGCACATAACCATTGTCGATGGCGGCTCCGGGCTCCTGATGCGCCAGAACGCGAAGACGGGTTGATGCCAGAGGTAGGCGCTGAAACTGATCCGACCGAGCCATACAAGTGGTGACATGGAGAGCAGACGGCCGACGATGCAAGTACGCGAGGAGAATATGAGGATGAGCGCAGTGCCGCCTGTAGGAAGCAAAGCGACGATCGACGGAACATCAACCGCTGAATCGAACAATAGGATCGACGCCAGTACGACCAGTAGTCCTGCCCCGGCGAAGACGTCGTTCGCTGCCCTCTCCTTTCCGAACACCCAGAACGCGCATAGCGAACCGAGGAGAATTTCCCAAACGCGGGTCGGCAACAGATAGTAATTGGCAAGCGGGAAGTAGCGCGCGCCGACTTCACTGAGCAACAGGCTGGCGACAGCAACGCCAAGCACGACGGAAAAGATCGTTTTGATTTTGAGGCGCAAAAGAAACAGCAGCGGAAAAAGCAAATAGAACTGCTCTTCCAAACCGAGACTCCATGTGTGGAGTAGCGGTATTTCCGTCGTCTCAGGAGAAAAGTAGCCCGTACTTTTCATGAAATAGACATTTGAGAGAGAAAGCGTCGATGCGATCAGGCTCTTGGAAAACCGCTCATAGGCATCGGGCAGCATCCATATCCATGCAAAAGGGATCGTGCATAGGAGGACGAAAAAAAGCGCTGGGAGAATGCGGCGTACACGTCGCGCATAAAAACGGCCTACCGAAAACCGCCCTTCAGCATATTCACGCAATATGACGCCGGTGATCAAGTAACCGCTGATGACCAGGAAGATATCGACACCGATATATCCGCCGTCAAATACTGCGAACCCCGCATGGGCAAAAATGACGGCCAGCAATCCCAAGGCACGCAGACCGTCAATTTCGGGTCGATAAGTCATAAAAACCACATGTAACGTTGCTTAAGCTGAGACCTTGAGAATGGACGACGCTGCTGCCAGTTTCGGCTGTAACGCAGCTTGGAGCACCACACCGTGTTCCGCCAAAAGCGTGGCTCTGCTGGAAATGCGTTCGATCAGACTGTTGCGAGCATGACGAAGAGGCTAACCACGATACACATGCTTTATTTACGACGTGTTTACCATGAGCGTATCTTATCGCGAACAGCTTAATGCGATATTGAAAAGCCGTAAAAGTTCGACTGAAGGAGTGAGCAATGTCCGCAAAAAGCATCGATCACGCTTTCACCTCGTCCTCTCTGACGTCGGCAGCCACCGATCCCACTCATGCGGGCGCGCTGTCCTTCATGCGACGCCGCTACAGCAAAAATCTCGACGGCGCTGCCACCGTGGTGTGGGGCATTCCTTTTGACGCTGCGACTTCCAATCGGCCGGGCGCACGTTTCGGGCCGCAAGCAATCCGTCGTGCATCGGCAATCTTCGACAATGATCCGCAATACCCGTTTGCCCGCGATCTTTTCGAAAACATGCCGACGGTCGACTATGGCGATTGCCTCCTGGATTACGGCCATCATTGGCAGACGCCTGAAACGATCGAACGCGAAGCGCGCAAGATTATTGCCAATAGCGATTATCTGCTGACGCTTGGAGGCGATCATTTCATTACATGGCCGCTCCTGAAAGCGCATGTCGCAAAACATGGTCCGCTGGCGCTCGTACAGTTCGACGCGCATCAGGATACATGGTTCGACGATGGCAAGCGCATCGATCATGGCTCTTTCGTCGTACGCGCCGTTCGCGATGGACTGATCGATCCGACTCGCTCCATTCAGATCGGCATCCGCACCCATGCGCCTGAAGATTGCGGCATTAAGATTCTCTTCGGCTACGAGGTTGAGGAGATGCGCGCCAGTGAAATTGCTTCACTGGTCGTTAAGCATGTGGGCGGGCTGCCGGCCTACCTCACATTCGATATCGACTGCCTGGACCCGGCCTTCGCGCCCGGCACCGGAACCCCAGTCGCAGGTGGACCATCGAGTGCAAAAATCCTCTCCATCCTGCGCGGTCTTGGACAACTCGACATTCGGGGGTCGGATGTCGTCGAAGTGGCGCCCGCCTACGACCATGCCGATGTGACTGCCATTGCCGGGGCAACGGTTGCGATGTATATGCTAGGGCTGCGTGCTGAGCGACTGGCGAAATCCGATTGAAGTCCCTTCACTCGCTTACAAATCGAGTCCGAAAAAGCACATAATATATTGAAAATACAAGGTTAAAGACATGGCAGCGAAGATCTTCATCGATGGCGAACACGGCACCACAGGCTTGCAAATACGCACGCGTCTGGCCGATCGTCGCGATATCGAACTGCTGTCCATTCCCGAGGCCGAGCGCCGCAATGCATCGATGCGCGAGGACATGCTGAACAGCGCCGACATCTCGATCCTCTGCCTGCCGGACGATGCATCCAGGGAGGCTGTTTCCATGGTTTCCGGAAACAACAAGGTCCGGATCATCGATACCTCGACGGCCTTCCGTATCCATCCTGACTGGGCGTATGGCTTTGCCGAAATGGACAAGCATCAGGCTGAGAAGGTGCGGTCTGCCCGCTTCGTTGCCAATCCTGGCTGCTATCCCACCGGCGCCATCGGCCTCATTCGTCCCTTGCGCGCAGCAGGCATCTTGCCGGATGGCTACCCTGTGAGTGTCAACGCCGTTTCCGGTTACACGGGCGGCGGCAAGCAGATGATCGCACAGATGGAAGATCAGAGCCGTGACGACGCGATCAGCGCCAACAATTTCGCCTACGGTCTGACGTTGAAGCACAAGCACGTACCGGAGATGAAGAACCACGGTCTTCTCGACCGCGCGCCGCTTTTCTCGCCATCCGTTGGTCGTTTTCCACAAGGCATGATCGTTCAGGTTCCGCTGTTTACGACCGATCTGAATGAAGGCTCGAGCGTCGAAACCGTGCACTCCGCGCTCACCGCGCACTATGCCGGTCAGCATATCGTGGAGGTCGTGCCACTTGAAGAAAGCCGGTTGATGACGCGCATCGACGCCGAAGAACTGGTCAATCAGGATACGATGAAGCTCTATGTCTTTGGCACGTCCGAACACATCAATCTCGTCGCGGTTCTGGATAATCTCGGCAAGGGTGCGTCGGGCGCGGCAGTGCAAAACATGGAACTGATGCTCTCGGCATGAGTGCGGAGTTCGTCTCCTTAGATATCCCGGAAGAGATCGCAGGGCGGTGGAGCATTTCCACCGCTTCTTTGATTGCGGATACCGAAAGCAGCATCGTTCACCGCGCCACCCTGGCGGATGGCTCGTCGGCCATATTGAAGCGCCTGAAGCCGCGTGGGCTTGGCGAACTCCCCGGCATGACATTTCTGAAATGGCGCAATGGACAAGGTGCCGTACGCCTTTTGCAACGAAGCGGAACAGCGTGCCTGCTCGAAGACGCAGGCGATCTGACGCTTCGCGCTCATCGCCTCCACTATGGCGAAGAAGCCGCGAACGTCGTCATCGTTAGCGTTCTGCAAACGCTCCACGGGTCAGGGCGGGCAGAAGTTGTGGGTTTGACACCGCTTGAGCGGCATTTCCGCTCTCTGCTCTCCCGCGCTGAAACAGAGACAGATGAGCGACTCCGTGAGCCCTTGAGGTACTGTGCGGAGATTGCCCGTCAACTTTTGGCGAGCCAAAAAGACGTAAAGCCCCTTCATGGCGATCTGCATCACGATAATATCGTGAGTGGCGGCACCCGCGGCTGGCTGGCCATCGATCCGCAAGGTTTGCTTGGCGACCCAGCCTATGATGTGGCAAATATCTTCGGAAACCCGCTCAACGCCCTGCCGGACATCATCGATCCATACCGGATAACGACACTCTGCACCATTTTCGCGGATACGCTGAACTGCACGAGAGAGAAGATCCTTCGCTACGCCATCGCACATGCAGGACTGTCCGTCTGCTGGTCTCTTGAGGACGGCGGCGCCTTAGACGATAGCGTTAATGCACGCGAGCGACTTGCCTTCCTGACGGTCGCCCGAGACCTTTTGCCGAACTTCAGCGCCTGACCTCTGCAGCAACGGCTGCAGGATATTCTCCGATAAAGCCGCGCCAATGCGCAATTGCAAAAGCGAGTACGATAAGCGCCATGCCCTGATGCGCCAGCGCAACATGAATATCCACATGGGTGAGTAGCGTGGTGATTCCGAGCGCCGCCTGAACGCAGACTAGCAGGAAAAACAGCACAGAGCGTCGCGCGTGCGGTGTGCCTGGCAAAGCGCGGCAGAGGCTCACCATGTGCCAGAGCGTTGCGGCGAACAGGGTGTATGCGCCGAGGCGATGAACGAACTGTACAGTCTTCGGGTTTTCGAACAGATTGATCCACCAGGGCTGCTGGATGAAAAGATCGCCTGGAACGATGGAGCCATCCATCAGCGGCCACGTATTGTAGGAAAGGCCGGCATTAAGACCTGCCACCAGCGCACCGAGATAGATCTGAAAGAGACAGAGGACCGTAAGCAGCGCTGCAAACCCCCTGCCCGTGCGCTCATTCGATGCATCCGCTGAATGGCGCGACAGCCCCCGCAATATCCACATGCAGCCCGCGAAAATCAGGCAGGCAATCGTCAAATGCGTTGCAAGACGGTATTGCGATACATCCGTGCGGTTGACGAGGCCTGAGGACACCATCCACCAGCCAACGAAACCCTGGAAGCCGCCAAGTGCCAGAAGTCCCAGCAATGGCAGGCGCAACCGCTTCTCGATCCGGCCCGTGAGCCAGAAATAGGCGAGCGGCAGGGCGAAGATCAGCCCGATGGTCCGCGCAAGAAGACGATGCGCCCACTCCCACCAGAAGATCGTCTTGAACTCATCCAGCGACATGCCACGATTGATTTCCTGATATTGCGGAATACGCTTGTAGAGCTGAAATTCTTCTTCCCACTCCGCGACCGATAGGGGTGGGATTGCGCCGTGGATAGGCTTCCATTCCGTGATCGACAAGCCAGACTCTGTCAGGCGGGTTGCGCCCCCCACCAGCACGAGACAGAATAGCGTGAACAGCACAACGCGCAGCCAAATTCGCAGAAGTCTGCGATTGTTCTCTTGCCGATGCAAAGCTGTTTCCACCCGTTGCTCGACAGAGGCATGACCCTTCGCCATCGTTTCGGATCGCATTCCTGAACTCCACAATTGCCTAGAGCGCCGTGCGTTCTCAATACGCAAAAAGGAAGCTCTAACTCTTCGAATCGACGCATCGCGCTTTCCGAAAAGCGATTCCGGTTCTCGGGCCGCAGCTTATCTGCTTGGTTTGCCTCAACCCGCAGGGCAAAACAAGGGGGGTGCCTTTGCGGCATCCGGTCGCGGCTGCTATAGAGGGACAGTACGAGTCAGCGACGGAATATGGCATGCATCCCCGCCTCAGATCATTCATCGGCACAATCGTTATCATTCTGCTGGTGGTGACTTATGCCATCGTCGCAACGGCTTTTGCCTCCGCCATGCTTGCCAACCATCCCTGGTGGGTTCACCTCGGCTATTTCGTTCTATCCGGCCTGCTGTGGATCTTGCCTGCGATGCTCATCATCAAATGGATGGCGGGGCCGAAGCGGCAGAAGTGAGTGCTACTCTCCCTCACGTCAATTAGGCGTTATACCAGAGTCTTGGGACTTTGCCTGTCGCGCGGTGAGGATATCATTGCGATGATCTGGCTATGACCACTTTTTTGAAAAGCGGAAGCGGCATCGCGAAGGACCGTAGGGTCGCCATCCGGCACGGAAACGACCACATCCGCCTCGACATATTTGAGTATGCGGGAAATTTCTCCAGGATCGGCCGCGCCGAACTCCAGCAAGACAGTATCGTAGCTTCCCGACAATGCGCCCAGGATCATTACCAGCCGTTCGAGAATTCCGCTTACGCGCTGGCCGGAACCAATACCCCTTGGTACGATATGCGCGGTGGAAAGTCGATCTCGATGGATCGTTTCTCCGAAGGCGGCGTCGCCAGTTAACAAATCCATGATGCCAGGCAGTTTCTCGTCCGAAGCCATCAACCGCGATGGAGCACCGGATGCCGTCATATCCACCACTACGACAGAGCGCGCCAGTTCCGCGATCGCCCTTGCCAGCATCACAGTTGCCGTAGACCCCTCTGCACCGCTTGGAGAGGCCACGACCGTCACAGGCTTTGCACCGGTCATAACGAGGAGATCGGCCACATAGGCGACAGGAAGACCGCTTGGCGCCGAGATAGCATCCAGATCGTCCTCAGCTTCGGTGGCGTTGTCATTGGCGTTCATGGCTCTTGCGTTCCGTATTTGCGGCGGCGTGACTCGATTGATCGCCGCCTCCTCACTCTAATTCTCATGCGGTAACGCAACGGTTAAGCGTCCTGCCTCTCTGGCTTATGATACCCTATTCAGTGAAATTATTCGCAGAACATATTTCTTTACCGGGCATTAACCATAACGAACGGATAAGTGAGGGCACGAAATGTTCCGGAGCCCGATTGCGAATGAGTTTCGCTATCCCACGTCTGATATCGGCTTTTGCCATCACCGCAGCGTCAACGCTGGCAGGCTGTGCTGCGTATCAACCGGCACCGGCCGCGATAAATGCAGTTGCCTTGCAGCCATACCGGCTGGATAGCGGAGACCGCCTGCGCGTTACGGTTTTCGATCAGGCTGGCCTGACCAACACTTACACTGTCGATCAGGCCGGCTACATTGCCTTCCCACTTGTGGGCCAAATTCCAGCCCGTGGCAGAACTGCCAAACAGGTCGAAGCAGCACTCGCCCAACAGCTTCGCAAGGGTTATCTACGCAATCCCGATGTCAGCATCGAAGTCGACCGTTACCGGCCTATCTTCGTGATGGGCGAAGTCGGCCGGCCGGGGCAGTATTCTTACGTGCCCGGCATGACCATCCAAAACGCCATTGCAATCGCAGGGGGATTCACTTCGCGTGCCAATCAGCGAGACGTCGATGTGACGCGTAAGCTCAATGCCGATGTCACGACCGGCCGCGTTATTATCACCGCGCCTGTTCTCGGGGGCGACACGATCTATGTTCGGGAACGTTTCTTTTGATGAAGCTTCCCATCACCAACACCCTGCTTGATCGCAGATAACCGGATTTTCAAGTTCAGCGACAGAAGCGATGAGCGTCAAACCAGCGACCTCAAGCTCTGTTCACAGTTGCGGGTAAACAGGTATTGCGTATCCCGCCCCCTCTATTGCGCCGAAGCGCGGCAATTCTTGTCGACCTGCCCCTGAAATGAGGGTAAAAAAGCAATTTCTAATGTGAACATCGTCAACGCTTCTTTTAGTATCGATGACTTATTCATACCACCAAAGAAAAGTGGGATAGGTCTATGGGCAACTCCGCAGGAGACGGTCGCAACTCCGAGCTCGATGCCTTGCATCGGCAACTTGCAGCAGTAGCCAAGAGCCAGGACGAGGCCCCAAGCCTTAATCCACTCGCCCGACAGGTCGCCAATCAGCTGCGCAGCACCAGCCACTCTCCAAACATGATCATAGGGCAGCTCCGCCTTTTCGAGTTCGCGAGCCTATCCGTTATTTCACTCGCTCTCAATGGCATTGATGTCGCTGGCGGCGCGCTCACTCATCTGGCCATTGCTGTTGCCTGCCTCTTCAATGCCGGCTTGTGCGCCCTCCTGCTTCAGGTCACAGATACCTATCAGCTTCCATCGCTTCGCCGCCCGCTGGCGATGATCGGACGCATATTAGGGTCGTTCCTTGCTTCTTGCGCCATTACCGGCATTGCCGTACGCCTTCTTCTGGATAACGGCGTATATACTTGGCAAGACTTAGCACTTTGGGCTGCTGCGGGCTCAGGCTTTCTTTTGCTGGAGCGAGTGATCGTTGGCATTGCCATCCGCCACTGGGGTCGTAACGGCGTGATGGAACGCCGTGCTGTCATCGTGGGAGGTGGACAGGCAGCGAAAGACCTTATCCGCTCCCTTGAACAGCATGACAACGACATCCGGATCTGCGGTATTTTCGACGACCGCAAGGGCGACCGCTCGCCCGATATTGTGGCAGGTTATCCAAAACTTGGAACCTTCGCCGAACTTGTGGAGTTCGCGCGGTTGACCAAGCTCGATATGCTGATCATCTCACTGCCGCTGAGCGCGGAAGCTCGTATCCTCGACCTCATCCGCAAGCTCTGGGTCTTGCCGGTGGATATTCGCGTCGCCGCCCACGCCCATAAACTCCGTTTTCGCCCCCGCTCCTATTCGCGCGATGGCGGCGTGCCTATGCTCGACGTGATGGATAAACCGCTTCGGGACTGGGATGGGGTGGCGAAACGAATCTTCGATATCTTCTTCAGCCTGATCGCGCTCTCGCTCCTCTGGCCGGTGATGATCGGCGCGGCCATCGCCGTCAAGAGCACGTCCAAGGGTCCGATTTTGTTCAAGCAGAAACGACATGGTTTCAATAACGAAACGATCAATGTCTGGAAATTCCGTTCCATGTATACGGAAATGAGCGACCCCAGCGCCGTGAAGGCCGTGACGAGAAACGACCCACGTGTCACGCCAGTTGGTCGTTTTCTTCGCAAATCATCGCTCGACGAGTTGCCACAGTTCTTCAATGTTTTAGCAGGCGATTTGTCTCTGGTGGGCCCGCGTCCGCACGCCGTTCACGCGCAGACGGGCGATCTGAAATATACCGAAGTCGTCGAACATTACTTTGCTCGCCATAAAGTCAAGCCGGGCGTGACCGGGTGGGCTCAAATCAATGGATGGCGGGGAGAGATCGACAATAGTGACAAGATAAAACAGCGGACCGCCTTCGATCTGTACTATATCGAAAACTGGTCCCTCCTGCTCGACCTCAAAATTCTGTTTCTAACGCCGATTCGCTTGTTGAAGTCTGATAACGCCTACTGAACGACCAATATTATGATACCGCTTACCCCTTGGAACTCTCAGGGATTTTGGGCGTTAAAGCGCTGTAAATCTTAACTTTCAGGGGAAATCCGAATGACGCGAACCAACAATCTTTATCTCATCATCGGCGCACTGTTTGTGGCAGTAGCAGCCTTGGGCATTTATGTCTGGCATGAAGAAAGCAAGCCGAAGGGTATCGAAATGAATATCGGTCCAAATGGCGTTTCAGTGCAGGAAAACTAATAAGCCAGATGTGGAAAGCGCAGCCCTTAGGGAGCTGCGCATTTTGCACTTTGCAGCATAGACTGCTTCACGCAAGTCCTACGAAGGACAGAATCATCCCAACCACAACGACCAGACCGACGATGTAAATAATACTGTTCATTTCTCTCTCCATTCGCAATTGCCAGGCATCGAAGCCGATGCGTCATCTCGTTACGATGGACTAACCCCTCTGCAAGGCATGGCGTTCCATTAGAAAAATCAAAAATGAAGCATGCACTGCACGAGTGAGATAGGTGCGTCGAATCAACATGGGCGCCAGATGTGAAGCACACCAAATACGCTTCCGATTGCCCGGTACGGACTGAAGAAATTCGCCGAAAGAAGAGGTTTGGGGAGAACCTCGTGAATGGTCGGAGCGACAGGACTTGAACCTGCGACCCCTTGACCCCCAGTCAAGTGCGCTACCGGGCTGCGCTACGCTCCGACACAAGAGAGGCGTTTATATAGAAGGCGCGCTCCGTGCAACCCTAAAAATAAACGGCTGCGGACAAAAAGGCTGAACTGTGCTTATTCTCGCGTGACGCGCCTTCCCGTCGAGGTGAACCGTAAAAATGTCCAAGCGCTTTCTTGGCGTCGTCCGCCCCTGATTAGCTTGCACCTACGGGCTCAATGGAGCTCGCCAGGGACCCGTCCACGCGTCACATTGTTGCCAGATGGGTCTCGATCGTCTCCCAACTCTGATCCATTGGATAGGCTTGCGAGATGATCGGGACCGCGAGGTGGCCATAGCGGATCGACAATTGCTTCTCGGCCGTTTCCGGATTGATGCCGGCGATCTTGCCGAGATAGATAGCGGAAGCGAGTCCCGTACGATCCGATCCAGATCTGCAATGGATAAGAATTGGTTTGGGCGAAGAGCGCATGATCTCCACAAGCGCTTCCGCCTTATCCATGGAGAGCGCCTCACGTGCGGACATTGCAAAGTCTACGTGACTGATGCCAAGCGCCTTGGATTCGGAAATCTCGTCTTTGTACCAGGTCGAACCGTCATTCTTTCCCCTAAGATTGATGACGGTTTTGATATGGTGCTCCTTGACGTAAGATGCCAATTGCTCGGCACTAGGCTGGTTAGAGCGATACAGCTCTCCAGCCAAGACCTCGTGAAAATTCCCTGACAGTTGGAGAAATCCCAGATAGCCAAAAAAGGCGAGCAGAAGGACCGTGAAAACGGTGAAAAATGCTCTGAATTTTTTTCGCATGATGCCCATCGCTCTACTGTCGTTGAGACGATGGATATTGGCTCAGCCTGACATCAAGATGAATGAAGCTTTCGGATATCTTGTGCTAAGCAGTCATGTCACCGGATGAAGATATAGACCGTGTAGAGTGCAATCAGAGCGCTGGCGACAAGGGCAGCGATCAAACCTAGGCGCTTTTCAATGAAGTGACGAATGCCTTCGCCATATCGCTGTAGCAACAGTGCCAAAATGAAAAAGCGCGCTCCGCGCGTCACAATTGCGGTGATAATGAATAATGCAAGGCTGATATTGGCCGCGCCAGACAGGATTGTCACCACCTTGATTGGAGGAAGGTGAGCCAGCCCGGACGTGATCAACAAAAGGACGATCGTCTCATAATCGACGGACGCCTTGAGATTTTCAAACGTGTCTGCCTTACCGTAAAATTCCAGGATCGGGCGGGCGATGCTTTCAAAAGCATAATGGCCAAGATACCAGCCAGCAATTCCGCCAAGGACGGAAGCGACCGTCGCTACCGTGGCATAAAAAATGGCTCGACGCGGTCTTGCCAGAACCATCGGTAAAAACAAAACGTCAGCAGGCAGAAAAAAAATCGAACTCTCGACGAACGCGATAATGGCAAGCCACCAGACCGCAGTTTTTCTCGCTGCGAGGTTCATCGCCCAGGCGTAGAGGCCCTTCAGCATTTTTCTCTCCATTCGGTCTGCTAGGATTTTCGGCAGGGGTGTGTGGCCAAAGCATTAGCTTCCACCGCGAGGCTTTGCAAATGATGCAGCGCAACATTGTGGCAAAGAGCACATAAGAATGCTGCGACGCGGAAAATACTTTTATTGAGTTTTAAGATAAATCAAAGGGCATCATGCTGCAACGCAGCAATAAAGTTGTTTGTCCTGGTATTCCTGTTCAATCGGCGTAGTATGGTAAGAGCGAGGACATACTGAGGAGGAGACAGTTATGGACTACGTTAATTTCTTTACTTCACTGAACCCGTTTATTCTCGGAATTCTCATGGCGGTCCTATTATTGGGCGCCTACAACAAGTGGGCTTCTCACTAACGCAGAGAGATGTCCGTGGAACGTCCGAGATCTTGATCGCAATCCGGCCGGCGGATTTGCGGATGGTCACCCTATGGCATGAGTGGTATCACTTCCGAAGTCGAAACGAATTCGGGAGACAGCATGACGCAGAACTTCGGCTTCAACGATACGTCAGAGAATCTCAGCACCGTTTTACAACGTCTGATCGATCAGTTGCGAGGAAACACGATCACTCTGCGAGAGTTGATGGAGGCTATCGGCGAGCAAGGGCTTCTTTTGATGTGCGCCATCGCGTCGTTGCCATTTTTGATTCCTGTCTCCATTCCCGGCGTCAGCACCGTCTTCGGTGCAGCCATCATCATGATCAGTCTTGCTGTTACCCTGAACCGCCTCCCATGGCTTCCAAAGCGCATTCTGGACAAGCAGATGGAGACTGCGCGTCTCGTGCCTGCCCTGCAAAAGGGCATCAACATCGTTTCCTGGCTCGATCGCTACATCCGCCCACGAATGCTTTCACTGACGACTGGACTCTTGATGAACAGGGTCAATGGCCTTGCCATCATGAGTGCCGGTCTCTTGCTGATGATGCCACTGGGCTTCATTCCGTTCTCGAATACCTTGCCGGGAGTTGCGATTCTTCTGTTCTCTGCAGGGATGATCCAGCGTGACGGCGCGACCGTTCTGGGCGGCTATCTGTTTCTATCGCTAACGGTGGTCTACTTCGCCGCCCTCGCCTACGCGGCGGTCTGGGCTGGACAGGGGCTCAGCAACTCGCTTTCTGGCGCTTAAGAGCGTGGCTCGTCCTTTGGGACGCTCTATCGTCTTGAACCTACGCTTCGTGCTTTCCTGACATCGATTCCGATCCACGGTCCGATGCTGTAGCGCGGTCTCGGCGCGCCTGACGGGCGCGTTTGCGATACTCCCACCAGATTGCGAGCTGTCTGCGCTTGCGGCGAACGAAACGCAAATCCTGCGACAAAACGAGAAGCCCTAGAGGCACCATCCAGAAGCCGAGGATCGGCAAGAAGCCCAGCAGACCGCCAACGACCAACAATGTGCCGATAACGATGCGCCCGACACGCGAGCGAGGCATCGCTACGCTCCATTTACCCATATGGAGTCGCCCGGTTTTGGGATGGAGACCGAAATTCACGCCAGAATACCTCGGTTGAAAAGTGTCATGAGATTTTTTTTAACATCGTCATGCCCGGAAAAGTGGGGCCTTCAGTGGATAAAACAAGGGGAATGCATTTTTTTTGAAAAAAGCGCTTGGCAAATCGTCAAAGCGTTTGTATTACCCCGCTCACGCCACGACAAGCGGCGCACGTTCCCTGGTAGCTCAGCGGTAGAGCATTCGACTGTTAATCGACAGGTCGCCGGTTCGAATCCGGCCCGGGGAGCCATTTTACAATACACCGCATTAAAAAAACCCCTTTCCTACTATCGCTGAAAAAACTGCTTAGTCTGCACATTGGTCGAAGCATGTCGCAGATGGTTTAAGCCTTGTTCATGTTTTTCGAGAATGCAGAATCAACGGCGTTCGTGAAGACCATACCCACGGTTTCCGAAAAGCGATTCCGGTTCCCACTCCAATGTTGTAGGACAAGACAAGACCGCAGCATCCGCTTCGGTCAAGTTGCAGCCATGGAGACTGCTGACATGTCTATCACCGCTTCACAATGCAGAGCCGCACGAGCGATGCTCGACTGGTCACAAGAGACGCTGGTCGAAGGTGCCGATATCGAGCTGGACATCCTTTGTGCCTTCGAGCACGGCCATAGCAAGTTGGACCTCGAACTACAGGATCGGCTTCGCGCAGCTCTGGAGAAGGCAGGCATTTCTTTTATAGACGACAATCAGACATCTGCGGCGGGCGGTCCAGGGGTGCGTATGTTGAGGTCGCCCGGCGAGTTCGATACCGACCAGAGCAAAACGGTGCAATACACGGAAAATCTGGCGCCGGACGCGCCAACAGGGGCAGGAGGCTGACATGTCGAAGAAGCAGAAAATGGAACACTCGGAGTTTTCCGGGGAATTCGAGGATGACGGCGTTACTGTTTTGGTGGATATTTTTCGGCCGGCGGGAACGCAACAGGACTGGCAACTGGAAGTCATCTCTGAAGAGGACGATGTCACCACTTGGGACGAGCCCTTTGCCACCGATAAGGATGCTTGGGAGGAGTTTCTGGCTACCTGCGAAAGAGACGGTATCCGAAGCTTTCTTGGCGACGAGGAGCCTGCTGTTCATTGATCGCGGTTACAGACACTTTGGGTTTGCGCTACGCACTCTGAAAGAGGTGGAAACCAAAAGACTAGAAGGCGGCCAGTGGTTTGGCCGCCTTGCATCTAAAAATAAGGAGCTTCGCGGCTACCCCGCGGGTGTTAGCGCTTGCCTGCGCGGCCCGATACGGCGGTCGATGTGGCTGACACCGGATCGCTTGCTGGAAATGTATCCTCCAGCCCCTCTTCGAACCCGGCCTCTGGATCACGCTCTTGCTGCGACTGTTCGCGGTTGAGCGATACGACAGCGGGTGACTGGTCAGCCGACGCCTCTGGCACTTCGCCGAGAACCGACGTGTTCCTGTCGGCGTTGATTTCCATTTCAGCTTCGCTCCAATGGCGGTCGTGGTCGCCATCGCGCCGACCTTCGCTCTCCCACTTCTCATAGGCCTTCTTGCGTATTTCGGATTCACGATCGACTTGCATGGTGCTTCTCCCGTTTTGGATATCGGGAAAACAAATTGCACTCTTATTGGTTCCTACTCGCCTGCTGCAGCGTCTATCAAGATGGGGTGAAGCATTGAGAGGAAGGAACGAAGCCACGCCCCGCCCGTTGTCGTACCGAACAGTCACTGAATAATTATGGAGCACACCATGACCGACGAAAGATCAACCACTGACCAGAACAATCATCTTGATATCAAGGAAGAAGACGTGGCTCGCTTCGAGACGGAGGGAGATCTCACGCAACATCAACAGGAAGTTGACCCAGATGAGCTGATTAGCCTGCGAGCGCGCAAACAAGCTGCACGCCAGCACGAGGACGCTTTCATCGTTGCAACTGACCTGGAAGACGATGACCAGCGTGATGCAGCGCCAGGTACTCGCGAGCAGCCATAAGGCTAAATCGCCTCGAGAGGACTTGAAGGAAAGTTTGTTCTTATTCCGAACTCCTCTCGGGTGGCGACGAGCTCCCAAGAACCCATTGCAGGCTAGGGGCGTTATCGGCCGGGTAGTCCCATCACCGACGGACCGAGACTATGGACTTCCTGCTGAAATTGGATACCTGAACGCGACCAGACTGGTTGCCGCCGAGGATTTGAGCAGTAGCACCGCTCATGCTTTTTAAAATTCCTGCGTGGTAGCGCTTGCCGCTTCTGACGACAACGACATCTCCGGGCTTGGCAGCGCCGACCGGAACGGCATAACCGAATGATTTCCAGGATTTGGCGAAACCTGATGATTTCGGAGGGGTTCGTCCAGATTGCTCCGCGACGACACTGAGGAAGTGACCGCACCATGGGGTTTTACGGGGGTTGACGCCCAAAATCGCTTTCAGCGTCTTATTGTTCTTGCCCTCATGGAGCCCGGCATACCGCTCGGCTTGGTTCAACATGCCCGCCGAGACGGGTGTTACGACTGCGGCGCAAAGCCCTACAGCCAAAAGAAACGCAGATACTCTCACACTTTTGCCCTTTAAAAGCACAGGACGTCCCGGCTCCAGCCCGCGCCGAAGTGTCCTTGCGCACATTCAAAGTAGGGCAGTCTTGGGAGCGATACTGCTCGCTCACTGCGACTGCTGTCGAGCCGTCTATGCTTCGAATTTAGCGAGAATTTGACGAGACATGGGCGTTTGTGGGTATGTTTGCCCGGAAATCGCCCATCGTGTTACCAAAACTGAGAAGCCTATTCCGGATTTTGCTCATTATTGAAAACGTCTTCTACTCCCCAACATTTGGGTTTTGTTCTCATCCCATTTTGTGATTAAAAGCCGCCCGGTCTCACTTGGGCGGCAACGAGCCGATGGCGTGAATTCATGAGCGGCATTAGTGTTCTTGCCATTGCCTCGCCGACGATCTCGGGAGCATGTGAAGCAGCATTCAGTCCACCGGCAGTGCCGCCATAGTCGGTAGACGGCCCCCAGGGGAAACAGCCGTCTTTACCTTATAAACCATTGAAAAAATTGGCTTCTACGACTACAAGCGAGATGCAAGCCGTCGTATCTGTGTCCAAAGTAGGCTCTCGCTTGTTCCTGTAAATGCCGCCATTTAGCGTAAGGGCTCGAAGCGTTCGGAAGTTGTCATAGCCGAGAATAGAAGAGCTTGGGCTCACCTGCCACATCCCGCGGCAGTTGAAACCGGTAGAGGTCACCGTCATACCATACGATTGCATAAAACCCGATTGTGATCCGAGCAACTGATCAGTCGATTTCGCACTACGGCGCCCTGCCCCATTTCAGTCTGATTCCCTCCAGGCGGCGCTGGCGTTAACGTTTCAGCAACCATTTTTTTCGCGATCAATTCGTGCTGGGAGAGAGTATTTTGAGGCAAAGATGTGTCGGCAACTCATGAGCCATCCTGACGTCGTGAGGGATTTGGCACATCAAAAAGCCACCCGGCGGGGACGCGACGGGTGGCTGAAAAGGTCATCTTCGAGAAAAGATTAAGCGGAGCGCTTAAGATGCGAGTTTGGGCATCTCCACAAGACGATTTGCATCGCGGCTTGCCTCTACAAAGGCGGTGCGTGCAATTTCGCCAGATACGCTGCCCAGAAGCGAGGCCCTGCAAAGGCGCAATGCCTGCTCATACGCCTTGCCATGGCGGCTGGGCCACTCGTGTTGGAGAAAGTCAAAGGCTTCATAAGCGCCGTTGAAGGTGCGAGGCGCGCCGTTCTCCAGGGAGATCACGACAGGCGCATCCCATTTAACTTCATTCAGCATCATCGGTGGGTCTTCCATACTCAATTCACGTGCCTCCAACGCTACCTCCGCCATATGGTTCCACTGGTTTTCATTTAAAACCAACAAAATTTACCCTTTAAAAACCATAGGTACCGCACCACCGTATTATGCTCGTTGCAACGGAGCAAAACATCTCCGCAGGCGTTAAAAGAGCAAAGCAGGAAACGCTCCATGACAAAGCAGGAAAGCCCTATAATCCTTTGGTTTCGCAAGGATTTGCGTCTGACCGACAACCGCGCTTTAGCGGCTGCTCGCGAGCATGGTGGAAGTGTGATACCCGTCTATATCCGTGAGGAAAACAACGGCACGAACGGGCCGCTGGGCGGCGCTCAGGAATGGTGGCTGCATCATTCGCTCAAGGCTCTAGCAGAGGAGTTGGAAAAGCTTGGAAGTCGCTTGATCCTTCGCAGCGGAAACTCTGCCGACACCCTGAAGTCACTTATCGAAGACACCGGGGCGAGCGCGGTCTTCTGGAATCGACGATATGACCCCGATGGCATGGAGATCGATCGCCAGCTGAAGAAGAAGCTTCGCGATGACAGGCACGAGGTTGAAAGCTTTCCAGGTCATCTTCTCCACGAACCGTCCAAGGTGACGACTAAGAGCGGTGGGCCCTACCGCGTTTATACGCCCTTCTGGCGCGCCATCGAAGGAGCGGACGAACCACCGGAGCCGATGGTCAAGCCGCGGAAGATACCGGCGCCCTCAGGCTGGCCGAAATCGGAAAAGTTGGAGGATTGGAAACTCCTGCCGACAAAGCCCGATTGGGCGAAAGACTTCGCGGAGGTTTGGGCGCCAGGCGAAGCGGGAGCAAAACAGCGGTTGGATGATTTCATCGATTCCGCGCTGAAGGGATACGAGAAGGGCCGCGACTTTCCGGCTCAGCCATCAACCTCAATGCTCTCGCCGCATCTGGCTCATGGAGAAATAACTCCAGCCCAGATCTGGCACGCCACTCGAGGCCTCTCGTCCCACATCGCCTCAAACGACATCAGCCGTTTCCGCAAGGAGATCGTCTGGCGAGAGTTCTGCTATCACCTCCTCTTTCACTTCCCCCAACTTGGCGAGAAGAACTGGAACGACAGTTTCGATGCATTCGACTGGAAAACGGATACAGCCAAATTAAACGCCTGGAAGAAGGGAATGACCGGCTATCCGATCGTAGATGCTGGCATGCGCCAATTATGGAAGCATGGCGTCATGCACAATCGCGTGCGGATGATCACGGCTTCTTTCATGATCAAGCATCTCCTGATCGATTGGCGCAAAGGCGAGACGTGGTTTCGTGACACGCTGGTGGATGCAGACCCGGCATCCAATGCAGGCAACTGGCAATGGGTGGCTGGTTCAGGCGCCGATGCCTCGCCCTTCTTTAGGATTTTCAATCCAATCATCCAGGGGGAGAAGTTTGACCCAGATGGCGAGTACGTCAAAACTTTCGTACCCGAGCTTGAAAAACTCGACGCCAAGTTCATTCACAAACCCTTTGACGCGCCAAAGCAGGTGTTGGCAAAGGCCGGGATAGAACTCGGCAAGACTTACCCAGAGCCAATCGTTAATCACAATGAGGCGCGCCAGCGCGCACTTGCCGCCTATTCCGATATCAAGAAGAGTGAATAAGGGGGTAATGGCAAGATTTTGCGCTGGAACCCTCTTCGCCAGAAGATAATTTCTTGTCACAAGGTCGATAGATAACGACATAACGGCTTTGAATCGCTGACTGGACAGAAGGCCTGATCATGACCATCCACTCTTCCGTGCTGACCGCAATTGGCAACACCCCGCTCATACGCCTCAAGGCAGCATCCGAAGCCACGGGCTGCGAAATTCTTGGCAAGGCTGAGTTCATGAATCCGGGCCAGTCGGTTAAGGACCGCGCCGCGCTCTTCATTATCCGCGATGCGGAACGCCGCGGCCTCTTGCGTCCTGGCGGCACTATCGTGGAGGGTACTGCTGGCAATACGGGCATTGGGCTGGCTCTGGTCGCGAACGCGCTTGGCTATAAGACCGTGATCGTCATTCCCGAGACGCAGAGCCAGGAAAAAAAGGACGCGCTGAAGCTCCTCGGCGCGCAGCTTGTCGAGGTCCCGGCCGCCCCCTACTCCAATCCCAACAACTATGTGAAGGTTTCCGGTCGTTTGGCAAAGCAGCTTGCCGAGACGGATCCCAACGGGGCTATCTGGGCAAACCAGTTCGACAACGTCGCCAATCGGCAAGCGCATATCGAAACGACAGCGCCTGAAATCTGGGATCAGACGGATGGCAAGGTGGATGGCTTCATCTGCGCCGTCGGCTCCGGTGGAACGTTGGCGGGCGTTGCGGACGGTCTTCGCGATTTCAATCCCGATATCAAGATCGGTCTTGCCGATCCAGAAGGTGCCGCTCTTTACGAATTCTACAAGAACGGCGTTCTGAAATCCCAAGGTTCGTCCATTACCGAGGGCATTGGCCAGGGACGCATCACGGCCAATCTCGAAGGCTTCACGCCGGACTTCGCTTATCAAATCCCCGACTCCGAAGCGCTGCCGATTATCTTCGAATTGATCACCAAGGACGGCCTATGCCTTGGGGGCTCGTCGGGCATCAACATTGCTGGCGCAATTCGGCTTGCCCGCGACCTCGGACCGGGGCATACAATCGTCACCATACTTTGTGACTACGGTAACCGTTACCAGTCCAAGCTCTTCAATCCTGACTTCCTGCGGTCAAAGGGCCTTCCCCTTCCCGCATGGCTGATTGAGAAGAAAGAGCTTTCGGTTCCGTACGAAACCGTCTGAGGTAAATGCAGCATGCCCGTGAATGCCCTGTTTCGTGATGATTTTTATCTTTCAACTTGCGAAGCGGTGGTTACGGCAGTGCATGATGATGGTGGCATAGAGCTGGATCAGACCTGCTTCTATGCCACATCCGGCGGCCAGCCCGGCGATACGGGTTTTCTCGAGCGCGCCGACGGCTCGAAGATCGAACTTGGTGTCACGCGACATGGCGACGACAAGAGCGTCATCATCCATGTTCCTCTGGAAGGCCAGCCAGCACCAGAGGTCGGCGAAAAGCTTACTCTCCATATCGACTGGCAGCGTCGCTACAAGCTGATGCGCATGCACACGGCATGTCATCTGCTGTCCGTTGTCTGCTCATGGCCGATCACTGGTGCGGCCGTTGGCGAGGACGAGTCGCGGGTCGATTTCGACATGTCCGAGACGATCGACAAAGATGCGATCACTGCCAAGCTGATGGAACTGGTCGCAGAGAACCACCCCATCTACCTTCAATGGATCACCGATGAGGAATTGGCGGCCAATCCCGGCATCGTCAAATCCAAGCATGTTCGCCCGCCGGTTGGCCTTGGCCGCGTCAGTCTTGTCTGCATCGGCGAAAACTCTTCGGTTGACAGCCAGCCCTGCGGCGGCACTCATGTATCGGAGACGCAGGAAGTTGGCGAAATTTACATCGCCAAGATCGAAAAGAAGGGCAAGGAAAACCGCCGTTTCCGCATTCGCTTCGGCAAACCCGCCGACGCTGCCTGATTTCTGGGAGAAACATCGTGAGCACCGATAAAAGCCGTTTCGTCGTTTCGGCGGACTGGGTCGAGCAGCAGCTTGGAACCCCAAATTTCCGTATTGTCGATGCCTCCTGGTATCTGCCGGCGCACAAGCGCGATGGGAAACAGGAATATGCCAGTGGCCACATTCCAGGCGCAGTCTTCTTCGATCAGGACGCAATTTCCGATCATGACACGGGGCTTCCCCATTCGCTGCCCTCCCCGGAATTTTTCGCCGAGGAGGTCGGTAAACTTGGAATTAGCGAATCCGACACGATCGTAGTCTATGATGGCCCCGGCTTTTTCTCCGCGCCGCGTGTCTGGTGGATGCTGCGCGTTATGGGCGCCGAAAAGGTTTACGTTCTGGATGGTGGTCTCGACGGCTGGAAGGCCGCGGGCAAAACACTTGAAGCGAAAGCCCCGCAGCTAGAGCCAGCAGAATTCAATGCCGAGTTCAAGGCGAGCCGCGTCACGTCTTTCTCCGATATGCGCGCCATTGTCGATACGGGTGAAAAGCAGGTGGCAGACGCCAGAGGTGCTGGCCGCTTCACCGGAGACGAGGCCGAGCCCCGCGCCGGTATGCGCTCTGGCCACATGCCGGGCGCTCGCAGCCTGCCAGCCACGGCCTTCTCAGAAAATGGCCATTTCAAGGACTTGCCGACCATCCGCAAAATGATTGAAGACGCCGGTATCGATATCTCCAAGCCTGTGGTCACAAGTTGCGGCTCGGGCGTAACCGCTGCCGTCGTGACCCTGGCGCTGGAATCGCTCGGCCACTCGGACAATTCGCTCTATGACGGCTCGTGGTCGGAATGGGGATCGAAGCAGGATACGCCTGTCGTCACGGGACCGGCAGAGCCGGTACCCCCGACGCCCTATGGTCCTTTGAAAGCCCATGTCACGCAGCTGGAAATGACATCCGCGCCTAAGGTCAGCCTGCCGGTGCCGGTCAATATCCAGACCGCGATTATGCGCACCCACAATATCCCGTTGCATTTCTATCGCTATCTTTACTGGCGTGTCGGTAAGCGCTGGCACTGGCAAAAGCGCATGCGAATGAGCGATGCCGAGCTTTCTGCCGTCTTGAACGACTCCAAGAACTGTGTGACCGTGCTTTATCTGAACGGTTCACCAGCCGGCTTTTTCGAGTTCAACAAGGGCGATGGAGAGGTCACTGAACTCTCCTATTTCGGTCTTATGGAAGAAGCGATCGGCGCCGGTGTCGGCAAATGGTTCCTGCTTCAGGCGCTCTATTCGATCTGGCAGGACAATCCGAAAAAGGTAACCGTCTCCACCAACACGCTCGATCATCCCCGCGCATTGCAGCTTTACCAGATGATGGGCTTTTCGCCGGTCAGCACCTACGAGGCCTGGGTAGAGCCATTGACCGACAGCGAGTATCTGGAAATTTCACGTCGCAGTTGAAGGCCCTCATCGCTCCGCGTGGATCAAGCCAAGCGGAGCGTTACAATTCCTGACCAAGATTGACGGCTGTCGGAATTTCCTTTGCCGGCGCATCGCCGCGATCGCCATTGCTTGCTAGAAGATGTGCGGCAATCAGCTCGCCGTGAAACCTGGCAAGCTCGTAGCAATAGGTGATTTCGCGGCGTTCTGCCGACCAGTAGGTATCCGGCCTCCCGCAGCTTCTGGCCGTCAGCTTCACCTCACCCTTGAGATCATAGGCACTAAAGCCGCGGGCAATCAGATCGAGAACCTTCGATTCCTTTACCATCGTTGCATAGATGTCGAGGAAGGGGTCGCGCGCAGGCTCGTATCGTATATCGAATTTCGTTGTTCCCGGCGTCTTGGCATGCGGCTTGAGCAGCTCAGTCCAGCGAGCAACTGTTTGCGGGTAAGCCGTTTCGCAGGCCTTCCACTCGTTTTTGGGCAGCCCCATCATCGTGGCCAGATCGCCATATCCAGCTTCATCCTTACCTACCATAAGGCAGGCCATCTGCTGATCACGCCCGACTTTTGGAACAAGCACCGTGTAGACAGGCGGATTGTGTTCTGGAAGTGTTTGCGCGCTCCGCGCCAGATACCAACTATCGGTGGCGTTGACGATTGCGGTATCCAACCATTCCTGGTTTGCCTCTAGCATGATCGTTGCCGCCAGCTCGTCCGCTGCATCCTTGCCTTCGCCCGGACTGGATAGGGCAAAATCCGAGATCAGCATCTTTGACGCTTCGTGATAGAGGCCGAAAACGGCATTACCGATGACGAAATTCACAGTCTGCTGCAATTGCTCGTCGGACAAATCGTCCAGCGCCGGCGCAACCTGCGCCTGTGCCACAGGCATGACGGAACATAGAAGAACAACCGAAAGAACGGTTCGAAACCTGCGCAGCATTGACGTCAACTTTCCAGAACGAGACGCAGCATAGATCGCTAAACAGAACGGCCCACGCAATGGGTTGGTTTCGCTTACCGACAAGAAACGGGTGGATAGCAGACCGTTTGGCGATCATAGCGGCAAAGAAGCAACTGATAGATCACCGTCAAGGAGCAGCCACGACCGCCATCTTCTTTCGCGCCATTCCTCCAGCCCATGCGCACGCCATCCGCAGTGGCGCGCCCGATTCGAACGGTCAGCCACCGGAACGGATAATCGCTATGGACAACTTTCCCTGTCGTGCTTGCCTTGGCCAGATACAGCGTGGTGAGCCGATGCTACTTCTCTCTTACCGTCCGTTTCGTCACCTACAGCCTTACGCCGAGACAGGACCGATCTTCATTCATGCCGAGCCCTGCGCTCCCCTTGAGGCGGCTCAAGTGCTGCCCACCATGCTCGACAGCACCGACTACATCGTCCGGGGCTATGATGCAGGCGATCGCATTGTCTATGGCACTGGCGCCGTGACGCCGACTGCCAAGATCGTCGTGCGTTCACAGGAACTGCTTGAAAGTCCAGACATTGCCTATTTGCATGTTCGCTCGGCGCGAAACAACTGCTTCCAGTGCCGCATCGACAGGGCGTGACGTCAAAAACGACGTCGTAGCATTGAATATTAATTTTTTCTTATGCGGCCTGCTGAGCGGGCCGTGTCACACACCTGTCATTTTGCTGATAGACTCCTCTGCAATTCGTTCTACCTTGTCCCGCGTCGAGACAGGTCAATCGTATTTCACATCAGGAGTTTCCATGTCTTCCCTTATCGGCCTTCACCCCATTACCCGCCGTTCGCTTCTCAGCGGTATTGCGGCGTCTTCGGCGCTTGTCATGCTGCATCCCTTCGCGGCGCGCGCTCAGGGCAATCAGGCGCATCTTCGCATCATGGAAACCACCGACATTCACGTCCACGTTTTTCCTTACGATTACTATGCCGACAAGCCGAACGACACGCTGGGCCTTGCCCGTACCGCATCGCTGATCGACGCCGTGCGTGCAGAGGCTGGCAACTCCATGCTGGTCGACAATGGCGACTTCCTCCAAGGCAATCCGCTTGGCGATTACATTGCCTATGAGCGCGGCATGAAGGCAGGCGACAAACATCCGGTCATCAATGCCATGAATGAGCTCGGTTACGATTGTGGCACGCTCGGCAACCACGAGTTCAATTACGGGCTCGATTTCATGTTCAACACCCTGGGCGGAGCAAATTTCCCTTATGTCTGCGCCAACCTGACAAAGGGTCAACTGGCATCGGACCCGAAGCAGGACGACCTTTTGTTCAAGCCCTATGTCATCCTCGAAAAACAGATCCGTGACGGCTCGGGCGCAACAAGCCCCATCAAGGTCGGCATCATTGGCTTTGTGCCGCCGCAGATCATGATGTGGGATGCCAAGAACCTGGAAGGCAAAGCGCAGACGCGCGACATCGTGGACGCTGCCAAAGCCTGGGTGCCGGTCATGAAGGAACAGGGCGCGGATATTGTGATAGCACTCTCCCACTCCGGCATCGACGGCAAGGGCCAGAGCGAACGCATGGAAAATGCTTCGCTTTACCTCGCTGGCGTACAGGGAATAGACGCGGTCTTTACCGGTCACCAGCATCTGGTCTTCCCTGGCCCGAAGACGTGGGATGGCATCGATGGTGCCGATCCGGTCAAGGGCACATTGATGGGCAAGCCTGCCGTAATGGCTGGTTTCTGGGGTTCGCATATGGGCCTCATCGATCTGCTGCTGGAAAAGGACGGCAAGAGCTGGAAGATCGTCGACTTCACCTCAGAAGCCCGACCGATCTATCACCGAGACGACAACCGCAAGATCGTTGCGGATGTGAAGGACAAGCCGGAGGTCATCGAAGCGGTCAAGAAGGACCATGAGGGAGCGCTTGCCTATGTGCGCCGTCCCGTCGGCAAGAGCTCCGCGCCGCTCTATTCCTACTTCGCGCTAGTGGCCGACGATCCGTCGGTGCAGATCGTTTCCAATGCCCAAACCTGGTACATCAAGGACATGCTGAAGGACGGGCAGTACAAGGACCTGCCGGTGCTTTCTGCGGCAGCACCGTTCAAGTCAGGCGGTCGTGGCGGTGCTGACTATTATACGGATGTCCCTGCCGGTGACATTGCGATCAAGAACGTCGCCGACCTCTATCTCTATCCAAACACAGTGCAGGCCGTGCTCATCAACGGCGCGCAGGTGAAAGACTGGCTGGAGATGTCGGCCGGCATGTTCAACACGGTCAAGGCAGGATCCAAGGATGCGCCGCTGCTGAACAATGATTTCCCGTCCTATAATTTCGACATCATCGATGGGGTCACCTATCAGATCGATGTCTCGAAACCTGCCAAGTTCGACAAGGATGGCAAGGCCGCCAACCCGGACAGCAGCCGCATCGTCAATCTTCAGTTCCAGGGCAAGCCGATCGATCCGGAGCAGAAGTTCGTTGTCGCTACCAACAATTATCGTGCCAGCGGTGGCGGCAAGTTCCCGGCCATCGGTAGCGACAAGATCATCTTCGTCGCGCCCGATACCAACCGCGATGTGATCGTGCGCTACATTATGGATCAGGGTACGATCAATCCATCTGCTGACGATAACTGGTCCTTCGCACCGGTCTCCGATACGACCGCCATTTTCGAAACCGGCCCGAAAGGCCGCCAATACGCGAAGGATGTGAAGGGCGCCAAGATCGAGCAAGCGGGCGATGGCGCCGAAGGCTTCGCGAAGTTCCGCCTGATGTTGGGGTAATGGCCGTGGCGGCGGCTTCAAGCCGCCGCCATCATACACATCGATAGATTTCCCTCGTTAGCTAATGGTCAGAGAGATCTTATTCCGCAGCGTCTTTGAGCGTTACGGGACGCACGGCATTCAAAAAGCTCTTATTGTCCGGGCATTTGGATAGTCGTTGCTGAAAATTGTCGATCAGCCATTGGCTCGCCGGCCCCGCAGGCGTGTCGGCTCTGCGCAGCGAATAAAGTGGATACTCGCCGAGTTCGTAGGCATCGAGATCAAGTACCTTGAGACTACCGTTCATGATGTCGCCTCGAACGAGCGATGCCGGCAATCCGCCCCAACCGAGACCACCTTTGATCAACTGATACTTGGTTGCTATGTCACTGACGCGCCATGTCTTATACGAGAGAACATTGAAATCGCGACCCTTGGTGAGGCCGGACATATCCATCACCACCATCTGCACCTCTTCGCGCACATCGGCGAGTGTCACCGGGCGGTTCAGTCTGGCCAAGGGGTGATCGCTTGCAGCGACCGGCACCATGAAAGAATGCCCAATTTTTTCGATGACCAGGCCGTCATCTTGCTGGGAGATAGCGCCACCAATGCCGATCAGTGCCTTGCGGCTCCTGACCATATCCATCACCATGCCGAGTTCGCCCACATTGAGCGTCAGCGACACGGTTGGAAATTCGCGTCTGAATTCACGCAGAACCTCGACCACCGCTTCTGCCGGGACGATCGTGCTGAGGACGAGTGGAACCTCGGCCTCCAGGCCCTGCTTCAGACCTTTTGCGCGCGAGCGCATCTCTTGCAGACCGGCTACTATCCTGCGCGCATCTTCCAGCATGGCGCGGCCTTCATCCGTCAGCCTGGACTGGCGACCGCTGCGCTCGAACAGACTGACCTCAAGCTGCGCCTCAAGATTGGCGATGGTGTAGCTGACGACTGATTGGGCACGGTTGAGAAGACGCGAAGCAGCTGAAAAGCTGCCGCTTTCGGCAACGGTCAGGAAGACCTGCAACTGGTCGAGCGTCGGATTCGCGTCCATGTCCCATCCATTTTTTCGATAACTTCATTTCAGATTATCACAGTTTTCTTGATGGCAAAACTGGCCGATACATCATCCAACCGAGCGGGTCTGTCCCGCTGCTATCTTCCCAAGACTGACAATGAGGCACTCAAATGTCGAAGATTCTTCTCGTCACCTCCAGCCCACGCGGCGACGAATCGCTTTCCAACAAGTTCGCGTCCGAGCTTGCTACCAAGATCCAGGCACAGTCGAATGGCTCGATCACCCATCTCGATCTCGGCCAGAACCCAATCCCGCATCTCGATTCAGTCACGACTTCCGCAATCCGCAAGCAAGCCGATCAGCGCACGCCGGAAGAGGCTTCCGCCGCAGACTATTCCGACAAGCGCGTCGCTGAACTGATGGACGCCGACACCGTCATCATCGGAACGGGCCTCATCAATTTCTCGATCTATTCCGGCCTGAAATCCTGGATCGACAATATCGCTCGAGCAGGCATGACCTTCAAATACACCGAATCCGGCCCGATCGGCCTGGCAACCGGAAAGAAAGTCTACATCGTTCTGTCCGCTGCTGGCGTGTACTCCGAAGGTCCCGCTGCTTCTCTTGAGCATGCGGTGCCTTACCTCAAGACCGTACTCGGCTTCATGGGCATGACCAACGTAGAAGTCATCCGCATCGAAGGCTTGGCGTTCGGTCCGGAAGCTGCTGAAAAGGCAATTGCTGCCGCAACTGCCAAGGTCGAGGAAATTGCAAAGGCCGCATGAAAAAAGCGGCCAGTCCGGCCGCTTCGTTTCAAAAATGCCGACGGTCGCGCTCGTCGCGGCCGTTATTTTTTGTCGACAAACAGATGCGGCCCGCCCTGGTCGATAATGAGCTTGGCTTTACGCACGGTGCATTCGACCGCGTCATCCATGCTGGTAAACACATCTGCGCGAACGAATTTGTGAACAAGCACCTCATCGCCGACCGTCTTTTCGATACGGCCTGCCAAGCGGTACTGCGCACCTTCCTTCATCGGCGTGGCATAGATGGTGTATTCGCCGTGCTGATGCGGTTCCGACGTTTCCGCCTTCTTCGGTGCATCCGACTGCGCAGCGCCGAAGCCGCCAAAGAGTTTCGAGAAGAACGAGGCCATGCTTTACACTTCCTGTTATCTTTTTGCAGCGTGCTCGCCGCCGTCCTGCTTCTTAAAGCGTAAGATCAGATGATGAGGTTCGCGAGGATATCGTTTTCGGTAATATCTTCGTAACCGAGCCCTGCCGCTTCGAAACGCTCGAACAGGCCGGTAAAATTTTCACGCGAGGTCGTCTCGATGCCGATCAGGATCGAACCGAAGTTGCGAGCCGACTTCTTCAGATATTCGAAGCGGGCGACATCATCGTCAGGACCAAGCAGATTAAGAAAGTCGCGAAGCGCGCCAGGGCGCTGTGGCAGGCGCAAGATGAAATACTTTTTCACCCCGGTGAAGCGCATGGCGCGCTCCTTCACGTCCGGCAGACGCTCGAAATCGAAGTTGCCACCAGAAACCACACAGATGACCCGCTTGCCTTCCAGCCTTTCACGCCCGAGTTTCTCAAGCGTTGCAATTGACAGCGCGCCGGCAGGTTCCAGCACCACGCCTTCAAGATTGAGCATATCGATAATCGTCACGCACAATGCGTTTTCCGGAACCAGTTCGACCTGCTCGGCGGAAAAATTCTTGAGCGCCTGAAAATTGAGATCGCCGATGCGAGCCACTGCGGCGCCATCGACGAAATTGTCGACCTTGTTCAGCGTGACTGACTCTCCCGCCTCAAGGCTCTTTTTCAGGCTCGGTGCGCCCTCCGGCTCGCAGAAGACAAAGTTTTCTTTCGCCACCGTTCCAGCGAAGTATCCCGTGAGACCGGCCGCGAGGCCGCCGCCGCCGACAGGCATGACCACGAGATCCGGCTTCGCGCCGTCAGGCAACTGGTCCATGATCTCCGCAGCAACCGTTGCCTGGCCTTCGATAATGTCATGATGGTCGAAGGGCGGTACCATATAGGCGCCGTTTTCTTCCACATAGGCACGCGCAGCCGCGTAGCACTGGTCGAAGATGTCGCCTACCAGTTTGATGGAAATGAATTCCGCACCGAAAATGCGGGTCTTATCGATCTTCTGCTGCGGCGCTGTGACTGGCATGAAAACCACGCCCTTCACGCCGAAATGGCGGCAGGCGAAAGCGAAGCCCTGAGCATGGTTGCCAGCGGATGCACAGACGAAAATATTGTCCTTGCCAGCGGTTGAGACAGCCTTGCGAAGAAAGTTGAATGCGCCTCTAATCTTGTAGGAACGAACAGGCGTGAGGTCTTCACGCTTCAGCCAAATCTCGGCTCCATACCGGCGGCTGAGATGTTCATTCAACTGCAACGGCGTTTCGGGAAAGATTTCCCGAACTTCGCGCCGTGCGGCTTCTACAAGCAGTTTGTCCACGATTTTCAATCCATTGAAATTCACGATGGCACCCGCTATGCCATAGGAACAGGCTCGACACAAAGACTCTTTGCGCCACTTCGGTACGCGTTACTCGATCAAGGTTTGATTTTTTTGAACGCCAATCTCCTGCGCGCAGTCATCTATATTACGTCGATCTTCGGCCTTTACATGGCTACGTCAATGTTCGTGCCAGCCATGACGGACCTCTATTACGGCAATAATGACTGGATCGTTTTCGCCGCTTCCGGTTTCATGTGCGGGGGATTTGCGCTGGCCTGCGCGCTCGCAACCCGTGGACCGATGCCGACCTTCAACAAGCGCTTCGGCTTCCTGCTGGTCAATCTGCTGTGGGTGGTCTTCTCTCTCGTCGGCGCCGTACCGCTCTATCTATCGGAACTGGAGCTGACATTCGCTCAGGCCCTGTTCGAATCCGTATCGGCAATCACCACCACGGGCGCTACAGCCATCTCCGGTCTCGACCATGCCCCGCAAGGACTGTTGATCTGGCGCTCCTTGCTGTGCTGGCTCGGAGGTATCGGTATCGTGGCGCTTGGTCTCTTCATCCTGCCGTTGCTGCGCGTCGGCGGCATGACCTTCTTTCGCATGGAATCCTCCGACACCGCTAGCGACAGGCCTTTCGCTCGGCTGGCAAGCTTCACCCGTGCCTTTGTCGGCATCTACTTGGTCATGACGATTGCCTGCACCATCGCCTTCGACTTTGCCGGCATGACCCATTTTGATGCGGTGAACCACGCCATGTCGGCGATCGCGACAGGAGGCTTCTCCACCCATGACGCCTCGTTCGGTTATTTCGGGGATAATGTCGCGCTGTTGTGGATCGCAACTTTCTTTCTGATTCTCGGCAGCCTGCCCTTCTCGGTCATGATCCTGCTCGCCGTGCGCCGACGCATGGATATTCTCTACGATCCTCAAATCCGGGTGTTCATAGGCTATCTCTGCGCCATCTCGCTCGCCGTCGGCATCTATCACCACATCAACAATGGCGTAGCGCTTCATATTGCACTCAGCCATTCCTTCTTCAACATGACCTCGATTCTTTCGACTGGCGGCTTTGCCAGCGACGACTACACCCTTTGGGGACCGTTCGTCGTGGTGGCGGCATTCTTCGCCACTTTCATGGGCGGCTGCTCCGGCTCGACGGCTGGCGGCATCAAGGCCTACCGTTTTGTCATCGTCTATAATGTGGTGAAAACCGGCTTGCGGAAGCTGATCTATCCCGATGCCGTCTATCCTGTGCGTTACGGCGCGCAGGTCGTCGATGCCGAAACCATTCGCAACGTCTTCTTGTTCATCAGTTGCTTCATTGCTCTGTGGATCGGCGGCAGCCTGTTGATGAGCGCCATGGGCTACGACTTTCTCACTGCGGCATCCGGTGTTGCCACATCGCTTGCCAATGTTGGTCCCGGCGTCGGCCCGATCATCGGGCCTGCGGGCAATTTCTCTACCATCAGCGATCCAGCGCTCTATCTGCTGTCGATGATGATGCTGCTCGGCCGTCTGGAAATCCTGACCGTGCTCGTGCTGCTAATGCCACTGTTCTGGAGAGGTTGAAGATTTGGTACGGGCGGCGGGACTCGAACCCGCACGCTTTCGCTCCGGATTTTAAGTCCGGTATGTCTACCATTCCATCACGCCCGCATGCATTTCCCATCTACACAGCGTGACCGCTTCCGGTCAACTGCAAGAGTTTCTTCAAGCGTATTACCCACACCAGGATGGGCTTGCGGAACCAGCACGGCGTGCAAGCCCCTCTCGGATCAACTGATCGGCAAAAGAAACTCCTGACCTGGAAAGGGCCTTTACTTCAGCGCCCTGCCCTCCGGCTGCAATCTGGAAGCCGCCGGAGTTCAGCATGTCGCGCAGACGCACCTTGGCGGTGAAGCCGCGGGCACGTTCTTCCATGCAGCGGGCCTGATCCGTTTGCGGGACCTCGATGCCAGCAAGCTTCATCCTTACGCCCTTCATCCAGAAGGTGTTGCCGTCCATCACGCAATTGTTCAGGCCGGAGCGCCCACAAAAGGCAAATGTGCCGGGCTTGGCGCCGAGCGAAACATTTTCCACCTGTGGCCTTTGCGATGGCAAAGTCGCTGGCGGCAGTTGACCTGTGCTCAACGCAGATCCTGCAGAAGCGATAGAGCGTGGCGGAATAGGCGCGCCGATCGTTGGCAGGCCGACTGTCTGGGAGGGCTTTAGAGCTGCGACCTGCTTGGGCACACTCGCCTCACGCATCGCGCGTGCTGACGGTTTGGACGCGGATGCAACAACGCTCCTCATCTTCGGCAACAAGGTGTCGCGGTGTTCATAGACCTGAATGCCGCCTATTGCGACACCAAACAGGATCAACCAGGACCAGACGCTGCCACCCTTGGACTTGGACGACGCACGGCGGCTTGAAGGCTTTCTCTTGCTCACAGTACAACTCCTTTTCAGGCCGGCATTATCCGCTGAAGGAGTTTCCGAAAGGTTGGCATTTGAGATAAATTCGACGGGCGCTGGCGAAGCGCCGCGTTATCCACAACTCTCTCGTCGGCAGAAGAGCGAGATGTTTGCGAGGCCACCCGTCGGTTAACGCACCTGATCGAGCAGGCGTTTGCATTCCAGAAGGTCGAACAACGCCTCCTGCAGCAGGGCACGATCGTCTTTGCTGATACTGGATTTGCCGATCGAAATTTCCGGTGTGTCGTCGGAACTTCCTCCGCCAAAGCCAAAGAAACGACCGCTGGGCCTGGCCTTTGGGCGTCCGACAACTTCATCGTCGTCCGATGGCGTCACCCGTGGTTCGGCAGTCTGCTTTTCACCGCTAGCAGCCATGATGGCTTCCATCGTGGCCATGTCGCCCGAAGCGATGGCCGCAACGAAACGGTTGCCGTTGGTCTTAAGGAGCTTCTGAACGCCCTTGATCGTATAACCGTGATCGTAAAGCAGGTGGCGGATGCCTTTCAGCAAATCGACATCGTCCGGACGATAATAACGACGTCCGCCCCCACGCTTCATCGGCTTGATCTGGGGAAAGCGGGTTTCCCAGAAACGCAGCACATGCTGCGGGAGATCGAGCTCGTCCGCAACTTCGCTGATCGTTCTAAAGGCGTCCGGACTCTTATCCACGCTTAACTCCCACCCGGCGAAATGACAGGTTTGCAAAATACACGACAAGGTACGATGCGAATCGTCTTTATTTCAACGGCTTGAAGGTTGAAATTCAAGTGTGTTCACAGGAAGAAGAGGAGTGAGGTATCGAAATGGAGCTATTGCTACCGAAAGAAGCCGCTTCAGGAGCCGGGCTTTGGGGTCTTCTGCTTCGCCTTGCGTGACGCATGGGCTTTGAGGATGCGCTGTTTCAGAACGTTCGAGGCCTTGAAGGTCATGACGCGGCGCGGCGAAATCGGAACTTCTTCACCGGTCTTGGGGTTGCGACCGATACGCTCGTTTTTTTCACGAATTTGGAAGGTTGCAAAGGAGGAAAGCTTTACAACCTCACCGCGGGTGATGGCGTTGCAGATTTCGTCGATGACGGTTTCGACCAGCTCGGCGGATTCGGTTCGGGACAAACCCACTTTGCGGAACACAGACTCGGCCAAATCCGCACGTGTCACAGTTTTACCGGCCATTTTTCCCCGCGCTTATCTCTGTTGTGTTCTGGAAACTGCCCGAGACTATTGCCGTTGATGGCAACGGTCAAGAAATGTTTCCAGAATCGTTTAGGGATTTACGGCAATGATGGCAAGGGGTTACGTGAGTACCGTAACCTACAGTTTACCAGCGCAGAAGCACTGCGCCCCAGGTGAAGCCACCGCCCATTGCTTCCAACATGACTAGATCGCCCTGCTTGATACGCCCGTCTGCCGCAGCGGTTGCGAGAGCGAGCGGAATGGAGGCAGCAGATGTGTTTCCGTGCAGATCGACCGTAACGACTACCTTGTCCAAGGGAATGCCGAGCTTCTTCGCGGAGCCGTCAATAATGCGGCGGTTCGCCTGGTGTGGAACAAGCCAGTCCAGATCGTCCGCGGTCGTGCCGGTTGCCTCGAACGCTGCCTCGATCACATCGGTGATCATGCCGACAGCATGCTTGAAGACTTCGCGACCTTCCATGCGCAGATGGCCGACCGTCCCTGTCGTCGATGGTCCGCCATCGACATAGAGCTTTTCCTTGTGCGAACCGTCTGAGCGCAGATTGGAGGTCAGCACGCCACGGTCAGAGGTTTTACCTTCGCCCTCACCCGCTTCCAGAATGACAGCGCCCGCACCATCGCCGAAAAGAACGCAAGTGGTGCGATCCTTCCAGTCGAGAATTCGCGAGAAGGTTTCCGCGCCGATGACCAACACGCGCTTTGCCATGCCGCCACGAATGTAGAGGTCGGCCGTCGCCATCGCATAAACGAAACCAGAGCAAACGGCCTGAACGTCGAAAGCAAAACCGCCCGTTATACCGAGACGGTTCTGGATGTTCACCGCAGTTGCCGGAAAAGTGTTGTCGGGCGTAGATGTTGCAACGATGATGAGATCGATGTCTTCCGGCTTCAGACCGCCATTTTCCAAGGCTGCGCGGGCCGCAGCCTCACCCAGCGATGCCGATGTCTCACCTTCGCCGGCGATGTAGCGCTGTTTGATGCCGGTGCGCTGAACGATCCATTCGTCCGAGGTTTCGACGATGCCCTCGATTTCCTGGTTGGTCACAACCCTCTTCGGGAGCGCCGCTCCGAAGCCACGTACAATAGAGCGGATCATTGATTATTCCTCATCGACCACGAGAGCTTCAGGCGCGGGAGGCGGAAGTCTTCTTGCGTGGTAAGCTTTCAAATCGTTTTCGATCTTGGCGGTCAGACCGTTATGCACCATGTCGTAACCGACATCGATGGCAGAGGCGAAACCAAGCGCGTCCGTGCTGCCATGGCTCTTGATGACGATGCCATTCAATCCCAGGAAAACGCCGCCATTGACCTTACGCGGATCCATCTTTTCACGCAGCACATCGAATGCGCTTTTAGCGAGAAGATAGCCGATCTTGGCAAAGAAACTGCGGGAAATCGCTTCGCGCAGCAAAGTGGTGATTTGGCGTGCCGTGCCTTCCGCAGCCTTCAGTGCGATATTGCCGGTGAAGCCTTCGGTGACGACCACGTCCACCGTGCCCTTGCCGATATCGTCACCTTCGACGAAGCCGCGATAATCGATGGTGGCGAGGTCCGCCTCACGGATAAGGCGACCGGCTTCCCGGACTTCTTCCTGGCCCTTCACTTCTTCGACACCGACATTGAGCAGACCGACAGTCGGGCGATCCACATCAAACAGCGCCCTTGCCATTGCGCCACCCATAAGGGCAAAGTCGAGAAGCTGCTGCGAATCTGCGCCGATCGTCGCACCGATATCGAGAACGATGCTTTCGCCACGCAGTGTCGGCCAGATGCCTGCAATCGCCGGGCGCTCGATGCGCGCCATGGTGCGCAAACAGAACTTGGCCATGGCCATCAGGGCGCCGGTGTTCCCAGCAGAAACAGCCACATCCGCCTCGCCGACCTTCACCGCTTCGATGGCACGCCACATGCTGGACACGTAACGGCCCCGGCGCAGCGCCTGGCTCGGCTTTTCATCCATCCCTACGGAGACTTCACAATCGAAGAATTCCGATTTTGCGAGAAGCTGGGGATGTTGCGCCAGAATATGATCGCACTTGTCCTTCTGCCCATAAAGCAGAAATGTCACGTCGTTGTGCCGCTCAAGCGCCTTTGCAACACCGGGTATGACAACATCAGGGCCGTGGTCCCCGCCCATGACGTCAATTGCTATTCTGATCACTCGTCCCTGATCCTTCTGACCGCATGGCGGTATTTTTCGGGCGAAAATACCGTTTCCGCGCACGCTTACAACTGAATTGTTCTCTTCTTACGAAGGCGTTCAGTCTTTTTTCCAGTCTTTCAACACCGCAAAGGGCGATGGTTTTTTATCATCCATTGGGGTCTTGTCGCCAAATCCATCAAAATCGACCCCCGCCTTTCGCGGATAGGGATCGATAGCAAGCGCGGCAAACTCGGCGACCACAACGCCTACATCGATCGTGTCACCGACAAACTGATCGGGAATATCCGGCCCGTCGGGATCAAGCACGATCTCGCCATCTTCATTCGTCGTCAGTCGCGCGAGCTTCGAACCTTCCGGAACGAAAATCTGCTCTACCTTTTCATCGATCACGCTGGAGACAGGTTCCAGCGTTACAACGCAGGCCTGTGTCACTCCGGCCTGCACCTGACCTTTGATTCTGATGCCGTCCCTCTTCCAACGCGTTACCTGCAATTCGCTCCTCAGATAATCGACGGAGAGAACATCCCAGAATTTCGCAAGCGCAGCCAGTTCTTCCGGGCTCGCCTCCAGACCAATCCTGACCGGATTGGCAGAAATATGGCCTACCTTGACGAGATAGGAAAAGGGCGCGTCATCATTTGCCGCATGGGGCGATTTCATTGAAAACCTCAAAATCCGGTGAAGGCAGCGTGGCGCTTCCCGTCACGACCGCATCTTCCGACTGCGAAGACAGCGTTTCAGACGCCATCATCATCCATTTCGCGAGAGCGCGCATGTCTGGCGCGGTCTCGTCTGCCTGCGGATATATATTGCGACGCAGCGCTGCCGCAAGAGCATCGGCATCCGCGCCATCGAGTGCGGCCGCGTAGGATTCCAGTCGGCCATAGAACATGCCTGCAAATTTCTTCATCCGTTTCGGCACGCCCTGGTCGCCGATGCCGAGTTCGCGCATGGAGTGATCGAGGTCCTGAAAGAAGGCGTCGACGATTTCCTGAGCGATCTCCTGTCCGCTGATGGATGCGTCCTTGGTGCGATGGAAATACAGAATCATGACGATTGCCAGCATCTCGAAGCGCCCCATCACCGTGTCGGGCACATCCATGTGGAGATAAAAACCCGGCTGACGCGCGGCTTGCGTCAATATCGCATATTGACGGTCAACGATGGCGCGATTGTTGTTTTTCTTCTTGAAAATCCCAAAAACCATCGAAAAATCCGAATATCGATCGACGAAATCGCGTCCCGCCCATCGCACTTGTTGCATGATCGTGAAAGCTGGTTTACCGAAGCATCCGAGAATTGCAATGCCGGGTCAGTCACGTTCATCATCGTGCTGAAACAGTAACGGAAAAGCGCTGGCAAACGGCAGCCGTCTCCGAAACATGTTGCATTCCATGGTGAAACGGGGAATTCCTGTCCCCGGATTGACATAATCGTGTGTACAGAAGCGGTACGACACGCAATGCCGGAAGGTGCCATTCATGATCGCAGTCGGGGAAACGCAGGTGAGCAAGCAGAAGTCGGGCGGAAAAACCAAATTTCTGAGCAAAACCGCCATCGCCGTCGTCATTGCTTCGAGCCTGCTTGCGGCCTGCTCCAGCACGACGGACGTTTTCCACAATGGCTATGTGCTGGACGAGCAGTCCCTGCAATTGATACCGGTCGGCTCCAGCCGTGAGCAGGTGCTGCTGACCATGGGAACGCCATCGACCACGGCAACCTTTGGCAATGAGGTTTTCTATTACATCTCGCAGAAGCGCGTTCGCAAAGCCGCCTTCATGAAACCGCAGCTGGTTGAGCAGAACATCCTGGCGATCTATTTCGACAAGAATGGCGTCGTGACACAGAAGGCGAACTACACGCTTCAGGACGGCAAGGTCTTCGACACGATTTCTCGTACCACGCCGACAGGCGGCAAGGACCTTACGTTCCTTCAGCAGCTGCTCTCCGGTGGTCCTGCGGGTGCCGGCATCGCCAAGAGCATTCTGGGCGGCAACAACAACAGCTACTGAGCAAGGCGCTCGTCCCAATTCGGAAACCGGGTATCGTCGCGATGCCCGGTTTTTTTGTGTTTGAAGAGCTCGCATTTGCGCGCAAACAAAAACGGGACCGTTACCGGCCCCGTTTTTTCAATCTTGCTCTGTGTCTTTAGCCCACTCATCGCGCTTTTGCGAAAATCGAATCCGATTTTCGAGCCGATGGTGTAGCCGACAGATCAGCCGACGATTTCGGTTTCAGCGAACCAGTAGGCGATTTCCTGAGCAGCAGTTTCCGGGGCATCGGAGCCGTGAACCGAGTTCTCGCCGATGGAGAGAGCAAAGGTCTTGCGGATGGTGCCTTCGGCAGCCTGGGCAGGGTTGGTTGCACCCATGATTTCGCGGTTCTTGAGGATGGCGTTTTCGCCTTCCAGAACCTGAACGATGGTCGGGCCGGAGGTCATGCCCTCAACCAGTTCGCCGAAGAAAGGACGTTCCTTGTGAACGGCGTAGAAGCCTTCTGCTTCGCGCTTGCTCATCCAGACGCGCTTGGATGCGATAACGCGCAGGCCGTTTTCTTCAAAAACCTTGGTGATGGCGCCAGTGAGATTACGCTTGGTTGCGTCCGGCTTGATCATCGAGAATGTGCGTTCAATCGCCATTATTGCGGTTCCTTGTCATAGAAAGAAAGTGGGCGGTGTTTACCCGCCCAAACGCCCGAAAACAAGGGGGCTTTCCGTAATTGGCAGAAGCTGCGTGACATTTCACGCCGCTGTCACACTGCGCCCCTTCGCGCCATGCAGATCGAGGCAGCGCTCGAACCAGTCTCGAACAGGATCCTTGGCAGCAAAGAGATCGACGCCGCTGGCGACCCTCGACCACTGAAGCGCTCCGAAGACGATATAGTCGGCGAAGAGCGGGCTTTCGCCACCGAGAAACGGCTGACGGCTGAGCATCTTGCGGATGGGCTCCAAACGAGTGGGAAAAGCGGCAATCTCCGCATTACGCTCGGCAATGACGTCTTCCAGTGCAGCACCGAGCGCCTTCGTTCGGCTTTCGCGGAAATAGGCTTGGTCCTGATCATCCAGCATGTCATGAATATCAAGAAGCGCGATCCGGACGATGGCCGGATGGAGCTGCGTCTGCGACCAGCTTTCGACAAAGCGTGAGAGCGCCTTGCCGCCCTCCCCGTTGAACAGCGACGGCTGATCCGGATAGGCCTCATCGAGATAGACCGCGATGTCGAAGCTGTCCTTTACCAGCCTGTCGCCATCACGCAAAACCGGCACCGTTTTCGAAAAGCCGTTTTCGATGCCGGGGATCGCGGTGAAAGCAAGCGGGCGCTCTTCGAAATCCAGCCCTTTATGCGCCAGCGACAGAACGGTTTTCCAGCAATGGGGCGAGAACGGACGGCTGATGTCACGGCCGCAGAGCGTGTAAAGCGTAATCGACATGGTCACTCCTGTTTTTTCAACACCATTGAACAGGCTGATGCGGCGAAAATCAAACCACCAGTCTTCATATCTGCCATCACAGAGTTTGAAGTGAGACGACCAGCGGTGAGACGGAGTTAGAAGCGATAGAGAAACAACTTCGTTTGACGGGCGTCATGCACTTCCAGAACATCAAGCGGAGTGACACCGGGAATCTCGAAGCTATTGGAGACAAGCAACGTTCCTTTACGCATCTCAGCCTTGGCCTTTTCGTAAAGGCCGGGCATCGGCACCGGCGACAGGAAGCAATAGACCAGATCATATTGAGACAGCTCGGCATCCCAGAGACTTTTATAGCGGATCGCCGAATTGGGGCGACGGTTCATCGCAACCAGAAGCTTGGAGATCAACGTCAGAAGCGGCGCCGTCTCATAGCCATCGACCCGGACACCCGGGTGAGCCTTTGCCAGATAGATGACGATACCCCCCGTACCGCTTCCGAGATCGGCACAGGATTTCGCATTTTCCCGGGATACCAGACCGCTAATCGCGTTCCAGGTCTGCCGGTTTGTCATATAAAACGGCACCTGCTCCTTGGCACCGTTCCAGAAGACCAGCACGCAGGCGATGAATGCCAGACCATAAGCCCAGGCCGGCACAACATCATTATAAACGACCGCGAAGGGAAGCAGGATTTGCACCGGCACCCAGAACCACCAGAGTCGGAGAAGACGACCGATAAGCGCTGAGAACACACCCTGCATCAGCAGGATTTCGAAAAGACCGAGTGGCAGCCGCCAGCCCATGCGCTGAACGATCACGAAGCCGCCGAGCACGATCGCCTGGGAGAGAACGAGCCTGAGGAGGTTCAATATCGGCTGGAGAATACGGCTCATGGGCGGGTTCTTTTTGACGGCATCACACCCCCTACCCTGTAGAAGCTCACGATGGCGCGGGGCTTGCCGCTTCTCCATCTTGCAAGCTCCCGTAAACTCGGCCAAAAGGCTGGCATGATTACGATTACCGACCTTTCAGCCCGTATCGCAGGCCGCCTGCTTCTCGACAATGCCAGCGTCTCGCTGCCTGATGGCGTCAAAGCGGGTCTTGTGGGGCGCAATGGCGCGGGAAAATCGACGCTATTTCGCGTCATCACCGGCGATCTCGGTTCTGAAAGCGGCAGCGTCACCATTCCAAAGCATGCGCGCATTGGCCAGGTGGCGCAGGAAGCACCCGGAACAGAAGATTCGCTGATCTCCATCGTGCTTGCCGCCGACAAAGAACGGGCGGCCCTGTTGCAGGAAGCGGAAACGGCGACCGACCCGAACCGGATCGCTGACATCCAGATGCGGCTCGTCGATATCGATGCGCATTCGGCGGAAGCGCGCGCCTCAGCCATTCTCGCAGGTCTCGGTTTTGATCAGGATGCGCAGTTGCGCCCCGCCTCTTCATTTTCCGGTGGCTGGCGCATGCGCGTAGCGCTTGCCTCGGTGCTCTTCGCCGAGCCCGACCTACTGCTGCTTGACGAACCTACCAACTATCTCGATCTCGAAGGCACGCTTTGGCTGGAAGATTACATCCGCCGCTACCCGCACACCGTCATTATCATCAGCCATGACCGCGATCTTTTGAACAACGCTGTCAATTCGATCATCCATCTGGACCAGAAGAAGCTCACCTTCTATCGCGGCGGCTATGACTCCTTCGAGCGGCAGAAGGCGGAAGCCGACGAATTGCAGATGAAGGCTAAAGTGAAGAGCGATGCAGCGCGCAAGCACTTGCAGAGCTACATCGACCGCTTCCGCTACAAGGCCTCTAAAGCCAAGCAGGCGCAAAGCCGTATCAAAGCGTTGGAACGCATGGGTACTGTTGCTGCCGTCATCGAAGATCACGTCCAGCCGATCACCTTCCCCGAGCCGGAAAAGCAACCCGCCTCGCCGATCGTCGCCATCCAGAGCGGGGTCGTCGGCTATGAGCCGGGCAAGCCGATCCTTAAAGGCTTGAATCTGCGCATAGACAACGACGATCGGATCGCGCTGCTGGGGTCCAACGGTAACGGTAAATCCACTTTTGCCAAATTCATTTCTGGACGTCTTCCCGCGCAAGCGGGGGATTTGCGTTTGGCCCCAGGTCTGAAGATCGGCTTCTTCGCTCAGCATCAATTAGATGATCTGATGCCGAATGAAACGCCGGTCGAGCATGTGCGCAAGTTGATGCCGCAGGCGGCGGAAGCACAGGTGCGTTCACGCGTGGCACAGATGGGACTTGCGACGGAAAAAATGTCAACCGCTGCCAAGGATTTGTCAGGCGGCGAGAAAGCCCGTCTGCTGATGGGGCTCGCCGCGTTTCATGCGCCGAACCTCCTTATCCTCGACGAACCGACCAACCATCTCGACATCGACAGCCGCCGCGCACTGATCGAGGCGCTGAACGATTATAATGGCGCCGTGATCCTGATCTCGCATGACAGACACCTGATAGAAGCAACCGTCGACCGCCTATGGCTAGTGAACAATGGTACGGTCACGAGCTTCGAAGGCGATATGGAAGAGTATCGGGACATCGTCATCGCGTCTGGCAAGAAGAAGGACGAGAAGGTCGAGGTCGCTGGGGACCAGGCATCCAAGGCCGATCAGCGCAAAGCCAACGCCGAAAAGCGCGCGCAACTTGCGCCGCTGAAGAAAAAGATCAACGAAATCGAATCCTTGACGGCGAAGCTTGAGAAACAGATTCAAACGCTCGACACGGAGCTTGCCGATCCGACGCTGTATGAAAAGGCGCCGGCCAAGGCAGCAGAAAAGGTCAAGCAGCGCGGAGAAGCGGCCGCCAAACTTTCTGCAGCGGAAGAACAATGGCTGCTCTTGTCCAGTGAATATGAAGACGCGATGGGTGGATAAATGAAACGTTACTTCCCCAGCGGGAAAGTAACGCACCGTTAACCATAATGAGAGAAAGCTCGGCAGCAACGTCATCCCTGATTTGCCGAGCTTTTCATGCGCTTCTCCTCACTCTTCGTGTCCGCAGCCATAGCGCTGTGCCTTTCCAGTTGCGCAGGCAAGCCGCAGGCCGACGGGTCGCTAAAAAGCGCCTTTGCCGCCACGATGCCCGACAAGCCAACTGCAGGTGCACATGATCCTGTCGCACTGTCGCCTGCGGCATGGATGCGTCCACGCAACCCTATGGGGCTTGCCGGTCGCGACATTGAGGTGTCGTCCTTAAAAGATATCGCTCTTGCCAATAAGGAAGTCGTGCTCAGCTTCGATGATGGCCCTGTCCCCGGAAAGACAGAGCGGATCCTCGCGACACTTAACGACTTTGGCGTGAAGGCTACCTTCCTGATGGTTGGCGAAATGGCGCAGGCGCATCCGGCCATTGCCAAGAAGGTCGTTGCCGAAGGACATACGATCGGTAGCCACACATTCAGCCACCCCAATCTGCGCAGCCTCGCATTCGACCGCGCAGTGGCGGAGATTGCCAAGGGTGAAAGAGCGGTGTCGAAAGCAACCGATACTGACGTGATGTTCTTCCGCTTTCCCTATCTCGCAGACAACAACAACCTTCGACATATGGTATCCGAGCGCGGTCTCGTCATCATGGATGTCCAGGTCGATTCCAAGGATTACTTCACCGACACGCCAGCCCTCGTCGCGTCACGCACGATTGCGGCCCTTCGTCACCGCGGCAGCGGGATTATCCTGATGCACGACATTCACAAGCGCACTGCCACCATGCTTCCAGCGCTGCTGACCCAGTTGAAAGCGGAAGGCTACAAGGTGGTGCATCTGGTGTACAAAAAGCCCGCTCAGAAGTCGTTGCTGGTTGCATCCATCAACTGATTTGCGGTGACAGCATCAAGCAACAGCTTGCCCGAATGGCGGTTTCTGATACAAGTCATAAAATATTATTTTTAGAGCATCACACGGGTCTTAAAAGCATGTCAGCCATCAAGCTTGCCATCGTCGGCGTCGGCAAAATCGTTCGCGACCAGCATCTTCCAGCCATTGCCGCCAATGCGGATTTCGACCTCATTGCGACAGCTAGCCGCCACGGTACGGTCGAAGGCGTGCCCTCTTACCACACGATCGAGGAATTGATCGCAGCCGTACCTGACGTCACAGCCGTGTCGCTCTGCATGCCGCCGCAATATCGTTACGAGGCTGCCTATGCGGCGCTCAACGCTGGAAAGCATGTCTTCCTCGAAAAGCCACCGGGCGCAACCCTTTCAGAAGTACAGGATCTGGTTCGCCTAGCAGACTCAAAGGGCCTTTCGCTCTTTGCCAGCTGGCATTCGCGTTATGCGCCCGCCGTCGAAGCAGCAAAGAGCTTCCTGGCCTCCACCAAGATCAACAGCGTTCACGTCATCTGGAAGGAAGATGTGCGCCACTGGCACCCGAACCAGGAATGGATCTGGCAGGCCGGCGGTCTCGGTGTCTTCGACCCCGGCATCAATGCGCTGTCGATCATTACCCATATCCTGCCGCGCGCGCTGTTCATCACCAAGGCAACGCTGGAATTCCCGGAAAATCGTGACGCGCCGATTGCAGCCGACATTCATTTCTCCGACGTGACGAAGGTGCCGGTTCATGCCGAATTCGACTGGCGCCAGACTGGCAAGCAGAGCTGGGATATTATCGCCGAGACAGAGGCAGGCCAGATGGTACTGTCCGAAGGTGGGGCAAAACTCTCCATCAATGGCGAATTGAAATTCGCCGAGCCTGAGCGTGAATACCCTGCCCTTTACGAGCGATTTGCCGAGATCATCAAGGCGAAGACGTCCGATGTCGATCTTGCCCCGCTGACTCACGTCGCCGATGCATTCCTGCTCGGTCGTCACAAGTTCGTGGATTCCTTCTACGACTGATCACAAGGTCATCGACAGATTTTGCTGATAAACAAATGGCCGGGAAGACCCGGCCATTTTCATTGATGCGATCTTCTCAACGAGACGGCTGAGTGTCAGCGGCCAATGGCCTTGCGCCATGCGGCGAAGGCCGTCTGATGCTCATCCTTGGTGCAGGGGTAAAGGCCGATGATCGTCTCACCCGCCTTGACGCGCTCCACGACGAAATCCTCATAAGCCGTCATTTCGACCGCCTCGTTGGCCACTTCGTCGGCAATGCCGGCGGGGATAACAATCACGCAATCTGCATCGCCGACGATGATGTCGCCAGGAAAGACCGGCGCGTCACCGCAGCCGATGGGGCCGTTGATCTCGATCGCCTCATGCTTGGTGAGGTTTGTCGGGCTGGATGGACGGGTGTGATAAGCCGGGATATCCAACTCGGCAATGGTTGCCGCATCGCGGAAGCCGCCATCGGAGACGATACCGGCACCGCCCCGCACCATCAGGCGGGTGACGAGAATGTCGCCGGCAGAAGCAGCACTCGCATCCTTGCGGCTATCCATGACCAGCACGTGACCGGGAGGGCAGGTCTCGATTGCCACGCGCTGCGGATGGGCGGGGTTGCGGAACTCGACCAGCTGGTTACGGTCTTCGCGCGCCGGCATGTAGCGCAGGGTAAAGGCCGGGCCCACCATGTTCTTGCCCTTGTAGCCAAGCGGGCGAACCCCCTGAATGACTTGGTTGCGCAGGCCGCGCTTGTAAAGCGCTGTGGCCAGCGTCGCGACGGAAATCGTCGATAGTTTCTCGCGGGTTTCGCTGTTCATGGTTGTGTCCTCGTCGTGATAGATAAAGGCATTTCACGCCTTGTGAATGGGTTCATCGATGAAGATGCCACCCTGATATTTTGCGATGGCCGCTTGCGGATCAGGCCGCGGCACGATCCGTTCGATTTCCTCACGGAAGCGCGCGGCATTGTCGCGGCGCTCCCAGCCGAGAAAATCTACATGGGAATTGTCCCACCAGGAATCGTCGTTGGCAGACACGCCCCAGATGATGGGGCAACCAAGCTTTCCCACGCGGAAGACCGCCTCGATCAGCGAGACGAAATCGTCATGGCTGAGCCAGGTGGAAAGCATTCGCCAATCCATTGGCTTTTCGGTACAGGAACCGATGCGGACAATCGCCGTCTCCTGACAGAACTTGGAGTGATAGAGGCTCGCCATCGCCTCGCCGAAAATCTTCGACACGCCGTAAAGACCATCGGGCAAGAAGGGCATCTCCGGGGTCAGTTGCGTGCCCTGGGGATAATAGCCAATCGTGTGATTGGTGGAGGCGAAGAGGATGCGTGGCTTTCCGTTGGCTCGCGCCGCTTCATAGAGATTGTAGACTCCACGTAGATTGGCGTCTTCGATCGGATCATAGGCCTTCTCAACCGAAATGCCGCCCAGGTGAACGATGCCATCGCAATCTTTCACCAGATCATGGACAGCGTGAGCGTCCTCCAGCGCACAGCGCATTACTTCCTCATGCGGCCCGGCCGGTGCGGCAATCTCAACCACATCCGACAGGCGGACGATTTCGGCAACATGACCGAGGCGCCCGCGCAGCATTCTGCCCAGCTGGCCGCCCGCACCTGTGATCAGCAAACGCTTCATCATCGACCCAATCCTTTAAAAGATATCCGGCTCGCCAGCGCTGCGGCCGAAATCCGTCTGGAGAAAATCGAAGTCGCAGCCCTTGTCGGCCTGGGTCACGTGCTTGGCGAAAAGATAGCCGTAGCCACGCTCGTAGCGAGGCGCCGATGGCTGCCATGCGGCGCGGCGGCTGGCGATCTCCTCTTCACTGACCAGCATGTCGAGGCGACGCGCCGGCAGATCGAGGCGAACGATGTCGCCGGTTTTCAACAGTGCCAGCGGACCGCCGACAAAACTCTCCGGCGCGACATGCAGCACGCAGGCCCCATAGGAGGTGCCGGACATACGCGCGTCGGAGATGCGCACCATGTCACGGTGGCCCTTCTTGATCAGGGCCTTGGGGATCGGCAGCATTCCCCATTCCGGAAAGCCCGGTCCGCCGAGCGGGCCTGCATTGCGCAACACCAGAACGTGATCGGGGGTGACATCGAGATTCTCATCGTCGATCGCGGCCTTCATGTCGGGGTAGCTGTCGAAGACAAGCGCCGGACCTTCATGGACATGGAATTTGGGATCGCTGGCCGCAGGCTTGATCACGGCACCATCCGGGCAGAGATTACCGCGCAAAACGGCAAGAGAGCCTTCGGCATAGACCGGGTTGTCGAGCGAGCGGATGACGTCGTCATTATAGACTTTGGCGCCTTCCAGGTTTTCACCCATGCTCCGCCCAGTGACCGTCAGCACCGAACAATCGAGGCGGCTTTCCAGCTGCTTCATCAGCGCGCGAAGGCCGCCGGCGTAATAAAAATCCTCCATCAGATAGTCCTTGCCCGAAGGACGGACATTGGCAATCAACGGGGTGACGCGACCGAGTGCATCCAGCTCGTCCAGCGTCATGGGTACGCCTGCGCGGCGGGCCATGGCGATCAGGTGCACGACGGCATTCGTGGAGCACCCGGTTGCCATGGCAACGATCGCCGCATTGCGGAAGGCCGCTGGGCTCAAGATGCGGTCAGGCGTCAGATTCTCGTCAACCATCTCGACGATGCGGCGACCGCAAGCGGCGGACATGCGCTGATGACCTGAGTCGACGGCAGGGATCGATGAGGCACCGGGCAGTGTCAGACCGAGAGCATCGGTGATCGCCGTCATGGTGGAGGCTGTGCCCATGGTCATGCATACCCCGGCGGAGCGCGCGATACCGCCCTGAACGCCGCGCCACTCCTCATCGGTCACGTTGCCTGCGCGCCGCTCGTCCCAGTATTTCCAGGCGTCGGAGCCGGAGCCGAGCGTCTTCCCGGCATAGTTGCCGCTCAACATCGGACCTGCGGGCAAATAGATCATCGGCACGCCAGCGGAGATGGCTCCCAGCACGAGGCCGGGTGTCGTCTTGTCGCAGCCACCCATCAACACCACGCCATCGAGAGGATGGGAACGGATCATCTCTTCCGTCTCCATCGCCAGCATGTTGCGGTAGAGCATGGAGGTTGGCTTGGTGAAGCTCTCATCGACGGAGAGCGACGGCATCTCGACGGGAAAGCCACCGGCCTGGAGCACGCCGCGCTTCACATCCTTTACACGTTCTGGAAAATGCGAATGACAGGTGTTGAGCTCCGACCAGGTGTTGAGAATGCCAATGACCGGCTTGCCGGCAAAATCCTCTTCGGAGTAGCCGAGCTGCATCATGCGGGAGCGGTGACCAAAGCTGCGCAGATCGTCGGGCGCGAACCAACGAGCGGAACGGAGTTTTTTCTCAGTCATGTCAAACATCCTGCCTGAGCGTCAGCCCGCTCGTCGTATCGAAAAGATGAACGTGTTCGATTGGTGCCGACATGCGGATCACTTCTCCAGGGGAGACCGAAGTCTGACCGGATAGGTGTAGCGTCACAGGCGTACCATCGCCCAGATTACCGTAGAGATAGGATTCGCCGCCCAGTTGCTCGGCTGTGCGTACCGACATTGTGAGCGAGCCCTCGCTGCCGTGCTTCACATGGTTAGGACGAATACCAAGTGTCACTTTCTGGCCGGGCGCATAGCCAAAGCCGGTCTGCGGCAGCGGAATGAGTTCACCCGTCGCGATCTTCAGCTGCGGTGTCGGCCCAGAGATCACCTCACCGGCGAAGAAATTCATTTTCGGCGAGCCGATAAAACCGGCGACGAAGAGGTTGGCTGGGCGATTATAAAGATCGAGCGGGACGCCAAACTGCTCGAGCTTGCCAGCGCGCAGAACAGCAATCTTGTCAGCCATGGTCATGGCTTCGACCTGATCGTGAGTCACGTAGATCATGGTGTTGCCAAGCCGCTTGTGCAGGGCGGAGATTTCACCGCGCATATCGACGCGCAGTTCAGCGTCAAGGTTGGACAGCGGTTCATCGAAGAGAAAAACGCGCGGTTCGCGCACCACGGCGCGACCGATCGCAACACGCTGGCGCTGGCCACCCGAGAGATCCTTGGGACGGCGCTCCAGCAACTGATCGATCTGCAGCATCTTGGACACCTGGGCGATCTTTTCGACGATCTCCTTTTTTGGCGTGCCGATATTTTCCAAACCAAAGGAGAGATTTTCGCGCACCGTCATATGTGGATAAAGCGCATATGACTGAAACACCATGGCAAGACCGCGGTCTGCCGCCGGCACGGTGTTGACGACATCGCCGCCGATGACGATATCGCCGCCGCTCAAGGCTTCCAGGCCGGAAATCATGCGCAGAAGCGTCGACTTGCCACAGCCGGAAGGCCCAACGAACACGCAGAATTCGCCATGCTTGATATCGAGATCGATCCCCTTGATCACATCCAGCGCGCCATATGTCTTTTTGACCTGACGAAGCTCAATACTTGCCATTGTCGTGTCTCCTCCCGAAGCTTATTTGCCGCCTGTCGACGCAATGCCGGTGGCGATGTATTTTTGCAGGAACATGAAGACCAGCGCGATCGGAGCGAGCGTCAGCACGGTCATGGCAAGCAGATTGCTCCATTCCGTCGTCATCTCTCCCTGGAAGGAATTGAGCGCCAGTTGCAGTGTAAAGTTGTCGTTGCGGGTCAATACGATGAGCGGCCATAGGAAGTCGTTCCAGCGCCACATGACCGCAAGGATTGCCAGAACCGCAAGGGCCGGAGCAGAGAGCGGCAGGATGATGCGCCAATAGATTTTCCATTCGCTCGCCTTGTCCATGCGTGCCGCATCGAGAATCTCATCCGGAATGGTCAGCATATATTGGCGCAGCAGGAACACGCCTGTCGGTGTCGCCGCCCCCGGAATGATGACGCCCCACAGACTGTTGATCATGCCAAGCTGGCTGGTGATGAGAAAGAGCGGCACGAGCACGACCGTCTGCGGGATCATCAAGGTACCGACGACCATCGCCAATACAGCACCCCTGCCCTTGAACTGGTATTTCGACAGGGCAAACGCCGCCATAGAGTTGACGATCAGCATGATCACGGTCGATGTCACGGTGATGAAGACCGAGTTCCAGAAGTAGAGTGGGAAGTTGAAACGCTGGAAAAGCTCCGTGTAGTTTTCCGTCGCCAGCGATACACGCTCTGCCGGCTTCAGCTCGTTGAACGGCATCTTCACGACTTCTGCCGGTTTCGCCGGGTCGATGACCTGCGCGACAAGCCCGATACGGCGGATCATGCCGTAGGTCTTGCCGTCCTTATCGGTATAGGCGGGCAGCGGTGCTGCCTGCCCGTCCACCACAAGGGTCTCCTGCGTATAGGGCAAAAGGCGTGGCGGAAAGCGCTGGAGATCAGCTTCCGTCTTGAAGGAAGAGAGGACAAGCCAAACCACTGGGCCGAACATCAGTATCACAGCGAGACCAAGATAGGCGTAGGATAGCCAGTCGGTCCAATGCAGCTTGCCATTGCGACCGCGTGTGCGGGTCAGAAATGCAACGATCCTAGCCATCGACCTTGCTCCTGTTTGCCCGGAATTGCAGCGCAGTCAGCACCACGAGAACGACGGCGAGAAGCAGCGAAGCTGCAGCTGCAAGGCCGAAGTTGCGGGGCGTGCCGGCAAAACCGGTCTGATAGATGTATTGAATGATGAAGGTCGTCGCAGAGCCTGGACCGCCGCCAGTGAAGGCGAAGATTTCGTCGAAGGTCTGGACGCCCTTGATCAGCGATAGAACCAGAACCACTAGCATCGTCGGCGCCAGAAGCGGCATGGTGATGCGGCGGAAGATGCGCCAAGGGTTGGCCTTGTCGAGTTCGGCTGCCTCGTAAACGTCACGCGGGATCGCCTGCAATCCGGCAAGCAGGATCAGCGTGTAGAAGCCCATATGCGCCCAGACCGAGAGGAAGACGGACCAGCCGAAGGCAAGGTTTGCTTCCAGAAGCCAATCTACCGAACTCAGACCCATGGATTCCATCGCGGCGTTCAGCACGCCGAAGCGCTGCAAGATCCACTTCCAGATCAGCGCCACGACGACGGGCGACAAAAGAACAGGGAAGAAGAACACGGCGCGGAAAAAACCACGGGCGCGGATATCGCGGTTGAGAATGATGGCGGTTATCAGCGAGAATCCGACCATGAAGCCCACCTGAAGCACGACGAAGAACAGCGTGTTCCACACCGAGCGCCAGAAGAGATCCTGCTGACAGGAATTGGGATCGAGATAATTGCCGCAGGACATCAGCGCGGAGAAATTCCCACCACCGACGAAAGGCCGATCGGCAAGCATGATCTGCTCGGTGCCGGTCACCGAATAGGCGACGTTCAGCAGGATCGGCAGAAACGCGAAGATGGCGAAGAGGATTAGGTTGGGGGTGAGAAACACCCAGGCAATCCGTCGATGTCCGAGAACCTTCTGCAAGAAGGAGAACGGCAGTTCGACAATGCCCATCACTGGCGCAATCAATTTATACATGGGGCTCCTCCTTCGATCCGGCGCGGCGCGGTATCGGCCGCGCCGGAAGGCGTTGGATCACTTCGCCTGCTTCAACATTTCCTCAACGTCCGTCTTGGCGCGGGCCATGGCTTCATCGACAGTGAGCTCACCGACGATGGCCTGGGTGACGCGCTGGACAGAGATGTTGAACATGGCGCGATTGTTCTTGTAGCCCTGATAGGTATAGGCAATCGGGCTGATGCCGGGAATCTGATCGAGCCAGGCATTCATGGCCTTCTGCGTCGAAGGGGTCGCGCCGGTATAGGTCACGCCCTTGTCCGCGACTGACTTCTTGGCCGGAACGTTGCGGGTACGCACCGTGAAGTCGAGGTAATTTTCGTCTTCAGCCAGGAAGTTCAGAATATCGGCAACAATCTTCGGGTTCTTGGTCTGCTTGAAGCCGACGATGCCGGTCCCACCAGGCATGCCGGTGCAGGCTGCACCACCGCAAGGCTGCGGAACAACTTCCCAGTCGAAGGCGTCGCCCACCTGACTGTCGAAGCGTGCTGTCTGCCAGCTGCCGGAATAGTAGTAAGCGAGCTGGCCGTTGATGAATTCCTGACCGGCGTCGCGATAGGTATTGCCCCCTTGGCCTGCCCAGACGTCACGCGCCATGGTGCCGTCCTTGTTCCACTCGACGAACTTCTTCACGAATGTCGTAAAGCCTTCATCGACCAAGATCGGTTTGCCTTCCGCGTCAAAAATCTTGGCGCCGTAGGAAATGGCCGGACCGGCGATACGGTGGCCGGAACGGTCGATCGCCATCGGGTAAGGCGTGCTGGTGGCCTTGGCAACGGCAGTCGCAGCCTTTGCCCAATCATCCATCGTCGCGTCCTTGCCGGGCACGGCAACATTGGCCTGATCGAAGAGCGTGCGGTTGATGAAGGCGCCAGTGATGGTCAGCTGGGTATGCATGCCGTAGATACCCTTGTCGTCAGGGCCGCTGCGATACCATTTTAGCACGTTGGAGAAATTGTCTTCCCAGTTCTTCGCGTCCACGTAGGGCGTCAGATCGAGATAATAGCGGTTGAGGCCGCCAAGGTCGGTGACGGTTGCGAAGTCAGGGCCGCTACCACCGGCGAGCTGAACCGGCAGACCTTCCAACAGTGCCTTGTAGGGCACGACGTCGGTGACGATCTTCACATCCGGATGCTGCTTTTCGTAGCGCGCGAGAATGTCCTTCAGGATTTCGCAGCCATTGCCATCATAGGCGCAGGTGAAGCGGACTTCCTGCGCGGCCTGAGCGCCACCGGCGAAAGACGCCGTCCCCAGGGCTAACGCTGCAAATGCGATCTTGTGTTGACTGATCATCTGGTTTCCTCCCGTTAGATGATTATGCTTTAGAGCGTCGTGCTTCCTTTGGGCCGCATGACGCTCTACTGCTTTGAGTCCACGCATCGTGGTTTCTGAAAAATCGATTCCGGTTTTCAGGCCGATGCGTTGGCGTCTACCGGCCGTGGAGCCCAACCCTTGATCCACTCACCTTCCGCCGCCTCTGCCAGCCGCACGGGCCTGCCCTCCCGCGCCGAGCGATAGATGGCTGTCACCAGTTCGATGGATTGCAGACCGTCATTGACGGTGACTTCCTTACCCCCGCGCCCCTCCATGGCGTCGGCGATGGCCTCGACGAAACCGGTGAAACCGTTTTCGCCTTCGCCGACTGTGGCAAGAACCGCATCGATCTGATCTTGGGTCGTTGGTGCGCGTGCTATGAAGCGCCACTTGTCCTCTGCCGGGCGGTAGGGCAGCGAACCGCTTTCGGCAGTAAAGCCTTCAAAGCAGAAGCGCAGACGCGATGTATCTTCCGCCGCACCGAGCGTCACCGAACTGGTGGCCAGCGCGCCGTTCTTCATGCGGAAGCTCAAGGCTGCGCAGTCTTCCGTCTCGATCGTGTTGACGCGCGTATCGGCCATGGTGAAAACTTCCTCGACCGGACCCAGCACGTGGCAGATCAAGTCATGCGCATGGATCGCGTGACCGAGGATCGCGCCGCCGCATTCGCCTTTCCACGTGCCACGCCAAGGGATGTCATAATAGCCCTTGCCGCGGTTCCAGTGTACTTCCGAGCTTGCAACATAGGCCTTGCCGGCAAGGCCGGCATCGATCAGCGCGCAAAGCTGACGCATCGCCGGGCCGAAACGATATTGGAAGACCGGGAAGATGCTGCGGCCTGTCGTCTTGACGGAGTCGAGAAGCGCATTCGCCTCTTCCAGCGAGCGGACCAGCGGCTTTTCGCAGACCACGTCCTTGCCGGCGGCGTGCGCCTTCAGCGTGATCGGAAAATGTAAGTGCGGCGGCAGGCAGACGTCGATCAGATGAATGCTCTCATCCGCCAGAACCTCGTCCAGATCCGCCGTAACGTGGATAGACGTGCCATAAGCAGCACCGCGCGCGCGCTCCACATCGAGATCGCAGATCGCCTTGACGGTGAAGCGCTCGGGTAGAGCGAGATACCCCTTCAGATGCTCGGCACCGATACCGGCGCCAACAATGGCGACGCCAATCATGCCTTTGCTCCTTCGGCCTTGGCTTGCGCCTGAAGCGACAGTTCGCAGACCTTGAAGACGTGTTCATGCGTCATCGCCGTTTCGGTGCGATTGCGAATGTCGTCGCATACGCGTCCGAAATATGGGAGGCCGGCGTCGGAGGCATCGATATAGTCGCAGCGATCGCCGTTGACGAGAATGAGACGGTCGGTGCCTTCGCTGTTACCGATATCGACATATTTGCGCAGCTCGATATAGCCCTCGGTGCCGAGGATCGTCAGGCGGCCGTCACCCCAGGTCGGCAGCGCATCCGGCGTATACCAGTCGACGCGGATGTAGCCGTGGCCCTTGTCACCGCGCAGCAGCACTTCGCCGAAGTCCTGCAGGCCCGGATCGCCTGGGTTCGCGTAGTTTGCGACGGTCGCGGACACGACTTCCACCTCGGTGGAGCCGGTGAAGAACATGAACTGGTCGATCTGGTGGCTGGCAATATCGGTGATGATGCCGCCATAGGCTTCGCGCTCGAAGAACCACGTCGGACGAATCTGACGGTTCAGACGGTGCGGGCCCATGCCGATGGTCTGGATGACGCGACCGATGGCGCCGGCGGCGACCAATTCGGCAGCCTTGGTGACACTTGGCACTTCGAAGCGCTCGGAAAAATCGACGGTCCAGATGCGATTGGTTTTCTTCACTGTCTGACGGATGCGCTCGAGTTGCTCGAATGTAGTGCAGCCCGGCTTGTCGGTCATGACATCCTTGCCAGCTTCCATCGAAGCGACGGCAAGGTCTGCGCGCTTGGAGGGGATATCGGCGATCACGACGAGATCAATGCTGTCATCTGCAAGAAGCGCTTCCTTCGTGGCCGCACGCGGCACGTCGGGGAAACGCTTGACGAAGCCTTCGACTACGTCAGGCTCGCCTTCCGTCCACCAGCCGACAAACTCAGCGCCGGCATCCATCAGGTTCTGTGCCATGCCAAAAATGTGGCGGTGCTCTATGCCGAGAGCCACAAACTTGATTGCTTTAGTCATCGTTGCAGTTCCACTTCCTTGCCGGTTTCGGCCGAGTTGATGATCGCGTCGATCAGTCCGTGAGATAAAAGAGCCGCTTCACCCGTCACGACCGGCGGGCGCGCTTCGTTGAGGGCGTCTGCGAAATCCTGGAACACGCCCTGATGCCATTCATGCGTGAAGGCCATTGGATCGGCGCCGCCGCCGGTGCCAGCGGCTGCGCCGCCAAATATTTCCTGTCGTCCATCGCGCCAGTCGAGATGCAGCAGACCGGAAGCGAGCCGGAGGCTGGCGTTATCGAAATGCAGGAGGATCGATTCCGCCGAACCTGGAAAGCTCGCGGTGCTCGCAACCAGCGAACCAACCGCGCCGCTTACAAAGCGAAGGCCCGCAGAAACGTAATCTTCCGTTTCCATCCGGTGGAAACGGGTCGTCGCCGCCATGGCCTGAACGCGGGATACGGGACCCGTCAGGCTCAGCGCAAGATCGATGGTATGAATGGCCTGAGAAATCAGAACACCGCCGCCGTCACGCGCCAGAGTACCGCGACCGGGCTCGTCGTAATAGGATTGGGCGCGCCACCATGGCACGGAAATCTCGCAGAGACCGAGCTCCCCAAGCGTTCCGCCTTCAACGAGCTCGCGCGCCTTCTGCGACGCAGCCCGCATGCGGTGCTGGAAGATGATACCGAGCGTGATGCCGGCATCACGGCAAAGCCGTACCAGATGCTCAGCCTCGTCCGTGTTACGGGCAACTGGCTTTTCCATGAGGATGTGCTTGCCGGCGCGTGCGAAGACTTCGACAATATCCAGGCGCGCATTCGGTGGCGTCGCGATAATGGCAAAATCCACATCCCGGTCAGCAGCCGCCTCGCCGACCGACGAGTAGACTTTAACGTCATAGCCCGCGCTCTCAGTGGCCTCTTCAGCCAGCGCTTTAGCGCGACCGGAACCGCTATCGACAATACCCTTCAGCCTGATTTTGTCAGAACTTCCTGCACAGGCTAGCACATGCGTCTTCGCCACCATTCCGGCGCCGATTATGACGCAGGTCTTGATATTCTGCATTTTAGGGAGCCTCCCTTCCCATTGCGGCATAATTTGCATACCGGTATGCCGGTTGTCAACTCACTTGTGTTCCGGTATACCGGTTAAAAATCGCTGGAGTGAAAATGCCCAAAATTCCGATGACAAGCGGCTCTGTCCCGACCATGGAGAGGCTGGATCTGAACCGCCCCGTGGTGGATCAGATCTACTCCGCACTGAAGTCCGCCATCCTGTCGCGTGAGCTTTTCCCGGGTCAGGCCGTATCCGAAAACGAGATTGGCCAGTCCTTCAATTCAAGCCGCACGCCGGTGCGCGAGGCATTAAGCCGCCTTAGAGACGACGGTTTGATCGTCACGCTTCCCAGCCGTGGCACCTACGTCTCCAAACTTTCGGAAAAGAATATCCGCAGCTCGCAGTTCATCCGCGAGGCGCTTGAGGTCGCAGCCGTCGAGAAGCTGTGCCACATCGGGCTGTCAGCCGAGGCGGAGCAAGAGATCGAGCATGCGCTGAACGGTCAACGCAAAGCGATGCAACGCGGCGATCGCAAGGCGTTTCGTATGCATGACGATCAGTTTCATAGCGCACTTGCGGCAGCCACAGGCATGGAGAGGCTTGAAACGCTGCTGATCCGCGAAAAGGCAGGCCTTGATCGCCTGCGTGCTCTCGCCATTACCGACGAGGCGCATATGGCCGGGTTGCTGAGCGAGCACGAGGCTGTCTATGGAGCGGTCCAGGACGGCAATGGAGCGCTTGCGGCAGAGGAATTGCGCAAACATCTGCGACGCGTGCTCGGCATTCTGGCGCAGGTCTTTGCCAACCATCAGGACTATTTCGAGTAAGCCTGCGCCGCCACCGACACTGGATAAATGATCATGACGACTGCACCCTACGGACAGCTTCCTGCCGAGACACTTGCCATGTCACAGGCAACACTGCTCTGCGACACGATCAGCACACTGGCGGAATCCCCTGTCTGGGATGAGAAGCGCCAGGTCCTGTTCTGGTGCGACATTCTCGGCAAGACGGTGCGATCGGCTGCGCTCACACATGGCCAGTATCGCGAATGGTCTTTCCCAAGCACGGTGTCTAGCCTCGGACTTTGCGACGATGGCGACCTCATCATCGCTTGCGGCATGGATATTGTTGTCCTCGATCCAGATAGCGGTGCCATCAGTCCGCTGTGCAGCATTCCTTCGCCGGAAGACGCTCCTTTCCGACTGAACGACGGACGCATCGGCCCTGATGGTGCCTTTTGGGTCGGCACCATGCACAATGTGCCGCTTGCGCAGATGGAGCCACGCGGCGAACTTTGGCGGGTGACGGCAAGTGGAGCAGAGCGCATGCAAACCGGCCTGACCTGCCCCAACGGCCTTGCCTTCTCTGAAGATGGTTCGGTGATGTGGCAGAGCGATTCCATTCAGCGGTGGATCCGGCGCCGCGTCTTCGACAAGAGCGGCGGCACCTTCGACGAGGGTGTACTGGTTGCGCAGATGACCGAGGAAACGGGCAGGCCCGATGGTGGCTGCCTCGATCGTTCTGGCATTTATTGGAGTTCGGGCGTGTCCGCTGGGCTTATCAATGCGTTTTCGCCCGACGGCACGCATCTCGGCGCGACTGCGGCGCCCGTCCCGCACCCGACCATGGGCTGCTTCGGTGGGCCCGATTTCAGCACTTTTTTCCTGACTTCGCACCGTCACAACATGTCTTACGAACGGCTGCAAAAGGCGCCATTATCCGGCGGCGTGTGGGTCATTCCGACAACCACGACCGGTTTTGCCGGGTTTCGTTTTCGTCGTTGATGCGCTGGAGGCTCACGCCTTTTTCTGCCAGCGGCCTTCCGGTGATTGCTGCCAGTAAGTAAGAGCGTGCCCCTCACCTTTCAGCTTCTTCCACTGTGCCCTCGCCGCCTCGAGTTGTCCGGCATCATAGCCATCGAACATGAAGACGATTCGCTCGTAAGGCTCAAGCGCTGGCGGCTCTGCGCCATCGACAAGAAACCGGACCGTTGCCTGATTGACGTTGCCTTCGCTTGAGGTGAGCAGCACCGGCTGATCGGACGAATTTGCGGCGGCATCGGTGGCGTGCGGCAGAAAGCTGTCGTCGCGAAATGTCCAGAGAAGTACGTCGAGCGCATCGCGCTTCTCATCGCTTCCCGTCTGGACCGCGACCTTCCAGCCGCGCTCCAGCGATTTCTCCAGAAGCGGCGGCAAAGCATCCTCCAGCTTGGATTCCGTCAGATGATAAAACAGGACTTCCGTCATCGGGACATTGCCGCCGTCATACGTCACCTCAGTCTTCGTAGTGGGCGCGGACCAACTCATCGAGAAGCCGCACGCCGTAACCGGATCCCCAGGACTGGTTGATCTCGGTCAAAGGCGAACCCATAGCTGTTCCGGCAATATCGAGATGTGCCCATGGGGTATCACCGACGAAGCGTTTGAGGAATTGTGCGGCTGTGACCGAACCGGCCAGCCGACCGGCGCTGTTCTTCATGTCAGCAAATTTCGAATCGATAATCTTGTCGTAATCCTTGCCGAGCGGCATGCGCCATAGTCTTTCCTGCGTGGTCTCACCGGCGCCGATCAGTTGACCGGCCAGTTCATCGTCATTGCTGAAGAGGCCCGCCTGAAGATTGCCCAGCGCCACCGTGATCGCACCGGTCAGTGTGGCAAGATTGATCATGAATTTCGGCTTGAAACGATCATTGGTGTACCAGAGCGCATCCGCCAGAACGAGACGGCCCTCGGCGTCGGTATTGATGATCTCGATTGTCTGGCCGGACATGGAAGTGACGATGTCGCCGGGGCGCTGCGCGTTGCCATCCGGCATATTTTCCACCAGCCCGATGACGCCGATGACATTGGCCTTGGCTTTGCGCGCAGCCAGCGTATGCATAAGGCCCGTCACCGCAGCCGCGCCACCCATATCGCCCTTCATGTCTTCCATACCGGCGCCGGGCTTCAGCGAAATCCCGCCGGTGTCGAAGACAACGCCCTTGCCGATAAAGGCAATCGGCTCATCCTTCTTGGAGCCGCCATTCCACTGCATGATGGCAAGCCGTGGCGGGCGAACCGAACCCTGCGCGACGCCCAAGAGAGCGCCCATGCCAAGTTTCTTCATTTCCTTTTCGCCAAGGATTTCAACCTCAACGCCGAGTTTCCTCAAGCTTTCAGCTTTCTCGGCAAACTCGACGGGCCCTAGCACATTCGGCGGCAGATTGACGAGATCGCGCGCCAGAATCACGCCGTCGGCAACAGCCTGAGCGGCGTCGAACGCCTTCTTCGCCTCTTCATGGGCAACCGTCACGATCGTCACATCGACCCGCTTCGGCTTCTTTTCCTCGTCGGAGGACTTCTTGGTCTTGTAAGTATCAAAGCTATAGGCACGCAGCAGAAGTCCAAGCGCGAAATCGGCAGCGGTCTTGCCTTTTACATCGAGGCCCGGAACATCGAGATAGACGACAACCTTTTCCGCCTTCTTGAAATTTGCAGCAGCGCTACCACCGGCTCTCAGCCAATCATGGGCTGTCAGCTTCGTTGCCTTGCCAAGACCGATGACGACGATGCGATCGGCTTCGGATCCCTGTGGTGCGAGCACGTCGAGAACGCTCATAGACTTTGCCGCAAAGCCCGATACCTTCGCGGCCTTTTCCAGCACGCCAGCAGGATCGACATGCGCTTGGCCTGCCGCCCCGTCTTCTCCGGACGCGCGAAGAAGAATGGCGGTGGCATTCTCACATGAGGCAGAAGCGGCGAAGGAAATATCGAAACTGGCGGACATCTTGATGCTCATCTTGCTGTTTTTTAAGGGGTGCGCGGATCATGAGCCTTTCCGCCCGTGACGCAACCCCGGCATGGCGCGTTGCAGTGTCAAATTTGTGGATGGAGAGCGGTGGCCTGGAACTGACGAAAAAGTTTTTCTCGCCCCTCTCCACAAAAAGCCACAGCGACAGGAAAAATGACGGTGCAGAAGAAATTTGTGGCGGGTGCGGAGTCGCCAAGCGTGATCCATACGATTACATAGGGCCAAATCCCTGCGAGGGGAAAAGAATGAAAAATGTGACCAGGGACTAAATGGCGCTTCTCGAACGCTACATATTGCGACGCACGACGCAGATGGTTCTCGTCGCGCTCATGCCTGTGCTGGCTATCATCTGGACGATCCAGGTTCTGCAAAGAATCAACCTCGTCACCGATAGCGGCCAGTCCATGGGCTCATTCATGACGCTTGCGACGATGCTGTTGCCGACGCTCATACCGGTCGTCTTGCCATTCGCGCTGGTCATCGGCGTGACGCAGACGCTGACGGCAATGAATACCGATTCCGAACTGGCGATCATCGATGCATCCGGCGCTCGTCGCACCATCATATACAAGCCCGTCCTCATTCTCGGTGCGGTGTTGAGTCTCGTCTCCTTCGGCATCACCAATTTCGCCGAACCGCCTGCTCGCGCCGCGGCGCGGCAAATGGTGGCGGAGGCCTATGCCGATCTGTTGTCTTCCGTCATCGAAGAAAAGACTTTCCGCACGATCCAGGATGGACTCTACGTGCAGATCGGCCAGCGTCAGGGCCGCATCTTGCGCGGTCTTTTCGTGGCTGACCGACGCGATCCGAATTACGACCTCATCTATTATGCAAAGGAAGGCATGATTGACGAAGGCGGTACATCGCTGACCATGCGCGACGGAGAGGTCCAGCAGAAGACACCAGACGGGAAGGTTTCCGTCGTCAAATTCCTGTCCTATGCCTTCGATCTATCAACCATGTCTGAGAAATCCGACAAGGAGCCGTCGCTTTCTGCCAGTGATGCCAGCCTCTCCTTCCTGCTCTCGCCCGATCAGGATCTGGACGGCTACAAAAAGAACCCCGGCACGTTCCGATCGGAATTGCACCGGCGTCTCGTCGACTGGATGTTTCCCTTTGTCTTTGCACTGATCTCGCTGGTCGTCGCGGGTGATGCGCGCTCCCATCGCGAGGCGCGACTGCACCCGATGGTGGTCGCGTTGGTGACCGCCTTCATGCTGCGCTGGCTTGGCTTCTATTTTACCAATCAGGTCAAGCAGAGCGCCGTTTTCATACCGCTTGTCTATGCCGTACCGGTGGTGAGCGGGCTTATTGCCGCCTATCTGCTCGCGACAGGCCGGAAACTTCATATGCCAGCCTTCATCCAGCACGCGAGCAGAATGCTTCAACGCCGTATCAGCCCTCCAAAGGCTAGCGGCAATGGAGGACAAGGCGCATGATCTTCGGAACGCTTGCCCGTTACTTTCTTCGCCGCTATGCCGTTACGACCTTCTGGTTTTTGCTCGGCGTCTCCTCGATCATTTTTCTGGCCGATTTCAGCGAAACGGCACGCCGCATGTCGGCTCTTCCCGGCTATTCCGTGCCTGCCGCGCTCGGCCTGACAGCGCTCAGGCTGCCTCTTATTCTGCAGCAGACCGTCCCATTTGTCGCACTTTTCGTCGGCATGACGACGCTGATTTCGCTCAATCGCCGTTACGAGCTGGTCGTGACTCGCGCAGCCGGTATCTCCGTCTGGCAGTTCATGCTCCCCTTTATTACCGGAGCGATCCTGCTCGGCATTCTGTCCATCACAGCGCTCAATCCTCTAGCGGCGTGGGGAGAAAGCAAATCGCTTTCGGTTGAAGCAGGATGGCGCAACGATGGCAGCGGGCCCCGCCAGCAACAGGTCATTCCCTGGTTGCGTCAAAGCAGCGGCGGCCAGGATACGATCATCGGCGCCAAGAGCTTCGAGGACAACGGCACGCTGTTGAAAGATGTGGTGCTCATTCACCTCGATAAGAGCGGCAATATCCTTTTCCGGCAGGACGCAAGCTCTGCGAAATTGGAAGATGGTTACTGGCTTCTTAACGACGTTTCAGAGATTCGACCGGGCCACGTGCCCACGCATCAGGCAACAGCGAGAATCAGTACCAATTTGAGACAGGAATTCGTTCAGGAGCGTTTGACGCAGCCGGAAACCGTTGCTTTCTTTGATCTTTCCAGAAAGATCGAAGTGGCAAAATCATTTGGCCTGTCATCGAAGGCGCTTGAGACCCAGTATCATTTCATGCTCTCGATGCCGTTTCTGCTCGTAGCGATGACCTTGATTGCAGCGACTGTTTCTCTAAAGTTCAGCCGTTTTGCACAGTCTCGTTCCGTGATTCTCGGTGGAATCCTTTCCGGCTTCGTGCTTTATGTGGTAACCGTGCTTGTAAGGGCATTCGGGAGTAGCGGCGTTGTTCCGCCCTTCGTTGCGGTCTGGATTCCAGTGATCGTAGCGTTGGCATTAGGGGCAACCATTCTGCTTCATCAGGAGGACGGCTAGTGGCGGTATTTGACCGCGGGAATATCAGACGGCTTGCGGCAGCCCTTCTGACAGGGGCTTCTGTGTGCGCATACGTTGCGACCGCATCCAGCGCTTTTGCTGATGACGGCGTGATGGTCGGCGACGCTCAAGACCAATCAAAACTCCTGCTAACAGCAAATGAACTCACCTATAATCGCGACGCTGAACAAGTGATCGCAACGGGTGGCGTGCGCATGAAATATTCGGGCTACCGCATGGTGGCCCAGCGTGTTGAATACAACCAGGGAACTGGTCGGGTGGTTGCTCGCGGCGATATCGAGTTGATCGAGCCGGGTGGAAACCGTATCTATGCCGACGAGCTGGATGTCACGGACAACTTCTCTCAAGGCTTCGTCAATGCCTTGCGTGTGGAAACGACTGACAATACCCGCATAGCAGGCGAAAGCGCCGAGCGCGTCAATGAGGATGTCATGATCCTCAACAACGGCGTCTATACGGCATGTCTTCCCTGCTCCGAACGACCGGACAAGCCGCCATTATGGCAGGTCAGAGCCGAGCGCGTGATCCAGGACGGCAAGAGCCAGACCGTGCGACTTGAGAAGGCGCGTTTTGAGCTGTTTGGCAAGCCGATCGCCTATCTTCCTTTCATCACGGTTCCCGATAACCGGGTAAAGCGCAAGTCGGGCTTTTTGTTCCCGCAAATGAGCATAACGGACAAGCTCGGCTTCGGGATTGGCGTTCCCTACTATCAGATCCTCGGCGATAGCGCCGATCTGACCGTCACGCCCACCTACTATACGGCCCAGGGCCTTCTGCTGCACGGCGAGCTGCGTCAGCGTTTCGAAATGGGAACGCACACGCTCACATTTGCCGGCATCGATCAGAAGGACCCCTCCCGCTTCGATGCAGGAACCAGCGACTCGCTGAACGACCGTCGTGGCATGGTAGCCAGCAAGGGTGACTTCAAGATCAATCCTCGCTGGTCCTTCGGCTGGGATGTCATGGTGCAATCGGACAATAACTTCGCACGCACCTACGACCTCAAAGGCTACAAGAGCGAAACGCAGACCAACAAGCTTTACCTCTCCGGTCTCGGTGACCGTAACAGCTTCGATGCCAATGCCTACTACTTCAACGTTCAGGACAAGGACGACTTCGAAGCCGAGGAACGCCGACAGGCAATGGTTCACCCGGCCATCGACTATCGCTACTTCGTACCGGACCCGGTTTACGGCGGCGAGCTTTCGCTGACGACCAATCTGACGAGCCTGACAAGGCGTGATCAGGATGCCTATTTGCTTGGAACATCCAACCGATTCCCAGGCCTAGAGGGAACCTATACGCGGCTATCTACCGAAGCGGAGTGGAAGAGGACCTATACGTTTGACAGCGGCGTCCAGTTGACACCGCTTGCAGCGCTTCGGGGAGACATCTTCTCCACCGACATGAGCACACAGGGTTTTGCTTATAACAGCATGATCAATGACGATGCGGCGTTCCGCGGCATGGCCACATTCGGCCTGGAGGCGCGCTACCCGATCCTGTTCACTGCTCAGAACAGCAACCATGTCATCGAGCCGATTGCACAATTGTTCGTGCGTCCGGACGAGCAATATGCGGGCCAGCTTCCGAACGAGGATTCTCAGGCCTTCGTTTTTGACGCGACCAATCTCTTTGAACGCGACAAGTTCACCGGCTTTGACCGGATCGAAGGCGGCACACGCGCCAATCTCGGTTTCCGCTACAACGGTACCTTCAATAACGGCTATGGCATTCGTGCGATTGTGGGTCAGTCGTACCACCTGGCGGGCGAAAATTCTTTCGCATCCACGGATCTGGTCAATGTCGGCGCCGACTCCGGACTTGAGTCTGATCGATCCGACTACGTGACTATGGCAGCAATCGATGCACCGATCGGCCTGTCCTTCTCCAACAGCCTGCGTCTCGACAAGGATAATTTCGAGATCAACCGCATGGAGAATAGTGTTCACTACGCGGACAACCGTTTCACCGGGAAGGTCAGCTACACGCAGGTCAAGGCACAGCCGAATTATGGCTATGATCGTGATCGTGACATCATCCAGACCTCCGGCAAGCTTCGTCTCAATGACAACTGGGCGCTGTTCGGGGCGATCAACTACGATCTGAATAATAAGTTCTCCAGCGAACGTCGTATCGGTGTTCTGTATCAGGACGAATGCACCATCTTTACCGTCAGCTATTCCGATGAAGGCAATCTGAGCACGGTACGTGAAGCGGCAAACGACTGGTCGATCAATGCCCGCATCGCCTTCCGTACGCTCGGCGATATCAGCGTCGGCTCCGCCGCAGAGGATTGGAGCAAGGCAGACATTGGCTGGCAACCGAACACTTACTGATTGACTGCTGGAAATTATCGAGATGCGGCGGGATTTTCCCGCCGTTTTCGTTTGATGGGCGAAACATCAGTCGTGTGCAGAGATAAGCAAAGATTATGCGTGTGAGAGCGCCTGCTGGACCATGGGATTGACGATTTCTCGGTAAAACGGGTCACGCTCGCTCAGCCAGGGCTTTCGTCACGCTTTTGCCGCAGATATCGACGATCTCGTATCGGCGAACGATTGCCGTAGCAATCATTCCAGTGATATACACGGGCACGTTCATATTTAGGTTCGCAGCGTAAGGACAGACAACGCCGCAAGGTACGGCTGTAACCTTCATGCAGCGGGAGTTTCAAGAGCACTGTCTGGGCACTCGTCCCACGTCATGCCGAGAGGGAGAGAACAGGATGAACTTCGGAAAGAAGGCGATGCGTGGCGTCGCGTTTGCCTTTGCGATCTTCGCAGTTCCCATGATTGTCGCACCACAGGCAAATCGTGCTTTTGCCGATAGCGCGGTTAAGATCGTCGTCAACAAGACACCAATCACCTCCGACGACATAGCGCGCCGCGTCGCTTTCCTGAAACTACAGCGCCAATCCGGCAATCTCAATGACAAAGCGCGTGAGCAGTTGATCGATGAGGCGCTGAAGCGCGACGAGATCGCCCGCGTCAAGGCGTCTGTCAGCACTGCGGATGTGGATGCAGCTTTCGCGCGCTTTGCTGCCACGAACAAGATGACGAAAGACCAATTGACCAAAGTATTGGCCCAGGCAGGCGTTGGCGCTGACCACTTCAAGTCGTTTATCGCCATCCAGATGAGCTGGCCGCGCCTTGTAAACGCGCGATATGGCGGCAAGAACCGCATGTCGACTCAAGATTTCGTCACGAGGCTCAAGGAACGCGGGCAAAAGCCCGTCACGACGGAGTATTTCCTTCAACAGGTTATCTTCGTGGTGCCGCAGTCGAAGAAGTCCATCGTTGGCAAGCGCAAGAGCGAAGCGGAAGCATCTCGCAAGCGTTACCCCGGCTGCGAACAGGCAAAGACTTTCGCAGCGACGATGCTGGATGTGTCGATCAAGGATCTCGGTCGTATTCTTGAACCGGAACTGCCGGCAGAATGGAAAGACATGGTCATCAAGGCGCCTGTGGGCGGCACCACCGGCACCCTCGTGACCGACAAGGGCGTGGAATATCTCGCGGTCTGCAAGAAGCAACAAGTGTCCGACGATTATGCAGCGGAAATCGTTTTCCGGGCCGAGGACCTGACCAAGGCCGAGAAGGGTGAAAACCCGAATGAAAAGAAGTATCTGGATGAGCTTCGCAGCAAGGCGCAGATTACCAGAACGTGAGTGAAGTGCGGCGCTCCTTACTGTTGCGCCCCTCTATTGACATAGATGCTACCGTCGGCAGGATCTCCCTGCCGGTTACGGCATAACAGGTGAAAGCTCCAACGCATTGTCTTCGCTCAAGCTGCCTCTTGCTCTTACCCAAGGCGACCCCGCTGGAATCGGTCCCGATATCGCACTCGCAGCCTGGGCGAAGCGCGCGGAATTTGACGTTCCACCGTTCCTGTTCATCGGCGATCCAGAGGTCCTGACGAGCAGAGCGAATATACTCGGCATGCCCGTCAGCGTGGTGACGTGCGAAGCAGAAGAGGCGTTCTCTGCCTTTTCGTCCGCCCTTCCCGTTCTTGCCGTTCCCGTCGGCTTTGACGTTCAGGCTGGACAGCCGCATGTAGGGGCTGCCCATTCGACCGTAAAAGCCATCGAGATCGCAGTTTCACTCACGATGGAGAACAAGACTGCGGCCGTCGTTACAAATCCCATCGCCAAATCCGTCCTTTACGAAGCCGGGTTCGGGTTTCCAGGCCACACGGAATTTCTTGCCGATCTGGCATTGAAGCATACAGGCCAGGCAGCAAGGCCGGTCATGATGATTGCTGGCCCAAAGCTGCGGGTCGTGCCTGTGACCATTCATATTCCACTCAAGGATGTCGCGTCGGCTTTGACCCAAGACTTGATCATCGACACCTGCCGCATCGTTGCCAACGATCTGAAGAGCAAGTTCGGTATGGATGCTCCGCGGCTGGCGGTGGCCGGGCTTAATCCTCATGCGGGAGAGGACGGCGCTATCGGCCTGGAAGATCGCGACATCATCCATCCGGCGACCATGCGACTGCGCAAGGATGGTATCGATGCATTCGGCCCGCTGCCCGCCGATACGATGTTCCATGATGCAGCGCGCAAGCGTTACGATGTCGCCATCTGCATGTACCACGATCAAGGTCTAATACCGGCAAAAGCGCTCGGCTTCGATGATTCGGTCAATGTCACGCTCGGCCTGCCCTTCATCCGGACTTCACCCGACCACGGCACAGCCTTCGGCATTGCTGGACAGGGTATAGCCAGTCCGTCCAGTCTCATCGCAGCGCTGACGATGGCGGCACAGATCGCCGAGCGACAGGCCTCGTGATGGCAGCCATCGATGGTCTTCCGCCTCTGCGCGACGTCATCCAGCGCCATGGTCTCGACGCGAAAAAATCGCTGGGCCAGAACTTCCTCTTCGACCTTAATCTTACCCAGAAGATCGCGCGCACCGCGGGCCCGCTCGACGGCGTGACTGTTTTCGAGGTTGGTCCAGGGCCTGGCGGCTTGACGCGGGCCATCCTTTCTCTTGGAGCGAAAAAGGTGATCGCAGTCGAACGCGACAGCCGTTGCCTGCCAGCGCTTGCGGAGATCGCAGATCATTATCCAGGGAGGCTTGAGGTCATCGAGGGCGATGCTCTCAAGACTGATTTCGAGACGCTGGTTCCCAAGGGCGAACCGATCCGTATTATCGCCAACCTTCCCTATAATGTTGGCACGCAGCTTCTGGTGAACTGGCTTTTGCCGAAAGAATGGCCACCATTCTGGCTGTCCATGACGCTGATGTTCCAGAAGGAAGTCGGGCAGAGGATCGTTGCCGAGGAAGGCGATAATCACTACGGTCGCCTGGGCGTGCTCGCCGGATGGCGCACAGTGCCGGAAATGGCATTTGACGTGCCACCGCAAGCCTTCAGCCCGCCGCCCAAAGTCACCTCGACTGTCGTGCATCTGTTGCCGAAGACAAAGCCGTTGCCTTGCGATGTGGAGAAACTTGAGAAGGTCACGGAAGCCGCCTTCGGCCAGCGAAGAAAGATGCTGCGTCAGAGTGTGAAGAGCATCGGTGGAGAAGCGCTGCTTGAAAAGGCTGGCATTGACCCCACACGACGCGCCGAAACGCTTTCAGTAGAAGAGTTCGTACGATTGGCAAACAGCTTGTAATCCTTGCTGAGCGACAACTTGATCGACATCCATCTCGCGTCGAGTCGCGCCGAGAAGGACGCCCTGAACAACGCCGGTTTTTAAACACAGGTGCGATCACTCTTCAGGCACCATGCACTGTGTCATCCAGCAGACAAGCCAGACACTGGTCCTGGCCCATTCCTCGAATCGACCAATTATCGCCAGCCAAACCGGCTTGCCTGGATTGCGGTTCTGCGGGAGGACCAATCTGGATGCCTTGGCTGTCCGCCAGAAGACATCGAGAGTGCCTGAGCCTCTACGGCTGTCCTGTCATGCCGCGTCCAGCCACGCACGATGGGCCCTACGCTTAGAACCATGCACTCACGTGGAAAGCTGCACAGCAGTCGCCTTTGGGCGAAAGACGCCACCGACGACAAACCTTAGGATAAAGAGCTGGCGACATGCGCCTTTGATGATTAAAGCTGCGGCTCTTCTTCGAGCAGGCTTCTGACAAAATCGAACATGCCGTGGCGTCGGTCGCGGCGGACACGTTCGGCCTTCACGATGGCTTCAACCGCCGAGAACGCCGCCTGGAGGTCATCGTTGAGGATGACATAGTCATAATCGCGCCAGTGCTCGATTTCGGCGCGCGAGTTGGCAAGGCGTGTGCGGATGACTTCTTCGGTGTCTTCGGCACGCCGATGCAAGCGCGATTGCAGTTCGGTCATCGTTGGCGGCAGGATGAAGATCGAAACGACGTCCGCTTTCATCTTGTCCTGAAGCTGTTCGGCGCCCTGCCAGTCGATATCGAACAGCATGTCGCGACCTTCAGACATTGCCTGTTCCACGGGCGCACGCGGCGTCCCATAGAAATTGCCATGCACCTCAGCCCATTCCAGAAGCTGATCGCTGTCGCGCAGTCCCTCGAATTCGCGCTTGGTGATGAAGTGATAGTGAATGCCTTCGATTTCGCTTTGCCTGCGCTGGCGCGTGGTGACGCTCACAGAAAGGCTGATATTCTTATCCCTCTCCAGCAGGTTTCGAGCAATAGTGGATTTGCCTGCGCCGGATGGCGAGGACATGACCAGCATCAGACCCCTGCGGGCGATATGGACGGGAGAGCTATTCGCTGGCACCATAGAGCCTACTCCAGATTTTGAACCTGTTCGCGGAACTGATCGATCACGACCTTCAATTCGATACCAGCAGCGGTTACAGCACTGGCATTGGATTTGGAACAGATCGTATTCGACTCGCGGTTAAATTCCTGTGCAAGAAAATCGAGCTTGCGTCCGACCGGCCCGCCTGTGGCAAGAAGTTCCCTCGCGGCAGAAACATGTGAGGTCAGCCGGTCGATCTCTTCACGCAGATCGGCTTTGGTCGCAAGCAATGCGGCTTCCGCATAAAGACGCTCGCGATCCAGTCCGCTTGTGCCGTCACCGATCAGGGCGATCTGGGCTTCCAGCCTTGCGCGAACATGCTCCGGCTGGCGGGACGGATCAGCATTGATGATCGACGTCAGTTGTTCGATCCGGTCGATATGGGTCGACAGAAGCGCATAAAGAGATGTCCCCTCGCGCTCACGCATGGATCTCAGGGCCGCAACGGCAGCCGAGAAGCCAGCAACGATATCGGCATTGCGCGCGCTCTGAACCTCTTCTGTTTCCACCGGCTCGCGAAACTCCACTAGACCGCGCACCGACAGCAACGTGTCGAAGCTGATCGGCGCATCGCTGATCGCACTGCCCAATTCCTGCTTAAGGGCAAGGACCGCATCCAGTGCATCACGGTTGACAACAGCCTCAAGCTTGGTTTCGGAGGCTGACAGCGAAAGGCCCGCTTGAATGTTACCTCGAGACAGGGTTTGCGATGCGATGTCGCGAAACGCCGTTTCCAGTGCCTCCATGCCTGACGGCAGACGCAGACGCAGATCCAGTCCCTTGCCGTTTACGGAGCGTAACTCCCATGCCCAGCGGTACCGCCCGGAGGTCCCTTCGCTGCGCGCGAAACCCGTCATGGATTGCAATGTCATGCGATTGTCCCCCAGAAGCTCTATGCGGTCACGCAAAGCGCGACCGCAACAAAGCCAGTCTCATCAATTGGCAGGTTTTTCTGCTTGATTGCCGCCGGGTTGACCATCGACAACCGTATCGGACGCGGTCCCATTTGCGGCCTTTTCAGCCTCGATCTTGCGCCAGCGACGCACATTGCTGTTGTGCTCGTCCAGCGTCTTTGCAAAGACGTGCCCACCCGTGCCATCGGCAACGAAGTAGAGATCATCTGTCCGCCATGGGTTGGCAGTCGCCTCAAGCGCCGCACGGCCAGGATTTGCAATCGGATGAGGCGGCAGACCGCGGATGATGTAGGTATTGAAGGGCGTTTCTTTCTGAAGATCCGATTGATAAATCGGCCTATCGGACGGTTTACCCTCGCCACCGAACAGACCGTAGATGATGGTCGGATCGGATTGCAGTCGCATGTTCTTCTTCATCCGATTGTAGAACACCGAAGCGACATGACCGCGCTCATCATCCTTGCCGGTCTCCTTTTCAACGATGGAGGCAAGCGTGACGAATTCCTCGATCGTCTTCAGTGGAAGGTTCGGATCGCGGCGCTCCCAGAGCATCTCCACGAGCTTGGTCTGAGCTGCGCGCATCTGGCGAACGATTTCGTCACGCTTGGTACCGCGGGTAAAGGGATAAGTATCAGGACGCAGACTGCCCTCGGGCGGCAGTTCGCTCGGCAAGTCACCCTCCAGAACCGGATCGGTAGCAAGCCGCGCAAACATCTGCTTGACCGTCAGGCCTTCCGGGAAGGAGACGGTATAGAGAATAGACTTGCCCGATTCTAGCAGAGACAGAATATCCTTCATCGAGGCATGTGCCTTGATTTCATATTCGCCGGGCTTCGGTGTCTGGCCGGCGGCCATGTAGCGATCTGCCATGAGGCGGAAGATGCGGCCGTTGGAAATCGCTTCGCTACGCTCCAGCGTGTTGGCAATTTCCGCAAGACCGGCGCCGTTGCGCACCGTGATCGTGGTGTTGGTCTGCAACGGGCCCGGCTCGTGGAACGCATGGATCATGTAATAAAAGCCAGCGACACCCACGACCGTGACGGCAACGATCAGTGTCATCAGAAAATTCAGGAAGATCACCGCCTGGCTGTGGGCCTTGCGCGAACGCTTTGGCGGCTCAGGAACTTTTTCAGGTCTCAAAGCCTCGGTCGGCGATTTTGGAATGATCGGTCCACCCTTGCTCTCATAGGAGCTGTCGCGATCATAGGGTGGCAGATTGTTCTCTCTATTATCGCTCACCGGCGGTCCTTTTCAGTTCGGCATTACAACGGCTTATTTGAGCAGGCAATGCGGCAAAAACAGGTTCGGCAGGCTATTCTGCACTCTCTCAGGCTGGAGGGATCGAACACATCTTCGTGGACGAAGACAGGATACTCCAAGGATCCAGTTCTTTAAAAAGAATGCTTGCGCATCTTCATTTCTAAAGGACTGGTCGATCAGTCATCCCGGATCACGACCGGGAATGCTGACAGCGTTCTGATCGATTCTTGGAAGGGCGGCAAGGGGCCGCTCCTTCCTGAATTGGGTTGGGTTATCCCAACCTCAGCCTTCGTAGCGGCGCAGTACAAGAGACGCGTTGGTCCCACCGAAACCGAAGGAATTCGACAGCGCCACATTGACGTCGCGCTTGCGCGCCTTGTGCGGCACGAGATCGATCTCAGTCTCGACGTCAGGATTATCGAGATTGAGTGTCGGCGGGACAATGTTGTCACGGATGGCCAGCGTGGCGAAGATCGCTTCGATCGCGCCTGCTGCTCCAAGAAGATGTCCTGTCGCCGACTTGGTGGACGACATGGAAATCTTTGAGGCAGAGTCCCCCACCAGTCGCTCGACGGCACCGAGTTCGATCGTGTCTGCCATGGTGGAGGTGCCATGGGCGTTGATATAGTCGATATCTGCAGGCGTCAGCCCTGCACGCTTCAGCGCCATGGACATGCAGCGATAGGCACCTTCGCCATCCTCGGACGGAGCCGTGATGTGGAAGGCGTCGCCGGAAAGACCATAGCCGACGACTTCGGCATAGATCTTCGCGCCACGGGCCTTGGCATGTTCCAGCTCTTCCAGAACGACGATGCCCGCACCTTCACCCATGACGAAACCATCGCGGTCACGGTCATAGGGGCGCGAAGCCTTCTGTGGATCATCATTATGCTGGGTGGACAGCGCTTTGCAGGCAGCAAAACCGGCAAGCGCGATACGGCAAACCGGCGACTCCGCACCTCCTGCGACCATCACGTCGGCGTCGCCGAGCGCAATCAGACGGGCTGCGTCACCAATGGCGTGCGCGCCGGTGGAGCAGGCGGTAACGACCGCATGGTTTGGGCCACGAAGCTTATGCTTGATGGAGACCTGGCCGGAGACAAGATTGATCAGCCGACCGGGAATAAAAAATGGTGAAACGCGGCGCGGACCTTTATCGCGAAGGGTATAGCCAGCCTCGACGATACCTTCCAGACCGCCGATACCGGAGCCGATCAGCACGCCGGTCATGATCTGCTCTTCGTCCGTCTGCGGATGCCAGTTGGCGTCGTTCAGCGCCATGTCGGCGGCGGCGATACCGTAAATGATGAACGGATCGACCTTGCGCTGTTCCTTCTGTTCCATCCAGTCGTCAGGATTGAAAGTGCCATCGGTACCATCCCCAACAGGAATCCGGCAGGCGATTTTTGCCGGTAGATCGTCAACTTCGAATTCCGTGACGAGGCGAGCGCCATTCTGACCGGCCAAAAGCCGCTCCCAGGTCACTTCCGTTCCACAACCAAGGGGAGATACCATGCCGGTACCTGTGATAACGACACGTCTCAACGTCAACTTTGCGCCCTCATAATCCGATCATTCGAGCATTTCCGGCCAAAGCATGTTGGCTTTTTGCATACGGAAATACATCACAACAAAGAGTTAGAGCAGTGTGGGTGAACCCTTGTTCACCGAAATTGCTCCAGGTGTCTGGCTCAGCGTCATTCACGCCTCATCCAGCCGAAAACGGCCGCATGATAAAATATTGGCCCGGACAGGCCGGGCCACATCGGGAAGGCATCGCGGCCTTCCCTAGATCCATTCAATGATTAGGCCTGAGCCTTTTCGATGAACTTGACAGCGTCGCCAACAGTCAGGATCGAGTCAGCTGCGTCGTCTGGAATCTCAACGCCGAATTCTTCTTCGAACGCCATAACCAGTTCAACGGTGTCGAGCGAGTCAGCGCCCAGGTCGTCGATGAAGCTTGCGCCTTCAACGACTTTGTCGGCGTCAACGCCAAGATGATCAACTACAATTTTCTTTACGCGTTCTGCGATATCGCTCATGTCGGTTTCCTCGACCTTTACTTTGAAAGGAATGCCCCTTCAGGCACCCTGCCCTGTTAAAACCCCCAAGCGCCTTTCAAGGCAGGCACCGTGGGCAAACCCGTTCAACCCGGCCAAGCTAACATCGTCGCAAGAAATCGCAACGGCTGCCTGTCACTCCGGGACGACTGTTCACAGTCTTCGCCCGCTTAACACGGTTTCCAGCGGGAAAAAAGCCTTAAAATAACGCTAACACACGCGCTCTACAGGCAATTTTCTTGTTTCCACTCATCAAAAGCCAGGCTGTGAAAGCGCCATCTTGAAAAGGCGGTAGGCGCTTTCACCTGTTGTCTCTTCCCATCATGCCGCCCGAAGTTACCCGCGGATTAACGGCATGGTGCATTAGATCATCGCCATACCGCCGTTCACGTGCAGCGTTTGTCCGGTCATGTATCCGGCCTCGTTGGAGGCGAGATAGAGCACGGCAGATGCGATTTCTGCGCCCGTTCCCATGCGCTTCATAGGGATCGCTCCCATGATCGCTTCTTTCTGCTTGTCATTCAGCTTGCCGGTCATCGCGCTTTCGATGAAGCCTGGCGCCACGCAATTGACGGTGACGTTGCGTGTGGCGATTTCCTGGGCGAGCGACTTGGAGAAACCGATCATGCCGGCCTTCGAAGCGCAATAATTCGCCTGACCGGGATTTCCGGTGACACCGACGATGGAGGTGATGTTGATGATGCGACCGAAACGACGGCGCATCATAGGATGGGTCAGCTCACGAGTAAGCCGGAACATTGCGGTCAAATTGACCTCGATAACATTGTCCCAGTCCTCGTCGCTCATGCGAACGAAGAGCCCGTCCTTGGTGATGCCGGCATTATTGACGAGAATATCGACGCCTTCGAGTTCGGCTTCCGCCTTCTCCCCGAGCGCCTTGACCTCTGCGCGATCGGCCAGATTGGCCGGGAAGATCTTCACGCGTTCGCCGAGCTCGGACGCAAGTGCCTCAAGCTTTTCGACACGGGTGCCGTGGAGACCGACGATTGCGCCCTGCGCATGAAGAAGACGGGCGATTTCTTCGCCGATGCCGCCGGTCGCGCCGGTGATGAGAGCCTTGCGGCCAGTCAGATCAAACATTCTGTTCGTCCTTTGTTGTATCTTGTAAACTCAGCCGAGAAGCGTCTGCAGTGCGGCATCGATATCCGCAGGCGTGTTGACGGCAACGCCGGTCACCGTCTTGTCGATGCGGCGGGCGAGCCCAGTCAAAACCTTGCCCGAGCCGATTTCATAAAGCGTGGTCACGTCATTTGCGGCAAACCACTCGACCGTCTCGCGCCAGCGAACCTGCCCGGTCACCTGCTCAACTAGGAGCGATGCAATCTCATCGGCATCGGAGACTGGGGCAGCCCGGACGTTAGCAACCACCGGCACGACCGGATTGTTCTTCTTGACCGAGGCCAGTGCCTCACGCATCGCTTCGGCGGCGGGCGCCATCAAGGCTGAATGAAATGGTGCTGACACCGGCAACATAATCGCGCGCTTGGCGCCCTTTTCCGAAGCCAGGGCCGCCGCCTTTTCCACTGGTGCCTTCGCGCCGGAAATCACCAGCTGTCCGCCACCATTGTCGTTGGCGATCTGGCAGATGCCACCGTTCGCAGCTTCGCGGCAAATGGCTTCCACATCGCCATGCTCAAGACCGATGATGGCTGCCATGGCACCCTCACCGACCGGAACTGCAGCTTGCATGGCATTGCCGCGGATGCGCAGGAGACGGGCGGTATCGGCAAGCGAGAAAGTGCCGGCAGCACAAAGCGCTGAATATTCGCCAAGCGAATGGCCCGCGACATACGATACTTTTTCCGCCAGATCCAAGCCGCGCGCTTCCAGCGCGCGCATCACGGCGACGGATACGGCCATCAACGCCGGCTGGGCATTGGCGGTCAACGTCAGCGTCTCTTCCGGACCGTTCCACATGATGTCGGACAGCTTCTGTCCCAGTGCTTCGTCTACTTCATCGAAAACCGCGCGGGCTTCCGCGAAGTTCTCTGCCAGATCCTTGCCCATGCCGACGGCCTGGCTGCCCTGACCCGGAAATGTGAATGCGATAGCCATGGAATGCGGTCCTTCTTTTTTGGCCTGTTTTTGGGCCTTCACTTCCATTCTGGCGCTTTCCATTCACAGTTCGGCCCGCAAAGTCAAGACTTTGCGCTGTTTGACGGCCGCTTGCGCCTTGTTTGACCGCCCTCTTCCACAGAGATTGAAGTGCAATATTTTTTCTTGCACTGCGGCAATTCCGCATTACTTTCTGCCAACCTTCCAAGCAAAACGAGACATTTCCATGAAACAGAACACGTTGGGACGCACGGGCATTTCCGTGTCGGAAATCTGCCTTGGCACGATGACATGGGGTACGCAGAATACCGAGTCCGAAGCCCATGAGCAGATGGACTACGCACTCGATAACGGCGTGAACTTTTTTGATACCGCGGAGCTCTACCCGACGACGCCGGTCTCTGCCGAAACACAAGGGCGCACGGAAGACTATATCGGAACCTGGTTCCAGAAGAGCGGCAAGCGTAGCGAGGTGGTCCTGGCCACCAAGGTTGCGGGTTCTGGTCGTGATTACATTCGCGGCGGGCGCGATATCGACGCGGCAGCCATTCGTGAAGCGGTCGACACCAGCCTCACGCGTCTGAAGACCGATTACATCGATCTCTACCAGATCCATTGGCCGAACCGTGGCACTTACCATTTCCGCGGCGCGTGGAGCTTCGATGCCTCCAAGCAGAACAAAGAAAAGACCCTCGAAGAGTTCAACGAGAAGCTCGAGACACTCAGTGAACTGGTGAAGGCCGGAAAAATTCGCGCCATCGGACTTTCCAACGAAAGTGCTTGGGGTACGCAGAAATACATCGATATCGCCGAGGCCAAGGGGCTGCCACGCGTCGCCTCGATTCAGAACGAGTATAATCTTCTCTATCGCAGCTTCGATCTCGATCTTGCGGAAGTAGCGCATCACGAGGATGTGGGCCTGCTTGCCTATTCGCCGCTTGCAGGTGGAATCCTGACCGGCAAGTACCAGAACGGTGCGCGCCCGGAAGGATCGCGCGGGTCGATCAATCACGATATCGGCGGACGGCTGCAGCCTTTGCAGGAGGCTCCGGTCAAGGCCTATCTGGAACTGGCGTACGAGCTCGGCATCGATCCCGCGCAGCTCGCCATTGCCTTTTGCCTTACCCGCCCCTTCATGGCGTCCGTCATCATCGGTGCGACGACTATGGAGCAGTTGAAGACAGATATCGCCGCAGCGGAGGTCACCTTGTCCGATGAAACGCTCAAAAGCATTGCGGACCTCCACCGGCAATACCCAATGCCGATCTAATCGAAGCCCGTTCACCAGGCTTTTTGGAGCGGCGCGCTTGCATTCGCAGCGAAATTCAGTATAAGCGCGCTGTTCACAACACCCGGTCTTATGGCTGGTGGCTGAACGGAGGGCTGGTTTCGATTTCGAAACAGCAGGAACCATAAGGTTTTTCCGGCCTCCCGTGTCTCCGCTCTCGACCGTCTCGAACAACGCTTTTCTTGCCTCCGGTTTTCCGATCAAGAGCAGTCGTTGAGGCTTAGCGCCGTTGCCGGGTGATGAATGAAACGCAAGAAAGGCAAAGCTTAAATGGCTCTTTACGAACACATCTTCCTTGCCCGGCAGGATATCACTGCCCAGCAGGTCGACGCACTTGTCGAACAGTACAAGGGCGTTATCGAATCGTTCGGCGGCAAAGTCGGACGCATCGAGAACTGGGGTCTGAAGTCCCTCACCTACCGCATCAAGAAGAACCGCAAGGCTCACTACGCTCTGATGGACATCGACGCTCCGGCGGCTGCCATCCACGAAGTCGAGCGCCAGATGCGCATCAACGAAGACGTTCTTCGTTACATGACCATCGCTGTGGAAGCCCACGAAGAAGGCCCGTCTGCCATGTTGCAGAAGCGTGACCGCGACGACCGTCCGCGTGGCGACCGTCCCGATCGTGGCCCCCGTGAAGGTGGCTTTGGCGACCGTCCGCGTGGCGACCGCGAAGACCGTCCGCGCCGTCCGCGCGAAGACCGTGCATAAGGAGAAACAATAATGGCTGACGCATCCTCTTCCCAGGCACGCCGCCCGTTCCATCGCCGTCGCAAGACGTGCCCCTTCTCCGGCGCAAATGCTCCGAAGATCGACTACAAGGACGTTCGTCTCCTGCAGCGCTACATTTCCGAGCGCGGCAAGATCGTTCCTTCGCGCATCACTGCCGTTTCCCAGAAGAAGCAGCGCGAACTCGCTCAGGCGATCAAGCGTGCACGCTTCCTCGGCTTGCTGCCTTACGTCGTAGCGTAATTTAAAGTTTCGAGGTCGCGCCTTGCGCGGCCTCGTTCTTTCCTGCTCTGCCCGTATGGCATTTCAGGAACTCTCAATTCCTTCCGCGTCGGGCGCGGATCGACAAAGACCAAATCCCATGTTGGGGACGACGTTCAGATGAACGGTCCTCTAACTGCTGAAAACAAGCAGGACAGCGACGTTGAGACAGTTGAACCAGACAGTGCTGATCACCGGCATTCTTGCCGGCATATGCGCCGCGTTTCTGACGCTTGGCGCAACGGCACAATCGTCGATGTCGTTCCTGCTTTATGCCGCGTCTGCCATGCCGGTTCTCGTCGCCGGCCTGGGCTGGGGCAATGCTGCCGCCATCGTTGCCATCGTTTCAGCTGCCTTTCTCGGCGCACTTGCGGTTTCCCCGCTCTTTGCGGTGACGATTTCAATCTTTACGCTTATCCCAGCTGGCTGGCTCTCTCATCTTGCCAATCTCGCACGGCCTGCAACCGAAATCGGCGGGCCGAAAGACCTGATGGCTTGGTATCCGCTGTCCGGCATCGTGCTGCATCTTTGCGGCCTGATCACGGTATCCGTCGTCGTCCTCGGCGTCATGATCGGCTATGGCCCGGATCTCGTCTCCCAAATCGTCGATCTGATGATGGCGTCCGTGCAGGCCAGCGAAGCTTCTTTCAAGCCAGACCCGACAGCGCTTGCGCAGACGAAGTCGCTTCTGGTTTTGATGCTGCCGATGATCCAGGGCGGTCTGTGGGTGATGCTCTTGTTTGCAGCCTACTATTTTGCAAGCCGCATGGTCCGCTCCTTCGGCAAGGGCCTACGCCCACGCGAAGATATCGCAGCGGCGCTTCGTATGCATCGCAATGCGATCTTCATTTTTCTCGCAGGCATCGTCCTCACCTTTTTTGGCGGCGTTCCCGCCATGATCGGTGCGGTTGTCTGCGGCACGTTCGGTGCGGGATTCATCATAGCGGGCTACGCTTCGCTGCATCACCGTTCCAAGGGTAAGGATTGGCGCCTGCCGGTTCTCGTCCTCGCATACCTATCAGCGGTCTTCATGTTTCCGCTGTTCTTCATACTCCTCCTGGGATTGAGCGACGTGCGCAGCACGATTTCACTCACTCCTGCGCGGAACTCCGATCAAACTAACGAAACCAACTCCAATTGAGAAAGGATCAAGAAGATGCAAGTCATTCTTCTCGAGCGCATCGCAAAGCTTGGCCAGATGGGCGAAACCGTAAAGGTTCGCGATGGCTACGCACGTAACTTCCTGCTGCCGCAGGGCAAGGCGCTGCGCGCCAACGCTGCCAACAAGGCACGTTTCGAAAACGAGCGCGCAACGCTCGAAGCCCGTAACCTCGAGCGTAAGTCCGAAGCCCAGAAGGTTGCCGACGCACTTGAAGGCAAGAGCTTCATCGTTGTTCGCTCCGCTGGCGAAACCGGTCAGCTCTACGGTTCTGTTGCTGCCCGTGACGTCGTCGAGATCCTCGGCGCGGAAGGCTTCAACGTTGGCCGTAACCAGGTCGAACTCAACACGCCGATCAAGACCATCGGTCTGCACAACGTCACGCTTCACCTGCACTCGGAAGTCGAGCTTCAGGTTGAACTGAACGTTGCCCGTTCGGCTGAAGAAGCTGAGCGTCAGGCCAAGGGTGAAAGCCTCACCTCCGCTGACGCCATCTACGGCGTTGACGAAGACGCACTGCGTCCGGAAGACTTCTTCGATCCGGAAGCTGACCGCGACGGCGACGACGACTAATTTCTGCGAGCGTTTTAAGGCTCGAACACAAAACCCCGGATGGTGACAGCCGGGGTTTTTGTTTGGGTTTTGTATTATTCGCTAGAGGCCTTCGCCTCGGCCATTCCTGCGATCGGCCGGCGTGTCGGCAACGTCATTGCAATCACCCCCGTGAGAATACAGACGAGACCTATCATCGTGCTCGCGTACAGTTGCTCGCCCAGGAATATAACACCGATCGCTACGCCCACGGGTACGCGCACATAGGCCTGGGCCGTCGTTCCGAGCGACCCGAGAGTGCGAACGAGGCGGAAGTATATCGTGAAAGCGAGTGCAGTGGAAAACATCGAGAGCCCGATGAGTGCGGTAATCGAACGCGCTGAGGGCACTAGCTCCCACGGGCGGTCAACCACCAGACTGATGGGTATGAGAATCACGGCTCCGCAGATCAAAGAAGCAGCAGCCGGGATCATAGAATCAACACCCTTGAAGTTCTTCCCGAAGATCGCCGCGCCCGCATAAAAAGCCGTGGCTAGAATGACTGCCACCTGCGCCAACACGACATCGCCGAAACCATTCAGCGCCTGAACGCCAATCATGACAACCGTTCCAACGAGCCCGATCATCACACCAAACAGCTTTCTGCCATTGACCATCTCATGACGGGTAATGATCGCGGTTAGCAGAAATGTGAAAACAGGCGTCAGCGAATTGAGAATAACTGCCAATCCGGCATCGATGTGATGTTCTGCCCAGGCAATCAGCGTGAATGGCAGAACGCTGTTCAGCACCGCCTGGATGGCGAACATCTTCCAAAGTGCTGGATCCCTTGGAAGCCGCAAGCCTCGCCAGAACATGACGACGGTGAGGATGCTACCGGCAATCGCGGTGCGCGCTGCAATCAGCGTCAGAGGAGGGATCGTCTCAATGCCGATCTTGATGAAGGTGTAGGAGCTGCCCCACAGGCATCCCAGCAAAACCAGCAGGGCAAGTTCGGGCAGCAATTTTTTATCGACCATTCTATCAGTCTCTCCATCAAAGCGATCCTTTTTTATAGAACTGCGCCGCGAGGGGAAGCTTCGGTATCGACCGAACAATGTGCCGCTGACGAGCGGATGCGGGAGTGATAATGGTGTTGCATGACCGGTTTCGCCTCCCCGAATACTCTTGCCGCCATAGCCAGCCTGATTGGCGATACGACGCGTGCCAACATGCTCTGCGCGCTGATGGGGGGACAGTCTTTGACAGCGGGGGAACTTTCGCGAGATGCAGGCGTCACGCCACAAACCGCAAGCGAGCATCTAGCGAAGATGGTCGACGCCAACCTTCTGACAACCGTAAAACAAGGTCGGCATCGCTACTACCGGCTTTCGTCCGCTCAGGTTGCTCATGGTATCGATTCGCTCATGTCGATTGCTGCAGTCGGTCCGAAACGGCATCATCCGATGGGGCCGCGAGAAAAAGACATGCGTATCGCCCGCAGCTGTTACGACCACATCGCAGGACGGCTTGCCGTCGCGATCACAGACAGCCTCAGCGACAGCGGAGTGATTCTGCTGTCGGACGAAGGCGCTCTTGTAACAAAAAAAGGCAAGGACTTTTTGGGAGAGTTCGGGATCGATCTGAGCGACGGTTCACGTCCGAAGCGGCCGCTCTGCCGCACCTGCCTGGACTGGAGCGAACGGCGTCATCACATCGCCGGACGTGTCGGTGCCGCACTTTTCCAACGCATGCTGGATCTCGGATGGGTAGCACGCAGGGCCGATAGCCGCGCTCTGACGATCACGCCTAAGGGTGAGAAGGGATTTCGAAACATCTTCTGCCTGCCCGCGGATTGGCGGGAAGGCTGAGCGAAGCCGACGACCTAGCAAGACAAAGCCTTCAAACCGGCCGTATAGGCTGAAAGGCTTGACTGTGGAAGCCGTACCGCAGTCTATTTAGATGCGGCCTCTTCCGCTACGGGAGCCTTGCTCTTGTCGACGCGAACGACCACCGACATGCCCGGAGACAACTCTTCAGCGGCGCGCTGGTCCGGATCGATCGACACGCGCACGCCCACCCTCTGCGCGATCTTCACGAAGTTGCCAGTCGCATTGTCTGGCTTGATCACGGCAAATTCGGAACCGGCAGCTGGCGAGAAGCGCTCGACCCTGCCCTTCAATTTGCGATGATGGAGCGCATCGACGGAAATCGACACAGGCTGGCCCACTGCCATGCCCGCAAGCTGGGTTTCCTTGAAGTTGGCGACAACCCACACATCATGCGGCACGACCGCCATCAGCTGGGTTCCTGCGGCGACATACTGGCCTACACGCGCGCCCACTTCACCAAGCTCGCCATCGCGCGGCGACTTGATCTCGGTGTTCTGCAAATCGATTCTAGCGAGCTCAACCGCCGCCTGGGCGTTGGCAACGGCAGCCTGGAGCGAACTACGATTGACGATTATGGTCTGCAGATCCTGGCGAGCCACTTCCAGCGCCGCCTTGGCCTGCGACAACCCTGCGCGGGACTTTTCAAGATTGGCCTGAGCTTCTTCTTGCAGGCTTGAGGTTCCGACGCCGCTGCGAATCAGATTGTCCTGGCGATCGGCAGCCAATTGCGCCTGTTTCAGCGAGGCTTCGGCGCTATCCACAGCGGCCTGGCTGGAGGCAATGTTGGCACGGGCGGCGTTTTCCTGCTGGCGGGAATTATCCGAGGCGGCGGTCTGCCCGGCAAGTGTGGCTTCTGCCTGCGCCAGTCTCTGGCGGAAGATGCGGTCATCGATCTTGACCAGCAGATCTCCTTGCTTGACCTCCTGATAATCCTTCACCGGCACATCGACGACATAACCACTCACTTGAGGGCTCATGGTCGTGACATAACCGCGCACATAGGCATTGTCGGTCATTTCGACATGACTGGAGAAGGGTGGCAGGCGCCAGGCATAAAGCACCAACGCGACGCCAGCGACACCGCCGAGAAGAACGATTAGGGTAACAGGTGTGAAAATCTTTTTTAGCATTTTTAAGTCTCTGAAGGATCAGGATTGGGAAACGGTTGCGGCACTTTGACCGCCCGACATCAATGGTTTGAGGCGCAGCCATGCGAGGTGTAGAAGCAGCGCGACGAGAGCGGCGGCAGCGCATATAGCGATCAGCAGAAACGTATCGTTATAAGCGAGAATATAGGCCTCTCGCGATACCTGCTGGGCAAGAAGGGTCACACCCTCCGCTCGCAGAAGCGTCGGATCGGTGAGCACATGGCTGTAAGCACCCGAAAGCTGGCTGATGCGCTGCGCGACCTGCGGATTTTGCAGAAGGATGCTTTCCACTAGGATGTTGGAGTGGAATTTTTCCCTGAGCGTCACAAAGGAGCCCAACAGACCAGTCGTCAACATCGATCCGGTAATCTGGGTGAACAGGAAGATGGTGATGAAGTTGACGAGATAGGGCGGACCTTTTGCCAGTGCCGCGCCAAATCCCTTGGCCATAACGGGGGGCAGAAACATGGCCGCGCCGAAGGCGATCATTGCCTGACTCAGATACATTTGTTCAGGCCGGGTCAGATTGGTCGATGTGCTGTCCATGAAGGCTCCGAGCGCAATACAGGACAGGGCGATGACATGTGCGGTTTCGACATATTTCGTCAGCATCAACAACGCGCAGGTCGCACCGCCCAGAACGGTCGCGAGAATGATGAGACCATAAAGGTCCGCTGTCTGTTCGTTGAGGATGCCAAGTTGCTGATAGAGGCTCACTGCGGTGGACGACTGCTCCGAAGAGACGGCGCGATAGATCAATAAGACCGCAATGAGATGCAGATTGGTGCGCGAGAAAATCCAGCGCAGATCGAGCATAGGATTCTTTCGTGGCAATTCGATCATGGTCATCACGGTCAGGAGGCTGATCGACGTCGCCAGAAGCACTCCAAGCCACCAGGTTTCGAACCACCAGTAGAACCGGCCAAGCGTGAGAAAGACAGCGAGACAGCCAAGACCTCCGGCAAATAGCAGATAGCTCAGAATGTCGAGGCGCTCGATCACTTTCACCCGTGGCGGAGCCGTTAGCGGAAGGAGGTAGATGATCGGCAATACGGCAAGCGCTAGCCCCACTTCCATGCTGTAGAGCGCCTGCCAGCCATCGATCTGGAGCAGCGGCGGCGAGACGATGCGCGCGAGCGGCGATGCTAGAAGCGTTCCCGTAAGCGCGATGCTGAGGCCAAGCGTCAGCTTTCGCTGTGCGGGGAAAGCTTCGAGAATGTAGAGAAAGCCAAGCGACGACAGAGGTGCCGCCGCCATGCCGCTAACGAAACGCACGACAATGGCGGAATGCAGATCCGTAACAAAAAGGTTGAGGCAAGAGGCAAAAACGAAGGCGATGATGCTGATTTCCGCAAATGGCCGCAGGCCATATTGCTGGCGGACCTTGAAGAGCGCAATCGAGAAGGTCGCATAGGGCGCCATGTAGGCTGCCGAAAGCCAGGCCACCTCCGCCACCGTTCCAGAGAATTCGCCTTGCAGCTGATAGATATTGGCCATGACGATGTTCATGCCCATGCCCTGGGTAATGAAGAAGGCAAGGCCGGCGGCAATATACATCAGTTTTTGGCTGAAGGATTTCTCGGCGGGCTGAACCGGCGGGAGGGCCGCATCGTCCTTAGGCTCGGGTGCAGGTACAGCCGCGGGAGTGGTCTTATGCTCCTCTTCATCCAGAGGCACGTCGCGCTGATACGTTATGGCATTACTCACGACGTCGCCTCCTCTTCCGAGAGTTTCTGCAGATTGTTGGTCAAGCGTCTGACCACGTTGAGCGCCACCCGGATTTCATCGGTGGAAACATCCAGCGCGATCTCTGCCCGCATGGCCTTCGCCTGCGCATCCACTTCTTCGAATGTCTGTACTCCGGAGGCTGTCATGTGAATTCGCTTCGCCCTCCGATCAACTTCGTCAGAACGCCTTTCGATGAGCTTTTGTTTCTCCATGGCATCCAACAGCCGCACGAGCGTCGGCGTTTCGATTTCCAACTCTTCCGCGAGCTCCTTTTGCGTCAGCGGACCTCTTCTCGAAAGAGCAAACAATGTCCGAGCACGCGCCAGCGTCAGCCCTTTTTCAGCAACGCGAGCATCGAAGAACGAGCGGAGCTTGCGGTTGAAGGCCGCCATCTCATCAAACAGCTGTTCTTTTTCGGTAATTCGGGACACCGTACTTAAGCCTTATAATTAGTACACTACTTATTTTATCCCTACCTATTTCGGTCTCTGCTAAAATTCAAGTGTCTTTGGTGGATTGGAGCCATGCTTTAAAATCATGGCAGAGAGTGAGTGATTCGCGCCGCCTTCATCGCATTGTCCGAATCATCCTGTGGATTAATGGGGACAACCTACTATGTTGGGGTCCCCGCCTCTCTTTAGGTAAGGTGAGGACCGAGTGTTGCCTTCAGGTCATTGACGACAACGCCGCCACGCTTCAAACCGGCAGGCTTGCCGCAGACAGAAGGCCAACGCGCCAGCAGAAAATCGACATGGATTTTTCGCAAAGCTGAATGCGCAGATGGAAAAGTTAGAGCGTGTCATGTGCATTCTGAAGGATGCGCTGCGCTTTAAAGGGAGATCGCGAGACCATGAACGACGCCGTGAGAAAGATCACCCCAGCGCCCGCCGCCGAACCGCTTTACCGCGAGGCGCCAAACAACATCGAAGCTGAGCAGGCGCTGCTCGGCGCGATCCTCGTCAACAACGACGCCTATTACCGCGTGTCGGACTTCCTGAAGCCGGTGCATCTTTACGAGCCGCTGCATCGCAAGATCTTTGAAGTCGCGGGCGACATCATACGCATGGGCAAGACGGCAAACCCCGTCACTATCAAGACTTTTCTTCCGGCAGATGACAAGGTAGGCGACCTGACTGTTGCTCAGTACCTGGCGCGTCTTGCCGCTGAAGCCGTCTCGATCATCAACGCAGAAGACTATGGCAGGGCGATTTACGATCTGGCGCTGCGCCGCGCGCTGATCCAGATCGGTGAGGATGTGGTCAATATCGCCTATGACGCGCCGCTCGACATGCCGCCGCAGGCGCAGATCGAAGACACAGAGCGCCGCCTGTTCGAGCTGGCAGAAACCGGCCGCTACGATGGTGGCTTCCAATCGTTCAACGATGCGGTGGCGCTTGCCATCGACATGGCTGGCGCTGCCTTCGAGCGCGATGGGAACCTGTCCGGCATTTCTACCGGCATCCATTCGCTCGATGCCCGCATGGGCGGCTTGCAGCGTTCGGACTTGATCGTGCTTGCCGGACGTCCGGGCATGGGCAAGACCTCGCTTGCCACCAATATCGCCTATAACATTGCCGCGGCCTATGAGCAGGAAGTGCAGCCGGACGGAACCTATAAGGCCAAGAATGGCGGCGTCGTCGGTTTCTACTCACTCGAAATGTCGTCCGAACAGCTCGCAACCCGTATCATCTCCGAGCAGACTGAAGTCTCATCTTCGAAAATCCGTCGTGGTGACATCACCGAAGCCGATTTCGAAAAGCTTGTGGCGTGCAGCCAGATGATGCAGAAGGTGCCGCTCTATATCGACCAGACCGGTGGTATCTCGATTGCCCAGCTTGCAGCCCGTGCGCGCCGTCTGAAGCGCCAGCGCGGTCTTGATGTTTTGGTCGTCGACTACGTTCAGCTGATGACGGGATCCGGCAAGGGCGGCGAAAACCGCGTGCAGGAAATCACCCAGATCACCACCGGCCTGAAAGCGCTCGGCAAGGAACTCAATGTTCCGATCATCGCACTCTCACAGCTCTCTCGTGCGGTGGAAAGCCGTGAAGACAAGCGCCCGCAGCTCTCCGACCTTCGTGAATCGGGCTCCATCGAGCAGGACGCCGACGTGGTGCTCTTCGTGTTCCGTGAGGAATATTACGTCAAGAACATGGAGCCGCGCGATCCCGCCGACCCGAAATATGCGGAATGGGAATCGCTCTTCGACAAGGTCAAGGGCACAGCCGACGTGATCATCGCCAAGCAGCGTCACGGACCGACCGGCACCGTCAAGCTCGCCTTCCAGGCCGAGTTCACCCGATTTGCTGATCTCGCCGATCCATCCTTCAGTCAGTACGAAGAACACTGATATCGCCTCTGCCTGGTGGTTTGGCGGCCATCAGGCAGAGTCTTTTCAAGAGGATAGCGGCGGCGGCTCAGAAACAGATTCGCTTGCTTCAACCGCTTTCAAGGTGACGACCTGATCCTGCGCACGGATGGAGCTTTGGCGATGCGTGATCGCGATGATCGTCAGATCACCGTCCAGTTTGCGCAGCTGATCCATGATTTCCCGCTCAGTCTCTTCATCCAGTGCAGAACTCGCTTCATCCAGGAGCAGGATGGACGGCGCACCATATAAGGCGCGGGCGATAGCGATACGCTGGCGCTCACCGCCCGACAGCTTCAGCCCCCTCTCCCCGACGATCGTATCGAATCCATCCGCCATGCCTTCGATCCGTTTCAGGATGGCGGCCTGCTCGGCGACTTCGCGTAGCCGCTCTTCATCGTTGGGGCGACCCAGAACAATGTTCGTGCGCAGACTGTCATTCAAAAGCTGAATTTCCTGTGGGACGATCCCGACTAACGAGTACCAACGGTCCTTGCCGATCTCTCTCAAGTCGGCGCCATCGACAAGGATGTGTCCCTGTTGTGGCACCATGGTCTTTTGCAGCAGCTTGAACAGGGTGGATTTGCCGGAGCCTGTCTCACCGATGATGAAGGTAAAGCGCGCCGGTGATGCCGTGAAAGAGACGTTACTGACGCCACGGCCATTGTCGTAACGGAAACCGACATTCCAAAGTTCGATCGTCTCCGGGTGCGAGACTGACTGCTCGGCTGCCACTTCTGCCGGCTCCTCCGGCTCCAACCACATGCGCGCGCAGGGCATGAAGCGCGCCAGAGAGCGTATGGCTTCTCCGATCGACTGCCCGATCATTTCGAATGGGATGTTCAGTTGAAGCAACAGCATGTTGAACAGCACGATATCGCCGACGGAAATCGTTCCTTGCTGATAGCGCGGCAAGAGGAGATAGAAGCTGAGCATAAGCTGGAAGCAAAGCGCCAGAGAGAGTGCCGCGATGAAGCCGATACGCCGCAACGAGTAGAGCCGCCAGTTCTGATAGATCGCACTGGCATTTTCACCGAAGCGCTCTTGCATCCAGGCCGTGCTGCCCGTGTGCCTTAACGGCTCGATCATGCTGACTGCGTTGCCGACAAAGCCGGCATTCTGCTGCCCCGCTTCGATGGCCCGCTCCAGATAACGGCTGGTGAAGCGGTTTGACGCAATTGTCAGTGCTATGAATACTGCGCCGTAACAGAAAACGATCAGGATCAACTCGGGGCTGATCGCCGCGCCGAGAACTATGATACTGAACAGAAAATTGGCGAAGCCCGGCACGAAATAGATTAGGACGATCTGCATCAGGATCGAAGCTGCGGATGCGCCCTGAGTTTGTGCTTGCTGGATCTCCGCAGGATTATGATCAGTGAAGAAAGTACCGTGCTTGCGCGTAATCCTTTCGAAGAAACGTGTCGTTGCTACAAATTCCAACCGCTCCGAATGGATCACGGCAAGATACTGCGTGCAACGTTGTGTCCCCGTCGCTAGAGCCGTGAGAATGGCATAAAGGGAAAACGCCATGATCCATGGACCGGCCTCTTTCGGCACGTCATCGATAATGCGCGAGAACACATAAGGGCCGGATACAGACAGCAACGCGCCTGCGAGAATGGTCACGATTAGCAAGAGGATCGAGGGCCATGCAGTCCTCAGATCTTGTCGATAAATCTGCAGCAACGGGCTCAGGGCGATCTTGTAGTTCTTGAACAAAACGGTGCTCCCGCTTTTCACAAACTAGAAAGTCGTCCTTCAGGACATAACGTCTCCGGTTGGTTTGCACAACCCTTAGGCGACAATGTTACAGCCCAAGCGCGCGCAATAGCGCCACCGTCACAACGCCCGTGCCTGCGGCAGGCAGAAGCGAAAAACGGGTGGCGGCAAGAGCGGTGACAGCGCAGCCGATGGATTCCGCAAGACCGTTGGTAAAGGCTGTGGGGGTGACGACAGCCATCAGCACCGCAGGCGGCACAGCATTGAGCGCTCGCGTCGCCCTGTCCGTCATATGCACGTGGCGGATCAGGACGAGGCCGCCGAAGCGCGTGAGGACTGTCGCAAACGCCATGGCGAGGATCGTCAGCAGCGTGTTGGGATCGAGGCTCATTGCGCCGCCTCCCCTTCGTCACGGGAGAAGGCGGCAACGGCCAGTCCGGCCAGCGCGCCGGCTGCGATATACCAGGCGCCGGGAACATATCGATGGGCGAGGAAGGCAGCGGCGGCACTTGCGACGAGAACGAAGCCCGTTTGCCGGCCCTTCCAAAATCCCATCAGCAGCACGATGAAGACGGCTGGAAAGGCGAAGTCGAGACCGATGACGGTGGTATCGCCCATGACGGAGCCAAGCATCGCGCCCGCGAGTGTCGCAAGGTTCCAGACCGTATAGATGGACAGAGCGGCGGCGGCATAGAATGCCGGACGCAAGGGGCCGGTCATACTGCGAAACTCTGCGAGCGCCCAGGACTCGTCCGTCAGAACCGGCATGGAGAGCCAGCGCTGCCATGGTTTGAAGCTTCCCATTTTCACGGCGATGGAGGCGCTCATCAGTATGTGCCTGAGATTGACGAGGAGCGCCGCAAAGCCAAGCGCTGCCCAGCTTGCCGGATGCGTCCACAAATCCATGGCCACGAATTGCGCGCCACCGGCGAAAACGAAGAGCGACATCAGGCAGGTCTCCAAAGGCGAAAGACCCTTGCTGACGGCGATGGCACCGAAGACCACGCCGATCGGCACCATGGCGACGAGCAATGGCGAAGCAGCCTTCAATCCGGCGATCAGTTCCTGTGGTTTTTCAGGCGGGGTCTTGCTCAACATATCATTCTCCTGTTCAGCAGATGCATCTATGCTGCCACCGAATTTCCGTATTGAACGAAAGTGACCTGGTGTTTCAGGCCGCGCGAAACTGGCCGGGCGTCACGCCCGTGCGCGCCTTGAAGTGGCGGGTGAAATGCGCCTGATCGGCAAAGCCGCATTCCAGTGCAACCGAGGCCGGGCTTTCGCCCTTGCGCAACAAATGTCTTGCCCGGCGAATGCGGATATCAGTGAGATAAGCATGCGGCGTGATGTGGAACTCGCGCCGGAAAGCGCGGATCAGATGCGCTCGGCTTAGACCGGCCATAGCTGCGAGTTCTTCCAATCCGATATCCAAGTCGAAATTATCATTGAGATAATCCCGCGCCTGATACACGGCCGTCTTCTCACGTGTCTCGACGGGCAGAATGATGGCGCTGCCGTGCCGGCAAAACAGTTCAGCCAGAACGGAGAACATCCCCTCATCTGCCTCTAGCGCCCCTGCTCCGTTGTCCAGCCTGCGATGAGCAATCTGGAAAGCCTGCGCCATCTTTGGGTCGTGCGGCAGGAACTTCGGAAAGGACGGTGTCCCGTGAAAAGCACGGCGTGTCACGTCTTCGATGACTTCCGACAACAGTGCTATATCCGGATAGATCATTCGATATCTGTAACCGTCACCGCCGGGCGCGCCATCGTGGATCTGGCCGGGATCGATAAGATAAAGATGTCCGGGACCGGTGCGCTCTGTCGTGCCCTTGATGGTCGAAATCTGTGAGCCGTTTTCGATGGCGCCGATTGAAAATGTATCATGCGCGTGCGGCGAAAATTCATGCGTCAGGAACGTTGCCGTCATGCATTCCATGCCTTTGAAGCGCTTGTCGCGCCAAAACCGAGTGGTTTCAGCGCGTGAAAGCGGCATGTGCTCCGTGGCCTGTTCCTGCGAAACATTGTGCATAGCCAGGGTTTAGCCCAATCCGTCATGACCGTCTTGAACAAAAGTGATAGACCACGGCAACATTTAAAAGGTGCAAGACCATGACAGACGACCTTGACGATAGCATCTCCGAGATGGGGGCAGACGCATTCGAAACCGCGCCGGTTCGGCTCACCGTCGATCTCGCAGCCCTTGCGGATAACTGGCGCGATATGCAGCGCCGCTCCGGCAAGGCGCGGGCGGCGGCGGTGGTGAAGGCGGATGCCTATGGCATGGGGATCGAAGATTGTGGTTCAACGCTTTATTACACAGGCGCCCGCGATTTCTTTGTCGCCAGCGTCTCCGAGGGCGTCACGCTTCGTCCCCACGCGCCGGAAGCCCGGATCTTCGTTTTGTCCGGCATCTGGCCAAGCCAGGAGCGCGATGTCTTCGCCCATGATCTGGTACCGGTCATTGCCTCGGAAGAGCAGCTTACCTTCTGGATGAGCGCCCTTGCGGAACGCGGCGATCATCCTTTTGCGCTGCATGTGGATACGGGTTTCAACCGGCTTGGGCTTCCACTTGAGGACGCGCTTTATCTGGCCGATGATCCCACGCGCCCCGCAAGCTTCGATCCCGTACTGGTCCTGTCGCATCTCGCAAGCGCCGACACCCCCGCCTCGCCAATGAACAAGGCGCAGCTTGAATCATTTCGCAAAGTTAGCGCGGCTTTCGAAGGTATCGAATCAAGCCTCTCAGCCTCGGCCGGAATATTCCTTGGTCCGGACTACCACTTCAATCTGACGCGCCCCGGGATTTCTCTATATGGCGGTGAAGCAGTCAACGACATGAAGAACCCGATGCGGCCCGTCGCCAAGGCGGAAGCTCGGATCATCCAGATTCGCCAGGCAGGTGAAGGTGAAACGGTAAGTTATGGCGGAACCCACCGTCTGACGCGTGCAAGCCGTCTGGCGATCGCCGCCGTGGGTTATGCCGACGGCTACCAACGCTCGCTTTCCGGCTCCGGCATCCCACTGCGTGAGATGGGTCGCGGCGGAGCGGAAGGGTTTATCAATGGGCACCGTGTGCCGGTTGCCGGTCGCGTCACCATGGATCTCACCATTTTTGACGTCACGGATGTTCCGGAACGCGAAATCCGCGCCGGTGACTATATCGAGCTGTTCGGGCCGAATGTGCCTGTCGACGACGTAGCGCGGGCCGCAGGCACGATCGGTTACGAAATGTTGACGAGCCTTGGGCTGCGCTACGAGCGGCAATATCTGATCGGCGACGAGTGACATTTTCCGGCTCTTGGAAAGCTGCAACGATCTGTGCTAGACGAGAACAAAACGGGATCGAAATTCACGATCGCCGACTGTACTTTCAAGGAAAAGACTGACATTCATGGCCAAAGCCAAGACACAATTCGTCTGCCAGAACTGCGGTACCGTTCACACAAGATGGGCCGGAAAATGCGAAGGTTGCGGCGAGTGGAACACCATCGTTGAAGAAGACCCGATGGGTGGAATTGGCGGAGGACCTGGCAAGACTCCAAAGAAAGGCCGACCGGTCACTCTCACCTCGCTTTCCGGTGAAATCGAGGAAGCGCCACGCATTCCGACCGGCATGAGCGAACTGGATCGTGCAACGGGCGGCGGCTTCGTGCGCGGATCAGCGGTGCTGATCGGCGGCGATCCAGGGATTGGCAAGTCGACTTTGCTGATGCAGGCTGCGGCAGCACTCTCGCGCCAGGGCCATCGCGTCATATATGTGTCGGGCGAAGAGGCCGTGGCACAGGTGCGGCTGCGGGCGCAACGCCTTGGCGCTGCTGAAACCGATGTGCTCTTGGCTGCTGAGACTAATGTCGAGGATATTCTCGCCACCATTTCAGAGGGCAAGCGCCCCGATCTGGTCATCATCGATTCCATTCAGACACTGTGGAGCGACACCGCCGATTCCGCCCCCGGCACGGTCACGCAGGTGCGCACCGGCGTTCAGGCAATGATCCGCTTTGCCAAACAGACGGGCGCCACCATGGTGCTCGTCGGCCATGTGACCAAGGAAGGCCAGATCGCCGGGCCCCGCGTCGTTGAACATATGGTCGACGCGGTGCTCTATTTCGAAGGCGACCGCGGACATCATTATCGCATCCTGCGCACGGTCAAGAACCGCTTTGGCCCCACTGATGAAATCGGCGTTTTCGAAATGTCGGATAGAGGTTTGAGGGAGGTCTCCAACCCCTCGGAACTCTTTCTGGGCGAGCGCAATGAAAAATCTCCGGGTGCTGCGGTTTTCGCCGGCATGGAAGGCACGCGTCCTGTGCTGGTCGAGGTTCAGGCGCTGGTGGCGGCTACTTCACTCGGCACGCCGAGACGTGCGGTCGTCGGCTGGGACTCGTCGCGCCTTGCCATGATTCTTGCCGTGCTCGAAGCCCACTGCGGCGTAAAGCTCGGTCAGCACGACGTCTACCTCAACATTGCCGGTGGCTATCGTATCTCCGAACCGGCAGCGGACATGGCGATTGCTTCTGCACTGGTTTCCTCGCTTGCCGGTCTTGCCCTGCCTGCCGATTGCGTCTATTTCGGCGAAATCAGCCTTTCGGGCGCAGTGCGGCCGGTGTCCCAGACAGCGCAGCGGTTGAAGGAAGCCGAGAAGCTTGGCTTTTCTGCTGCATTTCTCCCCTCCGCATCGGCAGAATTGCCGAAAGGCTCAAAGGGGCGCTGGACGGAGATCGAAAGCCTGCCTGATCTCGTGGCGCGCATTGCCGGTTCAGGCAACCGCTTCAGACAGGCTGAGGAAGAAGAATATTGATCCTTTCGCTGCTTACCCGGCTAGTGTAAGAGGATCGCAAACTGGCACAGCGGTTCTCTTCCGGGAGCCGCGACCTCCGGAGTTGGTAAATGCCCATAACGATTTTCGACGGTATCGTTCTTGCCGTTGTGCTTTTCTCCGCCGTTCTCGCCATGGTGCGCGGGTTCTCGCGTGAAATTCTCTCCATCGCAAGTTGGGTCGGCTCCGTTGCGGCTGCTTACTACATCTACCCGCTGCTACTTCCCTACGCGCGCAACTATACCGATGACGAGAAGATCGCTATTGCCGGTTCTGCCGGTCTGGTTTTCCTCATCGCGCTCATCATCATTTCCTTCATCACCTCGCGCATTGCCGATTTCATCATCGACAGCCGCATCGGCGCGCTGGACCGCACACTGGGCTTTCTGTTCGGTGCGGCGCGCGGCCTTCTTCTTCTCGTCGTTGCCGTTGCCTTCTGGAATTGGCTGGTCGATGTGAAAACGCAGCCCGAATGGGTGACGCAGGCCAAGTCCAAGCCGTTCCTGGACGGTCTGGTCGGCAAGTTGGAAGCGGTTCTGCCGGATGATATCGAGCCGCAAATCCGGGCTCGCATCCTTGGCAAGAAGACCGAGACGACGCCTGAGCAGGCGCCAGCAGAAGATGCACCAGCCACAACGGCGCCGGTGCCCGCGAATTGATCGGATAGCGCGCCTTGCAATAGATGCAAGGCGCGCTATTTGTGCTAGATACTTCGACATAGGCAGCAGACAGGCCAAACCGGCAGAGCAATTCTCCGGGGCGGTTTTTGTTTTTGGCACTGAGCAAAGGCAAGCCAGATGAATGAGCCGCTTTCGCATTCCACCTTCAATGACATTATCGATGGCGATACGCTGCATGAAGAATGCGGTGTGTTCGGCATCCTCGGTCACGCGGATGCGGCGGCCCTGACGGCGCTTGGCCTGCATGCTCTCCAGCATCGCGGGCAGGAAGCTGCCGGTATCGTTTCGTTCGATGGCAAGCGCTTCCATCAGGAACGGCATATGGGTCTGGTGGGCGACCATTATACCAACCCCATGACGCTGGCTCGCCTGCCGGGCTCGATCTCCATCGGTCATACGCGCTATTCGACCACAGGCGAAGTTGCGATGCGCAACGTGCAGCCGCTGTTTGCCGAACTGGAAGAAGGCGGCATCGCCATTGCCCACAACGGCAACTTTACCAACGGCCTGACGCTTCGCCGCCAGATCATCGCCACCGGCGCAATCTGCCAGTCCACCTCCGATACCGAAGTGGTGCTGCACCTCATTGCGCGCTCGCGCCACTCTTCCACGGCTGACCGTTTCATCGATGCGATCCGCCAGATGGAAGGCGGCTACTCGATGCTCGCCATGACCCGTACGAAGCTGATTGCAGCGCGCGACCCCACGGGTATTCGTCCCCTTGTCATGGGCGATCTCGACGGCAAGCCGATCTTCTGTTCCGAGACCTGTGCGCTTGACATTATCGGCGCGAAATTCGTACGCGACGTGGAAAACGGCGAAGTCATCATCTGCGAGATCCAGCCGGATGGTTCGATCAGCATCGATGCCCGCAAGCCTAACAAGCCGCAGCCGGAACGTCTCTGCCTGTTCGAATATGTCTATTTCGCTCGCCCGGACTCCGTCGTTGGCGGCCGCAACGTCTATACGACGCGCAAGAATATGGGCATGAACCTTGCCAAGGAAGCTCCGCTCGAGGCCGATGTCGTCGTGCCGGTGCCGGATGGCGGCACGCCTGCCGCACTCGGTTTTGCCCAGGAAAGCGGTATTCCCTTCGAATACGGCATCATCCGCAACCATTATGTCGGGCGCACCTTCATCGAGCCGACTCAGCAGATCCGCGCGTTCGGCGTGAAGCTGAAGCATTCGGCCAACCGGGCGATGATCGAAGGCAAGCGTGTCGTTCTAGTGGATGATTCCATCGTTCGCGGTACGACCTCGGTAAAAATCGTACAGATGATCCGCGAGGCTGGCGCCAAGGAAGTTCACATACGCGTAGCGAGCCCAATGATTTTCCACCCGGACTTCTACGGCATCGACACGCCGGAGGCCGACAAGCTGCTCGCCAATCAATACGCAGATGTCGACGCCATGGCGAAATATATCGGCGCAGATTCGCTGGCCTTCCTGTCGATCAACGGGCTTTACCGCGCCGTAGGCGGGGAGGATCGTAACCCTGCACGTCCGCAATTCACCGATCATTATTTCACCGGTGAATATCCGACCCGCCTCCTCGACAAGAATGGCGAGTCCATGGGCAGCAAGATTTCCATGCTGGCCAGCAACGGCTGACCTTCTTCAAGCCCGCATCGAACGTGCGGGCTTCTCTTTGCGACCCACTCAGACCTTGAAGCCGCTTGCAGGACATGTCCTGCCTCGTTTAGAGATTGCGGACGATCGAAAGATATTCAGGGGGGACCATGACCATCGACCTTAAAGGCCGGATCGCACTTGTGACCGGAGCCTCACGCGGCATCGGCTATTTCACAGCGGTCGAATTGGCAAAAGCTGGCGCCCATGTGATTGCCTGTGCGCGCACCGTCGGTGGGCTTGAAGATCTGGATGATGCCATCAAGGCAGTTGGTGGAACGGCAACGCTGGTCCCTTTCGATCTCGCCGACATGAAAGCCATCGATGCGCTGGGCGCATCGATCCATGAACGTTGGGGAAAGCTCGATATTCTCGTCGCCAATGCGGGTGTACTTGGCGTCATCTCTCCGGTGGGGCACATCGAGGCGAAGGTGTTCGAAAAGGTGATGAACATCAACGTCACCGCAACGTGGCGCCTGATCCGTTCGGTCGAACCGCTTCTGTTGAAGTCGGATGCCGGACGCGCATTGATTCTATCTTCCGGCGCTGCACATTCCTGCCGTCCGTTCTGGGGCGTCTATTCCACCTCCAAGGCAGCGGTCGAGGCACTGGCACGCACCTGGGCTGCCGAAACCGAACGGACCCATCTGCGCGTCAACAGCATCAATCCCGGCGCAACGCGTACGGCAATGCGGGCTCAAGCGATGCCCGGCGAAGATCCGGACACCCTGCCCCACCCTTCCGAAGTGGCACAAGCCATCATTCCGCTTGCCTCGCCGGATCTGACAGAGACCGGCAAGATCTATGTGGTCCGCGACAGGAAGTTCGTGAGCTATCGCACGCCGGAGTGACTGAGCCGTCGGCCATGAATATCGAAGCGAAGCCCTTGACCGACAACGGGCATCGTTTCATAAAGCAAGTTATGAAAATAACGATCTGCCGCTGCTGCTGAGTTGAATTTTGCTGGTTTAACACCCGGCCAGATCGTTTTCGTCTCCTGAAAGGTCAACGTAGACAAACGCTCCGGTGGGGTCAATCTCCGATACCCGAAGGAAATACGCATGTCCTTGCGCTTGAAGCTCTACAACACGCTGACCCGCGAAAAATCGGAATTTCAGCCGATCGATGCGAACAATGTCCGCATGTATGTCTGCGGCCCGACGGTCTATGACTACGCTCATATCGGCAACGCCCGCCCGGTCATTGTCTTCGACGTGCTATATCGCCTGCTGCGCCATGCCTATGGCGAGAATGGCGTGACTTATGCCCGCAACATCACCGATGTGGACGACAAGATCAACGCGCGTGCGCTTCGCGACTATCCGAACCTGCCGCTGAACGACGCGATCCACGCCGTCACGGAAAAGACCGCCAACCAGTTTCATCAGGATGTCGCAGCGCTTGGTTGCCTTGAGCCGACTGTAGAGCCCCGTGCAACCGACAATATCGCGCAGATGGTAGAGATCATCGAGAAGCTCATTGCTCGTGGTCACGCTTATGTGGCGGCAGGCGAAGTGCTTTTCGATACCAAATCCATGAGCGATTACGGCCAACTGTCAAAACGACCGCTGGATGAGCAGCAGGCCGGCGCACGCATCGCGGTCGATGCGCACAAGAAAAACCCGGGAGACTTCGTGCTGTGGAAGCTTTCAAGCCACAATGAACCGGGCTGGGAGAGCCCTTGGGGGCGTGGCCGTCCGGGTTGGCATATCGAGTGCTCGGCTATGTCCGGTCGTTATCTCGGCGAAGTTTTCGATATTCACGGCGGCGGTCTCGATCTGATCTTTCCGCATCACGAAAACGAAATCGCCCAATCCCGCTGCGCGCACGGTACGCATGTCATGGCCAATGTCTGGATGCATAACGGCTTCGTGCAGGTCGAAGGCCGCAAGATGTCCAAGTCCGACGGCAACTTCGTGACGATCTACGACCTGCTCCACACCGAATCCTTCGGGGGGCGTAAATGGCCGGGAGACGTGTTGCGGCTGGCAATGCTGATGACCCACTACCGAGAGCCGATCGACTTTTCGGTGAAGCGTCTGGAAGAGGCAGAACGGCTACTGGCGAAGTGGCCTGCCGCGGACGCGGGTGATGCCAAGGTTGATCAGAGCGTGCTCGATGCACTGGCCGACGATCTCAACACCGTTGCAGCCGTGCAGGCACTACATGCGCTGGCTCAGGCTGCGAATGCCGATCCAGAAAAGCTTCCGGTGTTTGCGTCAAGTGCAGCACTTCTCGGCGTGCTGCCGCAGAGAGCGGAAGTGGATGCCGCGATTGCGGCAGCGGTGGATTCGCTCGTTGCCATGCGCTTGGAGATGCTGAAGGCGAAGAATTTTGCCGAGGCGGATCGGATCCGGGATGAATTGTCGGCCAAGGGTATTCAGTTGAAGGACGGCAAGGATAAGGAGACGGGCGAGAGGGTGACGATCTGGGAGTTAAAGCGGTAGGCAGGACCTACCGCCGTCCTTCTGGCTCACGGACCCGACGATTTGCTTTAGGATACAACTGCCCATTTTCGGTCACATCGTCGATTTCGTCTGAAATCAGCATAAGCCCTTCATCGAGATAGACGAATTCGACAAGCAACCGACGTTCGACAAACGGCAATCGTCAAAGGACTGGAACCCTCCAGCAAATTGGCTGGACAGTCATTCGCTTCTGGATTGACGATGTGCTCCTTCGTTTGCACGACATCTGTCTCTACATCCTAAACTCGATCCCAAGGAGCAACCATGACCATCCACACCGGCGGATGCCAATGCGGCGCAATACGGTTTCGCGTAGAGGGCGACTTGAAGGACAGCTCGATCTGCCACTGCCGCATGTGCCAGAAGGCTTTTGGGGCTTATTATGCGCCTCTGGTTTCCGTGCGAGGCGCCACGTTTGAATGGACCCGTGGCGAACCTAAGCGGTTTCGGTCTTCCAACCACGTGAAGCGTGGGTTTTGTGGTGACTGTGGTACTCCACTCACCTATGAGGCACCAGATGGTATGGCGATCGCGTCGGGCGCCTTTGACGATCCCTCCGTCCTGCCGCCGGTGATCCAGTGGGGCATCGAAAACAAGATCGTCTTTGTCGATCATCTTCACTCCCTGCCGAAAGAAGAAACCGAGGCCGATCAGACGTCGGCAAGTTACATTGCCGACCTTGTTTCCTATCAGCATCTGGACCACGATACGTCCGAATGGCCACAAGAGAGGCATAGATGAGCGAGTCGGGATATTCAGGTGGGTGCCAGTGCGGCGCGGTGCGCTTTCATGCAGGCAAGCTCGGACGCCCGTCAATTTGCCATTGTCGCATGTGCCAGAAGCAGTTCGGCAATTTCTTCGGTGCGCTTGTCACGGCAGATCAAGCGCATCTGACATGGACACGCGGACAACCGACGCTGTTCCGCTCATCGGCTAAAATTCATCGCGGCTTTTGCAACAAATGCGGCACGCCTCTGAGCTATCATCATCCAGGCGGGGTGGAGATCGCCATCGGCGCCTTCGATCATCCGCAGGACATCGAGCCGCAGGTTCAGGTCAACGCACATCTCCGGATGCCTTGGATCAAGACTTTGTTCGAAAAGCCAGAGGTACAGCAGGGCGTGGATGAAAGTACCATCACGACCTATCAGCATCCAGACCACGACACCATGGTGTGGCCGCCTGCAAATGACACAAACGACTAAGACCAAGGACCTTATACCATGACTGAAATACTGCGCGGCCTCTATCCAGAGATCGAACCCTACGAAACCGGCTTTCTGGATGTGGGTGACGGCCACACGATCTATTGGGAGCGCGTCGGCACCAAGGGCGGTAAACCGGCGGTGTTTCTGCATGGCGGTCCGGGCGGCGGCGTCAACCCGACACAGCGGCGCGTATTCGATCCCGCGCTCTACGACGTGGTCCTGTTCGACCAGCGCGGTTGCGGCCGATCTACCCCGCATGCCAGCCTGGACGCCAACACGACATGGCATCTGGTCGCGGATATCGAAAAGCTTCGCCAGAAATTCGGCTACGACAAGTGGCAGGTCTTCGGCGGCTCCTGGGGTTCCACGCTGGCGCTTGCCTATGCCGAAACCCATCCGGAGCATGTCAGCGAACTCATCGTTCGCGGCGTCTATCTGCTGACGAAACGTGAGCTCGATTGGTATTATCAATTCGGCGTCTCGGAAATGTATCCTGAGCGCTGGGAGACCTTCGTCGCGCCGATACCTGAGGCGGAGCGCGGTCAAATGATGGCGAGCTATTATCGCTACCTCACTGGCACGGACGAGAAGAAAAAGTTGGAATGCGCCAAGACCTGGAGTCAATGGGAGGGTGCGACGATCTCGCTCGTCACCGATCCGTCCCGTGTCGACGCATTCGGTGAAGATCAATACGCCATAGCCTTTGCCCGGATCGAAACGCATTTCTTCGTCAATGGCGGATGGCTTGAAGACGGACAGTTGCTGCGGGATGCTCACAAGTTGGAGGATATTCCGGGCGTTATCGTTCACGGACGTTACGACATGCCCTGCCCGGCAAAAACAGCGTGGGATTTATCCAAGGCTTGGCCGAAAGCCGATCTGCACATCATCGAAGCCGCGGGCCACGCGATGACCGAGCCTGGCATTCTCGATCAGTTGATCCGCGCAACGGACCGTTTCGCCGGAAAGTAAAGCCGGAACTCTGCGCGTTACGTTCAGCGTTACACCAAGGATGGCCCGCCGGCCTCGCTGGCGGGCCTCGTTATTTTCATGAGTCTTGCCGGGCATTTACGTCGCGCGGCTCAGATCTTGATTCATTCGAACGATCAATATCCCGGCAATATGGCATGCGTGATCCAAGCTTCACGGAAATGAATTGGTGCATCACGCCAAAGGGGAATACTGCGAAGAAAATCCGATCATTCTGGTTGTAGTCTCATGGCAATGAACCCCTCCATTCAAGCTCCTCAGTCGGGCGATAGCCTCCGTGGCTTCGTCTATGCGCTGACGGCCTATCTTCTGTGGGGTTTCCTGCCTCTTTACATGAAGGCCGTGGCACATATTTCGCCGCTGGAGGTCATCGTTCATCGGGTCGTCTGGTCCGTGCCGATTGCAGCCATCGTGCTCATCGTGCTCGGCCGAACCGCCGAAATCCGCCAGGCGCTGACCACGCCCCGCATGCTTGCCATGGCCTGCCTCACGGCTTCACTGATCAGCCTCAACTGGGGCATTTACATCTGGGCCATCGGATCGGGTCACGCGCTGGATGCAGCACTCGGTTATTTCATCAATCCGCTGTTCAGCATTCTTCTCGGCGCCGTGATCCTGAAAGAAAAGCTCAGTCGCATACAGATCGCAGCCATCTCGCTGGTCGCGATGGCTGTGGCGCTGCTGACGTGGAATGCCGGCGGTCTGCCTTGGGTGGCTCTCGCACTGACCGTGACCTGGGGCTTTTACGCATTCTTCCGCAAGACGCTTCCCATCGGCCCGACGCAGGGTTTCCTGTTGGAGGTTCTGCTGTTGACCCCACCAGCTCTCGCCTTCATCGTCTATCTGACAGTCACCGGGCGCGGACATTTCTTTGCAGGAACTGCCGCCGACACGTGGCTCCTGGCAGCAAGCGGCCTCGTTACTGCCGTCCCGCTGATCTTCTACGGCAATGGCGCGAAACTTCTGAAGCTCTCCACGATCGGCATCATGCAATACATCGCGCCGTCGATCATCTTCGTCATCGCGGTCTTCATCTTCAGAGAACCGTTCGATACGGTTCGGCTGATTGCATTTCTGATGATCTGGTCAGCACTTGCGGTTTACACATTACCAAGCCTGATGAAAGGCAAGGGCACCCGTTAACCGGCGGCGCTTGGAGCGCCGCGTTCTATTGAATGCAAAAGGCGCTCTCAAACGTTAAACAGACGCATTGCGGCTCAAAGCTGCGCGATGACCGACGCGTCGCCTTCGGGGTTTTGCTGAGCTGCCGCACGCTCGATGATTGCCGGCACGATGTCGCCGATCTGGTCGATCACCAGCGGGTTCAACAAATGCGCGCGATGGATAAAGCCCTGATCGCGCATGTGACGGATCAGTTCGAGCATCGGATCCCAGAAGCCGTTGATGTTGGCGAAAACCATGGGCTTTGCATGACGGCCAAGCTGTGCCCAGGTCATGATCTCGACGATCTCCTCCACCGTGCCGATACCGCCCGGCAATGTGACGAAAGCATCGGCACGCTCGAACATCATGTGCTTGCGCTCATGCATGTCCTTGGTGATCACAAGTTCGTTCAATTGCCCGAGAGAATGGCGTGTCGCTTCCATATCCACGAGAAACTCGGGTATGATCCCCGTCACTTCGCCGCCGTTTGAAAGAACGCCGCTTGCGACCGCACCCATGATGCCCTTGGTGCCGCCGCCATAGACGAGGCGAATGCCGTTTTCGGCAAAGGATTTTCCAAGGTTGCGGCCAGCTTCCATATAGGCGGGATCGCGACCCGGCTGGGAGCCGCAATAGACGCAGATGGATCGAATCGGATGTTTTTCATATGTCATGACCTGCACCGAACTACGCAGGGTCGATCCCGTCAAGAATTTTTGGGGGAAGATGCGGCAAAGGCAGCGCTTCAGCCATGCCAGTGCTTGTATGGAAAGCGCTAAAACGCTAGCAATTCGCGATAATCTTGCGAAGAATGACCTGGAGACTCATGATGAAAAATAAGAGAGCTGCATTGTTGGCGCTTGTCGTGCTCGGCATTGCCACGCTGCTCATGGTCTTCTTCGTCCTGCCCCGTATGTCCGGTGACGACAAACCGATCGGTGACGCTATCAACGAAGCCAGCAACGCTGTCAAAAACAGCGTGGAAATGGGCAGCGAAAAGGCGGGCGATCTTTTGTCCGATGCAGCTGGAGAGACCACCAATGTTGCCGACAAGGTCGGCCGCCTGGCGGAATCCGCCACGAAGTCCATCAAGGACATGAGTAACCTGTTCTCCGACAACAAGGTGCCTTCGAACGAAGACTTCGCCGCGGCCCGCAAAAAGGTGGAAGAGTCCCTTCGCGAACTGGACACGATCGATATTCCGGAATCGCTTGACGAAACGACCTCACGCCTGATCACCACGGCGCGCTCTGCCGCTGAGCGGACACTCGCATATTTGCGCGGGCTACCGGACGATGCATCTGCCGCTGCCGCCCAGGTTCGTCGCCTTGCGGGCGTGTTCGCCGGTACCGATGATGGAGCACCAAGGCAGGAACCGCCTGCTGCGCCGGCACCTGCCGCACCGGCACCTGCGCAAGAACCTGCGCAGCCGGCAGCACGGACTGAAAGCGCCCCAGCCAACGATGCTGCAGCGCAGCTTCCGAGCTTCGACGTTCTGCGCGTCGAACCCGATGGCTCTGCTGTCATTGCCGGCAAGGCGCAGCCGGGTTCCCAGCTTGAAATCGTCAACAAAGGTCAGGTCATTGCCAAGACGCCAGTCGAAAGCAGTGGGGATTTCGCAGCCGTCCTCGACAATCCGCTACCGCCAGGCGACCACGAGTTGGTGCTACGGGCAACCGGCAAGAATGGCAAGGTATCGCAGTCGCAGGAAGTGGCGACAGTCTCCGTTCCTGCACAGAAGGGGGGCGATCTTCTCGCCATGGTCACCACGCCTGGCAAAGCGAGCCGCGTTTTGACCATGCCGGAAACCGCTCCAGCCGAGCTTCAGCCGCAGGCCACGGGCAATGCCCAAGCGCCCGCCACCAATGCGCGGGTCGGTACCGTACCGGAAACTGCATCGGTGCGCGTGACCGCCGTGGAGTTCGATGGATCGAAGATCTATATCGCCGGCTCTGCGCCAGCCGGAACCCCGATACGTGCTCTGGTGGACGAGACGCGCGTTGGCGACACCAAGACCGAAGCTTCCGGCAGTTTCGTCATCGAAGGCGATATCCAGCTCACCGTCGGCAATCACGTCATTACAGCGGAAGCACTCGACGAATCTGGCAAGGTGACCGTGCGGGTACGCGTGCCCTTCTCGCGTCCTGAGGCAGATCAGGGGACGGTCGCCATGCAGCCATCGGGTGCCGTAACCGCATCTCAAAGCGCTCCGACATCGAGTGATCGCCCCGCTGCGGTCAGCGATCAGGCCGCTTTCGAGGCACTTCGCACGGAAGTGGCCAAAGCCTTCGGTATTCTCTCAGGCCTCTACAAGGACGGTAAGACACCCACTCTTGACGAGGTGGCAGCTGCGAAATCCGCAACAGCCATTGCGTTGCGTTCGCTTTCGGAATTCCGCACCGCTGCCTCGGCGGATCCAGCCTTTACGAATTTCGTTGCCGAGATCGCTCGCGAGGCGCGCTCCTTGCTTTCGCTCGTGGACGCGTTGCCGAACGATGTTGCAGCCGTTGGCAAAGCTATTGCAGGTTTGACAGATCGGTTTGCCGCGTTAAATGCGAAGGGTCCCGCAACGCCAGCGCCAGCAAACACCGGGGAGCCCGCCACCGATTCATCCGGCACGAAGACCTTCGAGCAGGCACCGCTCGCACATAGTGACAGCACCGTCATCATTCGGCGCGGTGATACTTTGTGGCAAATTTCCCGTCGGGTCTATGGCCAGGGCGTGCGCTACACCACGATCTACCTTGCCAATCAACAGCAGATCCAAAACCCCGACCTCATCGAACCGGGGCAGATTTTCGACGTGCCGGAAAAGGCCCTACCAAATGCGGAGGAAATCCACCGCAACCGGTTGAAGACACGCTGAGAATGGTCTTCGGGGGGCATTGTAAAAACCCGATCTAGACATTATCTAAATTAGACGACGGCGGCCTATCAAAGCCGCCGTCTTGCTGTCTGCATCCCGGCAGACGCCGGAGCAGAGCATGGCCAACAACAAGAAGAAGACGATCTCAGCGGATTCCAGCAATCCGATGCAGACACTCATCAACCTATGGCCCTATATGTGGCCAGATGGCAGGCGGGACCTTAAGATGCGGGTGGTATGGGCCACCATCTTCCTGCTTGTTGCGAAGCTGGTGTTGATCTCCGTTCCCTATTTCTTCAAATGGGCGACTGATGCGCTGAACGGCAAAGTGGACATGGCGGGAGTGCTTCCCCTATTCCTGCTCGGCGCCGTTTCACTCGTCATCGCCTATAATCTGACGCGCGTCATTCAGATTGGCTTCAATCAGTTACGGGACTCGCTTTTCGCCAGCGTCGGGCAGCATGCGGTTCGTCAACTGGCCTATAAGACATTCGTGCATATGCACCAGCTTTCACTGCGCTTTCATCTGGAGCGCAAGACAGGTGGCTTGTCGCGCATCATCGAGCGCGGCACGAAGGGTATAGAAACGATCGTTCGTTTCACCATCCTCAACACCGCGCCGACATTCATCGAATTCCTGCTGACGGCCGCCATCTTCTGGGTGTCCTACGGCTTCTGGTATGTCTTCGTGACCGTCGTCACGGTCTGGGCTTATATCTGGTTCACGGTCAAGGCCAGCAACTGGCGCATATCCATTCGCAGGTCGATGAATGACAGCGACACCGATGCCAATACGAAGGCCATCGACTCGCTGTTGAACTTCGAAACAGTCAAGTATTTCGGCAATGAGGACATGGAAGCCCGCCGCTTCGACGCGGCGATGGCGCGCTACGAAAAATCGGCCGTCGCCATCTGGACGTCGCTCGGTTGGCTAAACTTCGGCCAGGGAGTCATATTCGGTCTGGGCTCCCTCGTCATGATGGTCATGTCTGCGCTTGCGGTGCAGCGCGGAGAGCAGACCATCGGCGACTTCGTCTTCATTAACGCGCTACTTCTGCAGCTTTCCGTGCCGCTGAACTTCATCGGCTTCGTATATCGCGAAATCCGCCAGGGTTTGACCGATATCGAACAGATGTTCGATCTGTTGGAAGTGGAAGCGGAAGTTGTGGATTCACCAGGCGCCAAGCCGCTTCACATTGGTTCAGGCGCTGTCAGCTTCCGCGACGTTCAGTTTGCCTACGATCCCGAGCGGCCAATTCTGAAGGGCATCTCCTTCGATGTGCCCGCTGGCAAAACGATCGCGATCGTCGGACCCTCGGGAGCCGGAAAGTCAACGATCTCCAGGCTGCTCTATCGATTCTATGACATTCAAAGTGGATCGATCACCATCGACGGCCAGGATATCCGCTCGGTCACGCAAAAGAGCCTGCGCGCCGTGGTCGGCATGGTGCCGCAGGATACGGTGCTGTTTAACGATACACTGGCCTATAACATTCGCTATGGTCGGCCAGATGCCCCGGAAGCCGATGTCACGGCTGCGGCGAATGCCGCGCAGATCAGCGGATTCATCAGCAAGTTGCCCGATGGTTTCCAGACCATGGTCGGCGAGCGGGGATTGAAGCTTTCGGGTGGAGAGAAGCAGCGCGTTGCCATTGCCCGCACCATTCTCAAGGCACCACCCATCCTCATTCTCGACGAGGCCACATCTGCGCTCGACACCCACACCGAACAGGAGATTCAAAGCGCGCTGGACGTGGTTTCACAAAATCGCACGACGCTCGTCATCGCACATCGCTTGTCCACCGTGATCGGAGCGGACGAAATCATCGTCCTCAAGGACGGCACCATCGCGGAACGGGGAACCCATTCATCGCTCATGCTGGCCGGTGGGCTTTATGCCTCGATGTGGAGCCGTCAGCGCGAGGCGATTCAGGCCGAGGAGCGGTTGCGCGAAGTCCGCGAAAAAGACGATCTCGGGGTGGTGGATCGCGGCGAACCAGCGCGTTGAGCCTGGGTATAAACCGGTCTTGTGGCTGCGCACCATTGCCCGTGGCGCGGTTTGCCTGTAGTCACCTATGCGTGTTTTGTCGCCTTGAGACGTGAATATGGTCGCGAAACGACTATATCATGCGTGTCACGCAGGAACCTTAAGACGCTCTGCGATGGGGCATACAGACAAATCGAGGCCTGAGCGAGCAGCAGCCGAGAGGCGCATCGTCAGGACTGGAAACGAAAATTTCGGAGAAGAACGACCAATGAACCTGTTCGATACCATTCGCAACACCCTGGTACCGATTCACAAGGAAGGCTACATTTTCATCGCGGCTTTCTTCGTTGCATCGCTGGTGCTCGGCTGGATCGCCACGCCCCTCTTCTGGATCGGTATGGTTCTGACAGCGTGGTGCGCCTACTTCTTCCGCGACCCCCAACGCGTGACGCCACAGGATGACGATCTGATCATCAGCCCTGCAGATGGCACCGTGTCCGCCATCCAGACCGTCGTTCCTCCGCTGGAGCTCGAACTCGGCAAGGAGCCAATGGTGCGTGTTTCGGTGTTCATGAATGTGTTCAACTGCCACGTTAACCGCTCGCCGGTGCGTGGCCGCGTCGTGAATGTCGCCTACCGCCCAGGCCTATTCCTCAATGCCGATCTCGACAAGGCTTCGGAAGACAACGAACGCAACGGTCTTGTGATCGAAACGGCGCATGGCCGGGTCGGCGTCGTACAGATTGCGGGCATGGTCGCTCGTCGAATTGTCTGCTGGGTTAAGCCGAACGAACCCGTTGATGCCGGCGAGCGCTTCGGCCTTATCCGCTTTGGCTCTCGCCTCGACATCTTCCTGCCCGAAGGCTTCGCACCGCGCGTTTCCGTCGGACAGACGGCTATTGCTGGCGAAACCGTTCTTGCCGAATTCGGCTCGGCCAAGGGGGCCGTTCTCAGCCGCCGCGCCTGATGATACGACAGGGAGCCACGATCGATGGAAGAACAAGCGCCGCAGCCGAATATTAACGGCAAGCCCGAGGTCAGCACAGATAGCGGACGAGGCCCGAGGCTTCGCGAAATTCCGCTTCGTCTGGTCGTCCCCAATCTCGTCACGGTGCTTGCCATCTGCGCGGGTCTTAGTGGCGTTCGCCTCGCCTTCGAGGGGCGCTTCGAGCTGGCGGTCGCCATGGTTCTGGTGGCAGCATTCCTCGACGGGATCGATGGGCGCCTGGCACGGATGATGAAGGCAACGTCCAAATTCGGCGCGCAGATGGATTCGCTTGCCGACATCGTCAATTTCGGCGTTGCCCCTGCCCTCGTCGTATATGCCTATCTCCTAGATCAAGCACGGTCGCTGGGTTGGATCGCTGCCCTCATCTATGTCATTGCTGCTGGACTTCGCCTGGCGCGCTTCAATGTCATGGTCGAGCGGGAAGTGAAGGCGCCCTGGCAGAACGAATTCTTTGTTGGCGTTCCCGCTCCGATGGGCGCGATGCTGGTATTGCTTCCCGTTTATGTCGGATTTATCGGCGTCGAGCCGAGCCGCACGTTTGCCCACATTGCCGCTGCCTATACAGTATTGATCGGCTACCTTCTGATCAGCCGCCTTCCGGTATGGTCGGGAAAGTCTGAAAGCCGCATCCGACGCGATCTCGTTCTTCCAGCGATTTTGATCGTCGTGCTCTATGTCGCGCTCCTGATGAGCTTCACCTGGGAAGTTCTGATCCTGACCGTTCTGGCCTATCTCACCTTTCTGCCCTTCAGCGCACGGATCTGGCATAAACGTTACGGCACGCTGACCATCGAAGACCATGATCACGGCGACAGCGGCGACGGCCTAGACCGAGGCATTTGACCTCAGCGGGACTGAAAGCGTTTCGCGGCAACAATGACTGGTTTCAGCGGTGGGCAGTTCCAGGGTGGGGGCGAACACGAAATGTCGCAGACTGCAATTTTCAATTGATTGAATCCGCCTCGAATTCGTCACGATTGACCCCGAGAGAGCTTGTCAGGAAGGCCCGCGAATCAAGGCCGGACAAGCAATCTGCGGAGGGTGGAATGACTGAGACAACGAAAATCGAAACGCCAGCAAAACCGGATCTGAAGGCGCATTACCAGCCGCTCGGCCTCAAGGCCGTTGCAGCCGCCGCCATGATGGTGGCGCGCAAGCCGAAGCAGGCAAAGACTGCCTGATCTCTTTCAAGTTTAGCAGGCAGTGTGGTGCCCGCGAGCTTTGCAAGTGGCGCTTTCGAGCGCCATTTTCATTTTCTACGTAGAGACACGATCGGCAAGAAGCCGATTCCTCGTCTAAAATAGCGCGAGTTGCTCGCTCTTCTCTTTCACCGGAGCAAGTGGTGCGGTTTCCTCCACCGGCTCGATAAGATCAGGCCCGACATTGGCGACCTTGTTCACCCTGTCCGAAACCGGGATCATCTCGAAGAAATCCTCATCCGCTGCCGTCATCAAGCTCGAGACCTCGCGTGGCTCCTGCGTCTTACAATCCAGCCAACGGCTGAAATCCTGCGGAGCGATCACCACCGGCATCCGGTCGTGGATGCGTGACATAGAGGCGTTGGCAGCGGTGGTGAGGATCGCGCCGGTATCGACTTCCGATCCATCTGCAGAGGACCATGTTTCCATCAATCCGGCGAAGGCAACGATACCGCCGTGCTTTGGCCTGATGTAGTATGCCTGAAGCTTGCCGCAATCATCTTTGGCTGGTCTTTTCCACTCGTAAAAACCGCTCGCCGGGATGAGGATGCGGCGATGACGCATGGCAGCGCGGAACGACGCCTTGCCGATGGCGGTTTCTGCGCGCGCATTGATCAGAAGCGGAAAGGTCTTGGGGTCTTTTACCCAACCCGGCATGAAGCCCCAGCGCACGAGCATGGCCTGCCGGTTTGGCAGGTTGCTTCCCACTTCCTGCCGCTCACCCTCCACAATAATCAGGATCGGCTGGGTCGGCGCGATGTTGAAACGCGGCGGGAAATCCTCAACGCCGATCAGATCGAGATGATCGGCAATCTCTTCCGGCGTTGCTTTCAGTACGAAGCGACCGCACATGGACCTATCCTCTCGGCGCAAACAGAATGAGCGAAGCGCCGGCAAGGCAAACCGCGCCGCCCGCCAGATCCCAGCGATCGGGCGCATGACGCTCCACGCCCCAAAGCCACAGCAAAGAAGCGACGATGTAAATGCCTCCATAGGCCGCATAGGCCCGTCCGGCAGCCTCGGTCGGCACCAGCGTCAAAAGCCAGGCAAAGATTGCAAGCGACACCATCCCGGGCACCAACCAAACCACCGATCTGCCCATGCGCAGCCACGCCCAAAAGGCAAAGCATCCAGCTATTTCGGCAAGCGCTGCGGCTGCATAGACGAGGGTAATTTTCATGCCTATTTCCTGCTCCTGTTTCCGCCGCAGGCAAGGTGGACTGTTCGGGGCCTTGAGCGCATCATAGCGAAAACCATCTCTTTCGTGCAGTCTCGTCGAGACCGCCAAGCATTCAGCCACGGTCTATGTCACACCCCGGAGCGGTTACATGACCCTTAAGCTCTATATGCACCCGCTTTCGTCATTCTGCCACAAGGTGCTCGTGGCACTTTATGAAAACGGCACATCTTTTGAACCGGTTATCGTCGATTTCTCCAATCCTGATTCAAGGGCGGCGTTCGTTGAAAGATCACCGAGGGGAAAGATGCTGGCGCTGCATGATATCGAAGCCAACGTAGCGCTGCCGGAAAGCATCATCATCGAATATATTCATACCCATTATCAAGGTCCGGCCGAACTGCTGCCGAAAGGCGTGGAGGAGCAGCTTGAGGTGCGGCTATGGGATCGGTTCTTTGATCTCTACATCCACCAGTCTATGCAGCGCATTGCCGCGGAACGTTTGCGTCCTAAAGATGCTCCCGATCCTCATGGTTTATCCGAGGCTCATGCGACCATCGAAAAGGCCTATGGCGTCCTGGAGCAGCACTTACCAAGTCGTGAGTGGGTCGCAGGCAAGGAGTTTTCGATGGCGCATTGCTCTACGGTTCCGGCGTTCTTTTATGGGTCGATCGTTCATCCGTTCAGTGGCGACTTTAAAAACACCAGCGAGTATTTCGAACGATTGGTTTCAAGACCTTCGGTGAAGCGAGTGATTGAAGAGGCGAGCCCCTATTTTCAGTATTTCCCTACAAGGAAAAGATGCCGCCACGTTTCCTGCAAGGTTGACTGCATAATAAGAAGCAGATTCTTGAAGGAAACCGCATGCCTCTTCCCCACCCAGCATCTTCCGCCATCGTCCGGCGTGGCGACCGTCTGCTGTTGGTGCGGCGAATCAATCCGCCATCGAAGGACATGTTCGCCTTTCCCGGTGGGCGCGGCGAGCCTGGCGAGACACCGGCGCAGACAGCACTTCGCGAATTGCTGGAAGAGACAGGCATCAAGGCGCGCGATCCACAGCTTTTCGCGACCTACGATCTGCCTTCGTATGACGTTGCGGGACGGCTGACCAGTCATTTTCTACTGTCGGTGTTTCTTGTGGACGCGGACGAGCAGACCGCGGCTCTTGCAGCAGATGACGCGGCAGATGCCGGATGGTTCACGCTCGAGGAGATACGCCGTCTCCCCGCACCGGAAAGTGTTCTGGAATGCGCCGAGCGCGTTTTAGGCCAGTTGCATGAACACTAGAATCACAGCTATCTGGAAGAAGTTTGTCACGAGTCGATGTTGGGTTGCGCGTAAAGTCATGGGTCAAAGGGTTTGTTTTTTGTCGGCATTGTTGGTGAGTGTGGCTCTGCCCGTCGCCTTGCACGCTGCAAGCCCGAAACCACCTCAGCCGACAGCGCCACCACCGCAAGAAAGCAAGCCAGCACCCTATGACGACAAGCTGGCGCGCCTGTCGGAAATCCTTGGCGCCGTGCAATATCTGCGCACGCTCTGCCCGGCGACGGGTCCGCAGGAGTGGCGCAAAGCCATGAGCGATATTCTGGCAGCGGATACTGCAAACGAGCCGCAGCGAAAGCAGCGTATGACCGCCGCATTCAACCGCGGATACCGGACCTTTGCGGCTGTCCATACGAGTTGCACCTCCGCCGCGCTCTTGGCGGAACAGAAATACCGTGCCGAAGGCGCAACACTCGCACAAGAAATCACGTCGAGATTCGGAAATTAGAGGATTGTTAACCTCTTTTCGCCGCAGGGCGTGCCGTTTTGATAAAAGACTGTTAGAGTTGTTAACAGGGTGGTAACGACTTGGACGCCCTGTCGAGGATGAAAGATGCAAACGAGCCGTAACGAAATCCACGATATGATCGCGCATGAAAAGATGCAGGTCGCTCTGGAACATCAAAACGAAGCCTGGGCTGATGGTATGGCCGATGGCATCGAACCGGAGATCATCGCAGATGCCGCTATAGCCTTGGCCATGCGCGAAACCATTCGCATGCATGGCGAAGCCGGCGCAGAGGCCATGCTCGAATCATTGCGTCAGCGCATGCTTGCTGGCGAATTTTCCCCGCAGCGGATCATTCAGTAAGCGGGAGCCTATCCATGCTGTTTTTCGGTCATAAAGTCGCGCGGTCGTCTGCCGCGCTTGCCGCCGTTATTTCACTAACCCTTTCTGCCACCGCACTACCGCATGCGGCCTATGCTCTGTCTGAGCTGAAGCCTGGTCCAGGCGGCGAGACCGAGCAGGCCCAGGCATCCGAGGCTCCCAAGTCGTCGCAGCCGGCGCCGGTCAAAGAGGGTTCCGATGGCATTCCCATGCCAGATCCGCTGGTGAACCGCCAGGGCGGACAACAGGAGGCAGCGCCTGAACAAAACGATGCGCCGCAAGTTTCCGCACAAATCGAGCATGATATCAGCAAGGCACCGGAGCCTGTGCGTCGCCTGCGTCAATTGATCATCGACGCGGCCTCCAGTGGCGATATCGAAAAGCTGCGTCCACTGATCAATGCCGGCCCGAACCAGACGCGTATAGACGCCGAAGGAACCGATCCTATCGCTGCGCTGAAAAGCTTCTCCGGCGACCCGGAAGGCCTGGAAGTGCTGGCCATTATCCTCGATCTGCTTTCTACCGGTTATGCCCGCGTGGATGCCGGAACGCCGGATGAAATGTATGTCTTCCCCTACTTTGCCGGAAAGTCGCTCAACACACTGACCAAGCCCGAGAAAGTAGATCTCCTGCGTATCATCACGGCTGGCGATCTGGCCGACATGCAGGAATATGGCAATTACAGCTTTTACCGTATCGGCATCTCGCCAGATGGACAGTGGAAGTTCTTTGGCGCAGGCGACTGATCAGGCCGCTTGACGCATGGCCCGCGCCAATTTTCGGCAATACTGACATGCGGTGAGGCAAAGAGATCAAGCGTCAGAGCGATTGTTGAAGACCGTGATGGACTCCGGCCTCAATTGCCCCTTCCGGCTTGCCCTCGCGCGCCTGAAACCCTAACTCTAAAGCACCGTGCGTTTTCTTGGACGCACAAAGGACGCTCTATCTTTTTTGTCTCTACGCCTCGGGCTTTTTTCGAAATCCGATTTTGATATTCGGGCCGAGGCCGTAGGGAAAAAATCCAGCTGAATGGTAACGCCATGTCATCCGCCTTCTTGCCGAACCGTCGTTTCATCCGCATTGGTGGCGAAGCGGCTTCCGATTTCCTGCAAAACCTGATCACCACGGATCTGGATGCGCTGCCGGATACGGAAGCGCGTGCAGGCGCGCTACTGACGCCGCAGGGCAAGATCCTGTTTGATTTTCTGATCGCACGCGACGGCGCTGCGTACCGTTTGGAGACAGACAAGGATCAACAGGAGGCGTTGCTGCGCCGCTTGACCATGTACAAATTGCGCGCGGCTGTCGATCTGCAAGCCGAAGAGACGGAAGGCGTCAGCGTCCATTGGGACGATTCTGTCCCGCAACACAGCGTCAAAGACGGACGCTTCGCCAAAGCGAGGGTGGTGCTTTATCGCGTTCCGGGTCACCACGTGAGCGGCGATTCGTCCAGTTACGACCTGCTGCGGATAGCATCTGGGGTTGCCGAATCGGGTCGCGATTACGCGCTACAGGATGCGTTCCCCCATGACGTGTTGATGGATGTAAATGACGGCGTGTCCTTCAAGAAGGGTTGCTTCGTCGGTCAGGAAGTCGTCTCGCGCATGAAGCATCGCGGCACGGCACGTCGGCGGGTCGTCATCGTTTCTGGCGAACACATCCTTCCGGCAACTGGCACCGAGATCATGGCAGGTGGTAAGCCGATTGGGACACTTGGCACGGTCAGCGCAGACAAGGGCCTCGCGATAGTGCGCACCGATCGGGCCGCGGACGCGATGTCGTCGAACGTTGCGATGATGGCAGGGGATGTCACCGTGTCAGTGTCTCTGCCGGAGTGGACTGGGTTGAGCTTTCCCTCAACCGATCCGCTTGCAAGCACAGAGGACTAAGCGGTGGCAATATCAAAGGCCCCGCGCGCATGGCAACGCATGCTTTCCGGCAGGCGGCTCGATCTTCTCGATCCCTCACCGCTGGATGTAGAGCTTGCCGATATCGCCCACGGCTTGGCGCGTGTGGCGCGTTGGAACGGTCAAACGCGCGGCGACCACGCCTTTTCGGTTGCGCAGCACAGTCTCATCGTCGAGGCGATTTTTTGCCGTTTGAATCCATCGGCTTCCCCGAATGATATGCTGATGGCGCTGCTGCATGATGCACCGGAATATGTGATCGGCGATATGATCTCTCCGTTTAAATCCGTCGTTGGTGGGGGCTACAAAAGTGTCGAAAGCCGACTGGAAGCCGCCATTCATCGGCGTTTCTCCTTGCCGCCACATCCCACACGCGAACTAAAAGACCGCATCAAGAAAGCCGACACGGTTGCTGCCTTTTTCGAAGCCACTGAGCTTGCAGGCTTTTCGCTTGCGGAGGCGCAAAAATTCTTCGGCCTTCCGCGCGGCATCAGTCGCGACATGATCGCCATCGATCCCGTTCCCGCAACGGAGGCACAGCGCCGTTTCATCGCACGCTTCGAAGTGATCGAAGCATTACGCAAGGCCCCAGCATGACCGCAATTGTCGTCTCGCCACTTTCCCGCATCGGAGAAATGGCCGTGCGCCACAAGGCGCGTGAAATGATTACCTTGATCGCCAAGGAGCAGGCCTTTCACCGCCCTGCCGTGATTTCTGCAGAGCGGCATCTGACACTGCAAATGAACGATATCGCCTTTAAGGGGAACGACGCTCTCATCGCGCCGGACGATGCCCATGTTCTGCGGCTGATCGATTTTGCCAGTGAATGGGATCAATCCGCGCCGCTCTTGATCCATTGCTGGATGGGTGTTTCCCGTTCGCCAGCCGCAGCGATCGTCGCCGCACTGGCTCTCTATCCGGATCAGGATGAAACAGCGCTAGCACGCCGGCTAAGAACAGTATCCCCATATGCGACACCGAATGCCCGTATCATTGAAATCGGCGACAGGCTCCTTGACCGCAAGGGTCGATTGGTGAGCGCAATCAAGGCGATCGGCCGCGGTGCGGACACCGATGGCAACGTCCCCTTCGTGCTGCCGCTTAGCGATTCGGTCCCGCTTTAACGGGAACCCCAGCCGAAACCTATCGTTACCAACCCTGAACACCGAAAGATCATCAAGGACGATCCATGGAACAACAGGCAACGGATATCATCGTGGCATCGCAGGCCGCGCTCCGGCAAGCGAGCGCGTTGGCGGTTCAATATTCCTTCTCCGTCATCGGCGCGCTTCTTCTTCTCATCATCGGCTGGCTTGCCGCGACTTTCCTCCAGCGTTGGGCATTCCAGGGACTGTCACGCATTCGCGGTTTCGACGCAACCCTTGCAGGCTTCTTTGCCGGCGCTATCCGCTATGTCGTGCTCATCCTCGTCATGGTGATGGTGCTTGGCCAGTTCGGTGTGCAGACCGCATCCATTCTCGCTGCACTCGGTGCCGCAGGTCTTGCCATCGGTCTGGCTCTCCAAGGTACGCTACAGAACATTGCAGCTGGTATCATGCTTCTGGTCCTTCGCCCGTTTCGAGTTGGGGAATATATCGAGACGAGTGCAGTCTCCGGCACCATCATTGAAATCGGCCTTTTCGCCACCGAACTCAAGACGAGCGATGGACTGTATCGACTTGCGCCAAATTCTACCCTGTGGAACGTACCGATCACCAACCACAGCCGCTTTCCATCGCGTCGCCACGAGCTGAGCGTTACGGTGCCGAAGGGCGAAAGTATTGCCGAGACACAGGATATGTTGATGCAGATCGCGCGCAATGAAAGCCGTGTGCTGCTCGACCCTGCTCCGACCACATTCGTCGATGCCGCCAGCGCCGACAGCGCAACCGTCAAGCTGCGCTACTGGGTGCGCAGCGCAAACTGGTTTGCAACGACACGCGACATCACGAAGGCGCTGAAGCTTGCTTTCGAGGAACGCGAGGCTAAGGTTGAGGACACGCCGTCGGAATGACGAAAGGCCGGGTGAACCGGCTTTTCTCTTTGCATTAGCGCTTAACTTCATTGCCCCATGGTCGAGCGATGTGCCCATCCCGTCATGCGCTTCTCTACCCAGGCCATGATGGCGTACATGACGATACCTTCGACCGCGAGCATCAGCAGCCCGGCAAACACCAGTGGCACGTTGAACTGGCTTTGAGCCGAACTCATCATGTTGCCCAGTCCGTTATTGGAGGCGACGGTTTCCGATACAACGGATCCCACGAAGGCGAGCGTGATGGCAATTTTCAAGGAACCGAAGAAATAGGGCATGCAGCGCGGGATGCCCACTTTCAGCATGATATCCATCTTCTTGGCGCCCAGCGCCCGCAACACATCTTCGGTGTCCGGTTCGATCGTGGCGAGGCCGGTGGCAACGTTGACGACGATGGGAAAGAAGGAAATCAGGAACGCCGTCAGCACCGCAGGCACGGTTCCGATGCCGAACCAGATGACGAGAACCGGCACCAGTGCCACCTTGGGGATCGCGTTGAAGCCGATCATCAGCGGATAAAGCCCGGCATAGATCGTCTTCGACCAGCCGATGAAGAGACCTATGCCGAGACCGGCGACGACGGCAATCGCAAAGCCGAGTGTCGTGGTGTAAAGCGTTTGTAGCGAGTTCTTCCAGATCGGCGACCAGTATTGCACCACGGCCTGGGCCACGCGCGTGGGCGATGGCAGCACCGTCTGCGGCATCTTAAGCGCAAAGACGAGCAGTTCCCAGGCGGCGAAAAGAGCGAGCGTGTAGAGCCAGGGCGCAGCCTTGACCCAGTTGATGCGCTCAACGAGCGGCTTTCTTTGGGCAGTCGCAAGCTGGCCTTCGACAACCGCACTCATGCCGCCACCCTCGCCTGGGCGATCTCTCCATGCAGTTCCTGAACCATGTCATTGAAACCCCTTTCGTACATCAGCGACAACTGGCGCGGCCGCTCGAATGGCACGCGGTGCTCCGCAAGCACCCTACCCGGCCTGGCGCTCATGACGAAAATCTTGTCGGCCAGGAATACCGCCTCGCGCAGATCATGGGTGACCAGAATGATCGTCACGCGCTGGACAGCGTGAAGATCACGGATGACGCACCACAATTCCTCACGGGTGAAGGCGTCCAGGGCGCCGAAAGGCTCATCCAGCATCAGCAGTTGCGGCTCGTGAATGAGAGCACGACAAAGATTGGCGCGTTGCTGCATGCCGCCGGAAAGCTGCCAGGGAAACTTCGATCCGAAGCCTTTGAGGCCGACAATTTCCAGCAGTCGCTCGGCTTTTGCCACATACTCCGCCTTGTTGGCGCGCAGGCGGCGGCGATGTCTTTCAACGATCTCCAGCGGCAGCAAGATGTTTTCAAGTGTCGTGCGCCACGGCAGCATTGTGGGGTTCTGAAACGCCATGCCTACGATGGAAACCGGTTCTGTCACCTGCTTGCCGCCGACAATGACATTACCACTTTGGGGAATGTGCAGGCCTGTGACGAGCTTCATCAGCGTCGACTTTCCGCAGCCGGACGGCCCGACAACGGCTGCAAACTCCCCTCTGTCTACCGTGAGCTTTAGGTTCGAGACGGCGAGCGTACCCGACGCACCTCCATAGCGCATATCGACCCCGTCGATTTCCACCAGATGAGACATATCGTGAGTTCCTGTTATCTTCCAAAAGATACGTTACGGTCGCCTACGCAAGGACCAAACGCCATGAAGCGATCTTCTCCATGGATGGATGCTCGGGTCGAGCCCGAGCATGACAATCTATCGGGCTTGTCGCTCCAGGCCACCATCAGGGAAGCATACGCTCTTCCTTTGGCGGCAGATAACTTGCGTCGAAAACCTGCTCGGCCTTCACGTTCCCCTTAAGGCCAATAGAAATCTTCAGCGTTTCCATGGAAGCGGCAAGGCGCAAGGGATCGACCCCACCCATGCCGTTTTCGGTCACGTAGGGCGTCTTGATGTTCATCGAGTTTGCCATAGTCAGTCGCTGCAATTCGATGTCGGGATTGAGCGTTTCGTTACGCTTTAATACTGCCGCAACGCCCTCTTCCGGGTTCTTGACCGCATCGGCAAAACCCTTTGCAAGTGCTTTAAGGAAACCCTTAACGGCCTGCGGATTTTTTGCCGCAAAATCAGTATTTACGAGAACGGCGTTGCCATAAAGATTCAAGCCGTGTTCGGCCATCAGGATGGTCGCGATATCGTCATCAGCAATGCCCTGGGCCTTGAGGTTGAGAATCACCGAGAAGGCAAAGCCGAAAACGGCATCGACATCGCCTTTCGCCAGCATCGGCTCGCGAACAGGAAAACCGATCGACTGGATGGTAATCTTGCTGTCATCGATCTTGGCGACTTGCTTGAAGGCGTTCCACTGCGCGAAGGCGCCATCTGGCGGCGGGGCGCCGAGCTTCTTGCCTTGCAGAGACTTCGGGTCTTCGGTCACGCCTAGGGACTTGCGGCCAACAACCGCGAATGTGGGGCGTTCGTAGACCATATAAACGGCCGTCACCTTTTGGGATGGGTCTTCATCGAGAAACTTCATGACGGAATTGATGTCACCGAAGCCCATTTGATATGCGCCGGTTGCAACACGAGGAATGGCCTCGACTGACCCGTTACCGCTATCGATGGTAACATCCAGGCCTTCGGCCTTGAAATATCCTTTGTCGAGCGCAAGAAGAAATCCAGCAGACGGGCCTTCGAATTTCCAGTCGAGTGTGAATTTGATTGGCGTATCGGCCAAGGCTGCAAGTGGTGCGATGGATACACCGGCGAGCATGGAAATTGCGGCCAAAGCCGCTGCTTTTGAAAACAGCCTTCGCGTCAACATTCAGAAATTTCCCTCTGGAGGTTTTTATGTCGTTGTCGCCATACAAACCAATTTCATTCTGCATGGCAAGAACTAATAGCCCATAAAATACGCAAAAGAATTTTTGCTTATATTTTGACCTATTCACGCGCTAACGAAGGCATGGAGAGCGATTTTTAGGCTGAAAACTATCGTGGTGAGGGTGATACTCGAAGATATGAACACATCGTTCTGCCCATCATGGATTGCGAAACGGCCAAAGAGGATCAAGATGACAGAACCAACCGGCATTCTGGAGACAAGCATGACACCGGCCCTCGGCATCCACCACATCACCATGATCACCCGAAAGGTTCAGGCAAATGTGGATTTTTACGCCGGCTTCCTGGGACTTCGGCTGGTCAAACGGACCGCCGGCTTCGAAGACGCCATGCAGCTTCATCTTTTTTACGGTGACTACGCCGCCTCCCCAGGCTCGCTGATGACCTTTCTCGTCTGGGAAGATGGTGGACAGGGCCGCGTCGGCTACGGCCAGACGCTCGATGTTTCTCTTGCCATAGACCCCGCCAGCATCGGCTTCTGGCTGACGCGCGCCTTGCAGGCGGGCGTTCGAACCGAGGGACCTATGGAGGAGTTTGGCGAACCCGTCATCCGGCTTAAAGATCCTGACGGCATCATCGTCAAGCTCGTCGGCACCTCTGCTTTTCCAGAGGCTCAACCACACGAGGTGCCAGGAATACCCCTCGGACATGCCATCCGTCGTATTCGCGGCGCGACCGTTCTCAGTGAAGTGCCGGAAGAAACGGAGAGTTTCTTGTCCAAACATTTCGGCTACGCCCATCACGGCAAACAGGGCGCTGTCCGCCGCATGTCTTCCGCTTCCGGCGATGTTGTCGATGTCAGAGATGCTTTGGGCTTCTGGTCAAGCGCGCCAGGGACGGGCACGGTCGATCATATCGCCTTTCGCGCCCGTGATATGGATGAGCTGGAAGAGACGCTCACCCACCTGAAGTCCTTGAACTCTTCCACGACCAACGCCCACGATCGGAAATATTTCCACTCTCTTTACGTGCGCGAACCGGGCGGTGTGCTGATCGAAATGGCAAGCGACGCACCGGGCATGACCGTCGACGAGCCCCTGGAAAGGCTCGGCGAAGAGTTGTTCATTCCGACCCTCTTCATGCGCGATGAAGAGGATGTTCGCGTAGCGTTGCCTCAATTTTCCACTCCCGGAGAGGAGCGCGTAATCTATCGGGAGCTTCCCTTCGTCCACCGTTTCTACACGCCGGCGGAGCCTGATGGCAGCGTCATCGTTCTGCTCCATGGCTCCGGCGGCAGCGAGACAAGCCTCATGGCACTGGCGCACCGGGCAAACCCTGCGGCCACCCTTCTGGGTGTTCGCGGACGCAGCACCGAAGAGGACATGGCACGCTGGTTTCGCCGCTTCGGCGATCTCAACTTCGACCAGAAGGACATCGCCGCCGAAGCGGAGGCCTTTGCGGCATTCATGGAAGGCGCGGTCCAGTCTTACGGGATCGACCGAAACACTGTGAGCTTCATTGGCCATTCCAATGGCGCCAACTTCCTCGCTGCTTTCTTCGCTCTTCACCCGGAATGGATGGCCGATGCCCTTTTGTTGCGCCCCATGCCGGTTCTGGAACACTGGCCCGCGGTCGATTTTTCATCGCGAAGCCTCATGATCGCAGCAGGCGAAACAGACCGACATCGTGACAAGGCAGAAGAGCTTGCGGGGCTACTGAAGGACCGCGGCGCCGATGTGGAGGTGCGGGTTTTGCCGAACAATCACGACATCGGGTTCGACGATGTCGAACTGGCAAAGGAGTGGGTTGCGGCCCGCTCAGCCAGCTAAAGCATCGTTAAAGAAAATCGAGCGTTGCCCGTCCGACAGGACGCACAACGCTCGAGGGTCAGAACCGAAGCTGAAGGAGAGACTGGCCAATCAGTCATCAAACTAAGGCGATACGGCTTGCAGATACCGCAATAAAAGGCTTTAAAAAACAGAGCTATACGCGGAGTGCTTATGACGTCTTTCCTGTTGCTTCTATTGATCGGCTATGTCGTTGCGTTTTTCTATACGCTGAATGCCAGCATCAAGAACTCAAGACGCCTGGCAGAGCTTGAACAGGAAGTGTCGAGCCTGAAGGCGAAGATGACGGCAGGCGTTCTGTCCACGGCTGATGCCGGAGCGGTTGCTCGCGCACCCGAGGAAGATGCAAAACCTGCCGAGGAGCTCACGCCATCAGAACCGCTCGCCGCACCAGCGGAGGCGGATAGACAGGTTGTCCCGCCACCGCTTCCCGTCAGACCAACCGTTGAACAGGTGACGGAAGAGAGTACGGTCTCCGGCCAGGCCGCGGCGTTTGAAGCCGCGCCGAAAGAAAGTTTCGAAAGCAGGCTCGGTGCGCGTTGGGCCGTCTGGCTTGGCGGCATCACGCTTGGGCTCGGTGGCATATTGCTGGTCAAATACTCCATCGAAAATGGTCTTCTCAGCCCTGCCGTGCGCCTTGCCATGGCGGCACTCTTCGGCATGCTGCTGGCCGCGGCTGGCGAAGCGATTCGCCGCAAAGCCGTACCCGGCATCCAGGCAGCTTACTCCAACGCGATGATCCCAGGTGTGTTGACGGCCGCGGCCTCACTGACGCTCTTCGGAGTCGTCTTCGCAGCTTACGGCGTTTACGAATATATCGGGCCGACGGCAGCATTCATCCTTCTTGCGCTCGTGGCTTTTGCCACATTGGGCCTGTCGCTGCTCCACGGCCAGGCTCTTGCTGGGCTGGGGCTCTTCGGCTCCATGATCACACCTGCTCTCATCGTGACGGAGACACCCAATATATGGGCGCTCTTCGGCTTCCTCACGGTTTCGTGGACCGCGACGACGCTAGCGGCACGGTACCAGAGGTGGCTGATCGTGCCAGCGCTCGCCAATATCGGCCTCGGACTATGGGGTGTTGGCTACACGATGGCGTCGGATCCCGTTCTTGCAGAGCCTGTCACGTTCGCAATGCTCGCAATGGTGGCGGGCTCCATCTGGATCTGGCCCGGTAAGGCTTTCGAACATACGCAGGATAACGAGGCGGCTTTGAGTACCGAGGCCACGGGAAAACCCGCCAAGCGGTTTGTTGCCATTCTCACAAGAGCGCCGCTCACTATCAATCTGACGGTTTCCCTTTCCATCGTTCTGACAGCGCTGGCCATGCTTGCCAGCGGCTCCGGCATCAGCATGCACCCCGCCTTCGTTGTCGCAGTTCTGATTATCGGCCTTGCTGCGCTCGGTGCAGGACGCGTGAATGCGGTTTGGCCCGCAATATTCTCCTCGCTCGCGGCGCTCGGTTGCGCCAATCTTCTGGCCCAAAACAGCTTGGAGTTTCTTAACGGCTTCAATTCCGGCACGGCACCGGCAACATTGGCAGTGGATCACAGCCTTCAGGCGTCCATCACCCGGATCATGGGCATTGTCTTCCTGCTCTTTGCTGTGGAAGCCACACGCCGGAGAAGCGCGAAGGATCCAGCGTTCGGCACTCTTTGGGCCGCCATCGGGTCCATCGTTCCGCTTGGGCTCGGCATCATCAGCTTTGTAGATTACGGCAATCTGACGCGCGACTGGCTGCACGCAGCTTACGGTCTGTCGATCGGCCTTGTCCTATTGGGCGCCGCCTATCGGTTCGACAAGCGGGCCAAGCCAGCCTTTCAGCTGCCGGTCAACATCATGCTGGTCGGTTCGTTTCTCGCCTTCGTGTTGACCATCCACGCACTGACGAGTGGTCTTTTCACCACGCTCCTCATCCCGCTCCTCGGCTTTGTCTATGTTTTAGCGACGAAGTACCGCAATTGGCCTGCCCTTGCATGGGTCATGGCTCTGGCGCTTCTCTTCGTTCTCGGCCGCATCGCCTGGGAGCCGACCATCGTCGGTCCGCAGAACCTCGGCACGACCCCGGTCTTCAACGCGCTTCTTCTGGGCTATGGCGTTCCTGCGCTGCTTGCGGTGCTTTCCGCGTGGCTCCTGCGTCACTCGCCGGATCTACGCGTCCGAAACTTCCTTCAGGCGCTTGCAAGTCTCATGGTGCTGCTGACGCTGGCCATACTCACCCGTCATGCAATGAATGGCGGGGTTTTGAACGAGGCGGTTCCGACACTCGGGGAGCAATCCATCTACACGCTGCTGACCATTGGCATGTCCGGGGTGTTGATGACGCTGGATATGAAAAGCCCCAGCCCGGTTTTCCGTTACGGTTCGATGGTTACCGGCTGCCTTGCCATGGTCAACGTGCTGGCCGCTCATTTCCTGGCGCTCAATCCTTACTTCACCGGGGAGAATACCGGGCGTTGGCCGTTCTTCAATCTATTGCTGATTGGCTATCTTCTGCCAGGCCTTGCCTATGCTGGCCTTGCCTTTTACGCCCAGGGAAAACGGCCTCGGCTTTACGTCACGCTGCTGGCGCTTGCGGGCGCAACCTTGGGCTTCGCCTGGGCAACGCTTTCCGTGCGCCGTTTCTGGCAAGGGGAAAACATTGCCGACTGGAAGGGATTCCTGCAGGGCGAAACCTACAGCTATTCCGTCGTCTGGCTTGCCATCGGGGTGCTTATGCTGGCGCTTGGCTCCCGCTTTGATGCCAAGAGCCTTCGGCTTGCTTCCGCCGGGCTCGTGCTTCTGGCCGTCGCCAAAGCCTTCCTCATCGATATGAGTAATCTGGAAGGTGTGCTGCGTGCCCTCTCCTTCATCGGGCTCGGCGTGGTACTGATTGGGATCGGGCTTTTCTACCAAAAGATTTTGACCACAAAACCCAAGGACGCAAAGGTCGAGGAATGATTGCGCCGACGCCTTGGCCACTTTAAAACGCGGTTTTATCGAACTGAGGAATCGCGAATGCATGCGGACTCTTTTGCGCCTTTTGAGGCACTGGCCGAAACTCTGATTCCGCATGCTGCGCAAGGTGATGACGGTTCGCATGATCTCGCGCATATCCACCGCGTTTTCCGCAATGCCACGCGTATTCACGCGCAGGAAGGTGGAAACGGACCGGTTCTCGTCGCAAGCGTTCTTCTGCATGATTGCGTATCGGTCGAAAAGAACTCGCCTCTGCGGTCACAGGCATCACGCCTTGCAGCAGAAAAGGCACGAGGCATTTTATCGGATCTCGGCTGGAGCGCAGCGGACGTAGACGCCGTTGCGCATGCCATATTGACGCACAGTTTTTCAGCCAATCTTGTGCCGGAAACGCTTGAGGCAAAGATCCTCCAGGATGCCGACAGGCTCGATGCGATCGGCATGGTGGGGGCGGCCCGCTGCTTCTACATCGCCGGGCGCATGGGTTCGGCCCTCTACGATCCGGTCGATCCGCTGGCAAAAAACCGCCCGCTGGACGACCGGCGCTTTGCGATCGATCACTTCGAAAACAAGCTGTTCAAACTCGCCGATGGCTTTCAGACGAAAGCCGGGCGGCAGCTGGCTATAGAGCGACATCAGCGCCTCAAGCAGGTGCTGGATATGTTTCTGGACGAAATCTGAGGGGAATAGCGATGCAGATCAGGCAACTGAATATCTATCCTGTCAAAAGCGCGCGCGGTATTTCTCTGTCTGAGAGCATCATTTCCGCCGAAGGCCTGCGGGGTGACCGCCGTGCCATGATCGTCGATGCCGCTGGCCAGTTCATCACCCAGCGCGAAATGCCTGCACTCGCGACTCTGAACGTGGCCCCTGAGCAGGGTGGCTATCGCTTGTCCATGGAAGGCAAAGGCGAGGTGCTTGCCCTGCCCTCTTCTGCGCGTCTCGATGTCACGGTCTGGAAGTCTAGCGTCAATGCGGCCGTCGCTATCGATGAGGCCAATGCGGCGCTATCGAACTGGCTGGGCCAGGAGATGAAGCTCGCCTTCTTTGACGGACAATCGAAGCGCCTTGCCAATGTCGAATGGACCGGCGAGGAAACACCCGTGACCTTCGCCGACGGCTATCAGATCCTGGTCGCAACCACGGCCTCGCTCGAAGCTCTCAATGCGGACATGGCGGCGAATGGCGAAGGCAGCGTGGGCATGGAGCGCTTTCGCCCCAACATGGTGCTGGACACGGATGAGCCGTGGGCGGAAGACCGGTGGGCTGCCATCGACATCAACGGCATTCGCTTCGATCTCGTCAAACCCTGCACGCGCTGCATCATGACCACGCAGGACCAGATGACCGGATCGCGTGACGTGCCCTCTCCGATGAAGGCCATGGGCCGCATCCGCATGTCCGCCGACAGGCGGGTTCCTGGCGTATTGTTCGGCTGGAACCTGACCCCACGCGGAGAAGGTTTAGTCCGACTGGGCAACGTAGCGAAGGTAGTGGAGTGGCGCGACGAGGCATGGCCACTAAAACGGCGTCGTTGAAGTCTCCAGAGATCTGTCGCCATTGCATCAATGGCAGTGATGCTGCTGTCAAGAAAAGTCGCTGGTGCCTGACAGTAGGGATGACTAATACTCATCTCCTATCCGGAGGAAAACCATGACGACCATACCCAGCGTAGCCACCAGAAGGCCCATGCCCTGGCTAATCATCCTCGCCGGATCGCTGATTGCCGTCCTGACCTTCGGGCCTCGCTCGGCCATGGGTTTCTTTCAGTTACCGATGCTGGCAGACACCGGTTGGGACCGCTCGACTTTTGGCCTTGCGATGGCTTTTCAAAACCTTTTCTGGGGCCTGGGACAACCCTTCTTCGGGGCTTTGGCAGACAAGTTCGGCACAGGTCGCGTGCTCATCCTCTCAGGCCTTCTCTATGCGACAGGACTGCTTTGCATGTCGCTCGGCACCTCTCCGTTCTGGCTGCATTTCGGTGGTGGCGTTCTGGTCGGGCTTGGAATAGCTGCCGGCTCGTTTAGCGTCATCCTGTCCGCCTTCGCGCGCCATGTCACGCCTGAGCAGCGGTCTATGGCCTTCGGCATCGGCACGGCAGCGGGATCTGCCGGAATGTTCATCTTCGCGCCGATTAGTCAGGGGCTAATTTCCAACTATGGGTGGTCCGACAGCCTGGTTTTCCTCAGCGCCATGATGCTGCTGGTACCGCTCCTGGCATGGCCGCTGCGTGGCAACTCGTCTTCCGGGTCGCAATCGCAGGTGCAATTTCAACAGACCATCGGTGCTGCGCTGAAAGAAGCGCTCGGACATAAGAGCTATCTCCTCCTGACCACGGGCTTTTTCGTCTGCGGTTTCCAGGTGGCTTTCATTACGGCCCATTTCCCCGCATATCTCGGCGATATCGGTATCGAGCCCCGCTATGCCGTTATCGCCATGGCACTCATCGGGTTCTTCAATATTGGCGGATCGCTCGCTGCAGGCGTCATCGGCCAGCGCTATTCGAAGCCGCATTTTCTGGCGTATATTTACATCGGTCGTTCCATTGCTGTGACCGCATTTCTGCTTCTTCCGCAAACACCGGTATCTGTCATTATCTTTGCCGCGGTCATGGGCGTGTTATGGCTTTCAACAGTGCCGCCAACGAACGGGCTCGTCGCTATCATGTTCGGCACCCGTCACCTCGGTATGCTCGGCGGCGTGGTGTTCCTGTCGCATCAGGTCGGTTCGTTTCTTGGCGTCTGGCTCGGCGGCTTTCTCTACGACAAGCTCGGCTCCTACGATCTCGTCTGGTGGCTCGGCGTCGCCATGGGAATTTTTGCAGCAGTCGTCCATTGGCCGATCGAAGAGAAACCGGTTATGCGCCCTGCCATGGCATAGCACTGGTTGGTCTGCTCGTCTGCCAGACCAAGTGCGCCTATCGTTGGTTTATAAAGACAACCGAAACAGAGAATAAACGTGCGTTGTCTACAGCCAAATCATGCTTTGGGTCGTTGGCCTTCCTCTTACGATAGGCGTGGCACCGCTTGCGAGGTCGCTACTACCCAACGACGCGATCCTGGGCACGCTCAGTCCCGGCCGCCTGCGCTAGAGTTAGAAGTGGCTTCGCGGCCTGACCGTTGCACTTATGGATTGAGTATCTGATCTTGCGTGCTGGTGCACAGGTTACGGTCGTTAGCCTCGGCGCAGCCACCTTAATGACCCAGGAAACGCGCGCGGACTTTCTCAAGCGGTCCGACGCAGCGCTCTATACGGCAGAGCACTCGAGCCGCACCCGTATGCATATCCGCCGTGGCCTTATCCTCGGGCGAGAATCTAAAAATGCCCCTCTGGATCAAGCCGGTTTCGGGACCTCTTGATGATGCTCTTTCATCTTTCGTTCCAACGCCTTCAACGCCGCCTGGATAAAACCGTCGCGGGCGGCATTTTCTTGAATCCCTCTCGGCTCATAGACATGTCTGTTGAGAAAATGATTCGTCAGAAGAAAGGCTGCTGAGAGGCTCTGGCAATCCGCAGACGGCGCTTCGCCGCCCTGGAGAAACGGCGGAAGCGCCAGCATCCGGTCCGCATAGGGAGCACCTGCCACACGGCAAACCGCCCGGCCCGTCTTTGGAGAGACATAGATAAGATCGCTGCGAAGCCCGGTTGCAGCGCATTCGCTAAGGTCGAGACCAAAGCCGAGATCGTTCAGTACGGCTAATTCGAAGCGGACGAACAGTTCACCCGCATCAGCCGGATCGGATAAATTATCAAGAATGACATCGAGCGAACGATAAAGATGCGGGTGCGGATCACGCTCCGGCAGAAGCCGCAGCAATGCGCCCATAGCCTGGACGCCATAGACGGCCGTCGCGGTTTCCATCAACTGAGCGGCACGCAACTGAAGCGGCTCAATCCGGTACTCGCCAAGGTGATCATCAAGACGGGCACGCCACGTGACATCGACACGATTACCTGCCTGGAGCACCGGCTGCATTGTTCTGGACCGACCGCCGCGCACAAGGCCGAGGTGACGCCCACGGGCGCGCGTCATAACCTCCGCTATGACGCTCGTTTCGCCATGGCGCTTGACGCCAAGAATGATTGCCTCGTCCTGCCACTGCATGAAAATCTTGCCCAGTGTCTCAACACAAACGGAACAGATCGTCGCGTCGTCAAGCCTTTATAGCCCGTGCAGGCGCTTCGGGTCCAATGATTACGCCATAAGCCGCGTGACGAAAGCCTTCAACTCCGGCTCTGCGAAAGGCTTGTCCAGAAGCGGCGTATCGGCAAAATCCGCCGGAAAGCCGCTTGTATCACCATAGCCGCTGACGAAACCAAACGGAACGGCGTGCTCTTTCAATCGTCTTGCAAGTTCATAGCTCATGCCGTCAGAAAGACTGACATCCAACAGAACGCAATCCGGCCTGGATCTCTCAAGCGCTTCCTGCGCTTGAGCAAGCGTTGTCACGATCTCTACGGTGTCCACCCCCATGGACTGTAGACACGCCTCGGCGTCCATCGCAACCAGATACTCGTCCTCGATAATGAGAACACGTTGAGGCACCATAATTATTATCTTCTCCGGGCCGGACCCAATTGAAGGCCATCTTAATTAAAAAAATGCATGTCAGGCTGTCACATCGCAGATCAAGCCATCCACGTCATTTAAAAAAGACATATCTGGATACCGTTGCCACCCGAAGAAGTTGCAACTCAGAAGCTAGGGTGAAGCTCGGACGATGGCTATTGAAACGAAAATCACGCCTCTCAGGGTGATTGAAGACTACGTGGTGATCGTCAACAATCACATGGACGCCATTGCCACCTCCGCTCAGGAACAGTCGGTCGGACTGTCAGAGGTCAACTCGGCGGTAAACCAGATGGACCCGACGACCCCAGCAAAACGCCGCCATAGTTGAGGAGGAGAGCGCCTCTAGCACGTCGCTTGCCAGCGAAGCAGAGAAGTTGCGGCAGCTTGTCGCCAAGTTCGAACTTGCCTCGAAACGTCACTTATGCATCGCTGGCAGACCTCAGTTGGTCTCGAACGCCACAAAGCCCCTCACCTCCCCTGCCTGAAGGATGATGGCAAAGGTTGCCGGAGCCATAGGAGACCTAGCCTCAGGGAACTGGGCGGGATTCTGACGCTGGTCAGTTGCGGCGAGCTGTCGCGTCTTGAAGCGATGCGCCGCCAATCGTTGAACCGGCAGAACATTCTCTCGACAATGTTTCTAACCTTCAGACGCGCTTGCTGAAAGGATGAAGGCTGTGTGGTGGGTGGCAGCGTGCACCTTGGGTGAGGAACTGGCGCAATCCATACTGACCGCAGCGGGCGTTGACTCCAGAGCGGCCCGGCATCGGCGAGAATGGTGGCCTCGGATTTCACGATCCGCTCCCGAAGAGGATGGCCTCCTACCTGCCGCCTTTAATCTCATGAAGAAGCCCGGAAATCATAAAATGAGCATCTCCGGCGGCGTCTTTGCCGCATGATCCGGCGCCGAAGCCATTACGTTCTGGCGCAAAATACCTAGATAAACGGCCGTTTGTCGCGCGATTCGCTGTCCCAACCCGCGATCTGCGCAAGCCCCTCTTCATCCAAGACGAGACAGCCCTTGTCGATCCAGCGGATAAAATTGCGCTCGGCCAGTTTTTTCAGCGTCTTGTTAGTATGGACGATGGAAAGGCCGAGCGTATCGGCCACGTGCTGTTGCGTCACCGGGATCGGCCAGCCTTTCTGCAGCAGGCCGACGCGGATCGCTCTTTGATGCAGGAATGCCAGAAGATAGGCTGCCCTCTCGATTGCTGTGCGTCTGCCTACACTCAGTAAGTGGCTGTCGAGCATCCTCTCCTCGCTTGCGGCAATCCAGGTCAGGTCGAAGGCCAGTGAAGGGTGATCAGTGAACAGGCTTTGAAGTCTGCCCCGCTCGAAGACGCAAAGCGTCACGGGCGACAGGGCTTCCACCGAGTGTTGCATCTCGCCCATCACGGTTCCTTGCAAACCGATGAGATCGCCCGGCATCACATAGTTCAGGATCTGGCGTCGCCCGTCTTCCAGTGCCTTATAGCGAAAGCCCCAGCCTTCCAAAACGGTGAAGAGATGGGCGCTATGAGAACCTTCCATCAGGATCAGCGCTCCGCTCTCGACGGAAAGTTCACCGGTCTTGAACCGCGAAACGAAACTCAGTTCAGACGGCGAAAAGTCACGAAAATGGGGAATATCCCGAAGCGGGCACTGTTCACAGGGCGTGGTAGAAGCACCGCTTGGCTTTTTCGGCGACATAATGATCCGTGGGAGGCGAGAAAAAGTTTAATGCATCACAGCTATCACGAAACCCCTTTCCGCTTCCTTGAAAAAGGTTCCCTTACGGGAGGAAAATGCAAAAAAACATGAGGTCTTTTTAAATGCGCCGCGCTTCAGATCCTTGCTTTGCCAAAATGCTTGGCAGCAAAACCTGAAGCGTTTGCGCAACCCGTTCAGTTTCTCGGGAATTCGAGTCCCATCTCGCGAAAACGCTCAGGATCGTCGCCCCAGTTTTCCCTCACCTTGACGAAGAGGAACAGGTGAACCGGCTGTTCGAGAATTTCGGACAGCTCCTTGCGCGATGCGGACGAAATGGCCTTGATCGCCTCTCCGCCTTTGCCGAGAGCAATCTTCTTCTGGCTATCGCGCTCGACATAGATGACTTGTTCGATGCGAACCGAGCCGTCCTTTCGTTCTTCCCACTTCTCCGTCTCGACATGAGACGCGTATGGCAATTCCTGGTGGAGACGCAGGAATAGCTTCTCACGGGTGATTTCGGCCGCAAGCTGACGCATTGGCAAGTCGGAAATCTGATCCTCCGGATAGTACCAGGGACCTTGCGGTAGTTCACTCGACAGGTAATTCATCAGGTCGTCACAGCCGGAACCGTTGGTAGCGGAGATCATGAAGGTGCGATCAAAGGCTACGATTTCATTGGCCGCCGCGGCGAGCTTCAGCAGGTCTTCGCGCTTAACCTGATCAATCTTGTTAAGGCAAAGAATTTTCTTCTGGCGGACGTCTTTCAAGCCTTCCAGAATGGTTTGCGCATCACCCTTCAGACCACGCTCGCTGTCGATCAGCAGCAGGATGACATCCGCATCTTTTGCTCCGCCCCATGCGGACGTGACCATGGCGCGGTCCAGCCTGCGGCGCGGCTTGAAGATACCGGGCGTATCCATGAAGACGATCTGCGCATTGTCATGAATGGCGATGCCACGCATTACCGCGCGCGTCGTCTGCACCTTGTGGCTGACGATCGAAACCTTGGCGCCCACCAGTCGATTAACCAGCGTCGACTTGCCGGCATTGGTCGGCCCGATCAGCGCAACGAAACCGGACCGCGTCGGGACGGCGGCCTTGGCATCATCATCATTGCCCTCACCGGGCGCTGCGGCGAAATCATTCTCGGTCATGAATATCCAATCAGTTTGCGGCAGATGATTTCTGCCAGACGCCTTCGCGTTCCAATAGTTTCGTCGCGGCGACCTGTTCTGCGGCGCGCTTGGAGCGGTCGACGCCGGTTTCCGGCGCAACGCCTGGAATTTCCACAGTTACCGTGAAGCGTGGATCGTGATCCGGTCCGGAGCGATCGTCAACCCGGTAGTTGGGGGTAGCAGCGAACTTCGCATGCGCCCACTCCTGCAACTCGGTCTTCGCATCCCGGCGACCTGCATCCGCGCCGTTGGCTCGGCCTTGCCAGTATTTCAGGATGAAGCTGCGTGCAGCTTCCAAGCCGCCGTCGAGATAGATCGTGGCGATCAGGCTTTCCACGACATCGGCACGCACGTTCAGCATGGCCTTGCCCGTCAATTTCTTGACGTCGGAGCCTGTGCGAATAAAGAGATGCAGACCCATTTCATCGGCAATCGCCGCACAGGAATCAGCACTGACGAGCTGATTCAAACGAACAGAAAGCTCGCCTTCGGTCGCGTTTCTGAAAGTTGAAAACAGCAGTTCCGCCACACATAAGCCCAGAACGCGGTCGCCCAAAAACTCCAGCCGCTCATAATTGCCAGCCTTCGCCGAGCGGGCGCTTGCATGTGTCAAGGCCCGGTCAAGCCGGGCCTTTTCCTTGAATTCATATCCGATCAGCGCTTCAAGACGGGAGATCTCATCCGTCTGCAGCGGTTTGGCCTTACTCATCGAACAACCTTGAAGATGCGATCCCAGCGCATGTTTGCCGGCCATTCCCAGATGTGGCTGAATGGCGTGTCATTGCCAAGAGAGAAGAAGATGACGCTGGCGCGACCAACCAGATTTTCAGCCGGAACGAAGCCTACGTCGAAGCGGCTGTCCAGAGAGTTGTCGCGGTTGTCGCCCATCATGAAATAATGGCCCTCAGGAACGATGAACTCACGCGTGTTATCACCGCGGCTGTCTGGCGATTGATCGAGCGTGTCGTATGTCACGCCATTGTCGAGCTTCTCGCGGAAGACCGGCACGTTGGTGCCAGGATCTGCACGGTAATCCGACGTGAAGACGCCGTCCGGCTCTTTTGGAACGGGATTGCCGTTGATGTAGAGAACGCCGTTGGTCACCTGAATGCGGTCACCAGGCAGGCCGACGAGGCGCTTGATATAGTCCACTTCCGGGTTTGGCGGCAGACGGAAGACAACCACATCGCCGCGCTTTGGCTCACTGAACTCAAGAATGCGGCCTGAGAACAGGTTAGGCGAAAACGGCAGAGAGTACTTGGAATAGCCATAGGAGAACTTGTTGACGAACAGATAGTCACCAACCAGCAGCGTCGGCATCATGGAGCCGGACGGAATGGTGAACGGCTGAAACAACACGGTTCGAATAACCATCGCCAGCAGCAGAGCCTGAACGATGACCTTGACGTTTTCCCAGAGGGCGCTCTGCTTCTTTTCTGCTTTTTCGGACACTTAAGAGACCTGTCTGCTCGTTCATCGCCATTGTCATAAAACCGCTCTGCGGTCCTTTTTGATGCTTTAGTGCCTTTCAGGACCAAAGGAAAGCTTTTCTGTACGCCAGGCCACAGGCTCAGCCTGCTCGCTCACCGCTGAACCGGAAGTGCTTCAATGATAACGAAGGCTTGGGCATAGGGAAAATCATCTGTGATCGTAAGATGGATCACCGCTTCATGGCCTGCGGGCATCAGCGCCTCAAGGCGCTCGGCAGCACCGTTGGTCAACAGCATTGTCGGTTTGCCGCTTGGCAGATTGATAACGCCCATATCCTTCCAGAAAACCCCTTGCGCCAAGCCTGTGCCAAGTGCCTTGGAGCAGGCTTCTTTCGCAGCGAAGCGTTTGGCATAAGAGGCTGCACGGTTCTTGCGGCGGTCGGACTTCTCTCGTTCGACATCGGTAAAGCAGCGATGCGTGAACCTGTCGCCAAAACGCTCGATAGATGCCTCAACCCGGCGGATGTCGATAAGATCACTTCCCAGTCCAACAATCATTCAACCATATCCAGAAGCGCGTTGCGGTTTGCGGCGCGGGCAGCGATCTGCTGATGCTTGCGCTGCCGGAAGCCTCGAATGACGACATAGACCGCCGAATAGGTCAACACAGCGGATATGGCTGCCGGGACAAGCGAGCCGACCGCCATCGGCTCCAAAACCGGCTTCCACAATTGCAGGAAATTCATATGGGAGAAAATGGTGACGAAATCCACGTGGGCGGCGGTCTCATCGCCGCTGCGCCCCAGCATCAGATGCCCTAGCTCCCAGGTCGAAGCCCAGATAAGCGGAAATGTCAGGGGGTTAGCGAAGGTGGTTCCGAGTGCTGCTGCAACGAGATTTGCTCGCAGGATAAAACCGATCATCATGGCGATCAGGATATGGATACCGAGAAACGGGGTCCAGGCGACACCGACGCCGATCGCCGCACCCGCCGCCACCGCGTAAGGCGAGGCCGACAAACGAACGAGCTTCAGCTTCATGTAGCGGAACGATCGCCGAAGCCCCATTCGGGGCCAGAGTGCGGCAAGCAGGCGCTCCGAAAGCGCTAAAGGACGACGACGGCGAAAGGGCATGAGAGGACTTTATGTCATCGCCCGCATTCCGCCAAGTGGCGAAAAGGGCGCCGTAGCGTCACGGGACCATTAAAGCGCCCCATTTAAGCACGGCGGCATGTCCGCCATGCATTTTTGCATTATCTCCGGAACATGCCACGATCAACTTCGCGCTGGCGAAGCTCGAGATCGACATTCGAGACCGAACCACTGAGGTAGTCGAACTCACGTTCTTGTACAGACTTGCCACGGACAGCGCGGGCGATCTTACGAAGCGGTGCAAACATCTTCATTTCCTTTCCAGACTTGAGGCCACATCGTCAACGGCTTGATGTGCCGGAAGGCCTCTGTTGCTCTTGATTTCTGGAGTGAAGATAGTCCCCATCCGTGCTCATGACTACGGATAAGACAAGGCCGCTGCCATGCATTTAACGCATAGCATCGGCATGAAAGTCATTTTATTAGGCACCTGGTGCATTAATCGAAGGCACGCTTGACCGTAGAAACGCAATCGAGATCTTTCAACTGGGACAGAAGCTGGTTGAGCTGTCGAAGATCCCAGACCTCTACATCCAGTGAAAGCTCGGAGAAATCGGTGCCGATCCGAACCATGCTGAGCGCTCCAATGTTCACATCAAGCGTCGCGATGGACTGCGCCACCGAGGCTAGCGTCCCCGGCTCATTCAGCGCGTTGATCAAGAGCCGTGCCATGAAGCGGGACTTGTTCGCCTCGTCGAGATCCCAGCGCACATCGATCCAGCGTTCCGGCTCATCGTCAAACCGTTGCAGTGCAGGAGACTGGATCGGGTAGATGGTGATGCCCTTCCCCTTCTCCATTATGCCCACGATGCGATCGCCAGGTACGGCTCCAGTCGCGCCGAAATGGACCTCGACATTGTCAGATAGGCCGCGGATCGGCATGGGGTCAGGCCCATCCAGCAGCTCGGCTGCGCCGTCATCTTCCAAAGCGGAGCGTGATTTGCCAGGAATCTTGAAGATCATCCCGGATGCGCTGCGCATATTGAACCAGCCGTCATCGCCGGTCATCTTCACGGTCACACGCTCATCCTGATAATCGGGGAAGACCGCCCGCAGAACATCGAGCGACGACACCTCCCCTCGGCCGACAGCTGCAATCGCGTCTTCCACGTCCTTTTGGGCAAGACGATGCAGCACGGGCTTCAATGCCTCCCGCGAAAAGGTCTTGCCCGCACGCTCGAATGTTCGTTCAAGGATGCGGTAGCCCAGACCCGCATATTGCTTGCGGATCGCCATACGGGTCGCGCGGCGGATGGCAGAGCGCGCCTTGCCGGTGACAACCACCTCTTCCCATGCGGCAGGCGGCACCTGGACGCCGGATCTAATGATTTCAACCTCGTCGCCGTTGTTGAGCCGCGTAACGAGCGGCATGATACGACCGTTGATCTTGGCGCCTACCGTCGTGTCGCCGATATTGGTGTGAACCGCATAGGCGAAGTCGATGGGCGTTGCACCACGCGGAAGTGCGATAAGCTTCCCCTTCGGGGTAAAGCAGAAGACCTGATCCTGAAACAGTTCGAGCTTGGTGTGCTCAAGAAATTCTTCGGGATTATCACCTTCGGCCAGCGACTCGATTGTGTGACGCAGCCAGGAATAGGCATTGGTTTCGGTGGAAAGCTGCTCCGTATCGCCCGTTTCGCCATCCTTGTAGAGCGAATGCGCGGCGATACCGAATTCAGCTATCTCGTGCATGCGTCGAGTGCGGATTTGCAGTTCGATACGTTGTCTCGAAGGACCGACGATCGTGGTGTGGATTGAACGATAGTCATTCTGCTTTGGAGTGGAAATATAGTCCTTGAAGCGACCGGGTACCACGCGCCAGCGCGTATGGACGATGCCGAGCGCACGGTAGCACGACGGAATATCTTGCACGAGAATGCGAAAGCCGTAGACGTCCGACAGTTGCTCAAAGGAGAGCGACTTGGACTGCATCTTGCGGAAAACCGAATACGGCTTCTTCTGCCGTCCCTTAACCATGGCGCCCTCGACACCATTGGAGATGAGTAGTTCTCGCAACTCGTCCTCGATCTTTTTGATCAGGCCTTCATTGCGCTCTTCAAGCTCATAGAGACGCTTCGTGACAGTTTCGAATGCTTCGGGATTAAGATAGCGGAACGAGAGATTTTCAAGCTCGTCGCGCATATCCTGCATACCCATGCGCCCTGCGAGCGGCGCATAGATTTCCATCGTCTCTTCGGAAATGCGGCTACGCTTGTCTGCCGGCATATGCTCCATGGTGCGCATATTGTGCAGACGGTCGGCAAGCTTGACGAGCAGTACGCGAACGTCGTCGGAAATGGCCAGCAACAGCTTGCGAAGGTTCTCGGCCTGCTTGGCTTTCTTGCTGACGAGATCGAGTTTCTTGAGCTTAGTCAGCCCTTCGACCAACCGGCCGATATCCTCGCCGAACATCTCGTCGATTTCAGCGCGTGTGGCGCTGGTATCCTCGATCGTGTCATGCAGAAGAGCGACCGCGATGGTCGATTCATCCAGGTGCATTTCGGTGAGGATTGCGGCGACTTCCAGCGGGTGGGAGATGTATGGATCGCCATTGGCCCGCTTTTGCTGGCCATGCTTCTGCATCGCGTAAACATAGGCCTTGTTCAACAAGGCTTCGTTCACGTCAGGTTTGTACGCCTGAACCCGTTCCACGAGTTCGTATTGTCGCATCATGAATGGGATGCCCCGAAAAAGAAAGCGCGCCAATGGACGGGAGATACCCCGCCAGATTGGCGCACGATGCTACATAATCCAGGATAAGATTATGACGACAATCATTTACAGAGGGTAACCGGACCGTAGCCGATACCACCTGCGGAGTTAACGCGTAACGCGATCATTGAGATACGCGCTGACGCCTGACCTGCCTCATGTGTCGTCACGGCAAACCCGCGCAAAACGTTTGCGCGACAAGCTCTATTAATAGTCGTCGTTCTTTTCCGGCGGAACAAGGCCTTCGATGCCGGCCAGAAGCTCCTCTTCCGACATCTGATCGAAGGTTACAGTTTCCGGCGCGTCGTCGTCTTCGTTCTCGCTGGTCGCGTTGGCAGCGAGCGTTACCGGATCGGGTTCTGGCTCATCGACTTCGACATGCTTCTGCAGCGAATGGATGAGATCTTCCTTCAGGTCGTCGGGAGACAGCGTCTCGTCGGCAATTTCGCGTAGAGCGACGACGGGGTTCTTGTCGTTATCGCGGTCAACCGTGATCTGCGAACCTTGCGAAATCTGCCGCGCACGGTGGCTTGCCAGAAGGACGAGCTCGAAGCGGTTGTCTACTTTGTCAATGCAATCTTCTACTGTGACACGGGCCATTGCCTGTCCTTTACGAGTCTTGATTTCGCTGATTAATGGTCCCGATACAGACATTGTCCGTCAATTTCAAGTTTTTCCTTATTTTCCGTCGTTTGTCTCCCCCGCGGATGCAACCAACCATACCCTTAAAAGTTAGTGCCAATTGTAGCCCAGGGTATGGACTGTTATGTAAACAAGCTTATATGAATGCTTAATAATGTATAATAGACGCAGTGTTATCCAAGCCCGGCACCGCGTTGATATTGGCGGCAGAGAGTCGCTTTGGAGGACCTCCTATATATGTTCGACCCACGTGAGAAAATTGCACTCTTTATCGACGGGGCAAACCTCTACGCAGCTTCGAAAAGTCTCGGTTTCGATATCGATTATCGCAAATTGCTGAAAGCTTTCCAGAAGCGCGGGTATCTGTTGCGCGCTTATTATTATACTGCGCTGATCGAAGATCAGGAGTACTCTTCCATCCGCCCGCTTATCGATTGGCTCGATTATAACGGCTACAAAGTAGTGACCAAGCCAGCCAAGGAATTCACCGACGCGATGGGTCGTCGCAAGATCAAGGGTAATATGGACATCGAACTCGCGGTCGATGCCATGGAGCAATCCGAGACCGTGGACCATCTTGTGCTTTTTTCCGGCGATGGCGACTTCACAACCCTGGTGGACGCCCTGCAACGAAAAGGCAGGAAGGTCTCTGTCATCTCCACCATGTCGACCCAGCCTCCCATGATAGCGGATGACCTGCGCCGTCAGGCAGACCATTTCATCGACCTGTTGTCGCTCAAGGCCGAGATTGGCCGCGATCCCAGCGAGCGCGCTCCACGCCCCTCCGAAGCGGTTGAGACGGTGGACTGAGGCCACTTTACAAGCTTTCGGCAGGCGCCCCGGTCTCAACTGGCGCGCGCCTGTTTCAACGCAATAGTATAATTTAGATATTTAGCAAATATTTAAGCATATCAAGCCATTCTTCCTGAGAATTCTTCGGTGCGAGTTGGGACACGCACAATATCAGGGGCTTTATTTATGACCGTGCCACGCGACAATTTGCAACTCGATGAAAGACTAAACTTTCTTGGCCTAGACAAAGAACAGAGACAATATCTTGCGGGCCTAAAGTCTACCATCACAGGCACACTCAGCGATTCCCTCGATACATTCTACAAAAAAGCCAAAGCTGTTCCCGATACGGCGAAGTTCTTTTCCAGCGAAGCACATATTCAGCACGCTAAAAGTATGCAGATCGGACACTGGACGCGCATCGCCTCTGGCGTATTCGATTCAGATTACACCAAAGCTGTGGGCGCTATCGGCCGTACCCATGCGCGCCTGGGTCTGGAGCCGCGCTGGTACATTGGCGGTTATGCCCTCATTCTTGAAGGCATCATCAAAGCCATCGTGGAGTCCGAACTGAAGGGCTTTCTCGTCGAAAAGAAAGGCAAGAAAGTTACCAAGGGCATCAGTGCGACGATCAAGGCCGCGTTGCTTGACATGGACTACTCGATTTCCGTTTATCTCGACGTGCTTGCTGATGAGCGTGCAAAGGTTGAGGCAGAACAGAAACGCATGAAGGAAGAGCAGGACCACATTCTGTCGCTGCTGAACAGCGCGCTCGATCGGATGGCGCAAGGCGATCTGACTTCGCGTATCGACGGTGTGGTGCCGTCGGAGTTCGGTGGATTGAAGGAGAACTTCAACAAAGCTCTCGGCCGTCTTTCCGAAGCCTTTACCGAAATCGTCGACGAGTCGCACAAGATCGCCAACAACACCCGCGAATTGACATCGGCGACCGACGATATGGCGCGACGCACCGAGCAACAGGCTGCATCGCTCGAAGAGACCGCTGCAGCGATCGATCAGATCACCAACATTTCGAAACAATCCGCGACACGGACCGAGCAAGCACAAGCGATCGTCAAGAGCTCCGCAGAAGAAGCAGAACGATCACGCCACGTGGTCAGCGAAGCTGTCGAAGCCATGAGCGCAATCGAGGGGTCGTCACAGAAGATTACCCAGATCATCAGCGTCATCGACGAGATTTCTTTCCAGACCAACCTGCTGGCGCTGAATGCGGGCGTTGAAGCAGCACGTGCCGGAGAGGCTGGCAAAGGCTTCGCCGTCGTCGCGCAAGAGGTACGGGAACTGGCTCAGCGTTCGGCTTCCGCAGCAAAGGAAATCCGCAGCCTGATCGACAAGTCGTCGCAGGACGTGGCGCATGGCGTATCGCTGGTAAACCGTACTGGCGAAGCGTTGAACTCCATCGGTGAGAAGGTCGACGATATTCATGAGCATATCGGCGCAATCACTCAAGCGGTGCGTGAGCAGGCTGTCGGCATCCAGGAAATCAACACGGCTATCACCAGCATGGATCAACTGACCCAGCAAAATGCTGCCATGGTAGAAGAAACCAATGCATCGACCCATGGGTTGAGCGACATCAGCAACAGCTTGGCCGACCTGATCTCTCGTTTCAACGTGGCAAAGACTGTGCCCCATCAGAAGCACTATCGCGCCGCTTAGCGAACTGGCTGGGCTTCAGCAAGGCCCAGCCTTCGCCAGCCGAGCACCATATGCTTGACGCGAGGTTTTAAACTTCTGCCTCGCTTTGCGAGCGTGGCCGGACCGACGACGCCATTGGCGCTGACAATCCTTAATCGACGTCCGGGTCGTAGTCGCGGGGCTCATCACCCTTGGTGAATAGCACACAGGGACCACGCGAACCGCGCGGATCATAGGCAAAGCCCTTCAGCGCCAGAGCCTGCATGATATCACGCACGCCCGAGAGGCCATAGAGGTGATCGTGTAGCTCGACGAAAATCCGCTCGACGCCAGCCAGGGTGGCGTCATTCAGCAAATCGCGCTCAGCACCCTCGATGTCCATGACCAGCACATTGATGCAATGACGGTCAATGAACTCGTCAATATTCTCCGAACCGATTTCTATTCGATGCTCATAGGGGCCCTGATTTTCATCCATGGATGACATCCACAGGTCGCGCCGAACATAGAATGTGTGGCTCTCAGGCTCCCCCGCAGTCAGAAGGCCCTGGGAAAACCGGACATTGTTTGCACAATTGGCCTCAAGAACACGTTCGGCCAGGCGAGCGGTGGAGGGATTGGCCTCGAAAGCCCAGACGGAAACGCCCGGGATACGGGCAATAACCGAGGTAATGACACCTATACCCGAACCAAGTTCCAGGACACGGTCTCCATCCCTGATCGCTCGCGCAACGCTTCGGGCTTCCTTCGCCTCGTAGCTGCCGTCTTTCAGCGCCTGCCAGATAATCGGCGACACCTCATCGGGAGACAATGGCAGCAGGACACCATGTACCTTAAAAGCTTCCACGTTGTGTCCTTTCAAATTACATCTGCGTCGCGGCAAGCCGCATGTCCCGGTTTCAAGCGCTGGCGATCTGCTACATCGGCCGTCATTCCCGGGAATGCTTCGGCTCCGAGCGAGTGATCCTTACCACGCTATCGGAAAATCAACGTGCGTTTCGGCACCAATTGAAAAAGCATTTACGCATAAACGCCAAGGTCCGCAAGCTTGACGACTGGCATCGGCTTGCCGACGAGATAGCCTTGGACTTGATCGCACCCAAGTTGGCGCATGACGGCATATTGCTGCTCTGTCTCGACGCCCTCGGCGATCATCGTCATGCCCAGTTTGCGACCAAGACCTACGACAAACTCGACAATGGCCAGCGCCTGCTTGTCGGTGACGATATCACCCAGGAAAGATTGATCGATCTTGAGCTTTGCGAAGGGAACGTGGCGCAGGTTGCTCAGCGAAGAATAGCCCGTTCCGAAATCGTCCATGGCCATCGTGATCCCAACGGTTTTGAGACTATCGAGGATGGCGAGCGTCTGGTCGCTGTTGCCAAGAAGAACAGATTCCGTGATTTCCAATTCCAGGCGTCCGGGGGAAAGGTTGCTTCTTTCCAGCGCACCTACAACGTTCTGAATGAGATTAGCGCTGTGAAGCTGAACAGGGGAAAGGTTGATGGCAATCTTGATATCCGGACGCCACCGCACGGCTTCTTTACAGGCAGTCTCCAGGACCCATTTACCGAGCGTGTTGATGAAACCTGTTCTTTCTGCAATGGGAATGAATTCGCTTGGAGGGACTTGTCCGCGCACCGGATGCGTCCAGCGCAGAAGCGCTTCAAAGCCACAAATATCCCGGCTCTGCGTGGAAACCTGCGGCTGATAGAACACTTCCATCTCGTTATTCAGCAGCGAGGATTGAAGGTCCGCTTCGAAAGAGCGCTTCTCGGAGAGCTGGCTCTGCATATAGTCTCTATAAACCGCAATCTTCCCCGCTCCCTGCCGTTTGGCGTCATAAAGGGAGAGGTCGGCATGTTTCAGCAAATCGTCTGCATCGACCTTTTCTTGTGAGATGGCAATGCCAACGCAGGTGCCGATCTTTATTTCCATGTCGCCAATATTGTAAGGGCTGGCGATACGCTCAATGAGACATTGAGCAACATCGAGGGCTTCCGCCTCCCCCAAGTTGTCCGTCACCAACGCAAACTCGTCACCGCCAAGCCTGCAGATCAGCTCGTTGCTCTGTCCAAGCGGGACTATACGTGCGGCCACGGCTTTAAGAAGCGCGTCTCCCACGTCGTGACCGAGGGTGTCGTTGATCTCCTTAAAGCCATCGAGATCAAGCAGGAGCAGAGCGACCCTGTCAATACGCGATTCGGGATTAAGCCGACGCACAAGCTCCTTGCGGAAAAGTGTGCGATTTGGGAGGGCCGTCAACGTGTCGTGATGTGCGTCATATTCAAGTCGAAGATTGTTTGACTGCAACTCTAACGTTGCAGTCTGCAATTCTTCGGTCAAAAGGGTCAGTTTTTTCTGCGCACGGTTGAGCAGCTGGTTGTGACGCAGTAGCAACACGATCAGCGCCATACCGCACAGTATGAGCCCTGCAGCGAGCGCCGTGTAGATGATGTGCAGCTTGCGCACCTCGGCGTGTGCCGCATCGATCATCTCGACATCATTTGCTACAGACGCGGCAGCAATAGCAGTGAGTTGCGGAACGAGCCCGCTCATTTCGGGCAGAAGCGCGCGTGCTTCGGCTGGCGACAACTCATCCAGTTGGTTGTCGACCCTCTCCAGTATCTTGTCGAGTTCGCCGACGGCCTGACGCATCTCCGGCTTTGAAGCCATAAAAGCGGTTAAACTTCCCTGCTGAAAAGAGATCATTCTGCCGAGCACGATATCGAGGCGAAGGCGTAATTCTTCCTTGCCGACACCGTCAATTCCGAGGGCATATTCGGCGAGCAGGGTCTCGAACCGGACATATTCCCCTACTGCCTGGCTAACCGCCCAGGAGTCGTTGTATCTCGCAAATTTTTGGAGCGCGTTTTGACGCTCAGCTATCACGTAAGCGATGTAGCCGGTGGCAAGTATGAAGCAGCAAACAACGACTGCCAGCGCCTTTCGCAAATGTCACCTTTATTCGACTATGAGTTTGGCCACTTGCCAAGCGGAGCGCGTGTAGTAAGTCTGCGATTGAAGTTCCGGCGTGCTGTCGTAAGGGTATATGACGAAAAGCGGTCCCTTGTCCCTTACCTGCATATATTCGCCATCGCGCTTCATAGCAAGAATGACGTTGAACGCGGTAAAATCCTTCACAGGAATTGTGCTGACATAATCGTTCAGTGCGACTGCCGTGACTGTCGTTCCCTGCGCTCCGACAAAGTCCATGAGTTTGGCCATTGAGACACCTTCGAAACGGGTGCGCGATTCATACCAAGGCGTCTTGGTTTCCACCGTCACCAATCCCATTTTCTCTAGCATCTCCCGGTCGAATTGCGCCGTGCCGTTGACATTGGTCTTGGTGATCTTCCCCGAAACAATCAGAATCGGCTTGCCCGCCGGCGCAGGGAAATCTTGCGAATATGCGGTTTCCAATGGCAGAAAAAATAACACGCAAAGGATCAAGCGAATGATATTCATGACACACATCCTCCCGGGCTTGCTCTCGGCAGACACGGGCCGCCCGCAGCTCCGCTTCAAGACTAATCTATATTAGAAAATATTAAACTAATGTCTTAAAGTTTCGATCCATTTGCGCAAAGCGAAGCTTTAATATGACGCATGTTAGCCGTCTTTGAGCCACTTAAAAACCTGGAAAAGATTCATCTAAAGCGAGCGTTTACCGAAGGTTCTCCTCAAGCGTTTTCTTTTCAGATTTAGCAACGAAATTCTGCAATTAGCTTTAAGAAACCCGGGAAATGAATAATATCGCGTCAAGACGATAACCCGCACCTAACCTGCACGCACCATCTTAAGTAGAAGTAAGCTTATCTAGCAAAGAGACATAGAATAGATCAATACAGATCTTATCGAATCATCAGTAAGATCTGTTGTATTTCGTTGTGATTACTTGAGAGGAAGCCTCTACTCCGTAGACCGTGATTCAATTCCGCAAACGAAAGCTGTGAAGCCTACGCTCAGGACCGGTGTCACTCCGACCTCCCACAGAATAAAGAGCAAGAATCTACCGGCTTAGTGCTTCAGCCATTTCCTTTGAGCAGCCTGGATTTCTGCCTGTTCCAGTCGCGTTCTTTCTCAGTCTCACGCTTATCGTGAAGTTTTTTACCCTTCGCCAAGGCCAACTCAAGCTTTGCCCTGCCCTTGTCATTGAAGTAGATCTTCAGCGGAACAAGCGTCATACCTTCGCGATTGATGCCAGCGCGCAGACGATTGATCTCCCGCTTGTTGAGCAGCAATTTGCGACGTCGGCGCGGCTCATGATTGAAGCGGTTCGCCTGAAGATACTCGGGTAGATGCGAGTTGATCAGCCATATCTCGTCGCCTTCGTCGGACGCATAGGATTCAGCAATATTGGCCTTACCGTCGCGCAATGACTTCACCTCGGTGCCAGTCAGCACGATTCCCGCCTCGTAGGTGTCGAGGATTTCATAATTGAAGCGTGCCTTGCGGTTTTCGGCTACAACCTTGTTGACGATGCGCTGGCTGCCTTTGGGGGCCATATCCTATTCCATTTCCATCTGTCCGCACATGAGGGGACGCGCGACTTTCAGCGCTTATGTAATCAATGCAAGCGAGAAAGTGAAGATGCGCGGCGGGCGCGCATCTCTGCATCTACTCGGGTGACGAATTCCGGTTGGAATCAGTTTAAAAGGCCCGCGTGTATGAGTGCTGCATCGATAGCGGCCTCAGTTGCTGGCTCGAGCGTATCCATCAGTGGTGACCGCACCTTTCGGCTACCCTTGCGCGTGCGGGAAATCGCATATTTGGTGCCACAGACGCCAGGCTCCATGAAGATGGCCTTGTGGAGCGGCATCAGGCGATCCTGATAATCGAGCGCAAGTGCATAGTCTCCTGCAGCCATCGCAGCCTGAAATTCCGCACAGAGACGCGGTGCGACATTCGCGGTGACGGAAATGCAGCCAACGCCGCCATGAGCGTTGAAGCCCAGTGCCGTACCGTCTTCACCCGACAACTGAACAAAGTCCTTACCGCAGTGAATGCGCTGCTCGGAGACACGGTCGAGCTTGCCAGTAGCATCTTTGACGCCGACGATATTCTTGTGCGCCTTGACGAGTGCGCCCATCGTCTCCGGCATCATATCGATGACCGATCGAGGCGGAATATTGTAGATGATGATCGGCAGGCTCACCGCTTCTGCAACCGCGGAAAAATGTGCAAACAAACCCTTCTGCGTGGGCTTGTTATAATATGGCGTCACCACGAGAAGAGCGTCAGCTCCAACTTCCTGTGCGTGGAGTGCCAACTCGATCGCTTCGCTGGTGTTGTTGGAACCTGCGCCAGCAATGACCGGGACCCGCTTGCCCGCAGCCTCTACGCACAGCTCGATGACCCGTTTATGCTCGTCATGCGACAGGGTTGGCGATTCCCCTGTCGTACCGACGGGCACGAGGCCGCTGCTGCCTTCGGCAATCTGCCACTCCACATGGGCGGCAAAAGCCGTTTCGTCCACCTCGCCTTGCTCAGTGAACGGCGTAATCAGGGCGGGAATAGATCCCTTGAACATGCAAAACTCCTTGCGGTGAGCCAGTTCATGCTTCAGCCGCATTCCGTGGTTAAAACGGTTGTCACATTAGTGTGGACCCTGTCGGCCCACAAGCGTTTAAGCTCGGCTTTCGTCCTGGACACGCAAATAGTTTGGCGCTCCCCGCGCGGGACCCGCTTAAGGGACGGTAATCGACTTGCGAACGGCGACTTCAGCCGGATGTTACCGAAATTGATCGAATGCGCGCCTTTCGATTAGAGTTTCGTTAAGGCTAACGATCACTAATGGAAGCGAGGCGACAGCGCTCACATTCGCGCTGCACACAGGCTACTAGCAATCGCTGGATCGCCTTCCCTCAAGGTTTTCGCCGTTCGTTTTGGTTGTCGTTGGGCTGGTGAGTAAGGGATGAAGAAAACAGCACTTTTGGGCTTGGTGGCGACAGGGATAGCTGCGACTATATGGAGCGCGTGGGCTGGGCCTGCCCGGGACGATATCGTGCCGCTGCCTTTCGCCCGACCCAACACGCCAGCCGTTCCGGCGTTCATGCCTGCATCGCCGGAAGTAACGGGGTCCATCGTCCGCCCGCAAAAACCTATCGACGTCTCAAGGTTGAAAGTTGGTCTCGACGCTCTTTCAAACAGGGATGCAAAAGGGGCGATCGCCGTCCGTGACAGCCTCGTCGAAGACAGTCTCGACCGCCACATCTTGACTTGGGCAATCGCCATATCCGGGCAGAAGGACGTATCATCCACTGAGATTGCCGGGGCGCTCAAGGAGCTCAACGGTTGGCCGGGCCTCTCGACGCTGAGGGCGAATTCGGAACGTGCTGTCCTGCGGGAAGACCTCCCCCCCGCACGCGTAGTTGCGATGTTCAGCACGTCGCGACCGGAAACGCCGGAGGGAACAATTGCGCTTGCACATGCCCTGACCTCTTCCGGAAACACCGCCCGCGCTCAGCAACTCATCCGCCAATTGTGGGTGACTGAGGGCATGGACACCGATCTGGAAGATCGCGTGATGGCCGAGTTTGCCGGTCTGCTTTCGCCTGCCGATCACAAGGCGCGGATGGATTACCTGATGTATCGCAGTCGCGTCAGCCAAGCCCAACGATTCGGCGATCTCGGCAGCGCGCAATCGCTTTACAAGGCTTGGGCCGCGGTTCTTCAACGCACAAAAAATGCGCCCGGGCTCCTGAACGCAGTTGGGTCCGCCTGGAGAAACGACCCTGTTTATCTTTTTGCTCAGATTGAAAACCTGAGACATCAACAAAAGTATGCGGACGCAGCAAAGCTTCTAGAGCGGGCACCCAAAGAGAGCAGCAAACTCGTCAATCCAGGCGAATGGTGGAATGAACGCCGAATCGTTGCCCGCGGCTTGGCAGATCTTGGTGATTTCCATGGCGCGTATCGTGTCGCTGCCAATCATTCGGCAACCTCACCCGTAGACGTGGCGGATGCAGAGTTCCATGCGGGCTGGTACGCGCTTCGCGCCCTGCATGAGCCGTCCTTGGCATCAAAACATTTCAATGCCCTTCTCGCCGCCTCCAACCGGCCGCTTTCCGCCTCCCGCGCCTATTACTGGCTCGGACGTGCGGCAGAAGCTGGCGCGCCCGGCAGTGCCCGCGACTATTTCGCCAAAGCCGCCTCCCATCCCGGAACGTTCTATGGACAACTCGCTGCCGCGCGTATCGGGGTCACGACGCTCAACGTCACCTATCCATCACCTACAGATGAAGACCGGACTAGGTTTGCCGAACGCGAAGCAGTACGCGCTATTGAGCGCCTTGAGGCCGCCGGGTATAGCTGGCGTGCGGACGGCATATACCGTGCATTGGCGGATCAGATCGACAGTCCTGGTGAGCTGGCGATCCTGGCGACACGCGCCGAACGGAACAACAACCACCAGGTATCGCTACAGATTGGCAAGACCGCCTTCAGCCGAGGTATAGACGCAGCTGCCCTCGCCTATCCGATTGGTGTTATTCCCCTCAGTGCGAACATATCCGGCTCCGGCAAAGCGCTTGCGTACGCCATCGCCAGACAGGAAAGCGCCTTTAATCCTTCTGCCGTCTCGCCCGCCAATGCACGCGGCCTTCTACAGCTGCTTCCGGGAACGGCAAAGGGCGTCGCAAGCCGTCACGGTATGGCCTACACACAAGCAAAGCTGACCACTGACGCGGGATACAATGCGACGCTGGGCGCTCACTATCTTGGCGAACAGATTGACAGCTTCGGCGGTTCCTACATCCTGACCTTCATCGCCTACAATGCCGGACCGAAACGGGTGCCTGAATGGATCGCTCGATACGGCGACCCAAGGGGTAAGTCCATTGACGAGGTTGTAGACTGGATAGAGCGAATTCCCTTTCCCGAAACGCGCAACTACGTTCAGAGGGTTATGGAAAACTACCAGGTGTATAAGACCAGACTTGGTCAACAGGCGGATATTGTCAGCGATCTGCGGAACGGTCGCGCCGGTTGAGTCAGGTGGTTCGCTGTTTTCCAAGCCTACCACTATCGGTTCGAGCTTTTGTTCCGCCCATCGCTGCCGTAACACCGGCGCTGGTCACGCTAGTGTTGTGTAGAAGTTGCCGTGGCTCGCAACCCGCTTCACGCCGTTGCGAGCAAGTTTTTAGAAGTCACGCTGCAAACGAACAAAGCCCGACCAGAACTCCGGACGATTATCCTCGTCATAGTAGTTGGCAGTGATCTTGGCCGCGAAATCTTCCGTGAACTTGTAATCGACCGTCAGACCGGCCGTCCAAGCATCATTGCTGGACCAATTGGCATTGATGATATCGAAGGACGCATCTTTCCTGGCTACATTACCCAGCCACTGCACACCTGGCGTGAGCGTCAGTCTGTCCGTAGCCTTATACGCATATTCGGCAACGACGGCCCATTCGGAGAGTGCGTAATAAGCGTTTACACCCGACGCATAGACACCGGCAAAACTGAATGAGCCCGGCCCCACATCTACAGAGCCGATCAAACGTAGCGCACCATCTTCGCGATCAGTATCATAGCCCCCAATGAGCGAAAGGCTTGCGGAGCCGAATTTGCCTGCGAGGCTACCGGCAATACCGACGTTGTTATTGCCCTCACGTGCCGAATCTCCAACAAAGGCAACGCCCTCGAGCTCATCTACGGAGGCTGCTGCGGAGAATGCGCCGGTGTCATAGGTATAGCGGATCGAATTGAAAAGCGTGTTGGAAGAAAGAAGATCCGTCTCGCCAGAGAGATCGTCATCCCACCAGCTATAGAACTTACCAATCTTCAGGCCGGCAACTTCAATGAAGGCCTGATCAACGAACACACCGGAGCCCAGGTTGCCGGACGTTCCGGCCGTCGCACCACCCACGCCGGAGTCTGCATTGCCACGGAAGCCGATAAAGCCACGCAGGGCGCCAAGCTCGGTGTCGGAGCGTAAATCGGCCTCGAACTGAGCGCGGGTGAAACTATTCCAATCGGAAGAGCCGGAAAGATTGGGACCAAAGTCTGTCTCAAACCGGATGTAGCCACCGAACTTCATGCATGTCTCGGTTCCCGGAATATAGAAAAAGCCTTTTCCAAAAGCGTCACAGACTCGAACATAATCCAGGGGCTCAGCCTCGGCTGCAACGATGGCATCGGCGGCATTGGCGCCTGACACCGTTGCAAGTACCGCAGCGGCGCCAAATAAAACGCTTCTGATATGCATGTCGTTCTCCAATCGGACTCGGATAACAGCGGACAATCGCGCTCGTGCGCCGCTCCGTCACGGCGATTAGAGACAAAGAAAAGTTAGCGGGCAATGGACATGAATTAATTTGGAGACCTTACGATTATCTTCCTCTCACAGTGTGACATCGCCAACACAAAAAACAACCGCGTTGACGTCCTCATCAAACGCGCTGCGGCCTCAGCAACTAGAGCCGGAGATAAAGAAAGAAAAAACCCGGCTCGAAAGCCGGGTTCTCAAAAACTTTTAACCTCAAATCAGATGAGATTAGAACGAACGCTGAAGGCGAACAAAACCGGTCCAGAAGTCAGGACGGTTGTCTTCGTCGTAGTAGTTGGCCGTAACCTTGGTAGCAAGGCCTTCGGTGATCTTGTAATCAACCGTCACACCAGCTGTCCAGGCATCGCGGTTGGACCAATCGTTGGATACGATGGCAGTCGAGCCGCTGAATGCACCTGTGGAGTCGAGCAGAGCAACGCGGTCAGCGACGTTACCGAGGTACTGCGCACCGGGCGTGATCGTGAGGCGGTCAGTTGCCTTGATCGCGTATTCAGCAGCAACAGCCCATTCAGACAGCGCGTAGTAAGCGTTGGTGCCGGAAGCCCATACGCCAGCCAGTCCGAGCGTGCCGGGACCGACATCAGCGGTTGCGATCAGACGAACAGCGCCTTCTTCCTGGTCGGTGTCATAACCACCAATTAACTGGAGCGTTGCGCCGCCGAGCTTTGCACCGACGCCAGCGGAGATACCGACATTGTTGTCTGCTTCAGCGCGAACATTAAACGTCTGCACGCCGCCTACAACTGGACCGAGGCCAGTGATTGTGCGGAACTGATCGTTCGTGCCCTGTAGTTCGTCAACCGAGATACCGGCCCAGAAGGAGCCAGCGTCGTAGGTGTAACGAATAGAGTTGAACAATGTGTTGGAAGAAAGGAGATCGGTTTCGCCAGAGAGATCGTCATCCCACCAGTTGTAGAACTTACCGACCTTCAGGCCGCCGAGCTCAATGAAGGCCTGGTCAACGAAAACAGACGACGAAGCCGACGAGCCATTTTCAGCGTTGCCGCGGAAACCAATGAAGCCACGGAGCGTACCTAGCTCGGTATCGGTCTTGGTGTCTACTTCGAACTGGGCGCGTGTGAACGAATTCCAGTCAGATGTACCGGAAAGATCACGACCGAAGTCGGTCTGAAAACGAATGTAACCGCCGAACTTGAGGCAGGTTTCGGTGCCAGGAATGTAGAAGAAGCCAGTGCCGAAAGCGTCGCAAACGCGAACGTATTCCAGGGGCTCAGGCTCAGCAGCGACGATAGCGTCAGCGGCCTTT
>NZ_CAJYTV010000010.1:0-4805 GCF_913777885.1 uncultured Agrobacterium sp. | reverse complement strand
GTACGCTGATGCCGCGCTGGAGCATCAGGTTGCCACGTCAGCCTGATGCTCACAGGAGACGGCTAACCAACGACGACTATCTCCTCTGAAACGATCCGGCTGACCGACGCTAGATCGATGAAGTTGGCATGATCGGGGTCGACCACCTCTTGAAAGGCTTCGCAAGTGTAGAGTGCATTCAGGTCGTCAAGCGAGTCGAACCATGCCTCCACGACTGCATCGAAGGTCGGCTCTGGCCAGCCAGGTGCGGCAACGGGATAGGATACGACAAATCGTCTAATTTTGTCCGCTTCGGGAAGGTTGAAAAGTAGCGGTGCGTGGATATCGCGCCGGTAGTCTTTGAACTCCTGCATGCTCATTCCCTGACGACGGCGAAAGCCGATCAGCATCTTGATCATATCTGTGCGACCTCATGTTTGCGTTTTACCGAGACACAATCTAGCACCGTACGCTGAGACGAACTATGCGTCTCAGTCCATTTAACATTCGCGATCGTCCCACGTTGATGTCACAAGATCCCCTGTCTGACGTGCTGTCGACCCTGTTCCCGGTCACTCACGTTGCCGGTGCATTCGATCTGGGCGGAGCCTGGGCGATACGGTTTCCAGCCCATGACGGGCTCAAAGTATATGCCGTTGCCTCGGGTCGGGCATGGTTAAGTGTCGAAGGCGAGGCAGTGCCGCTGTGCCTTTCGGCGGAGGACTGTGTGATCCTGCCGAGTGGCCGATCCTTTACCATCGCGCGCGATCTTTCTTTCGCGTCGACAGGTATCGACAAGATACCCGAAGAGGCATGGAGCGATCGCACCGCGACCATAAACGGCGGTGGAGATACGGTCTTGCTGGCTGGGCATTTCGCCTTCACGGGTCCGCAGACGGCAATGCTGCTCGGTGCGATGCCCAGCATCCTTCCCCTTCGTGACGCTGCGGGCCAAAACGGCCTGCGCTGGCTTCTGGAGCGACTGCGGGAAGAATTATCGGCAGAGGCGCCGGGCCACATTTCTGCCGTACGTCACCTGTCTCATTTGCTGCTCGTTGATACGCTGCGCCACTACTTGAGCCAAAGTGCGGGACGCACAACAGGCTGGCTCTTTGCCCAATCCGACCCACAGATTTGGCGGGCGGCGCAGGCTATCCACGCCGATCCATCTCATCCATGGACAATCGCCAGGCTTGCAGCGACCGCGGGCATGTCACGTTCCAAGTTTGCGGAACGCTTTCGGAGTTTAACTGGGACACCCCCGATGGAGTATGTGACACGCTGGCGTATGGTTCTTGCTCAACAGCGCCTGAGAAACGGAAGCGACAGGATAGCGGCCATCGCGTTTTCGCTTGGCTACACGTCGGAAGCTGCATTCAGCACCGCATTCAAGCAGGTACACGGTTGCGCACCGATGAGGTACAAAAACGCCGAATGTTCTAACGCGGGTACCTCAAGACGCTGATTGGTTACCTGCAGTGGCAGCCGATTTTTCAACTCTGTCTCAAAATACCATCGCTTTCGGGACAGCGGCGGACGGCAGCTCACAGTTGAACCCGCCGTTCGGCGAGGCCCCGTATTTGGCTGTTTTGTCCCATGCGCCGTAAGGGCGGCCCCTCGCCCGAGCGAGGAGCCGACAGGTCAAATCTCGGTGTTCTCGGCGAGGGCAAGTGCGTCTTCCACATCGATGCCGAGATAGCGGACCGTGTTCTCGATCTTGCTATGGCCGAGCAGGATCTGGACAGCTCGCAGATTGCCGGTTGCCCTGTAGATGATTGATGCCTTCGTTCGGCGGAGCGAGTGCGTACCGTATTCACTTCGCATCAGACCGACCCCTGTCACCCATTCATCGACAAGCCTGGCGTACTGGCGAGTGCTGAGATGCCCATCACGATCGACTCGACTGGGGAAGACGTAGTCGTCCACCGTGCCGCCCCGCCGCTCCAGCCAAGCCAGCAGGCTGGCGCGAGCATCTGGAAGTAGCTCGAACTGAACCGGTCGGCCTGTTTTCTGCTGCATGACAATCGCTCGCGTTCGGACTTGCCCGCTGCTGACAAGGTCGCCGATCCTCATCTGCACCAAGTCGCAGCCTCGGAGTTTGCTGTCGATCGCCAGATCGAACAGCGCCCGATCTCGCAGGCGTCGACGCTGATTGAGATAGAACCGAATTTCCCAAATCTGCTTCGGTTTGAGGGCACGCTTCGCACCGACGGTTCTTCCGGCATTCCAGACTTGCCGCTTTGTGACGGTGCGCTCGGTTTCAGGCATCTCCATGATCGTTCTCCAATGGCCAGATCGGCCATCGGAAGAACGCTTGCGGGTATGACGGTCTGGTATTGCTCGGGTGCCTATGCCGACCAATTGTGGACATTCGACGACCCGGGGGTGACCGCGTCCTATGGGCCGGGTAGGTGATAAGGCTAGTGGCGATCGGAAGTCGATCAGCCCCAAGGAGAGCCCGGATGCTTTTTCACACCATGGTCGGATCGAACGACATTGAACGGTCGAAGCGCTTCTACGACACGGTGCTCGCCACTTTGGGGGCAGGCGAAGGGGCGCGGAACATCGCCGACAGCGGCCATACGCGGCTGATCTATAATAATGGCAACGGAACCAACTTCATCGTCAGCCAGCCGATTAACGACGAACCGGCAAGCGTCGCCAACGGCAGCACCGTCGCCTTTTCGTGCAACTCGCCTGAACAAGTGAAGCAGCTTCATGATACCGCGGTCGCCAACGGCGGCACCTCGATCGAAGCCCCGCCCGGCCCGCGCAATACGGCATCGCTGGGAACAGTCGAACTCGCCTATTTTCGCGACCCAGACGGCAACAAATTATGCGGAATTCATTTTCCTGCATGATCTGTCCAACACGGGTTCGCTTTTTACCCTAGCGGACCCGGGTTTTGCGATCGCGAGAGTGTCCGCTTCCCACCGTTTTCCGCGATAGCGGCTCTCGACCAAAGCCGGTCGTTCCTAGTAGACATATCGACGTTCGCTCATGCCAAAAGCAGACTTTCGTTGGCCATGATCAAATCGCAGTGTCATCATAATGCCGATGGCACTGAAGCACGATCTTCTCGAAAAAGGGTATCTACCCGAGAACCTACCGCCGACTTTCGTGACGGCTGCTATCGGCGCCAACCTTGCGGCTCGCAACGAATGGCTCACCGACGGGAGGCATCCGGTTAGGTCATCTCCGTTCAACGCGTCCAAACGAGGGATGACGCGTCGCGAAGTTTCGTTCGTCCATCCGTCGACAGCCCACGATCTCGCGCGCTTTGTTGCCAACCGGGAGGCGGAGCTCACGCAGCATTTCGCGCTGTCAAATTTCAGCCTGTCCAAACCCGTACACAACCCAGATATGGACAGGGCAGTAACGATCGCATCGCATTCCGAGCTCGAAAGCGCTCGGCTATCGCGTCTCGCTCGGTATCGCTTCGTCGCGCGGACTGACATCTCGCGATTCTACCACACGATCTACACCCACTCGATTCCTTGGGCCGTACACGGGCGGACCGCCGCAAAGGCGGACCGCAATCCCGCGTCCGCGAACTGTTACGCCAACCGTCTCGACCTAATCGTTCGGGCAGGGCAAGACGGCCAGACGATTGGCGTTCCAGTCGGACCTGACGCGTCGAGATACGTCGCGGAGGTGATCGGCACCGCGATCGACCAAGAATTTGTCCGCCGCGGCGGTCATCAAAACTGCGACCTGATACGGCACGTCGACGACGTTTGGATCGGTGCCGACACCCACGCCGCAGCCGAGGAGGCGCTGTGGCGTTACAGGGAAGCCATTCGGTTTTTTGAGTTGGACATCAACGAATCGAAGACGGCGATTCACTCCGATAATTTTTCCTTTTCCGACACATGGCCGACTGACATCGCCGCCAAGTTCGAGTTCGCAAGCAATTCGCTTGATCGACGCATTCCGGAGCGACTTCGTGCAGCGCTTGAATACGCTTTCTCGCTCACCTCGGAAAACAACGACGACGGGGTTCTCAAGTACACCCTTCGCTACTTGGATCGGTCGAACCTCGCCGCCACCCAATGGCCTGTTGTGGAACCCTTCCTCAAGCGCGCTGCGGTGCATTTCGGTCATTCCATCGACTACGTCGCCCGAATGATCGTCTGGCGCCACTTGGCGTTCCGCGACCTCGTAATCGCCGACTGGTCGCCGATCCTGGTGGCGATACTGGATCGGCACGGGCGCCTCGGAAACGATGGTGAAGTGTCGTGGGCACTTTATGCCGCGATCCGGCTCGGCATTGAGATCCCCATCAGAACGGCCAATCTGATTGTTCAGAACTGCGGTCCGCTCACTGTGATGGCGCTGCTCTCCTGCGTCGAGCAGACTCTGGTCTCACCCGCCGTATTTGAAGCTGCCGCTGAGATCGTCACGAACGAAACCGGGGCTGGACCCTACTGGCCGTTGCTTCTGGAATGGCGGTCGCGACGCTGGGCAGGTAGCGCAAACCTAACGCTCGGAAACGAACTCATCGAGGATCTCGCTCAGCAAGGTATAACCCTGTTCGCACCCAATAGACTTCCGAGCGTCTTCCAGGATCTCGACGAGAACGACTTCGGCTCAGTGGCGTTCGCCATCGAAGAGCGCTCAAGCCAATATGACGACGACAATGATGAGGAGGAAGACGATGACCTCGACGAGGATGAGGATCAGCCCTTCTGATCGGCCATTCGTTCTATCATCGGGCATCCCGACTATCTAGCGGCACTTGGATTGGTCGGGAGAACGTGCTGAAATTTTTAAACAATTTTGTCTCGGTCGACCGGGTCAGTTGTGGCACAGCTTCATGAATACAG